>JASFQK010000013.1:0-148843 GCA_050115495.1 Phycisphaerae bacterium | reverse complement strand
CGGACGCTGAATGGCGCGAAGCTTCTGCCGGACGTGATCGCCAGCGTCCGCTTCATCGACGGAGAAAAACCCGAGAAAGCCGCCGCCTGATCACGACGCCATCAACGACTTTTGACAATAGCTCCACCGGAACAGCGGTTTGCTTCAGACCAATCGCATCCAAGACCTCTACACGTACGCATAGGGCCGAGGAGGCAGCCTGCAGCGGGGAGAGTAGATCTCCCGCGAAGGCTTCCGTGATGCTCAAGTAGCCGGCGCGTTGCCGGCCCGCGCGGTGTTGCCATATGGGGATCGCAACGGCCACAGCAATCGCGAGAGTTGGGAGGATCCAATTGTGGTTCCGTTTCAGCCAGAAGCCAGCCCGACGTAGCATAGGCCACCGTACCTCAGGCAGTGCGGAAAGGAGTTGGATCACGCCTAGCTAGGCACCAACGTTAGCCTGCGCCGTAACGTCCCGTCCACCTCGTCCGTAGTATGCTCTCTGCAAACGAGGGAGTCTGCCCATCTTGCGAAGACTCACGAGTCGTCGCATCGTCCGCCGTGGATCCTTGACCGTCCTCTTCAGACGAGCGGCGAGCAAGCGGAGAAAACGCTGAGTCAACTGCGTGTCAGCAAAAAACTGGTCCGCTGGCACGCCGAACTCAGCGTAGGTAGCAACAAGAGCATCATCGAGCTGTGGATCTGAAGACGACATGCGCGCAAACTCCACGTTGACAGGAGGCGCACAGTGTCGCAACGCCACGACCCGGTTGGTCGCCCCCGAAGTTCACTACAATCTTTAGCAAGCGCTGTTCCAAACGAGATTGTTGATGTGAACGTCGCTAAACCTCGTGCTATTCGCCGTTTGAGGCTATGCCGCTGTAGATGCAACTGCTGCTGAAGCAGGCGTGCCTGCCACCGCGACACTGCCAATCTGGCAGGCACGGCGTGATTGCAGGTTGCCACGCCTCGCCGTCGGGAATCTTGGTCCTTCCGCCGTCCCCTTTCTTGTATCCTCGGTGCCCGCCGGGTGCTGGCTGCGAGCGCCCCATGGCCCAACGGTCACATAGCGGGACAGCAAGCTGGTGGAGACCGACGGCCGACACGGAGGTCGGCCGCTACGGGGTGTGACATGCCCAAGCTCTGAGGCGCGGGCATGTTGTTCTCGACGCGAGAGGAAGACATGCCGGCGCCTGAGGCTTCAGCATGCCACACTGCGCGCACACTCGGCGACGTTGTGTCCGGGTCGAGGCTCACGGTTTAAGGCCCAACGAAGCCGTCGGCCACAGGGGGCCGACGCTACGCGCGCGTTTGCGAGCGAGCGTGTGACGACGCACCGGATGCAATCCGGTGCCACATTTGGCGATCGGCCGCTACGGGACGTCCGGTACGGAGCCCGGACGCTACGTGTGCGCCAGCTCGCGGCCGGTCAGGAGGCGGTATGCCTCCAGGTAGCGGGCGCGGGTGTGTTTCACGACCTCGTCCGGCAGCGGCGGCGGGGGGGGGTGTTTGTTCCAGCCGGTTTCGGCGAGGTAGTCGCGCAGGTATTGCTTGTCGAAGCTCGCCGGCGTGCGGCCGACTTCGTAGTCGGTCGCCGGCCAGAAGCGGGAGGAGTCGGGCGTCAGGACCTCGTCGATCAGCAGCAACTGGTTCCGCCAGACGCCGAACTCGAACTTGGTGTCGGCGATGATGATCCCCCGCTGCTGGGCGTAGTCGCGGGCCTGGCGGTAGATCTCCAGCGACCGCTGTCGGGCCGCACGCATCAACGCCTCACCCGCACCCGGGGCGGCGCCGCCGGCCATCATGAACTCGGCGGCGGTCGCACAGGCCTGCTCGAACGAAATCGGCTCGTCGTGGCCGTCGGTCGCCTTCGTGCTCGGCGTGAAGATCGGCTCGGCCAGCTTCTCCGCCAGCCGCAGCCCCGCCGGCAACTGCACGCCGCTCACGCTCCCGCACCCGCGGTATTCCTTCCACCCGCCGCCGACGAGATAGCCGCGAACGACGCACTCGACCGGCAGCACGGACGCCTTGCGGACGACCATGGCCCGCCCGTTGAGCTGGGCGGCGTGCTGCTCGTAGCCCGGCGGCACGTGGCCCGGTCCGACGACGTATTCGAGGTGGTTGGCGGCGCACGCCGGCAGCGTTTCGAGCCAGAACTGGGTCATCGCGGTCAGAACGACGCCCTTATCGGGCACGGGCTCGTTCATGACGACGTCGAACGCCGAGATGCGGTCCGTCGCCACGATCATGAGCGACTGGCCCAGGTCGTAGACGTCGCGAACCTTGCCGCGGTTTCGCAAGCCGGGGAGATCCGTTACGGCAACCGCCGTCCGCTGCTCGTTCATCGCCAGCTCCGCTGTGCGTTATGTTCTTCGCCGAATGTTGTCCACGGTGGTCAGGGCTCGCCGGCTGGCGGCTTCTGCTCGGTTTTGGCCGGCCGGCTCGTGGGCGCCTTGCTCTCGTCGAGGTGCCGGGCGGCCTCGGCGCCCGGGTCGTCCGGCTCGCCCGAGAGCGGTTCAGTATAGCCGGGCATGATAATGACACGCCCGACGAACTTGCCCACGCTCTCGCGCAGATCGAGCAGCCGCTTCCGCTCCTCGCGATTGTCCTTCAGCCGCGGATCGAGCCGCAGGCGTACGCCGATCATGCCCGCGACCTGGCGCGCCGTGGCGACCATCTGGCGGGCGTCGGAGCAGAGCGTCTCGTACGCCTCCGGCTCGGCCGACCAGGCGCGGATGCTGCGCCCCTGATATTCCACGGCCAATAGCGCCTCGCTCCGCTCCTCGAGCTGCCGGCCCAACGCCTCACGCTCGTACGGCGTAGCATACTTGATCCAGAAGCTGCGGGCGTCGAGGGCTTCCAGAATGCGCAATTCGGCGAGCAACGCCGGCAGCGGCTTGCCGCGGGCCGCCTGGCACTGCCGGTCGAGGACGGCGAGCGTGTCGTCCGGGGCTCCCAGTACGGCGCGTTGCAGAGCCCGAATAGCGGATTGCCGCTCCCCGTCGTCGATGAGCTCGAAGCCCTCGCGCAGCATCTGTTCGTAGTCGTCGCCGGGCGGGTCGGCGGGCGGTGCCGGCAGAGAGAAACCGGGTGCAGGCTGGCGGGAAGGGTCGCCCGAGGGCAAAATGCCCGCTTGGGCAACCAGTGCCCCCAGAACGGTGGTTGTCAGCAACAAACGCATGGTGCGTCCCGCGAAGGCAGCTCCACGTGAAACGGCCGTGATTATAGCCGATGGACCAACCCGACAACGTCCGGCAATCTGACTCGCTCCGCGTCGGCCTCATCGCTGACGCCGAGGGTGTGGCGCGCCTCGGTCCGGCCCTGGCGTCCGCGCCGGTCGAGATCGTCGCTCAAAGCGGCATGCGCCAGCCGGCAGCTCTGCCCGACGCCGAGTGGTTCGACGATGCCCGCGTCATGATTTCGCGCAGCGGGGTCGAGGCGCTGCTGCTGGCGATCTCGCCGCGGGCGGCGTTCGAACTGGACGCGCTGGCGGCGGATCGGAAGCTGCCCATCTGGCGATTGCCGCCACTGGCCCGCAACTTCGCCGAGGCGACGGAGCTGGCCGGGCGGGTGCGCGAACGCAAGACGCCGTATCGCGTGGCGTCGTGGTGGGAGGCGATCGGCGAGCATGTGCGCTGGGGGCTGCGCTGGCGGGAGGGGTTCAAGCCGCTACTGACTAACTTGCAGGTCGCCGTCGCCGGTCCGGGGCTTGATTCGTGGCGGTCGAGCCAGGTCGATGCGCCGGGTGGGGTGCTGGCGACGGATGCGTATTTCATGCTCGAAGCGCTCGTGGCCGTGCGCAAGCTGCCGGACACGGTGCGGGGGGCGGCGCTCCAGGTTCGCCGGCGACCGGACCAGGCGCCGCGCGAGACGGAGGGGGCCGTTACCGCGATCCTGGATTACGAGGGCGGCGGGGCGGCGTCGCTGCTGGCCACGTGGGACGTTCATCCGTTCGGGTTGAGCTGCGCGCACCATGGCGCACAGTGCAGCGTCGTCCTCGAACCGCAACGCGTTTCCATCCACGGCAGTGAGGGCGAGTTGCTGGACGAGCGGACGTTCGACCCGAACGGCTTCCTCGGCGAAGACTTGCAGCGTTTCGTCGCCGACGTCCGCGAAGGGCACGCGCCCGAGAGCCAGGAGCGCAACATCGAACGCCACACGGCCGTGACGGCCTGCCTGCAAGCGATCTACCTGTCCGCCCGCACGGGTCAGCCGGAATCGCCGAAGAAGCTCTACGAGGTCCAGCAATGGCCCGAGCCGCGCTTGTAGTCCCGGCCGACCGGGTGGCGCGGCGGTGGTTCGTCGTGCTGGCGGCGATGGTGCTGCTTGCGGCCGCGGGCTGCCTGCCCCCGGTCCGCCGGCCGCTGACCGTCTGGGCGGTGCGCGGTGAAGAGCCGCTCGCTGCCGACACGCTGCCGGCGCTGGAGAGCGAGGTCTTCTCCGCCAGTCGCGGCGAGATCACGCTCGATGCGGCGATCAATGAAACGGTGGGGTTCCAGGTTGCGCTGCACACCGATGCGCCGCCCGCTGGTCCGTTCGAGATCGAACTCACGGATCTCGCCGGTCCGAGGGGAATGCTGTCGGCGGCGACATGCGTTTCGCGGTTCCGCATTCAATCCGTCCGCATGGAGCGGTTCGGCAGTTGGTATCCGGAGCACGTCGGCCGGCCGGCCACCCCTACCGCCCTGCCGGACATTCTCGTGCCGTGGTCGGCGCCGCGTGGCGGCGGGCCGCTGCGCCTGACCGGACCGGCCAACGAGTTCGTCTGGATCGATGTGCGCATTCCGCCGACGACGGATCCCGGCGTTTACACGGGGCAGCTCATCGTGCGGCCGGTGGCGGCGGAGCAGTTGAATCCGTGGGCGGCTGCGCCGCCGCCGGCGTTTGCGTGTGCCGTGCGGCTGTGCGTGCTGCCGGTGGCGCTGCCGAGCGCGCCGAGTCTGCCGGTGATCTGTCGGGTAGATCCGGGGGATCTGTTCGCAGCACACCTGGGCTGGCCGCGCGAGACGGCGGAGGACATCCGCGTGCTGCCCGATTCGCCGGCGCACGAAGCGGCCCGCCGACTCCTCAATGAGACGATGAGCCTGCTGCACGAGCATGGGACGAACCCGGTGCTGTGGGCGTGCTTTCCGAAGTACCGGCCGACGGGCGGGCGGCGGGTCGAGATCGACTGGCAGCCGTACGACGAATTGGTCGAGGGCTGGCTGACGGGTGAGGCGTTCGCCGACCAGGTTGGCCTGGCTCGCTGGCCCATTCCGGCGTCGCGGGAACATCCGGGCACCGAGCAGGAAGGCGGGCTGGATTCTCCGGCGTATGCGCGGCTGTTGGCGGCGTATCTCGCCGAATGTCGCCGGCATTTCGCGGAGCGCGGCTGGCTCGACCGGGCGTTCGTGCGGCTGAACCCGCCGGAGTCACTCACGCCGGAAGCGGTGGCTCACGTGCGTCGCGTGGGTGGGATCGTGCGGCAAAGCGAGACGAACCTGCCGTTGGTGGCGCACCTGCCGCCGGAATCACTGCGCGGCCTAGGCTGGCAGAACGCGCCGCTGATCGATGTGCCGGACGTCGGTATCTGGGCTCCGCCTGCGGAGTGGTTCGAGCCGGCGGCGCTGGCTCGCGAGCAGACGCTCGGCCGGCGGGCGTGGCTCATGCCGACGTATCCGCCGTACAGCGGGACGTTGTCGCCGGCGGGGTTGTCCACCGATGCCCAGATTCTGCCGTGGCAGGCGTATCGTTACGGCGTGGATGCGTTGTGGATCGAGCACGCGGCGGAGTTCGGGAGCGTGGACGCGGGATGGCCGCCGGTGCTGTCGCCGGCGAGCGAGTGCCTGATTTACCCGGGCAGTCCGTACGGGCTGAATGATCGGCCGGTACCATCGCTGCGGCTGAAGCGGTTGCGCCGGGGGCTTCAGGATCATGCGCTGCTGACGCTGTTGGCGCGGCGCGGGCAGAAGCTGGCGGCGGAGCGGTTGGCGCAGCAGGTCGTGCGCTGGGCTGGCACCGATGCGTGCCTCGATCATCTGTTGAGCTGCAAGCCGACCGGCTGGCCACGCGAGGCGCGGCTGTTGGCGCTGGCCCGGCGGCTCGCCCTGCGTGAGCTGGCCATCGCGTTTGATCCCGCGCCGGGCGATGATCGGGCGCAGATCATGGACGAGACGGCGTGGGGCACGCTGATGAACGCGGCCACGCGCGTGCGGGCGGCGGTCGAGGGCGTCCGTCTGCAAACGACTGGCGACCACTTTCAGGCGCGGGCCTACTGCAACGTGCTGAACCTGACCAACGCCGACCTGACCGGAAGCTGGGTGTTGCCCGCGCCGCCGGTGGGCTGGACGACGCCGACCGTGGCGCCGATCACGTTGCGGGCGGGGACGCAGCGAGTCACGCCGATCGAGATCGATCTATCCGGACTGGCGTACAACACCGCCGGGGCGTATCCGTTCCAGTTGCGGTTCGACACGAGGACGCTGGGGGCGTTCGCGGTGACGACGCGGCTGGCGGTAGCGGCGTGCCTGAACCTCAGGCAGCCGGTGCGGATCGACGGGGACCTGTCCGACTGGCCAATGGCGGCGAGCAACATTGCCGGCGATTTCGTGCTGGTGCGCGGGCTGCGGACCGACGCTCCGCCCGATCTTGCGGACCGACCAACGCTGCCGACGCAGGCCTTCTTCGCCCTGGATCGCGAGCGGCTGTACGTTGCCGTGCGGTGCCGGCTGCGCTCCGGCGAGCCGCCGTTGTGGCGGGCGGAGAACCGCGTGCCGATGGAAGGCGCTGTGCCGTGGGGGCAGGATGTCGTAGAGCTGCTGCTCGATCCGCGGCCGACGACGGAAGGTACGCCGACCGATCTGTATGTTTTGCAGATCAAGCCGTCGGGCGTGGTCGTGGCGCGGCGGGGTTATCCGACGGATCCGCCGGTGGGTGCGTCGACGGTGTGGAACAGCGGTGCGGCGGTCGCGGCGGCGATCCAGGGCGATGTGTGGATCATCGAACTGGCGGTACCCCTGACGAGCCTGGGTCCGGACGCGCTGACGAACCGTGTCTGGGGAGCGAACGTGACGCGGCTGGATGCCCGGCGAGGTGAATATTCGTCGTGGTCCGGCGCTCATGGCGTATGCTATTCGCCACGCGCACTCGGTAATCTCATCGTCGTGCGTCCGTGACGATCGTGCTGCGGTCGCGAGGGCCGTCGACGTCATCAAATCCATCGACGTCGCACGAATGACGGACATTTTGGGCCCGTTGGATGCTGCTTATCGCCCGTGCCCGAAAAATCGTGCGCAGAGTCTTGCGCTATGCCGCCGGTGAGGGGCGGACAGGCGGGGGACATCCGGCTGAATCGCCGACAGCAATCGATAAGTGGATGTTACGTAGCGACTTACGTGATGCCGCCTTTCTTGAGCCAAAAGCGGGCAGGTACGGTCGGATTCGTTTCACAGAAAAAGATGGATAAATCAGGTCCAGGTTTAATGTCGGCGACTCCGGCTGGCCGATACAACACTCAGCGAACACAAGATCAACCCTGTCCGATTCTGGGCGGGATCAAAAACACTCCCTGTTGCTCGCGAAGGCCGCCGTCTGCGTTCCGGATTATTCAGGACGCAGACGGCCGGTTTTTTTTTTTTTGCGCGCGGTTGTCGGCGACGAAACGCAAGCGGGCCGGCGGTTGCGTGGGGGCGGCCGCCGGCCCGCCGAGATGCGAACGGGTAGTGCTGCTGCCGTTCGCTAGTCGCCGGTCAGGAGTTGCAGGAACGGGCGGATGTCGAAGTTGTCCACCGAGCCGTCGCTGTTGATGTCGGCCAACTCGCGGCTGCAGCCCGGGTACGTTGCCGCGTAGCCCTGCGGGTTGGTCAGAGCGAGGATGAACGGGCTGATGTCGAAGTTGTCGACCTGCCCGTCGCAGTTCAGATCGCCAAACACGTGCGAGCCGAACTCATCCGCGCCCATGTCGATCATGGCGGTCCCGTCCCCGTCGCCATCCCACAGGCGATACTCGCCATCCATGTCCCGGGCACTCGGCTCGGGCACGAAGGCCGGGTCGCCGGCGTCGATACACGGTGAGTCGCCGGTCAGGTGGAAGTCACCGTTTTCGGGATCGACGAAGAGCGGGTCCTCGTTGATGTTGCCGACACCGGTCCAGCCGCCGCTGATGTTGCTGTGCCTGATGTTGATCGCGGAGTCGTCGTACCTCAGGATGGCGTCGCCGTCGTTCCAGAGGATGCAGTTGGCTATGGAGACCGTGCTCGGTGCGCGGTCAGAGCCCGAATAGCATGCCAGCCACAGTCCCCGTGTGACCAAGTCACCGCTGATCGTGCACGCGGTCGCAGTCAGGCTGGTGGCATGCCGACAGCAGACGCTGCCGCCGAAGTCGCCTACCACGTTGCCCGTGACCGAACAGCTCGCCATTGTCACGTCCGCCAGAAGGAAGCAATAGACGCCACCACCGTACGTGGTCGCGTTGTTCTCGGTAATGGTGCAGTTGGCAAGCGCTATGCTGCCGCGCTCCTCTGCGCACACACCGCCGCCGTGTCCGTTGGGCGCCGACACCGCGTTCGAGTCGATTCTGCAGTTGATCAGGGTCGCGCTGGCACGGATGGCGAAAAGGCCGCCGCCTTCGGCACCCTGAGAAGAATAGGCGAGATTGGCGTCGACGGCGCAGTTGGTGAGCACCAAGTTGTGTTGCGTGTCGCATCGCAACCCGCCGCCGCTGGCAAACTCGGTTGCACTGGCCGTGTTGCAGGAAATGATACAGTCCGTGAGCGCCAGACTACCCCTCCCGACGGCGTAGAATCCGCCACCCTGGGCGTACGCACCGCTGACACCGTTGCAGTAGACGTTGCAGTTGGTCAGGACGAGGTCGCAGTCCCAATAGCATGCCACGCCGCCGCCGTTTGCGTAGCCGGTAGCGTGATGGCATTCGTTCCCGGCGATCGTGCAGCCAATCAGCGTCGGGCTGGCGTAGTAACAGAACAAACCACCGCCCTCAATCGCAACGTTCAACCAGAACACGCAGTTGATGAACGTGGGGCTGCTCTCGTAGCAGGCCACCGCTCCGCCGGCGTCGCCGTGGCCATTCGTGATCTTCAGGCCGGCCAGCACGCTGTCCGGTCCTTCGCCACTGACGAACCAGAAGCCGATGCCGCTGTCCTCGCAGTCGATCACAGTCGCCGCTACGACGGCGGGATCCTCGGGATCCGTACTGCGGACCGTGATGGCCTTGCCCCAGAAGTCGAGGTTCTTGTTGCCGGCGCCGGTGTACGTTCCGGGAGCGATCACGACTTCGTCGCCGGGTTGGGCGGCGTCGATCGCCGACTGGATCGTGGCGTACTCGGCCGGCACGTGCAGTTCCTCGGCCCACGCCGCCGGCAGAATCGAACAACAGACGGCAATCGCTGCCAGAATCCCGCAGTTCAGCACTTTTTGCATGTCACTCCCCTTGGTGAAGAAGGATCAGAGGAACAGAGGGGCAAAGGAGCAGAGGACCGCCCTGGCCGCAGAGGTTTCTGATGGGTTGAATCCCCAATGTCCCGCACCCTCACCGCCGACGTTGCGTTTGTCGGCGGACGCCACCAGGAGCGGTGGTGTGCCCCGCCCCTGGCCCGACAGATGGGGCGACCTCCATTGTCGCCCCGCTCATGTGCCGCATTGTACCGCCGACTGCCGCGCGACGACAACGCCGAATCTGCGGCAGAGCCCGCGCGTGGGCGCCGGAGTGCACCGGCGGGCGCGTCCGGACGTCGGTAGCGGTAATGCCAGCGGGCCGGCGGCCGTCTGAGAACGGTCGCCGGCCCGCCGAGATGCGAACGGGTCGTGCTGCTGCCGTTCGCTAGTCGCCGGTCAGAAGTTGCAGGAACGGGCGGATGTCGAAGTTGTTCGCCAGTCCGTCGCCGTTGAGGTCGGCGAGCATGATGTTGCAGTTGGGATACTGTGCGGCGTACGCGTCGGGGTTCGTGATGGCCAGGACAAAGGCTCGGATATCGAAGTTGTTCACGAGTCCGTCGCAGTTCATGTCGCCGAGCACGGGGGCACCGAACTCGTCGGCGCCCATGTCGACGATAACGCTCCCGTTTCCGTCGCCGTCCCACAGGCGATATTGCCCGTTGATGTCGGTTTCGCCCGCCGCCGGCACAAACGCCGGATCGCCGGCGTCGATGCACGGTGACTCGGCGGTGAGGTGGAAATCGCCGTTTTCAGGATCGACGAAGAGCGGGTCTTCGTCGATGTTGCCGAGGCCCTCCCAACCGCCGGTGACGTCGCTGTAGGTGATGTTGATGCTCGACCCGTCGTTGTTCCAGATGGGTTGGCCGTCATTCGACAGGATGCAGTTGACGACGGCGACGCTGCTGCAGTCCAAATGGGAAGCGGAATCGCACGCCAGTGCGGGTCCTTGGACGGCCGAGTTGTTACTGACGGTGCAACTAGCCAACGTCATGCTGATATTGCGACTGCAGTGGATGCCGCCGCCGTCGCCAGCTGTATTGCGCCCGATGATGCAGTCAATCATGGTCGGGCTGTTGTGATAGTCGCAGCGGACTCCACCACCATCATCGTCGGCCGCATTCTGCACGATAGAACACCTGGTTAAGGTCGGGCTGCCGTACGAGCTCCAGTAAGCGCCACCTCCGTCCGCCGTTGCCGTGTTCTCGGCAATCAGGCAGTCGGTCAGTACTGTGTCGTTGCCGTGAACACCGCCTCCGTAGGCGGCTCGGTTCAAAGTGATCGAACAACCACTCAACGCCGCGCGGTAGCCGCAGAAGCCGCCGCCACTATCAACGGCTGTGTTGCCCGAAATCCTGCAGCCAATCAACAGGGGCTCACTGGCGGCTCCAGAACAGTATACGCCGCCGGCGTTTTCGGCGGGGCCGTTTCCAACAATCGCGCAGTTGGTCAGCGTCGGACTGCTATCCTGGATGTGTACACCAGCGCCGTTGTGGCCGGCTGAGTTTTCGGAGACCGTGCAGGCGAAGAACGTCGCTTGGCTCGCGTCGCGGCAGGCAAGGCCTCCGCCGTTGCTGAAGGCGGTGTTTCCAGAGAACATGCAGTCCGTAAGAGTCGGGCTGCTGTTGTCACAGCATAGACCGCCACCGTCGCCGTACAGGACGGTGGTGGCGTTGTCCACGATCACGCAGGAGGTCAGCGCCGGGTCGCTATACCCGCAGTAGATGCCACCGCCATCGCCATTCTCGACGGTGTTCTCGGCGATTGTGCAGTTGGTCAGATGGACGTAGCTGCGGAAGCAGGACACGCCACCGCCATCTTCGAGGGCCGTGTTTGCTGTGATGACGCAGTTGCTTATGGCAGGGCTGCTGCAGTAGCAATAGACGCCACCTCCGGTTTCAGCGTAGCCGTTCATGATAGTCAGCCCGGAAAGAGCGCTCTCCGGGCCTTCGCTGCGATGGAAGAAGAAAGCCCGGCTCACGCCCTGGCAGTCGATGACGGTGCCAGCGACCACCGCCGGATTCGCCGGATCAGTGCTGCGCACCGTGATGGCTTTCTGGTGCACGTCGGCGTTGCGGTTACCCGGTCCGGTGAACACGCCCTCGGCGAGGACCACCTCGTCGCCCTCGTATGGATGGCAGGCGTCGATCGCCGCCTGAATCGTGGCCTTCGGACCGTGCTCGCCATCCCATTCGGGCGCCAGGCCGTCCCAGTCGTCGTCACCCGTGACGCTCACGTGCAGAAGCTGCGGAGGGAGCAGCGGGTTTGTGCCGTTGGCGTACTCCGTCAGGTTGTCCCGGTCATCGCCGTCTTCATCGCCGAGCGGATCGGCGGCGAGCGGGTCGTCGAAGAAGCGTGTCTCCCACCAGTCCGGCAAGCCGTCGCCATCCGTGTCCAGCCATTCATCGACGCCCATGTCCACGCAACCGTCGAGCACGCGCGGTTCGCCGTCGATGTCGGCCTGGTCCGCATCGTCTGCCGTCGGGTCGCCGGTGTTGTAGCAGGGCGAATCCACGTGGAGGTGGCCGTCGGGCGTAAGGAGCGGATCAGCGTCGATGTTGCCGACGCCGGTCCAGCCGCCCTCGATATCGCTGTAGGTCACGACGGGCTGGTCACTGCCGGTGAGGTAAATGGCTTCCGACGTGTTGCCCCAGACAATGCAGCTGGTGAGCGTGGGGCTGCCGCCGTAAATGCCGGCCCCGCGACGGGACGCGTTCTGGCTAAGCGTGCAATTGACCAGCGCCGGGCTGCCGCCGCTGAGCGCGCCACCGCCGCTGCCGGCCCAGTTGCGCAGAAACGCGCAGCTCGTGAGCGTTGGGTTGCTGTCGTCGCAACTTAGACCACCGCCGCACTGGGTCGCTGTGTTCCCCAGGAAACTGCAGCGGATGAGTGCCGGGCTGCCGTCGATACAGTGGATGCCACCGCCCCAGCCGTCGGTCGCGTTCTCCGAGATGGTGCAGTCGATCAGCGTCGGGCAGGGCTCATGGGCGCAGTACATGCCCGCACCGCGCTGGCTCGCGGTGTTCTCGGCAATCGTGCATTCGGTCAAGACGAGCTCGCTCTGCTCAGCAACGATGCCGCCGCCGTTGTCGGCAGCGGTGTTCTGCGCGATCTTGCAGTCAGTGAGGGTCGCGCTGCCCTGTTGAGAGCTTAGTCCGCCGCCGTACTGGGCCGCGTTCCCGCTGATAATGCAACGGATCAGCGTGGGGTGACTGGTGTATTCGCAATAGACGCCACCTCCATGGAGGCTGGTGGCTGTGTTTCCCGTGAGGCGGCAGTCAACCAAGGTTGGGCGGGCATCACGTCCGCAGGAGACGCCGCCGCCATGCCCGGACGCGTTGCCATCCATCAGGCAGTTGATCAGCGTTGGACGGCAATGCAGGAACTGGGCACCACCGCCCTCGCTCGCCGCCGTGTTCTGGGTGATCGTGCAACCGGTAATGGCGGGTGCACCGCCATCGCAGTTGATGCCGCCACCTCCCTCGCCCGAAGCAGTCGCCGTGTTCTGCGTGATGATGCAGTTGGTCAACGTCGTATTGCTGGCATGACAGGCGATGCCGCCGCCTCTGGACGCGGATCCGTTCATGATCGTGAGTCCGGCCACCTCGCTGTCCGGGCCCTCACTGAGGTGCAGGTGAAACCCGCGTCCGCTACCTTCACAATCGATGACCGTCGCCGAGACGACCGCCGGATCACACGGGTCGGTGCTGCGGACGACGATGCTCTTGCCGAAGAAGTCGAGGTTTCGATTCCGCTCGCCGGTGTACACGCCCTGAGCGATGACCACTTCGTCGCCTTCCATGCGGTCACAGGCATCAATGGCCGCCTGAATCGTCGCCTTCGGGCCGTGCTGTCCATCCCACTCGGGGGCGAGTCCGTCCCACGTATCGTCGCCGGCGGGGTCGACGTGGAACTGCCGAGGAGCGAGAAACGGATTCGTTCCGTTGGAGTACTCCTCGAGATTGTTGCGCGTATCGCCGTCCTCGTTGCCGAGTGGGTCGCCGGCGAGAGGATCGCCGAAGATGTCCATCTCCCACCAGTCCGGCAGGCCGTCCGCATCGCTGTCGAGCCACTCGTCGGCGCCGATATCCACGCGGTCGTCAAGCACGCGCGGTTCGGCGTCGATGTCGGTCTGGTCACTGTAGTCCCCGTTCGGATCACCAAGATCGCGGCACGGCGAGCCGGCCCGCAAGTGCCCGTTCGGCGTGAGCAGCGGGTCGGCGGCGATGTTGCCCTCACCCGGCCAGCCACCCTCGATGGCGCTGAAGGTCACCACGGGATCGTCGCCGGCGGAAACGTAGATCGCTTCGCGGTTGTTCCACCAGACAACGCAGTTCGTGAGCACGGCGCTGCTCTCGTCGCAGAACACACCGCCGCCCTCACCGGCGCCTGTGTTTTGAGAGACCGTGCAGTTGCGCAGCGCAGGGCTGCCGAGCTCGCAGTACACACCGCCACCTTCGCCGGCAACGGTGTTCCGCGCGATGATGCAGTTCGTCAGTACGGCGTCGGTGTCATAGCAGTAGATGCCGCCACCGTCCGCACTACCGATAGCCCCGGTCGTCGCGGCGTTCTGCATGATCGTGCAATTGGTCAACGCCGGGCTGCCGCTGACGCAGTAGACGCCACCGCCGCTGCTGGCGGACTGGTTCCGCTCAATCGTGCAATTCGTCAGTGAGGCGTGGCAGTGCGTGAGGTAGACGCCGCCGCCCCACCGGGCGGACGTGTTCAGCGTGATCGTGCAATCGATCAGCGCCGGGCCCGGCGGCCAGTAGCAGTAGACACCGCCGCCGCCCCACTCGGCCGTGTTCTCCGTGATGGTGCAATGGGCCAGCGTCGGGCCGCACTGGGCGGTGTAGACGCCGCCACCACCGCCGTTGTCCGGAGGGGACCCGTGCGTAATCGTGAGCCCGGCGACGACGCTGTCGGGGCCTTCCTCGTTGTGGAAGTAGAAGCCGCGGCCGGAGGATTCGCAGTCGATGATCGTCGTGGCCACGACCTGGGGGTTGCCCGGATCGGCGCTGCGGACGGTGATGGCCTTGCCGCCGAAATCAAGGTCCTTATTGCCCGGTCCCGTGTACGTTCCGGGAGCGATGACGACTTCGTCGCCGGGTTGGGCGGCGTCGATCGCCGACTGGATCGTGGCGTACTCGGCCGGCACGTGCAGTTCCTCGGCCCACGCCGCCGGCAGAATCGAACAACAGACGGCAATCGCTGCCAGAATCCCGCAGTTCAGCACTTTTTGCATGTCACTCCCCTTGGTGAAGAAGGATCAGAGGAACAGAGGGGCAAAGGAGCAGAGGACCGCCCTGGCCGCAGAGGTTTCTGATGGGTTGAATCCCCAATGTCCCGCACCCTCACCGCCGACGTTACTCTCGCCGGCGGACGTCACCGGAGGCGGCTGTGGTCCCCGCCCTTAGCTCGACGGACGGGCCGACGCCCGTCGCCGCCCCATTCATACACGCATTATTGTACCGCCGATCGCACTCCGCTGGCAACTGCGATTTTCCTGGCGGACGCCGATGACGGGCGGGGCGTTGTCCCAGATGATGCAGTTCTTCAGCACCGGAGCGGCATACGCGGCGTGCAGCGCCCCTTCGTAGCCGTCTGCCGGATTGTGTGCGATCGTGCAGTCTGTGAACGTGCGACCGCCGGAGTTGTCGCAATATACAGTGGGCCAACCTGCGGTGCCGGTGATCAGGTAGTTGGTCAGATGCGGCGTACTGCTGGAGGTGTACAGAGCGCCTTGATCGCTGTCGGCGATCAGGTGCAGATCCAGCTCCGTCGGGTTTGGGCGTCATTCAGCTTCACGAGCTTGAGCTATTCCTGATGGCGATGGCGCGGCATGCACGCGCCGATCAGCTGGCCGCTGGCCATCTCCAGGGCGGCGAACAGCGTGGTCGTGCCGTTCGGCAGTAGTCGTGACCACGTCGATCAGCTTCTCGATGAAGCGTTTGTCCCGACTGCTTGAACGTCCGCACACGGCGCGGGGCCAGTTCGTGGGCGCGCCAGACCCGTTTGCCCAGCGACATGGGCACGCCCAGGTGCTCCGCCAGGTTGCGCTGGCTCCAGTGCGTGGCATTCTTGGGGGACGTGTGCAGCGTGACTTCGACAATGGACCGCGCCCGAGGCTTCCGCTCAATCGCCGTGCGGCCCCGCCCCGGGCGTTCCTGCTCGTTGCCGGGCAGCCGGTTCACGACGAAACGCAAGACCTTGACTGGCCATGGCCGTTCGGGTAAGCCTCGAGCATGAACACAAAGCCAGGCTGCGACGATGAATGCCAAGCCGCGCCGGACGCAACAGTGATGCCCGCTGCGCGAACTGCGGGCTCCCCTGGAACCTGTGGCGTGCGTCGGGTGCTCGCGGCTGTAGCGGCTACGATCTTTCTGGTTGCAGTGTTGTCTATCGCCTATTTTTCCTCTTGGCAGCGCGGCCCCTACTCCGACGACTACATCTTTCGCGACCACGCTCATGACGCGGTGACCGGGGAACGCCGTCCGCTTTGGCATCGCGAGCGGATCGAAACCTACCCGGCCCGCGCGCTGAATTATGTAGTCACCGGTTTCTATGCTGAGCGTCTGCCGGATCACGAAGGCCTCGCGCGCGTCGTGATGGCGGCGAATGTGCTGCTCAACGCTGTACTGGCTGGACTCCTCGCTCTGCGCCTGGCGCGCTCGCGCGTTGCGGCCTGGGTAGCCGGCGTGCTGATGCTCGCTCCTTGTTGGACATGGGAGGTTCTGTTATGGGTCAGCGCCAGCGGATACCTCGCCGCCACGGCGCTGACCTTAGTGGCTATGCATGCCTTTCTTAGTGGCGTTCGCTCGCGATTCGGAGCGCTGCTTTTTGCAGTAAGCGCGGCGAGTCTATCGATCAGCCTCTTCATTATTGAGCAACCAGCAATGCTGGCCATCGTCCTCCCGGTCTTGGCGGTAAACGCGATTGCCAAGGCCGAACCGCAGAGGCGCAAGCGTCAGGCGTTTCGCGCCGCTCTGGCGCTCACCGTCCACCTGGTCCTCTTTCTGCTGGTCTTCTTCGTTCTATCGCGGGGCAGCGACACGCTTGTCGCTGTCCGCGGCGGCCTCGTTTGCGGCCTCGACGAATGGGTTGGCCAATGTCAGCGACTTTGGCATCATTTGGCGGGGCTCCGGACCGGAGTGTTCGCCGACTCCTTCGCTGCGGCGTGGATGTGCGGCCGGAGCTTGACGCTGGGAACGGGGTTCGGGCGCGGCGCCTTCGTGGCGTGCCTAATCGCGCTTGGTGCTTTGTTGGCTTTCTGCCCGGAGTTCGCAAGGCGGAGTGACGCGCCTCATGGGGCCGCATGGCTCGTCTTCGGCGTGGGCGTGTGCGTCGCTGTATTCACAGCCTTTTTCCCTGCCAGCCTCGTGCGAAACCAGGCGTTCGAAGTGCGCATGCTATACGTACCCACCATAGGCGCCGCGTTGGCTTCCGGCGGTCTCGCGGCGGCAATGGCGGAGTTCGTGCGCGCGCCGCGCCTTCGGATTTGGGTCACTCGTGCGATAGTCGCGACGACGGGGGGGGGCGCTCTTATTTGCGCGATAACGACTGCGGGATACGCACACGGCTACGCCCTTCGCGGACAGATGGATGAGCGGCAGCTGCGCGCTGCAGCCTTAGCTTTCGCGCACGCTGACCTGCCGCACGGCACCGTGTTCGCGCCGATCGCGATCTACGACGCTTCGCCTGACATGCCACCCAAACTGTCGGTGCTGTATACAGGCGTTCTTGAGATTCTCTGGGCAGCGCGGCCCGAACTTGCGCGCATCCTCGGGCACCGCGATTTCGATGTGGTCGTCTCCTCGCACTGGACTGGCACGGTGTTCTCGGTCCCCACATCG
This sequence comes from Phycisphaerae bacterium, assembly GCA_050115495.1. GTDB lineage: Bacteria > Planctomycetota > Phycisphaerae > UBA1845 > Fen-1342 > JAAYXS01. The sequence goes on along the minus strand of JASFQK010000013.1, from coordinate 131,582 downwards.
CGGACGGACAATGCTCCCCTACTGATCAACGGTATGCAGCTTGCGCCGGAGACGACCTTGCCATTCACCTACATCAACGGCGATGTCGTCGTCATCTCACAGCTTACGGTGTGCGCCCCCGCCCAGGACACGCTGCGATCCGATGTGTCCTCCGCTGCCGCGCCGCCGCTCTCGTACTCCTTCCCGCTCGCGGAGGAATTGGCGCGGCGCGGAGTTCCAAGCATTCAGTGCCAAGTCCGGGCCGGTATTCCGGAATACGATCTGCAGCTTGCCGGGCACTAGTGTACTGCCTCATTAATCCGCTGCCTCATCGAGCGCCGCAGGGGCGCGCATGATTCTGGGTCCTTCCGGTTCTTCCGGAGAACGGCCGGGCAGAGAGCAGGCCCACAGCGATGTACCTCGTTTACTCCTAGCAGGTTAACACCATCCGACTGCTCTGCGGCGAGGGTGAGCCGATCGGGTGTTCTTGTGGGCAAGATAGCCCTCTCACCGCGGCCGACGCGGGCAACAGGGAACCGTGGAGTCGCAGTATCAGCATGCTGACGGGCATCGTTCAATACCGCCCCATCCCGTCCCGGAAATCCCGGATGAGCCAAAGAAGCGAGCGGGCCGGCGGCCGCCTGGAAGCGGTCGCCGGCCCGCCGAGAAGCGAACGGGTCGCTCAATCCGCGTGCATCAGTCGCCGGTCAGGAGCTGCACGAACGGACTGATATCGAAGTTGTCGACAGCGCCGTCGCTGTTGCAGTCGGCGTTGTTGACGTCGCAGTTGGGATACGCCGTCGCGTAAGCGGTCGGATTGGTGACCGCCAGCACGAAGGGGGCGATATCGAAGTTGTCCACGGCGCCGTCGCAGTTGAGATCACCGCGGCAGGAGCGACCGTAGATCTCCACCTCGCTGAGCATGAAGTAGCGGCTGGAGCTGTGGTCGGCGATGGTCATCTCCAGCGTGTCGCCCATGAGGTCCAGGCCCTCGAAGGTGGCGGCGAAGGGTGTGCCGGCCGCCGGGTCGGGGACGTCAAACTGCAACGTCTCGCCGCCCATGACGAAGGTGACGTCCTCCGGAGGATAGACGCCGCCGTTGCCGTTGGAGTCGTCGAGATGGAGCGTGACCTTGCTGACGTTCACCCACTGGGCGAAGTGGAAGGTGATGGTCGGATCGACGGTTTGCCAGCCGACGTAGGGAAGGGGCGTAGTGTCCCAGTCTTGCGTGGCGATGACACCGTCGGTGAGATCGCCGAGCCCACCACTGAGCGGGGCGAGCGCTTGTTGGTTGTTGCCGTCTCCGTCGTAGGCATCGTCGTAGTATGTGTAGCGACCGGTCTCGCCGTTGAGCATGTCGTAGGACGCCGGCATGAGCATGTTCTGGGTGGTGAAGCTGAAGGTGGCAAACCAGGGGCCGTCGCCGCAGCCGTTCACGCCGCGCACATGCCAGTAGTAGGTGTCGGCCGGCGCCAGGTCGGTCGTTACCGTGTGGCTGGTGCCAAAGACGGTGGTCTGGTAGACGACGCCCGTGAAGCTAGCGTTGGTGGAGACGACCACGTCGTACTGCACGGCGCCGGTGGCGGCCTGCCAGGTGAGCTCCGGTCGCAGCAGGACGGGATCAGCACCGTCGGGCGGGCTAACCAGCGTGAGCGCCCCCGGAACGGCGGTCGACAGGTTCAGGCCGACGACCGTCGATTCGACGATCTCCCCCGCGGTGCCGTTGATCACCAGCGTGTAGTCGCCGGGCGTCGCCGCGCCGGTGTTGCTGATGGTCATAACCGCGGTGGCCGGCGGCACGACCGGGTTGACGTCGAAGTCGACGGTGATACCGGCCGGCGGGTCGAAGAGGCTGAGCGTGACCGGGTCGCTGAAGCCCTCGACGGGCGTGACCTCGATAGTGTAGACGGCGTCATCGGGCGCGCAGATGCTCTGCCAGCCGGGGTCGCCGTTGAGCTCGAAGGTGGGGCCGCAGCCGTCGACGGCGGAGAGGTCGGTCTCGCTAAAGTCGCTCGGCTGGCCGCCGCCGGCGGAGATACCGGCGATGGCCGCTGTCCCATCCATGACCAGGTAGGAGAGGGTGATCGTGCCGTCGAAGAACATCTCGATCTGGAAGGTGTTGCGATTGCTGGTGTCGTAGACGGGTACGTTTTCGTAGGTGACGACAGCCCGATCGGCGAACTGCTCCCAGGACACGCGGCCGTTCTGCGGGCTCAGGTCGTGGAAGAACGCCGAGATCCGCGGCCGGTTGAAGTGGAACGCGAGCGACTCTTCGTACTCACCGTCGCCGCCACCGAAGCTGATGTAGCCGTTGGCCTCGACGTAGAAGGTCGTGTAGCCGATGTTGTAAAGTGAGACGGTCTCGCTTCCCGCGAGGGAAACCTGCACGAAGCCGTCCTCACCGGGGGCCAGGTCGGTGCCACTGGCGGGGTCGGTGGGCAGGGCGTCGATCTCGCCGCCGCAAATGGCGTAATAGTCGCCGCTGCCGTCGGGGAAGAACGAGACGGAGAAGTTGTCGAGGTCGAAATCGCCGGTGAACTGCTCGGTGAAGTAGTCCGCCTGTTCGAGCGTGGTGAAGGTGAAGGGATTGGAGAAGCCGCTGTCGCCGCAGCCGTTGCTAGCCTGCACATGCCAGAAGTACAGCGTGGTCGAGGCCAGCCGGGTCTCGACGGTGTGGCTGGTCCCGTTGACGGCCGCCGTGTAGACGACGTTCGTGAAGTTGACGTCGGTGGCGATTTCCAGGTCGTAGACCGTGGTCTGCGCCGAAGGCAGCCAGGCGAGGGTCGGCGTGCGGGACACGTCAACGTCGCCGTTGGGCGGACTGGCCAGGATCACCGAACTCGGCACGACCGTGGAGAGCTCCAGGCCGACCTGGATCGAACGCTCGAAGGACGGAGCCACGCCCTTGATATCGATGTCGTAGCTCCCGGGTGAGCCGGCGCCGAGGTTGCTGACCGTCAGGACGGTGGTGAAAGGCGGCGGCACATTGTTGACAGAGAAGTCGGCGATGGCGCCCGGCGGCAGATTGGCGGCCGTGAGCGTCACCGGCTCGTCGAAGCCCATCGTCTGGCCGACCTCGATGGTGTAAACGGCCTCGTCATCCGGCGGCGTGCAAAGGTCGAGGCTGCCGGGGTCGGCTTCGAGCGTGAAGCCGGTGCCCTGCGGCAGAAGGAGGCTCGGATCGCCGAGGAGCACGAATTCCTCGTGGAAGTTGCGGACGCGATCCGTCTCGCCGAACTCGGACCGCAGGCCGGACAGGGCGTTCTGGAACGCTGGCCCGACCTCCCAGATATCCCGCATGAAGATGGACTGGTAGAGGTACTTCTCGAGGGCGCGGGCCTCGGCCCATTCCTCGTAGCCACCCCAGTAGATGTAGTCGGAGGCGGACAGGTAGGCGACGGCGCCCTTGTTGGCCTCGCGCAGCCACGTCTCGCCGAAGCACTCGTCGTAGGTGAAGTGAGCCGTGTTGCAGGACCAGCCAAAGACGAAGGGGTACATGTTGGCGTTGGTCAGCGACCGCACGTTGGACTGACCGTAGCTTGGATTGGACCAGCCGCTGGAGCCGCTGTGGCCACCGTAGGTGACGAAGGCGCAGCCGGCGTTCACCGCGTTGGTGATGTCGGCGGTGTTGCCACCCAGGCGGGCGTAGATCTTCGTGCAGGTGTAGTCGTTCGGCACGAGGAGGTTGTCGATCACCCAGTCGTGCGTCTCCTCGGCGCCGGAGCTGGTGTCGTTAGTGGCCAGGAAGGCCGCCCGCTTGACGTAGTCGGGGTCGTCGTAGACGCCGGCCTCGACGTAGAGCGTCTTGTCCACGACGGCCCGCAGCGTGTTGACGTTGCGGACGGAGTAGCGGCCGACGGCGATGTCCGGCTTCCAGTCACCGGCGCCGTCCATGCAGGCGTAGGGCAAGTCGGTGGCGGCATGCTTGCTGGCGCTGCCCTCCCAGTGCGGAACGCACTGGGCGGTGGCGTTGAAGCCGTCGGTGTCGCCGACCAGCAGGATGTAGCGCGGCTTGTTCGGCGTGGTCCAGAGAGTGGCGATGTAGTCCTTGATTTGCTGGTTGGTTTCGCCGATCGCGGGCACGTAGGTCATGACGTTCAGGCCCTGCGCGGTCTTGGCCGCGATGAGGTCGTTCATCGGGGCGGAATCGGCGTAGTCGCTGGCCATGATGATGAGATAGTTGCCCGTGCGCCGTGCGCCGGCCTGTGCCTGCGGCGCGGCCACCAGCAGGGTGACGGCCGCCAGCATACTGGCGAAGATGAGACCGTGCGCGTGCAGCACGCGTGTGTTCAGTGTGACCCGCATCATGTTTCTCCTTGCTTGCAGACCCCGGGGCGGCGCCCCTGGCAACAGGTAACCCGATATTCATATACGTTGCGTGACGGACGGACGGCGGCCCGGGGGCCGCGGCCGATCCGACCCGCACGCTACCCGCCGGTCAGCAGATCGATGAACGGGCTGATGTCGAAGTTGTTCACCAGACCGTCGCCGTTGACGTCGGCGAGATTCACATCGCAGTTCGGGTACACCACGCCGTAGCCGGCCGGGTCCGTCAGGGCCTTGATGAACGCGGTGATGTCGAAGTTGTTCACGATCCCGTCGCAGTTCAGGTCGCCCACCAGGCCGAGCGAGACGATCGACACGCCGTCGCCGCCGTTGGGCGAGGGCATGAAGGCGCAGCGCGTGGCCTCGTTGATCTGGAGCTCGGTCGGGGCGAGGCCCGTGTTGATCGTGTCGGTGATGGTCTCGGTTGCGGTGTCGATGACGTGGAAGTCGGCGCCGTTGGCCGCGACGTAGAAGGCGCTGCCGCTGGCTGCCATGCGGAGGCCGATCGGCTGGCCCGCGTCGTTCGTCTGCGGAATCGGGATCGTGTTGGTCACGACGTTGGCAGGCAGATCCACGACGGAGACGCTGCGCGAGGCGAAGTTGGCGACGTACAGCTTGGTACCGGCCGGGTTGGTGACCAGTTCGAAGGGTTGGTCGCCGACGTTGATCGTGTCCACGACCGTCGAGCCGGAGCCGGCGTTCGTCATCACCGAGACGGTATCGTCGTTCTTGTTGCTGACGTAGATGAGCGAGTCATCCGGCGAGAAGCAGGCCCGGACCGGGAAGGTCCCCACAGGCACGCGGGCTACCTCGGCCCAGGTCGCCGTGTCGATCACGGACACATCGTTGGTGAAGCTGCCGCACACGGCGAGCGTCAGCCCGTCGTGGCTAAGGGTCACGCCGCTGGCCGCCTCGAAGGCATAGCCGACGCTGCCCATGTTGCCGGTGGAGATCCGCGGGCCTTCGGTGCTGAGGGTCGTCATGTTGACCCGCCAGACGCCGTCGCCGCTGGCCACGACCGAGACGTAAGCGTATTGCCCATCGGGGGACATCACGACCAGACTGTCGCGATAGGAGACGGCGACGTTGGTCACCGAGGCGTCGGCCAAGTTGACCACGCTTACGAACGTCGAATCAAGGTTGGTCACAACGGCCCGCGCGCCGTCGGGCGTGACGGCCACGTCGCCGGGACGCAGGCCCACGTCGGCGACGCCGGTGATCGTCCGCGAGGGCAGGTCGATGATCGTCGCGTTGTTGCTGTGGTTGTTGATGACCACGGCGGTCTGCCCGTCGGGCGTGACGGCCACGGCGCGAGCCTTGTCGCCCTCCGGCAACGGCCCGGTCGGCACGACGCCTTCCTGGTACCCGGCCGAACCGGCCGTGTTGATCACCTCCATGAACTCCTTGCGCAGAGCGTGGGCCGTGGCCGCGCGGGCGTCGACCGGCGAGACGGCGAGGGCGTCCGGCGTGGTCGTGCTCAGCGGGTTCTTCACGATCGACTGCGTGGCGTAGCTGACGATGCTGCCCATGTAGCCACCCACGACGCAGTACTGTCCGTCCGCCGTCGTGCGCAGGAAGTTGACGGCGCCCGTCGACAGGTTGCCCGAGACGGCGCTGGTCGCCAGGGTCACGACGCACACCGCGTTCTGCACGGCGATGACTGCCTTCGTGCCCTCCGGATTGATGGTGATCGGCGGGGCCGACGTCGCGCTGGCCCCCGTCGGGATCTCCTTGTTGATCGACTGCGTCGCCACGTCGAGCACCGTCACCTGCGAGAGCGGGTAGCCGTGCGAGACCACAGCCGTCAGCCCGTCCGCGCTGAGGGCGACGGCCCACGGATCCGCGCCGCACGACACGGCGTTCAGGGCACCGGTCGCGATGTCGAAGAAGTCGATCCGGTCGTTCGGGGCATCGGGGAAGATGATCGTCGCCCCGTCGGGCGTGATGACGAAGTCGGTGAAGCGGTACGTGATCGCCCAGGCCCCCCAGCTCGTAACCTGATTGAAGCCCGCATCCGGGATCCGCCGCAGCTCCGTCGCCGTGGCGATGTCCACCACGGAGAGCGTGCTGTCCACGGTGTTGCCGATGATGGCGGTCGTGCCGTCGGGCGTGATCCGCGCCGTTCCCGGCTGGTCACCGACGGGCACCACGGCCGTCTCCGTGCCGGTCGTCAGATCGACGATCGAGGCGGTGTCCTCAAAGAGGTTCGCCGTCACGGCGTACAACCCGTCGGAGGAAATGGCGAGCGAGCCCGGCGAGCCGGACAGCGGGATGACCTGCACGACGAGGCGCGTGGCTGCGTCGAACACCACCAGGTTCTGACTGTCACGATGGGCGATGATGATGTGCGCTCCATCGGGCGTGAACGCCAGCTCGGTCGGCGCGTCGCCCTCGGGCGGGACGTTCACCGACACGAAATCAAGCGTCAGACCGCGCCCGGTGGACTGCACGTCGCCCGCGGTCGGCGGGACCAGCCGCTCGACCGGACCAACCATGACCTGCGGGGTTTCCCAGCCCTCCCCCCATGACGACTCCGGCGCCGACCCGGGTGCAACCGCCTGTGCGGCCGCCCCAACTCCGCTTCCCGCCCATACCACAACCACGGCGGCGAGCGTCAACACGCCGCGCCACGTCCACATCGTGCTGGCCATACTTCTGACTCCTCTGAGATCTGCGGTTCCACTCCACAGCGCCGCTGTTCCCCCGGAACATGCACTATAACCCTTTAAGGGGGAGAACCGGTAGCGCTTCTTATCCAGACCACGCCGCCGGTTGGGCAGGAAACGCGCGTGGCGCACGGCAGGACGGATTGGCGGCCCCTCTGCCCGATAAAAGTTGCGAATAGAGTGCGTCGACGGCCGTCGGGCTACGGATTCACTCCCACGGTCGGTAGTCCGGATAGACGGGATCCGTCTCCACTTCCAGCGTTTGCGTCAGCACCTCGTCGCCGACGGTCAGCTCGACCCGGTACGGACCCGCCGGCACGAGGGGTCCCGGACCGCGTTCGCCCTCGGCGGGAGCGCGGCGCAGGTCCCAGGGCACGCAATGCAGGCCGGGCTCGGCGGGCGCCGGCAGTTCGCACAGAACCTCGCCCGCCAGGTCGGTAATTTTCAGATGGATCCTGTCCGGCTTCTCGGTCAGCGAGTAGTAGACCTGCGCTCCCGCCGGCGGATTCTCGCCGTAGAAGTAGCGGGCGGTGCCAGCGCCACGAGGCAGGTCCTCCCGCCAGTAGATGGCGTGGTTGGGCTCGTAGAGGAAGGCGGGCTGGCGGACGACGTCGGGGGTCATCTGCCGCAGTGCGGTCACGTCCAGCGCCCACAGACTGCGGCCGTGGGTGGCGATCACGATCTCGCCGGCGGTGGGGTGAATGGCGAACTCGTGCACGGCGACGGTCGGCAGGTTGCCGCGCAGACGCGTCCAACTGCCGCCGCGGTCGATGCTGACCCACGCGCCGAACTCGGTGCCGAGGTAGAGCAGGTCGGGGTTGTAGAGGTCCTCACGAATAACCCGGGTGGAGCCGGCGGCGGTCGGCAGGTTCGCCCGTAGCGAGCGCCAGGTCTGCCCGTGGTCCTCGGAGACGAACACGTACAGCTCGTCATCGTTGCTGCGGTGGGCGTCGAGCGTGAGGTAGACGCGGCCGGGCTCGAAGCGCGACGGTTCGACGGCGCTGATGAAGCGCGGGCCGGGCAGCAGGTCGACCAGTCGGCGGGGTTCGTCGCCGGCGGGTGCAGACGTTGGCGTCGCCGGGCGAGTGGCCGGGGCGCTGGTCGGCTGTGACATGGGCCGCGTGGTCGGCTGCGTGACGGGTTCGGTCGCCGGTTGCGTTTCGGCGGGCGCTGTCGCCGTGGCGGCCATTTGCGTCCAGATCTTGCCGGCGAAGTCCTTCACGCGGCTCCACGCGCGCGTCTGCGTGGGGAAGTCGGTGACCTTGTGCCAGGTGTGGCCGCCGTCACGAGTCACCCACAGCAGACCGTCGTCGGTGCCGACGTAGAGCAGGCCCTCGTCCAGCGGCGATTCGGCTAGGGCGGTGGCGCTGCCCTCGCTAGTGCGCGTGATCTCGGGGGAGATCCGCTTCAGCTTCTCGCCGCGGTCGAGGGAGCGGAAGACGTAGTTGGCGGCGACGTAGAAGAGCCGCGGGTTGTGATGCGAGAGGAGATACGGCGTCTTCCAGTTGAAGCGGTAGAGGTTGCCGCGCCCCCCTTCCGGCCGGATCCAGCCGCGCTCGGCCGTGGCGTAGTCGTAGCGACCCATCCAGCCGTTCTGGCTTTCGAAGTAGACGAGGTCGGGCTGGTCGCGGTCGACGCAGCAGACAAAGCCATCGCCCCAGCCGAGGAGCGTCCAGTCCGCGTTAACGGGGCCGGGCCCGGAGCGGCTGCGCGACGGGCCGCCCCAGGTGCCGTTGTCCTGGAGGCCGCCGTAGACACGGTAGTCGCGGCGTGGACTGACGGTCACGTGGTAATACTGCCCGATGGCCATGTGATTGTGGTAGTCCCAGCGGTCGCCGCGGTCGTAGCTGACGTACACGCCGCCGTCGTTGCCGAGGATGAGGTGGCGGCCGTTCTGCGGGTCGATCCACATGGCGTGGTGGTCGACGTGCGCTTCGCGGGCACCGTCGTTGGTGAAGGTCTTGCCGCCGTCGACGGAGCGGTGCAGGGCCATGCCCAGCACCCAGATGTAGTTGTTGTCGCGCGGGTCGACGCGGACCTGGCTGAAGTACATCGGGCGGGGATTGACGCTGTTGATCCGCTGCCACGATTCGCCGCCGTCGATCGAGCGGTACACGCCGCCGTACTCGTAGCCTTCGCCGCCCTGCTGGTCCTGGAGGTTGGCCTCCTGGCCGCCGAGGCCGGCGTCGAAGGGCGAGCGTTCGTCCTCGCGCCCCGACCGCTTGCCGAAGGTCAGCTCGACCGGGACGCTCTTCCGCTCGCGCGAGACCTCGACGGAGACCGTGTTGCCCGCGGCGTGCCGGCGGACCTCGCGCAGCAGATCGCCGTAGGAGTTGATGCCGACGTCGTCGAGGCGGGTGACGACGTCGCCCGTTTGCAGGCCGGCCTGGGCCGCCGGCCCGTCGTCGACGATCTCGACCAAGCGGGCGCCAACTTCGACGTCTTCGCCACGGAAGCCGGCGTAGGCGGCATTCGGCGGCACGTGGCCGATGCGGGCGGATTCGAGCACGACGTAGACGATGTTCGGGTCGGCGCGGTAGTAGTCAATGCCGATGCGGCCCAGGTGGCAAGTGGGCAGGCCGCGGGTGAGCTTGTACCAGGTGGCGCCGCCGTCGGTCGTCTTGTACAGGCCGCTGCCGGGGCCGAATTTCTTCGCCGGATCGTTGGAATCGAAGCCGTCGCGCTGCCGCTCGTAGGTGGCGACGATGAGTGTCTGCGGGTCGGTCGGGTGCATGGCGACGTCGATGACGCCGGTGCGATCGTCGATGTACAGCACGTTCTGCCAGGTGCGGCCGCCGTCGGTGGTCTTGAAAAGGCCGCGCTGCTCGTTCGGGCCCCAGAGTCGGCCGAGGGCGCCGATGTACACGATGTCGGGGTTCGTGGGATGAATGGCGATGCGGCCGATCTGGAAGCTCTCGCGCAGGCCCATGTTCTGCCACGTCCGGCCGCCGTCGACGGACTTGTAGACGCCGTCGCCCCAAGAAACGCTGTTGCGCGGGTTATTCTCGCCGGTGCCGACCCAGACGATGTCGCGGTTCGACTGAGCCACGGCCACGTCGCCGATGGAGACGGTGGCTTCGCGGTCGAACTGGTGCTCGAAGGTGATGCCGTTGTTGATGGTCTTCAGCAAACCGCCGGAAGCGGTGGCCGCCCACCAGCACGTGGAGTCGGCCTCGTAGACGGCAAGGGCGGAGATGCGGCCACCCATGTTCGCCGGCCCGATACAGCGCCAGTGGAAGGTGTCGACCCAACGATCGGGCAGGGCCGGCGAGATTCCATTCGGCTCGGCCGCGGTCGCCGCCTGGCAGAGACCGCCAAGCAAACCGAGCAAGGCCAAGCCGAGTTTCACACGGTTAAGCGCCAACGAGGGCATCCTCAGGCTCCTGTGACGAACGCGCGGTCACGTCCCGGGGGCACGGCGACCGTCTTCGGGCCGCGCGCGGCATCCCCTATATACAACATCGGCAATCTACCGCCCCGGCGGCCAGCCCGCTCGCGGTGGCGGCTTCCGGGGCGGTCACGCCACGAAAAACTCGCGGCCGTCGCGCCACTCCGACCGCAGCCGCCCCTGCTCGCGCAGGTGGCCCACGTGCTTGATGACCACGTTCGGATGGACGCCGAGGCCGGTGGCGATGTGCTCGATCGTGCACGGCCGGCGGCGACACAGGGCCAACACGTCCGCCTCAGCCGCGTCCGCATCAGGCCCGGTCTCGCGGGCCAGCTCGACGATCACCTCCGCCGCCGGGCCCAGGCGTTCCGCCCAGGCCGCCAGCGTCTCGGCGGAGACGGGGCGGATGTCGCGGTCGCTCGTCGGCCGGACGGCGGTGTTCAGATGCACGCGCTCGGGGCGGATCCGCTCGATCAGGCCGGCGAAGGCTTCGAGGTCGTCCGGGCTGTCGTTGATGCCGGCGAGCAGGAACAGCTCGAGCCACAGCGGTGTGTTCGATTCCCGGGTGAAGGCGAGCAAACCGTCGATGTGCCGGGCAAGACTGAGCCCCGCGGCCGGACGGTGGACGCGCTGGAACGTCGCCTCGTCATGGGCGGCGAGCGTCGGCAGGACTGCGTCTGCCTGGGCACACGCCCGCCGCACGTCCTCGTCCCACAACAGCGAGCCGTTCGTCAGCACAACGACGGGCACGGTGGTGCGCTTGCGCACGCCGGCGACGATGTCCGCCAACTGGCTGTGCAGCGTCGGCTCGCCGGAGCCGGCGAGGGTGATGTAATCGGGCGCCGCGTTCGCCGCGAGCGCCTCGCCGAGTTCGACCAACATCGGTTCGACCGGATGATAGACGTCACGATGCAACGTCCGGCAGGTCGTGCGGCCCAACTGGCAGTACACGCAATCGAACGTGCAGGTCTTGGGCGGTACGAGGTCGATGCCGAGTGAACGGCCCAGACGCCGCGAGGGCACGGGACCGTAGACGTACTGCCAACTGACTCGGGACATGGTTCTCCTCGTGGAACGCGATCTCGGAGGGCTATTCGTTGAGCCGGGCACGCCAAGTCGCCGCCTGCTCGGGCCGGCCCCAGGCTTCGTACAGGGCGACGATGCGCTCCACGGTCCGCTGGGTGTGCTGATGTCTGGCGCCCACGTCGGTGGACAGTCCTTCGTAGACCGGCAACAGGAGGGCCTCGGCCTCTTCGTAGCGTTGCAGTGCGGTCAGGCACTCACCGTAACCGCTGCGGAACACGCGCACCATGTAGTGCTCGGGGGGCAGCACGCGGGCGGCAACTTCGAGCAGTCCGGTGTACTCGTCCGCCGCCTCGGCCGCCCGCCCCCGCTCGACCATCAGCGAGGCCAGGTTGTTCCAGGCGACGAACGTCTGGCGGTTCTCCGGCCCGACGATCTGGCGAAAGCCGGTCAGGGCTTCCTGCGCGAGACGTTCGGCCTCGACCAGATCGCCCTTGTCGCGGAGCAACATCGCCAGGTTGCTGACGGCGGCGTAGACGGTGGGGTGTTCGCCGAGCGCGCTCCGCCGAACGGCGAGCACGTGCCGCAACAGCGGCTCGGCCTCGGCGAACCTGCCCTGGGCGGAGAGCGTGCCGGCCAGGTTGCTGGCGCAGGTGAGCGTGACCTGACTGTCCTCGCCGACGCTCTTGCGCAGCAGGGCGAGGCTGTCGCGTAACAGCGGCTCGGCCTCCGCCGGCCGGCCGCGCTGTTTGAGCAACTGCCCCAGGTTGTTCATGATGGTCAGCCGCGTGCAGTGATCCTCGGGCAACACGCGGCGGGCGATCGCCAGGGCGTCACTCCAGAGGGCTTCGGCCTCGTCGAACTTACCCTGCTTCTGGAGAACGCCGCCCAGGTTCTTCATCGATTCGAGTGTGCGCACGTTCTCCGGGCCCAACTGCCGGCGACGCACTTCCAACGTCCGCCGAACCAGGGCCTCCGCCTCGGCCCAGCGGGCGAGCTTGTCATACGCCGCGGCGAGATTGGTCATGCACACGAGCGTGTCGGGGGCATCCTCGCCGAGCACGGCGGCTCGCGTATCCAGCGACGCCTGGAGGAACGGCACGGCCTCGGCGTATAGCCCGAGATTGAGATACGCCGTCCCCACCGAGTTCTGGACGGCGGCCTCGACCTCCGGCTGGCCCGGCAGCTCGGCGGTAACGCTGTCGGCGGCTCGCTGGAGCAGGTCCACGACGCGCACGTCGCGCCCGTCCTGCGTCGGGTCGGCCAGCGTCAGCAGCCGATTGAAGAACTGGTTCACGGCGAGGGCCTTGTCGGCTTCGGCCTGCGCCCGCTCCGCCCGCTCGCGGGCCAGCAACTCCGCCGCCACGGCGCGGTTCCGCTCCCAGGTCACCTGCACCAGCCCCCAGCACAGCGCGACAAACGCCACGGTGCCAGCGATGACCAGTGGCCGGTTCCGCCGGGCGAACTTCCGCAACTGGTAGAACGACGTCGCCGGCCGGGCCATGATCGGCTGATCGGCGAGGTAATGGCGGATATCGGCGGCGAGGTCCGACGCTGACTGGTAGCGTCGCGTCTTGTCCTTCTCCAGCGCCTTGGCGACGATCGTGGCCACGTCGCCGCGCAAGGCACGGTTCACGGCACCGAGCGGGGGCGCATCTTCCTCGCTCACGGCCCGCAGCGCCTGCGGGAGCGTCTTGCCGGAGATGTCCACGGGTGGGCGGCCGGTCAGCAGCTCGTAGGCGATGACGCCGAGGGCGTAGACGTCGGAGCGCGTGTCGAGCTCGCGCGAGGCACCGGCCACCTGCTCCGGGCTCATGTAGCGCACGGTGCCGAGCAGTTGGCCGACGGATGTTTCGAGCGTCGTGGGCCGCAGGTCGGCGTCCGTCGCCCGGGCCACGCCGAAATCGAGGATTTTCGGCTGGTCGCGGTTGTCGACGAGGATGTTGCCCGGCTTCAGATCGCGGTGGATGACGCCTTTCTGGTGGGCGTGGTGCACGGCGTCGCAGACTTTGGCCAGCAGCTCGAGCCGCCCGCGGATGCCCAGGCGGTGCTTGTGGGCGTAGTCGGTCAGCCCCTCGCCGTGCACCAATTCGAGCGCGAAGAATGGTTGCGGCCCCTGCCCGGTATCGGCGGTTCCGGCCTCGTAAACCTGAGCGATGCCCGGGTGCTGCAACCAGCCGAGCACCTGTCCTTCGTATTCGAACCGGCGGAGCGTCTCGCGGGACTCGACCCCCGGCTTGATGACTTTCAGGGCAACGATGCGCCGGGGGCGGTCCTGCTCGGCGCGGTAGACGACGCCCATGCCCCCCTCGCCGAGGATGTCGAGGATACGGTACTGGCCGATGCGTTCGGGATGCTGGCCTGGGGAGAGAGACTCCCGCCGGGCTGCCGCCGCGGCGCGGGCACTTTCGCGGGTCTCGGGACCGACACCGTCGAGGATCGCCCCCAGGGCCGGCGATTCGAGGAAACCATCTTCGGCGTCCGCCGCCAGCAGGGCCGCCACTTCTGCCCGGGTGGTCTCGTCGCCGCACGTTTCGGCCAGGTGCGCCGCACGCTCGTCCGGGGGCAATTCGCGCGCCGCCAGGAACAACTCGCGTACGCGCTCGTACTCGGCTGGCGTCATGCTCAGCCTGCCTCCTGCAACTCCCGCCGCAGCCAGGCCCGGGCCATGCTCCAGTCGCCGTCGACAGTGCGCGGCGACACGCCGAGATACTCAGCCACTTCCTTGAGGTTCAGCCCGCCGAAGAAACGCAGCTCGACGATGCGCGCCTGGCGTTCGTGGATGGCGGCGAGCTTTTCGAGGGCCTCGTCCACGGCCAGGACGTCGACTCTCGCCTGGGGAACCTGGACGATGTCCGTCTCGAGCTGCACGCGTTCACGGCCGCCGCCGCGCTTCACCCGCTGCCGGGCACGGGCGTGATCGACGAGAATCCGGCGGATCGCCTGGGCGGCGACGGCGAAGAAGTGGGCGCGATCGCGCCATTCGACGTCTTCCTGGCGGATCAGGCGGACGTAGGCTTCGTGCACGAGGGCCGTGGCCTGGAGCGTGTGGTCCGGGCGCTCCTGGCTCAGGTAGCTCTGGGCCAGGGCCCGCAGCTCTTCGTAGACCAGCGGCAGCAGGCGCTGCACGGCCGACTCGTGGCCTTCGCTGGCTCGCCGCAGGATCTGCGTGATGTCCGTACGTTCGCCCATACCAATACCGTTCGGCCAGCCTTACACGGATGGCTAGCTTCGTCTTCCCCCGTGGCTATCCGCATTGTCGCGAATCCGGCTCGGCTGAACAAGGACTCTCCGTCACCGGCGTTATAGCCCGGTAATCCTGAGCCCCCAGCCACCCCGGATCGGGTATTAGAAGCGGACCTTGAAGACGGGTTTGAGCAGCAAGGCGGCGGCCATCGATACGATGAAGAAGTACAGAACCCACCAGTTGGCGCCATAGATCCACGAATCGACGCCAGGATGCTCCAATTCGATGGCGGCCACCGGGCTGTCCGCCGACAGGGGCGACTCGACCGGGTGGAACAACTGGGCGGTCCAGTGGCGATCGGGTCGCTCGGCGCTGACGCGGGCGGGGCCGTCGCCGACGACGAGCAGTTTCTCGACGTCCTTGCCGGCGACGGTGATGTGCAAGGTGTGCTGGCCGGGTTCGCCGGTCTTCAGGCGCCAGACGAGGATTCCGCCGCCGGGAACGGGCCCGATGGCGTCGGCGACGCCCGGGTTGGGTTGCAGGACGGCGTCGGTCTCGTGTGCGTGGTCGGGCTGCAGGCGGACGGTGAGCACCGTCTCCTCACCGGGATGCAGCGGCCGCCACTGGTAGCGCAGGCCCATCTGAGCCAGGCCGAGCAGCAGCGGCAGAATCATGATCAGGATCGGCAGGAGCATATGCACCTGGAGCCGCAGCAAGGCCTTCAGCAGACGCCACTGCGACGTGAAGGCGACGCGGACCTCGTCCTTGAACAGCTTCAGGGCGAGCAGGTTCGCGGTGATCTGGTCGCGGGCCTGGCCGATCGCCCGCTGGTTGGAGACGTAGCGGAAGGCCACCAGCATCACGACGCCGGTCACCGCGGAGAGGATCGTCAGCCCGAGCCAGACGGGCAGCACATCGAGGACGGCGTACAACGCGTCGGCGATGGACGTACAAATCGGGTTCAGCACCGCCAGCAGCGGCGAGAGGACGGGGTTGAGAATGGCGTCCAGCCAGCCGCCGAGCGCCGAGAAGAACTTGCAGATGACCGCCCACAGCCACAACGCGGCGGCACCGCCGGTCAGCAACACCTGGTTAATGAAGTTCATCCGGCGGATCCCCGGTCGACCTCAACCACGAGAAGCCCGTCCCGCATCGGTGCGAGAGGCTACTCCAGGTAGCCCAGCCCGCGGAGGCGATCGACAACCTCCTGGTCGTTCTCCGACTCGAGCGCGCCGAGCTCCTTCTCGATGACGTGGATGATGAACTCGTCCGGCGAGGAGTATCCCGCCAGCTTGGCGACCTTCTTGATCCGCTCGTACAGGTTGGCGTCGATCTTGATCTTCGGCACCCGTGTTACTCCTTCCTCATCGCACCCGTCTACGCAGTCGGCGGTCGCAGAATGCTGCGACCGGTCATGGTCTTCGGCGGCGTAACGCCGAACTCCTCCAGGATCGTCGGGCCCATGTCGGTCAGGGCCGGCTGGTCGTGGTGGATCGGCTTGGAGCTGAACACCACGCCGGGAAGCTGCTCGGCAGCCATGCAGTGGTCGGCGCTCCAGGCCATGTCGTTGTCGCTGAATACCTCTCTGCTCATCGAGCCGAGGGCCGTCGCCCACGCGTAACGATAGCCGCGGGCGTAGCCGATGATGAGGTCCGGCGCCCGGCCGACGAAGTCGCCGCTGTACACCTGGCCGGCACGGTACACGTTGGCGATCGCCAGCTCCCCGTTCTCCGGGTCGCGCACGGCGAGCAACTTCGTGCGGATCTCTTCGAGCAGGGCGTCGCGCTCGGATTCCTCCACGATGCCGTAGCGCTCGCGCCCGCGCAGGTTCAAGTATAACCCGTTGAGGCCGAGGCCGTAGGCCCTCGTGCGGTTCCAGTCGACGTCCCAGCCCCGCCGCGAGGCGAAGAGCGAGTCGCAGTTCGACGGCCCGATGTAGCCCTCATCCCGCAGCCAGGTGTTCAGGTTGAACTGTCGGCGGAAGTGGCAGAAGCCGTGGTCCGATACGACCATGAGCGTGGCGTCCGGGTAGCGCTTCTGCATGTCGCCCAGCAGGCCGTCCATCCGGGCGTACAGGTCCTCGATGACGGCCTGGCCCTTGCGGGCCGCCTCCGTGTCGCGGATCGGGTGCTTCTCGTCGGTGTCCCACCAGAACATATGCGCTTGCAGGTCGGTGCTGGAGATGTAGAAGAACAGGAACCCGTCCTCGTAGTGCCGCAGGGCGTAGTCGAGTAGGTTCAGTCGCTCTTTCAGCACGTAGTCGGCCTGCGTGCGGTACTCGTCGTCGGTGAACACGCCGTTGGACAGGGCCTTGTGGTCTTCCTGGAAGCCGGTGGTGTAGAACGGACCAAGCTCGTCGGCAATGTTCTCCACGAAGTCCTTCGGCGTGCTGATGCGCTGGTCGCCAGGATCGGCCGGATCGATGTTCAGTGGCGAGACGTAGAGGCGGAAGTTGGGGTGCACTTCCTGAAGGTAGAAGCGGCAGATGGCGGGCACGTGCTCGTTGGGCAGGAACCTGGGCATCTCGAGCGGGAACGAGAGCCGCTCCCAGCCGCTCCACTCGCCCGCCCGCAGCACGATCGTCCGTCCCTGAAGCTCGATGCGGGCCACCTGCTCTTTCGGGTGGCGGTAGATCTGGAACTCGATCTCCGTGTCCACCGGCTTCTTCAGCATCGTGTTCTGCGGCCCGACCAGCTTGCCCGTGGCCACATCGTCCACGAAGCGCAGCGGGCAACGCATGCCCCCGCCGTCCTGCCGCGTCCGCAGGTGTTTCGTCGAGAAGTGTTGATAGGTGCCGTAGCTGCCGAACAGGTCCGGCGTACCCATGCCGGCCAAGCTGAACTGGTTACCGTAGCGCGACGGGCTCGGTGGGTAGTTCGACGGGATGTCGTAGATCCACGCCGGGATGCCGGCTTCGTCGAGGTAGTCCCAGAACGCCGTTCCTTCGCGTCGCAGATTCGTTCCGCCCGCCGCGTGGTTGAAGGGCCAGAACGTCAGCGGGATCTTATGCTCACCGACTTCCCAGCCGTCCTCGCTCTCCGTGGTCTGGGCGGCGGCGAAGTACGGCACGCACTGTTGCGTCGGGTCGCGGTGGATGAAGTCGAAGATGCCGTGCGCGCCGGGATTCGCCCCGGTGATGAAGTTGGCCCAGGCCACCGGGCTCTGTGGCGGAATGCTCGTCCCCAGCCGCCGGTAGCCCCCCGCCGCCCGCAGCCGCTGGAAGTTGGGCATGCGACCGGCGTCCATGAGCCGCTCGCACAACAGCGGATCGACGCCGTCGATACCGAGCACGATCACGCGTTTGCCATTGGCCCGGCCGCGCGGCTTCGTCCGGCTGCTGCAACCTTCCGAGAACAGGACCATCGAGGCCAGACTCGTGGCCCCGGCCAACTCCATGAAACGTCTGCGGCTGATCCTCGTCGGCTCTTGCGACATGGCTCAGCGCTCCTTTCCGGCGGCGACCGTTGGTTGTGGTGCCGCGCTGCGTTTGGCTCGCCCCGCCTGATGCCCATTGGGGAAGGTTCCATCCGCGTTGGCCACCTTCAGTGGCCGCCCGTCCATGTGCGACGGGGTGCGCACGCCGAACATGTCGAGCACCGTCGCGCCGAGGTCGGTCAGGTGCGGCTGTTCGGTGCCGATGCGCCGGTTGCAGAAGAAGATTCCCGGCACGAGCTTGGGATCGATGCAGTGGTCGCCGCTCCAGGCCTTGGTGTTGTCGTGGAACAGCGTGTCGGTGGGCTGGCCGATGGCGGCCTCCCAGCAGACGCGATAACCGCGGTTGTAGCCGATGATCAGGTCCGGGGCCGCCTGGCTGTAGGGGCCGCGGTAGATCTGGTGGGCGTCGAACACGCGGGTGATGGCGACTTCGCCGGCCTGCTCGTCGCGCAGGCCGCCGAGCTTGCCGATGATCTCCTGACGCAAGGCCGCGGCGTCGGTGGGCTCGACGATGCCCTGGGCCTCACGGCCGCGCACGTTGAGCCAGATGCCGGCCAGGCCGAGGCAGTAGGCCTTCGTCTGGGACCAGTCGACGCCAGCGAGATACTTCTGCCCGCGGCCGCCCTCTTTGAGCTTGAGGTAGCCGTTCTCTTCGAGCCAGCGGTTGAGGTCGATGCCGCGGCGGAAGGGGCTGAAGCCGTGGTCGGAGATGACGGCCAGCACGGTGTGGCGATCGTTGCAGCGGCGCATGGTCTCGCCAACGAGGCGGTCCATGCGGACGTACATCTCCTCGATGGCGTTGCGGCGCTCGCGGCCGCCCTGGCCGTGGCGGGCGGGGTGCTGCTCGTCGAGGTAACGCCAGAACATGTGCTGGATGCGGTCGGGGCCGTCGAAGACGCACACGCACAGACCGTGCCGCGTCTTCTCCAGGGCGTCGAGGAACATCTTCTCGCGCTCGCCGTCCGTTTCGAGACACTGGTGCAAGAAAGCCTCATCGTCGAGAACGCGAGCGTTCAGCCCCCAGGTATCCTCCGCCAACCCGAGCGTCGCGTACGTGCCCAGCAGCTTGCTGAGGTACGTGGCGAAGACGGTCGGCTGCGAGATGGGCATCGCCGGATTGTTGGGGTCGATCTGAATGGGCGTGACGTACAGGCGAAACTCGGGCTCGATTTCGAGCAGGAGGAACTCGCAGATGCCGCGCACCTTCACGCCGAGGCCGGGGCGGAACGTCACCTTGACCCACGGGGTGTACTCGCCGAGCTTCAGTGGAACGGTCTCGCCGGAGACCTTGAGGACGGCGGTGCCGTGGCCGGTGATGCGCACCTCGAACGGGCAGCGCATCGCGCCGGCCTTGTCCTTGAACGTGTTCTCCGGGCCGACAAGGTGCGAGCGGACGACGTCGCCGTCGCGCTGCACGCGGATCTGCTCGCCGCCGATGTACTCCTCTTCGACGCTGGACGCGGTCGAGTAGTACGAGAAGGTACCCTGGCTGCCGCGCAAATCCGGCACGCACATGGCCGACAGGAGCACGCCGCGGAACTTCTCGGGCGGGAAGGTGATGGGGACGCGCAGGATGTTGCTGAAGACGCCGTGCTCGCCGAGGGTGTTCCAGAAGGGCTTGCCTTTGCGGAGCAGGCGGATGTCGGGCTTGCCGAGGGGGATGCGGTACGGACCGACCTTCATCGTCCGCTGAGGGCCGCTGATGCGAACGGAGGAGAGCAGTGGCAGGTAGTTGTGCGTATCGCGGGTCAGAAAGTCGAAGATGTTGTGTTTGCCCGGGTTGCAGCTCGTCAGGAACGAGGACCAGGCCACGGGCGACAGTGGCGGCGCGGTCGTGCCGAGCCGCATGAACGACCCCTGCTCTTTCAGCTTGGCGAAGTTCGGCAGCTTGCCTTCGGCCATGAAGCGTTCGACGAGTGAGGGTTCGAGACCGTCAAGGCCCAGAATGACGAATCGCCGCACGCGGGCCTTGGCGTGCGCCCGCGTTCGCCGAATCACGCGGAAGACCCAGCGGAAGGGCCAGACAAAGAGAGCGCCGATGGCGGAGATGACGGCGAAGAAGAGGGTGACGAGGGTGGTGCCGACGGCGAAGCCGGCTCCAGGTCCGATATAAGCTTGTGCTGGCTCCGGGAAACACAGCAAGGCCACGCCGACGGCCAGTAGACACCAGCCATGCCGGCCCGCCCTGGACCTGCCTCGACCCGACGATCCCCCTCTGCTCACAAGTTCCGACACCCGCGTTCGAATGAGCCGTCTCCTGAGATAAGCCACGCCCCCCGTCCCCAGACCTTGGATAATACTCAGCTACAAACTCATCGGCAACAAAAGACTGCGTGGCGGAGCACAGATGCCGGGGGTCCGGCGGCGTGGTCTGGCACGGGGACAGCCCGCTGGTGATTGTCCTTTGACGGCCTTGCCCACCCCGCTAGAGTAGGAACATGGAGGTGTGGTCCACCGGCACAGCGCTGGGCCGGGATCCCGCCCACGAAGAAGCTTCCCAGGAGAAAGGTGAATACATGCGCAAGGCCCGCGTTTTTATGACGTTGGCGGCCCTGGTTGTGTTGCCGGCACTGTCCGGACCGACCATGGCGCTGACCGGCGATCTCAATTGTGACGGGGCGGTCGATAACTTCGACATCAGCCCATTCGTGCTCGCCCTGACCGCCACCCCACCGGACTACCTCGAATACTACGCCCTCTATCCTGATTGCGACCACATGCACGCCGACGTGAACGGCGACGGCGCGGTCGATAACTTCGACATCAGCCCGTTCGTGCAGTTGCTGCTGAACGGCGGGCCGGTGCACGACGTGGAGCTGGCGGGCAACTCGCTGGCGGCGTACCCGTACTTCACGTACGTGAGTGCGTTCAACGCCGGCAAGTCGGTCGAGATGGCCATCGATCCGACCATGTACCCGGACATCATCGGCACGACGGCCGACGTGTACGTGGTGGCCAGCAAGACGGCCGCGGACTGGCAGACTGATCCGGCGCTGGTCGACGTGCGGACGGGCGGACCGCAGACCGTGGCGTTCGGCGGCACGACGATCCAGGACAACACGATCGTGCTCGATACGGGCACGCTGGACGCCGACGCCGGCACCGGCCTGGGCGTCAGCTATGACGTGGTGCTCGACTGCGACCAGGACGGCGTGCTCAGCGGCGGCGACTACATCGACGGCCGCAGCTCCGCCGCCGGGTTCTACGTCGTGCACGACCTCACGCAGGCCGGCCCGCTGGCCACGACGTCCATCACGTACAGCGGCGGCTCGTGGCTCGGCCAGCGCACCTGGTACCCGACGGCCATCGCCTCGCTCGGCCAGCTTCCGCTGATCGTCATCAGCCACGGCAACGGCCACGACTACACGTGGTACGACTATCTCCAGTCGCACCTGGCCTCCTACGGCTACGTGGTCATGAGCCACCAGAACAACACGCAGCCGGGCATCGAGTCGGCCTCGACGACCACGCTGACCAACACCGACTACTTCCTCGACCACCTGGACACGATCAACGGCGGCATCTTCGACGGCCACATCGACACCACCCGCATCGTCTGGATCGGCCACAGCCGCGGTGGCGAGGGCGTCGCCCGGGCCTACGACCGCGTCTATGACGGCACGTACACGCCCTCCTACTTCACGCTCGATGACATCGTGCTGGTCAGCAGCATCGCTCCGACCGACTTCCTCGGCACGGGCAACGCCGACCCGCACGGCGTGCCTTACCACCTGATCTACGGTGCGGCGGACGGCGACGTCGGCGGCTATCCCGACAACGACATCGCCGACTCGTTCAACGTGTACGAGCGGGCCACCGGCTTCCGCCAGGTGACCTACGTGCACGGCGCCGACCACAATGACTTCAACTGCTGCGGCGTCAACGACTTCGAGGGACCGCCCGGCACGGCCATCGGCCGCCCCGAGGCGCAGCAGGTCGCCAAGGGTGCCTACCTGGCCCTCATCCAGCACTACGTCGAAGCCAACATCCCCGCCAAGGATTTCCTCTGGCGGCAGAACGAGGCGCTCAAGCCCATCGGCGTCGCCGCCAGCGACACCATCGATCGCGAGTACAAGGAACCGGCGGCCGCCGGCGGCTTCGTGATCGACGACTTTCAGTCGGAGCCGTCGCTGACGATCAGCAGCTCCGGCGGCGCGGTGGCCTACAACGTGCAGAACCCGTGGGAAGGCCTGATGAACGACGTCGACGGCTCGTTCACCTGGTCCACCGACGATCCGATGAACGGCATGACGCGGGCCCGTACCACGGACACGACCGCGGGTCTCGTCTTCGACTGGACCACGACGGCGGACCGCTATCTCGACTTCACCGTCGTCCCCGGGGCCAACGACTTCTCCGACTACGCCTTCCTCTCCTTCCGCGCCTGCCAGGGCACGCGCCACACTCAAACCGTCGCCGAGCTCGGCGACCTGACCTTCACGGTGGCCCTCGAAGACGGCGACGGCTACAGCAGCAGTATCAATATCGGCGCCTATGGCGGCGGCATCGAAGAGCCCTATCAGCGCACCGGTGACGGCAGCGGCGCCGGCTGGCAGAACGAGTTCGAGACCATCCGCATCCGGCTGACCGACTTCCTGCACAACGGCGCGGCCCTCGACCTCACCGACGTCCAGCACGTCCGCTTCGACTTCGGCTCGAGCTACGGCTCCAGCCGCGGCCGCGTCGCCCTCGACGACTTGCAGCTCAGCAAGGACCGTGGGCCCGGCGGCCTCACCGTCCGCGTGCTCAACGCCCCGCAGTACCTGCCGCCCAATACACCCTATACGCTCCAGGTGCGCATCGCCGCCGCCAACGAGACCTACGTGCCCGGCACGGCCCTGCTGCACTACCGCTATGACGGCAACGCCTTCCTCACGCTGCCGCTCAACGCGGTCGGCGACGATGTGTTCGAGCAGGAGCTGCCCGGTGCGACGTGCAGCGAAACGCCCGAGTTCTACGTCTCCGCCGAGGGCTCGGAGAGCGGCCTCATCACCGACCCGCCCGGGGCGCCGGCGTATGTCTACGGCCCCATGGTCGGCACGTTCACCGACTTCATCGTCGAGACCATGGACAGCGACCCCGGCTGGACCACGCAGGGGCTCTGGGCCTACGGTCAGCCGACCGGCGGCGGCGGGCAGTACGGCGAAAACGATCCCACCAGCGGCTTCACCGGCCCGAATGTTTACGGCTACAACCTCAGTGGCGACTACGAGAACAACCTTCCCGAACGCCACCTGACCACGCCAGCCATCAACTGCACCGGTTACGACAACGTCCACCTGTCCTTCTATCGCTGGCTGGGCGTCGAGCAGCCGCGGTATGACCACGCGTACGTCCGCGTCAGCACGAACGGTAGCAGTTGGACCACCGTCTGGACGAACGCCGCGGAGATCACCGACTCGTCGTGGAACTACCAGGAGTTCGACATTTCCAGCATCGCCGCCAACCAAGCCACCGTGTACATCCGCTGGACCATGGGGACCACGGACACGAGTTGGCAATACTGCGGCTGGAACATCGACGATGTGCGCCTGTCCTCGTTCGGCTGCGACTAGCCGGGAATCTGAGCCATCACGCGAGATGCGAAAGGATATCGACCCATGACCAAGACCAAGCAACTGACCCTGGCCGGCCTGCTGGCCACCATGTCCGTGCTCATCGCTTCGGCCGGCGCGCCGCCGGTGCCCGCCACTCCGGCGTCCGTCGATGACATCCTCTACGTTCAGCCGTTTACGCTGGAGAAGGCCTACGCCAGCACCTGGCGCGCCGAGCAGCCTAAGGTAGACAGCGGCCTGCTCCTCGTGCTCAAGGTCAACCCCGACCTCGTCTACCCGCGCCAGACGGCCGAACCTGTGCTCTACGTCGGCGACCAAACCGCCGAACGCGTCAACGTCGGCTACGTGTCCGGCCACGTCGTGGCCATCGTCCCCGGCGAGGTCGATCTCGAGAAAGCCCTGGCCTGGTTCGGCGATCCTGACCTGCCCGAACGCGTCACCGCGGAGAAGATCCGGCAGCAGACGCAGCAGGCCGTAGCCGCCAGCATCACGCCGGTCCCGACGGAGAACGTGCGCAAGGCCGTCACCGCCGGCGGGAAGACGCTGAAGCTCGCCGATTACGAGGCCCTGCGCCGGGAGGCGGCCGAGCTCATCAAGACGTACGCCCCGGACGAGACCGAGCGGGCCGACAACATCCAGGCCCCGCGCGTCGGCGGCTAGCTGACGGCGGATCCTCTGTGGCATGCCCCTTCCTGTGTGGCATGTCCAAGCGCAGCGCGGGCGTGAAGGTCCTCATGCCCGCGCCCACGACTTGGGCATGCCACACAGCTATTTGGGAGCAGCACGCGGGTGCCACAGGTGGCTTGTCCACCAGTGCCGATCGCTCCGTCCGCCTTCCCCGCATAGCCCGAACCGGTGCATGATGGTACGCTTTCCGCGCAACGCCCCGGTGTGCCACTGCTCTTGAGCAGTGCTGGCGATTCGCCGCGGAGATGTGCGTTTGTCGGCGATCGACGGCCGACACGGAGGTCGGCCGCTACGGAGATTGCGAGGACGGACGGTTGTCGGTGATCGACGTCGGCCACGGGGGGCCGACGCTACGCGCGGGCGGCGCCCGGTTGGTGATCGACGGCCGACACGAAGGTCGGACGGTGCGAAGACGTCCGGTGCGGAGCCCGGCCGCTACGTGAGGATTGCTCGTGGCTCGTTACGGCCGCACGGTCATCATCATCGCCCTGCTGCTCGCCGTCGGATGGGACGTCTGGCCGCGGCTCTGGGCCCCCACCGGCGAGCACAAACACTACGTCCACCTGGCTCGCGCGTTTCTCCACGGCCGGCTCGATATTGACGAGCCCTTCGGCGACGTCGCCACCTTCAACGGCAAGCACTACGTCGTCTTCCCTCCCTTCCCTGCCGTCCTGATCACGCCGCTGGTGGCCATCTTCGGCGACGAGGCCCGCACGACCGTCGTCAGCCTGCTGCTGACGCTCCTCAGCTTCCTCGTGCTGCGCAGCATCCTGCGCAAGATGGAGGTCGATCCCGAACTGCGGGTGTGGCTACTCGCCGGCTTCTTCCTGGGAACGGCGTACACGACGTCCCTGTTCCGGGCGTACGAGTCATGGCATTTCGCACATATGGTCGCCGTCGCATGCCTGCTGCTGGCGATCCGCGAGGCGATGGGCCGGGCCCGCACGCCGCTGGTCGGCCTGTGCTGCGGGTTGGCATTCCTGTCGCGACATCTGTGCGTGTACGCGGCGATCTTCCCGGCCGTGCTGTTGTGGCAGCATCGCCGGCACTTGTCCGTGCCGCGGCAAATCCTGCACGGCGTCGGCTTTGCCCTGCCGCTGGCGCTGTGTGCGGGCGTGTACCTGTACCTCAACTGGGTTCGCTTCGGTAACCCGCTCGAAACCGGTTACGCATTCATGCCGCTGGAGGGCTTTCTCCAGGAACGCGTCAATCGCTACGGCCTGTTCCACCCGGCGTACGTGCCGTTCAACCTGGTGCACCTGCTGCTCCAGGGCTTCCGCATCGACTTCGCGCCGCCGATGTATCTGAGCGTGGCGGAGATGGACCCGCTTGGAACGTCGGTGACGTTTGCCAGCCCGTTCATCTTCCTGGCGTTCCTGGCTCGCTGGGACCGGCCGAAGCTGTGGGCGGCGTGGCTGGCGGTGACGCTGGCGGTCGTGAACGGCCTGTTCTACTACAACAACGGCTACGCCCAGACAAACGCCCAGCGCTTCACGCTCGACTATCTGCCCATTCTGATGTTGCTGATCGCCCTGGGAGCCCCGCGCGTGCGGCCGATCTGGTGGAAGGCAGCCATCGCCTACGCCGTCACGCTGAACTTCACCGCGCTGTTCGTGGTATCCCTCCTGCAACGCCTGACCGCGGCGATCTGAACACGCGGGCAGTCGGTTGAGAAAGGGGACAGGTACCTCGCGCCATGTTGTCTCCGGACTCGGGTGGCTCCCTCAGCTCGGAGCCAGTCCCCTTTCTCAACAAAGACACCGGCGAGGGACCAGTCAGGAGGAAACTGGTCGCCTCGCCGGCCAGGAGCGAGTGGCACTCCAAGTTTCTATACGTGTGAGGCGGCCGCCCGGTTCGCCGCCTGGCGACGCAGGGCGGCGATTCGCTCCTCCGTCGGCGGGTGCGTGCCGAACAGCTTGCTGGCGCCGCGGGCCGACAGCGGGGCGATGATGTACATGTTGTGAAACGCCGGGTTCGTGTCGGTGGGGATGCGTTCGTTGCCGGTTTGCAGCCGGACGAGCGCCGCCGCCAGCTTGTTCGGGTCGCCGCAGAGCTCGCCGCCGTAGGAGTCCGCAGCGAATTCGCGCTGCCGCGAGATGGCGGCCTGAATCAGCATGGCGGCGATGGGGGCGAGGATCATCATGGCCAGGGCGCCGACCGCCCCGAACGGGTTATCCCGACCGCGTCCACCCATGAACATGAAGGCGTACCCGGCGTAGCTGATGATGCCGGCGAGCGTCGCCGCCACGGTGCTGATCAACACGTCGCGATGGCGTACGTGGGCCAGTTCGTGAGCGAGCACGCCTTCGATCTCGTGGGCGGGGAAGTTCCGCAGCAGGCCGGTGGTGACCGCGACCGCCGAGTGCTGCGGGTTGCGGCCGGTGGCGAAGGCGTTCGGTGCCGGCTGCGGGCAGACGTAGACGCGTGGCATCGGCAGGCCAGCCCGCAGGGCGAGCCGTTCGACCATTTCATACAACCAGGGGATGTCGCTGCGCGTCACGGGCTGAGCCCGCATCGCTGTCAGGGCCAGTTTGTCCGAGTAGAAATACGCTACGAGGTTGCCGAGGCCGCCGAAGAGGAAGCCGATCAGCACGCCCTGCGGCCCGAAGATGAAGTAGCCGGCGGCCATGAAGAGGGCCATCATCCCGCCGAGGAGCGCTGCCGTTTTCGCGTTGTTCATCCACCGCATGATTCACTCCAATCGCCGCCGAATGGCGGACATTGAGGCTCGATAAATCGGGCGGCGTGTTATCGCCGCCCGCCTGATCCGGGAGGTAGCAAGCTCGGCGCCAGAGCACGTTGCCGCCGGCCTGCATCGCCCGATCGCCGCAAATCCTTGGAGATTCTATTCATTATGGACCGGTCCTGCCGCCGCCCGCGGCCGTCCGTTGCCTGCGGACTGCCATATTGGCGGGCGGGGCAGGCCGGCGGGTTCGCATCCTTGCGGACCACGGTACAATTGCGCCTCAATGCGGCGGGGTGGAACCGCGCCGCTGAGGAGTGTTCGTCGCCGATGTCCCGGCGCTCTGTAAGAACTTGTGGACTGCTGGCGTGGCTGCTGATGGTTGCGCTGTCGCTGTCGGCCGGTTGCTCGCGCAAGAGCCCGCAGAGCGAGTACCAGGCGTTCGGCGGCACAGTGCGGGCCATCGACGTCGCCAGCGGCGAATTGTTCGTTCGCGCGGATGAGCGCGTACGCGGCTGGCGTCCCAACCGTGACGTGCCCTGCGTCGTGACGAAGGACACCGAAGTCTATCTCAACGACCGTTTCGTCCAGTTGGCCGACGTGTGGGTCGGCGACCAGGTCGAGCTCGTCGGCTATCGCGATGCCGACCATCTGGTGCTGTCGCTGTTAACCGTGACGCGCTCTCAACCCAAGCCACCGCCGCCGGCCCTGCCCCCGCAGGCCACGCAGCCGGCCAGCGCCCCGGAGGAATGACCATGTGCACAAATCTGACCATTGACGACATTCAGGCCCGCGAGATTCTCGACTCCCGCGGCAACCCCACCATCGAGGCGGACGTCGTGCTCTCCGACGGCACTATGGCCACCGCGGCCGTGCCCAGCGGGGCGTCCACCGGCGAGAACGAGGCGGTCGAGCTGCGCGACGGCGACAAGAAACGCTACCTCGGCAAGGGCGTGCTGAAGGCGGTCGAGAACGTCAACGACGTGATCGCCCCCGCCCTGCTCGGTCTCGATCCGACGATGCAAGAGTACATCGACGAGCGCATGCTGGAGCTCGACGGCACGCCGACGAAGAGCAAGCTCGGGGCCAACGCGATTCTGGCAGTTTCCGCCGCCACGGCCCGAGCCGCCGCCGAAGCGACCGGTCTGCCGCTGTACCGCTACCTGGGCGGGGCGTCGGCCCGCGTGCTGCCGGTGCCGATGATGAACATCCTCAACGGCGGCAAGCACGCCGACAACAACGTCGATTTCCAGGAATTCATGATCCAACCGTGGGGCGCGCCAAACTTCCGCGAGGCGCTGCGCATGGGCGCCGAGTGCTTCCACAATCTCCGCGCCGTGCTCAAGGATCGTGGCTACAACACGTCCGTCGGCGATGAGGGCGGCTTCGCCCCCAGTCTCAAGAGCAACGACGAGGCCCTCGAAGTTATCGCCACCGCCGTCGAGAAGGCCGGCTACCGCCTCGGCGAGGACGTCTTCATCGCCCTCGATCCGGCGGCCAGCGAGATGTGGGACGCCAAGAGCGGCAAGTACCGCTTCTTCAAGTCGCAGCCGGACCGCCTGGCCACCTCCGACGAAATGATTGACATCTGGAAGTCATGGTGCGAGAAGTACCCGATCCGCAGCATCGAGGACGGCCTCGCCGAGAACGACTGGGCCGGCTGGGCCAAGCTCAACAAGACGCTCGGCGATCGCGTGCAGCTCGTCGGCGACGACCTGTTCGTCACCAACGTGAAGTACCTCGAACGCGGCATCCGCGAGAAGAGCGCGAACGCCATCCTGATCAAGATCAACCAGATCGGCTCGCTGACCGAAACGTTCGCGGCCGTCGACCTCGCCATGCGTAACGGCATGGCGGCCATCGTCAGCCACCGGAGCGGCGAGACCGAGGATACGACCATCGCCGACTTCGCCGTCGCGACCAACGCCGGCCAGATCAAGACCGGCAGCACATCGCGCAGCGATCGCGTTGCCAAGTACAACCGCCTGCTGCGCATCGAGGAGGAGCTCGGCGAGCAGGCGGTCTACGGCGCCCAGTTCTGGCGCCGCGGCTAAGCGCTGGCCGCCGCCGCGGCCGGAGAAGACACGGATGTCACCGTCAGCCCGGCTGGCCCACTACCTGTACTGGTTCATGGTGCTGCTCGGCGGCGCCATCCTGGTGCCGGCGCTGATCCTGCCGGCGTGGCTCGAATACCGTGCCTCGCTCGAAATCAAGGCCTTCTACCAGCAGCAGTACGCCGAGAAACAGGAGCAGTTCGACCGCCTGCGGGCCCAGCGCGAGCACCTGGCGACCGACGACGCCTACGTCCTCCGCCTGGCCCGCGAGCAGTTGAACATCGAAACACCCGGCGTCGAGCACATCCCCGTCGAGCCCGGCGCCCTGCCCACGACCGCCCCGGCTGAGCCCGAGTCGGCCATCCTTCAGGATGAACTGGCCCCCGAGCTGTCCGCGCTGATCGAGAAGCTCCTCATCCGCTATCCGCTCACCGGCATATTCGTCCGTCCCCAGACACGCCCATTCCTGCTCTTCATCGGCGGCGGTCTGGTCTTCGTCGCCGTTGTCCTGCTGGGGAACCCCTACGCGGTTGTCCGCCCGCCGAAGGCCAAGGCGGCGAAGTAATGACGCCACGCGTCTGCCCGATGTTAGATAATCTAACACTGCGTGTTAGATTATCTAACGCTTGGTGGTGGATTGTCCCGAACTCACGATGGGTTCTGCGGCACCGGCGGCGTCCCTCTGCCTCGCACGGGCCCCTCAGGACGTTCCGCCCACGGTCCGCCGGGCATCGACGCCCCACCAAAGATACCGCTGTAAACCCAGAACCCACAGTACATTACAGACGCAGCCACCCCAAAGGCGAAAGCACTATCCCCTACTCCGCCCCCGCGGCGAGGGCGGAATCGAGGAGGGCTTGGATGGCCGGTTGGTTGGGGTCGATGGCCAGGGATTGGCGGCACCGGGACGCCGTCGCGGACAGGGCGGGACGCTCGCCTGTCGTGCGGTACTCCTGCCAAGCCAGCTCCGCCAAGCGGTTCAGGGCTACGACGTGTCGCGGGTTGTCGGCGATGATCGCCTCCAGCCGAGCCCGGGCTGCGGCCAGGTCGCCCGTACCAGCCTCGGCCTGCGCCGCCCCGAGCGCCGCCTCGACGTCCGCCGGCGACCGCTGCAGGAGCACCTCGAAGTCGGCCAGCGCTTCCGCCCAGTCGTGCAACGCTAGGCGTACCTCGGCACGCCGCTGCCGCGTCGCCACTTGCTCCGGATCGAGTTCCAGGGCGCGTGTGCAACTCCGCTCGGCGTCGCCGAGGCGTCCGAGCGCCTGTTGCACGCCGGCCAGCAGCTCCCAAGCTGGCACGTTCTCGGGCTGGTCCCGCACGATCGCTCGCAGTGCGTGCGTGGCGGCCACCCAGCGCTTCAGCCGCACGAGCACCTCGGCCAGTTCGAACCGCCGGTCGACATCCTCGGGAGCCGCCTCGACCAAGCGGATGAGTGTGTCGGCCGCCTCGGCCCAGCGGCCCAGTTCGCGCAGCGCTGCCAACTCGTCGGCCAGGGCTCGCGGATGCAGCGGATCGTCCGCGAGCACGGCCCGCGCTTCGACCAGCCGCTCCTCCGCCGCACGCGTGGCCTGTTCATCGGCCCAACGCACGGCTGGCTCGGGCGGCGCCGGCGCACTCTCCGGCAACTCGGCGACGACGGGCTCGGGTGATTCAGACTGAGGTGCATCGGACTGGGGCGAGTCGGGTTCGGGTGGGGCGGACTGGGGTGGGGCGGGCGTCCCGCCCGACATTCCCCGATCTCCTGGCGAAGGCGGCAGGCGAGACACCTGCCCCTCCCGGAGTTGGGAATCCGGCGCCTGCCCCTCCCCGACTTGGGGGCCCGGCGTCTGCTCCACGCCTAGCTCGGGGTTCGGCGCCTGCCCCTCCCCGAGCTGGGAGTCTGATGCCCGCCCCACCCGGAGTTCGGCGTTTGATGTCTGCTCCACCCCGTGTTGAGGGGTTGCTTCGCGTGCGCTCTCGGCCGCAACGGCCGGCGTCGGCGCCTCGGGCGCTGCCACGGGCGCCGCCGGCGGCTCCGGGTCGATGACCACGTTGGTCATCCGCCAGATGTACGCCCCCACCATCAGCACGCAGACCGCGACGAATGACACCAGCAGCGTCCGCATGGCTGCTCCTTACGCGACGTGCAGGGCCTCGATCACGTTCGTGCGCGACGCGTGCCGCGCCGGCAGGATCCCCGCCAGCACGCACAGTCCCACGGTGAGCGCGACCGCGCCGCCGACGAATCCCCACGGCACGGTCAGCGGCGCCTCGAACCCCCAGAACACGATCGTCATCTCGGTAACGTTCGCCGCCAAGTGCAGCCCGAGAGCCAGGCCCAACCCGCTACCAAGCACGCCGAGCACGAGGGCCTCGCCGACGACCATGCGCAGGATTTGTCCGCGCGTCGCCCCCACGGCGCGCAGGATCGCCAACTGCTTCGTCCGGCTGGCGACGTTGGCGGTCATCAGGTTGGCCACGCCGATCGCCGCCACGAGCAGCGCCACGATCGGCACGGCGGTCAGGAGGTACGTGCCCTTCGTCAGTTCGCTGTCGATCCTGTCCTTCAGGGCACGGGCCGTCCCGCCGTAGGCTTGCGGTGCGCCCAACCGCGCGCGCAGGTCGCGGAGCACCGCTTCCTCGCGCCAGCGCTGCCAGCGCTGGTCCACCGGTATCTGCCGGTCGTAGAAGTCAACCGTCAGCCCCGCCGCGTCCGCAGAATCCGGATCCGGCGGCCAGCCCGGCGGCACCGGCTCCGGCGGCAAATCGAAATCCACCAGCGCCAGCCGTACACCTTCGATCGCGTAGTAGCGCTTGAGGTCGGCGTTCGTTCCGATCACCGAGCCCACCGCCACCACGCGCATCTCCGACTGCGCCTGGAAGAAGCTCGCCGCGATGTCCAGCGCCGGCGAGTCCACCACGCCCGCCACGCGGAACGTGCGTGAACCCCGGTCCGAGTACCACACGCGCACCTTGTTCGACATATCCCCGCGCTTCTCTTCGTCGGGGCTCAGGTAGCGTTTGTTTCGCGTGCGGGCGAAGTCCACGGCGATCAACACGTGGCCGCCCTGCTTGAGCAGCGTTTTCGCCGTCTCCTCGTCCCCCTCGACGAACTCCATCCGCATCATGTCGAAGAACGTGTCCGGGTCGATGCCCAGGAACCAGGTTGCTGACCGCAGGACTCGCGCCGTCGGCGAGTTCGGGCCTTCCTCGACCACGACGTTCACGGCGTTGGCCAGCGTGCCCTTCTTAATACCGGGTGTTTCCGCCAGCCTGCGGGCCGCCTCCGTCGAATCGAGGTTGATCTGGTCGAAGCTCCAGATATACGCCTCGGCGAACTCGCGCGGGAACTGCCAGCCGGCCCGGAAGCTCGTGTTCAGCACCACGAGGGCCACGATCAGCGAGAGCCCGACCATCAACCCGCAGCAGATCCCCGCCGATCGCCACGCCGCGCGGCCCACCTGGTCCTGAAGTAGCCGGGAGCGCACGCGGATCACGCGCGACATCAGCATCACCGCCGGCGAACCGAGCACCCACACCGCCAGCGGCGCCGCCAGCGCGTACACCAGATACAACAGCACGATCGCTGTCGCGGACCAGTTCACGAACTCGAAATCGCGGCGCACCATGTGCTGCTCGATGAACACCTGCCCGGCCAGCAGCGCCAGTCCGATGATGAACAGCACGATGAGCGGCGTGCGCCGCGGATGCCGCGCCCGCGGCCGCGAGGCTTCGAGCGGCGAGACGCTCAGGGCGCTCAGCGCCGGCAGGCTGGCCGCCACGATCGTCGTGGCCAGCCCGGCCCCCGCTGCCCGGAGCATCCCCCACCAACTGATGACGAAATCTCCAATGTAGTCCGGAACCAGCCAGACCGTCAGCGCCGTCAGCCCCAACCCGAGCGGCATGCCCGCCGCGATCCCGATTACGCCGAGCGGCAGCACCTCGACGAAGACCAACGTCGCCAGTTGCCATCCGGTCGCCCCCACGCAGCGCAGCAGGCCGAGTTGCGAGATGCGTTCGAGCATGCCCATGCTCAGCGTGCTCAGGATGATGAACAGCGCCGTCAGCATCGCCACGCAGCTCAGCAACCCCAGCACAACGTCCTGTTGCCGCTGGGCGCCTTCCACCTGTCTCATCCGGCTTTCGGCGTTGCGCACATTCGCCTGGATGCCCTGCTGGCGGACGAGCGACCGTATCTGTCGCGACACGCGCCGGATCGTCTTCGGATCCTTGTCGCGCAGCACGACGTCGATCGATGTGACGAACCCCCACTTGTTGTTGATCGTCTGGAGATCCTGCAACCGCACGAGCGCCGTCGGCGGCTGGAACCGGGCGATGCGCCGCCGGATGACCAGCCCCACGACGTTCAGCTTGTACTGCGTGCGGCCTTCCTCGCTCCAGGTGATCAGGTAATCCCCCACCTCCAGCCCGATCTCCTTCGCCCACGCCTCTTCGACTACGCAGCCGAACTCGTCGTCCGCCTGTAACATCCGGCCGGCGACGATCTGGTTGTCACGCACGTTCGCTTCACGGTCCACGTCGATGCCGTTGTAGTCCACCTCCCAGCAGGTCCAGGGATCGTAGCGCCGGTCCTCTTCGTAATCGTGCGGGCGTATCGGCTTGCCGCGCAACCGCTGGACGAGCAGCGGCGCCGCGTAGGCCACCTTGGGCAGTTCGCTCACCGGCTTCAGCAGGCGCGACGAGAACTGCGTCAGCCGGCCCAGCGGTGATTCGATGTTGATCTGGCTCCGCCCGACGTACGCCCCCGCCCACTGCCCCACCGTCAGGCGCACGGACTCATAGCAGCAGCTCACCCACACGACCGCCCCCACCCCCAGGGCGATTGCCAGTAATGCGCCGGCCGTGCGGACCCGCTTAACCCGCCAGTTCCTGGTAGCCAGTTGCGACCAATGCAGCATCCGCCGCACCTTTCGGGGCCAGCGTGCCCACCACCTGCCCGTCTTTGAGAATCAGTACCTGATCGGCGAACGCTGCGCCCTGTGCCTCGTGCGTGACCATCAGAATCGTCTTGCCCTGTTTGTCGGCGACGTCGCGCAGCAGCCGCCAGATCTCCACCGACTGCTTCGAGTCGAGGTTTCCGGTCGGCTCGTCGGCGAGCACGATCGCCGGATCGTTCAGCAGAGCCCGGGCGATGGCCACGCGCTGCTGCTCGCCGCCCGAAAGCGCTTCC
This sequence comes from Phycisphaerae bacterium, assembly GCA_050115495.1. GTDB lineage: Bacteria > Planctomycetota > Phycisphaerae > UBA1845 > Fen-1342 > JAAYXS01. The sequence goes on along the minus strand of JASFQK010000013.1, from coordinate 97,429 downwards.
GGGCGGTGGTCGGCCCGCTCTTCGAGGTGCACGATCCGCAGAAGCTCCTCGACGCGCCTCTGCCATGTCCGGGGCGGATAGCCGTCGACGAGCATGGGCAGGGCCACGTTCTCCGCCGCGGTGAGCGTCGGCAGGAGGTTGTACTCCTGGAAGATGATGCCCATGCGTCGTCGTCGGAAGAGGGTTCGTCGCCAGTCCGATAACTCCCCAAGATCCACTCCCTCGACGCGGACGGAGCCGCCCGTCGCCGGCGTGAGCCCGCCGATCAGGTGCAGCAGCGTGCTCTTGCCGGAGCCGGAGGCCCCCATGATCGCCGTGAAGCACCCCGCCTTGACGGAGAACGTCACGCCGGCGAGGGCGGTCACGGCGCGGCCGCCGGTCGTGTAGACCTTGCGCAGCCCGTCGGCCGCCACGACGGTCCGTTCGTTACTCGGTGTCGCCACCGTTTCGGTCTCTCCCATGCGAGCCAGTGTATGCGGGCCGGCGGCGTCGCTCAACGTGCCGGGAGGGCAGCCATCAGCCTTCAGCCGTCAGCCGTCAGCCCTCAGCTTTCAGCTTTCAGCGTTCAGCTTCCGAGCTCCAGCTTGCGGCTACCACCCGCCGGCTGCCAGCTTCGGGCTTCCGGCTTCCGGGCTCCAGCTTCCAGACGGTGGGCTGGCGTCGGCCGTCAGCGTGCGGCTGGCTCGTGTGCGGCCGGCGGGGTATCGTCCCGCGCTATTGTGTCGGCGGACCGGCTCTGGCGGCGGCTCGCCGGTCTGTCGGAAACCGTACGTTCCGTCGGCGGCGGCCGGCGGAGGCTCCGCGGAGGTGTTCGTGCCCCAGGCTGTGATCTTCGATATGGACGGCGTGCTGGTCGATTCGGGTGGGCCGCACCTCGAAAGCTGGCAGTTGCTGGCCCGCGAGCACGGCCTCGACGTGTCGCCGGAGACGTTCACGCGCACGTTCGGCATGCGCAGCCGGGACATCATTCGCACCATTTGGGGCGAAAACACGACAGACGACGACATTCGGCGCCTCGTCGACCGCAAGGAGGTCCTCTACCGCGAGCTCATCACCGGCCGTGTGCCGCTCTGTGCCGGCGTGCGCGAGACGCTGACCGCCCTCGCCGCCGGCGGGCTCGTGCTGGCGGTCGGCACGTCTGGCCCGCCGGAGAACCTGGAGCTTGTGCTGCGCGAGGCGGGGCTGGGAGCGTTCTTCGCGGCGACGGTGAGCGGCACCGACGTGCGCCACGGCAAGCCGGCGCCGGACGTCTTCCTGCTGGCGGCCGAGCGGCTCGGCGTCCCGCCGGCGCAATGCGTGGTCGTGGAAGACGCCCCCGTAGGCATCGCCGCCGCCCGAGCAGCGGGCATGGCGGTCATCGCGTACGCGGGTACGCACCCTGTAGCGACGCTGGTCGAAGCGGGCGCGGGGCGGGTGGTGCATGCGCTGATGGAGATTACGGCGGGGTTGGTGGGGGAGATGGTGGGGGCGGGGGGATGAGTCAGTGAAACGATCGGTTGCGACCGTTGGTGACTGGCGCCTCTACGGCCACAACCGGAGCTTCGGCGTGCGTCGCGGCCCACTTCGGCGGTTCGCTTCCTCATCCCATCGCTTGGAAAGAGCCTCGTACGTCGCGCACGCTTCCTCGCCGCCCGAGAAATCCCTCACGTCTCGCAGATTCTGCACACTCTCCGTCTCGTCGATCAGCCGCTGAAGTGCGCGCGTTGTGGGCCGCAACTCCGAGTAGTCCCACAAAGCGTTGGCAAGGCGACGCGCTTCTCGTAGGGCCGCATTATGGCGTTGCAGGTACGTCTCTGCGGCCTGAGCGGCGGCCGCCCTCTCCTGCTCGCACCGTTCTCGCTTGATGCGCTGAGGCAGAGTCTCAGGGGAAGAGCGACTGAAGAGGTCGTAGCACTCCCAGACACTCGGGCCGAAGCAATTGCGTGATGGTGAATCACTCAGCAAGTCAGCGAACATGGTCGCCAGTTCGTACATGTCAGCAACCCACTGGTCAAGCTCATGTGGGGGCTTCGGCATCGTCAGTCTCCTATCCGAGGCAGCGTCCACGATGACGCTGCGCCCAAAGCATGTCGCCGTCGGAGACGCGTCCGTGCGGCCCCAGCACCTACAGTATTAGCCAAACAGGTCGTGCCGTGCGACACCGCTGGAAGCGCCTTGCTTTTCAACGATTTACGGTTTTCGCGGACGGCCGCGTGGGGAATGATGGGGGATCGCGGGGCAAGCCGGGGAAGAGACGCGGTTCTGTTACTCGTCGGTCTGCCGAGTAGCCCACTTCCGGTATGCGGGTAGAAGTCGCTGCGCGTCCTCGCGCTCGACGTACCACCTGCCCGCGAGTTTCTGCATCCGAGCCTTCATACGCCTCAGCTTGTCGCCGAGTTTGTCGCTCCGGCCGCCACCGTGTTGCCGCGGCAGGTTTCTGGCGATGTCGGCCACGCACACTGGGTGCGTGAGATCACTCTCTTGGGGAACCAACGCCTCCGACGGTCGCGCCTCAGCCTGCTCTTCCCGGGGCGCAGCGCTGTGCAGGTTCGCCAAGGCATCCCAGACCTCCGCCAAGTCCGCCATTGCCTTCATTCGTTTTGTTGGACGCCTGAGCTTGGGGCCCTGAACTGGGTCAACACGACTTCGATCGGCCAAGTTGCGGAGCTTCCGGATCGCCGAAGTCTTCGTGACAAGGCGTTGTAGGCGAGCAACCGTCTTGGCATTCGGACGAGCCTCGGGATACTCCCAGAGGCTCTGCGCAAGTCGCACGATGTCGTTCAATTCAGCATTGTGTCGAAGAACGTATTCCTGCGCGGCTCGTTCGGCTCGTTCGGCCTCAGCCAAGCGGCGCTCGCGCTCCATCCGCTCAGTCTGGGATTCGGGTATCCAGACACGGACGTCGTCGCGCCATATCGTTCTGCCGTCTGCGCGAAACTGCCACGGTGACGGACCATAGCACTCGCGCCCCGCACGACTCTGAGACAACTTCAGAAGACGTTCAGAAATGGTGTAGACAACCGCAACCCAACCAGCGATGGCGTGAGCAGGCCTCGGCACAACACATTACCTCCGTAGAACACGCTCAGAACCGTCGAATCCTCCGAGCTGCGCTGTTGCGGTGCGTGCATGACACGGTTCTTCTCCTGACAGCGTCCCACTGAATATCACATCCGCAGTCTACTGGTGATAGCGGCTCGCGCCCAGCCTCATATACCAGACTCCGGCGGCAGACGGTCACCAGGGACGCGGAGCAGTGGCCGCCGTCCCGCCTGACTCGCGCCGCGCCAATCCCTGTTGGGTGCGCCTGTATCGGCCGCTGCGGAAGACGTCCGGTGCGAAGCCCGGAAACTACGGGGTTTGGCATGCCCAAGCTCTGAGGTGCGGGCATGGTGTTCTCGACGCGAGAGGAAGACATGCCGGCGCCCGAGGCTTCGGCATGCCACACTGCGCAGACACGAGTGACGACAGTCCGAGCCGCGAGCGGAAGCGACCGGTCAAGCGCGGATACGGTGGATTGCTGGAGAGACCGCTCCCTGCCGGTCGGGGCTCGGACAGAGGGGGGGCGAATACTCGTTGGCGATCGACGGCCGGTGCGGAGCCCGGACACTACAGCGACGGCCGACATCCCGGCGCGCCGGGAGCCGCTACGTTGCGAGTCCCGCGTTTGTCGAAGATCGACGTCGGCCACGGGGGGCCGGCGCCACGCGCGGATCGGCGAGCGAGCGCGTGACGACGCACCGGATGCAATCCGGTGCCACATTTGGGGTGCCAACACTACGCGCGTGCCGACCGGGATTCCGGCTCAGACGCCGCCGTTCCAAACCGCCGCCGCAATTATCACGGGTGCGCCGCGTATACGTATGCGGTGCGTGTGCGGTGCTGTGCGCACTGGAAGGAAGGCTCCCATGATCTCCGCGATTCAGTCCCCGACTATCTACGAAGAACGCCACCGGCGGCCGCATCCGGGGTTCTGGGTCGTGGGGCTGCCGCTGGCGGTGTTCGGCTGGTGGCTGTTCGTCAGCCAAATCGTCCTGGAACGATCGCCGGTCGGCGACGCGCCCGGGTGCGGGACGACGCTGGTCGTCTTCCTCTGGGTGCTATTCGGGCTGCTCCTGCCGGCGTTCCTGGTGTCGGCCACGCTGAGCGTCGAGGTGCGCGACGACGCCGTCCGGGTGCGCCTGTTCCCGATCTGGGGGCGGACGGTGCCGCTCGACAGCATCGTCGACTGCCAGGCACGCACGTACAAACCACTGGGCGAATACGGCGGCTGGGGCATCCGTTTCGCCCTCGACGGCCGCGGATGGGCGTACACCCTGCGCGGCAACCGCGGCGTGCAACTGAAGCTCGCCGACAAACGCCCCCTGCTCATCGGTTCGCCGACGCCGGAACGGCTGGCGGAAGCCATCAACGCTGCGCGAGAGAGGAGAACAGGAGAGAGTGGAGAGTAGAGCGGTGTGCGACATGCCCAAGCGGTAAGCGCGGGCGGATTGTCCCCGACACGACGAGCAGACATGCCGGCGCTGCGCTTCGGCATGCCACGCTGCGCGCGAACGCGAGTGACGTCAGTCCGAGCCGCGAGCGGAAGCGACCGGTGAATCGCGGATACGGCGGACTGCTGGAGAAACCGCCTCCCTGCCGGTACAAAGCGGGGACGAACGCTTGTTGGCAATCGGCGGCCGGCACGGAGACCGGCCGCTACGTTGCGAGTCCCGCGTTTGTCGAAGATCGACGTCGGCCACGGGGGCCGACGCTACGGGCGGTTCGCGAATCAGCGGGTGGCGACGCACCGGATGCAATCCGGTGCCACAATCAGCGGCTCGGCCGGTACAATGCCGGCCATGGATGCGACCGCCAATCTCGTCGTCGGGACCGCCGGGCACATCGATCATGGCAAGAGCCGGCTCGTGCTGGCCCTGACCGGGTCTGACCCGGACCGCCTGCCCGAAGAGAAGGCCCGGGGCATGACCATCGACCTCGGCTTCGCCCACGCCCGGATCGACGGCTGCGACATCTCGTTCGTCGACGTGCCCGGCCACGAACGCTTCATCCGCAACATGCTCGCCGGCGCGAGCGGTATCGACCTGGCCCTGCTGGTCGTCGCCGCCGACGACTCCGTCATGCCCCAGACACGTGAGCACGCCGAAGTGCTCGCCCTGCTCGGCGTGAAGCAGTGCGTCGTGGCTTTGACCAAGATGGACCTTGTCGACGAGGAGTGGGCGGACCAGGTTGAAGAAGAGGTCCGCGGGCTGCTCGCCGACCTGGGGCTGGAAGCCGTGGGCTGGGCGCGGACGTCGGCCGAAGACGGCCGCGGCGTCGAAGAGCTCGGCCACCTGCTCGCCGGCCTGGCCACCGAGCGCAGCCGCCGGCGAGCCCCGCAGACGTGGTTCCGCATGCCGATCGACCGCTCGTTTACGGTCTCCGGGCGCGGGACGGTGGCCACGGGCACGGTCGCCCACGGGTCGGTCGCCCGCGAGGACGAGTGCGTGCTGTGGCCGGGCGGACAGCGCGTCCGCGTCCGCGACCTCCAGGTGCACAACGACTCACGCGAGGCGACCTTCGGCCGGGTCCGCCTGGCGGTCAATCTCGCCGGCATCGAGCAGGCCGGCGCCGGCCGCGGTTGCACGTTGTCCACGCCCGGCTACCTGCAAGCCACCCGCTATCTCGACGTCTGGCTCGCGTGGCTGCGCATGCCCGGCAAGACTCGCCGGCAGACGCTGCGCCTCCGCCTGCACATGGCCACCAGTGAGGTGCTCACCGAGCTGCGCCTGCTGGACAAGCCCGACGACCAGGACATCCGCGGCGTCTTCGGCCAGCTCAAGACCGCCGAGCCGATCGTCGCCGTCTGGAACGAGCGCTTCATCCTTCGCGACGAGAGCGGCCGGCGGACGCTCGGCGGCGGGGCCGTCGTGCGGCCGGTGACGCGTTTGTGGACGGCTCGCCGACCGGCCTACCGCGAGGGGCTCGAAGCCCTGCTGGACGGCCAACCACCGGCCCGGCTCGAAGAGGTCATCCGCAACGCCGAGTGGCAGCCGCTCGACTATCAGCAACTGGCCATGCTGGCCGGGCTGCGTGATGAGGCCGAGGCGGCGGAGCTGTGCCAACGGCTGATGGGCGGCGGCAAGATCCGCCTGTTCGAGGCGGCGTCGCTGCGCGTGCACGTGCACAACGCGTGGCTGGAGGCGCTCACCGACAACCTGCTCGTCCGGCTCAAGGCGTACATGCAGGACAATCCGCGTCTGCCCGGGCTGCCGCGGCCGCAGTGGCCGGCCTGGATGCCCAGCGCGTGCCCGCCGCGCCTGCGGCCGGTCCTGGCCGAGCACTTCCTCAAGTCCGGCCCGTTCATCCTGGATCTGGAGCACGTGCGGCCGGCGGGCGAGCGACAGAAGATGTCGCCCGGCGACCAGGCCCTGTTCGACAGCATCCTGCAACAGATCGACGCCGCCGCGTACCAGCCGCCGGTGCTGACCGAGCTCTCGTGCTACCGCCCGGGCAACGAGAAGCGGCTGCGGCAGCTCATCGACCTGGCGGCGACGCAGGGGCGGCTGGAGCGGATATCGAGCGAGTACTGGCTGCACGAACGCCGGTGGAACGAACTCATCGACCTGGTGACGTCGACGATCCGCAAGCGAGGTCCGTTGGGCTTGGGCGATCTGCGGACGCTGGCCGACTCTTCGCGGAAGTTCATGGTGCCGATCATCGAGCACATGGACAAGATGGGCATCACTCGCCGAGTCGGCGACGTCCGCGAACTCGGGCCGAATGCGCAGTAGCGGCCGTTAGCCATCAGCCGTCAGCCGTCAGCCGTCAGCCATCAGCCGGAGCGGGGAAACGGCCGATAGCTTCTGGTTCAAGGCTCAGGGCTTAAGGCTGTTCTTGCGTCCGCTTGGCCGGGGGGGATTCGGCGGTTACAATGCCCGTTCGCGCGTCGGTCGCGCGGCCTATCCCCCGGTCCAGCCGGCGATGGCCGTCGCGGCGGGCGACGCAGGCCTGGAGAGGTGCCGGAGTGGCCGATCGGGCCGGTTTCGAAAACCGGTGTACGGGCAACCGTACCGCGGGTTCGAATCCCGCCCTCTCCGTCGAACCCCGCTTCCGGTCTCGGAGCGGGGTTTTTCCTTTCTGAGCCACCCGTGAAGAGCCGCGTCCGTGTTTGGCAGGCGCGAGTCGCTCAACCGTCCCAACCAGCCAGGCGGGCCATCATCCACCAGAAGGCGCGGCCTTTCTGGTAGCAGTTGAAGCACACCGAGTGGGCGCAGCCGCTGTCGTCGGTGCAATTCAGGTCCGGGCAGTCGTGCGTGTCACACCAGGTCTCGCACCATTCGCACCAGTCGGTGCCGTCGGGGTAGTAGCTGCCGTCAGGGTCGTAGCTCTCGATGTCCGCGAAGTCGAAGAGGACCTTGTTGTGGGCGGCGCAGTAGGCGCGGATCTGGTTGTTGCGGGTGTAGAGGTTGCCGTTCGGACCGGTGCCGTCGAGGTGCCCGGTCATGTAGACAAACACCACATTGGGGTAATCGCCTTCGAGCTCGTTCATGGCGTCCAGGTAGGTGTCGATGCCCTGCGTGGTGTTGCTGCTGACGCCGCCGCACCAGGACCACATGACCATGTTGATGTCGCTGCCGGGCTGGTCCAGCGCGTCGCGCGTGACGTCCACCCAGTCGAGATCGCCGGCGTACCCCAGGTCGCCGCTTTCCTCTTCGACGCTGAGCGTGCCCGCGCCCGTGTCCAACATGTTCATCCCGGTCACCACCTGGCTGCCGTGCGACGTGTGGCCGTAGAAGATGCGGAATTGCGACTTGGCCGTGGCGAAGTACGCCGTCGGCACGTCGTCGAAGTCTGCCGCCGCCTGGTGGTCGGCGACAATGTTCCCCGAGCCTCCGCTGGCCGGGTTCGTGTCGGTGTCGGCGTCCGCACTGCTGCTCGGGCCGGGCTGGTCGTCAGTGGTACCGGTCGAACCCGTGAAGAGCGATAGCGGACAACCGCCCAGCAGCATGATCCCCACCACACAAATGAACGCCACGTGGATCGCGAGCACGCTGAACAGGCGGTTGCGGTGCGGATGATCCTTCATCACGTGTCTCCTTGCCCGGCGATGGGGCGCGGGTGCCTACAGCGACCAGACGTGCACGACGGCAGCGTTGGTGTCATCGTCCAGGCCACGCTCCACCATGAACAGCCGCCGGTTCTCGCGGTCGAAGGCCATGCCGCCGGCGTTCCAGCAGGTCGTCGGGCCGAGATAGAACTCTGTCGGCCGCCAGATCGTGTAAGGTAGCACGGTCCACGGGTTGTGTTGGCCGAGGGCGGTTTGTCCGAGGGCATCCACGTCGTAGAAGATGACCTGTCGCTCGTACGGCTGGCAGTGGTAGCCGTGGTCATCGCTGCAAGGATCGTGGCAGTTAACGGGCGGCTCGTCGTAGCAGTTGTTGCCCAGGCCCTTGTGGCCGAGCAGCAGGATAGCCCGCCGACCGGTGCCCTCGACGAACGCCCCGCCGGTCCATTCGTCACACATGGTGAAGTCGGGGTAGTCGCAGTTCGCCGGATCGCCGACGTTCGGACCCGCACAGCCGGGGAAGCTGACGCGGTAGTAGAGCATGGGCAGCGCGTCGAGGTCGCCCGTGGGATCGTCGGTGTCGCAGGCGCGAAACACGAACAAGGTCGGCCCCTGCGAGCCGCCGCGAGTCGTCACGGGTTCGGTGCCGTCGGCTGGCGTGCCGCGGCAACGTCCGGTAACGAGCGTGCGCCCGCCGAGATACTGGTCCGCGTACCACGTGGGCACCGTGAAGAGGTACGCGCCCATCTTGCGGCCGTGGAATGGCGTCTCGTGCGGGCCGATGTGGAACATGCCGTGGGCGCCGGTGCCGTCGAGGTTCGCCAGCCACACGGTGGGGAATGTGTCTTCGCCAAACGCGCCTTCGGCGTACCAGACGACGAGCGAACCGTACAGCTTGTCCTGCGTCTGCGAGCCGCGGCGCGGGACGTAGGCGAGGTCTTCGACGTGGACGTACTCGCGGTGCACGGTGGCGGCGAGATCGCCGTCGAACTGCGTGAGCGGTCGCAGGAGTGTCGCTTCGGGCAGGTCATGCCAGTCGGCCGCCCGGGCCGGAGCGGGAATCGCCACCTCGCCGCAGTAGGCGCCGCAGTCCCAGTTCGGGTCGTAGCAGGACTCGCCCGGGTGCGCGGGATCGAACAGCAACTCGAAGCCGGTGACGAGCAGCGAGCCGTTGCCGCCGGCGCCGTTGGGATAGAAGCACAGCCCGCGGGCGCCCCAGTTGAAGTCCTCGGGCAGGCGGAACGCGCCTTCGTACGTAAGGTCGGTGGGCTGGAGGCGTTCGCCCGGCGTGCCGCCGACGTCCGGACCGGGCGTGACCTCGGTGACGGCGTTGTGGCTTTCCTCGTCGCCGCCGGCCGTGTCGTTGGCGGTTGTGTCCGCCGGCACTTCGGCGGCTTGCTCGGCACCGTTCGTAGGCGGCGCCGGCCGGCAGGCCAGCAGACAAGCCATCGTCAGAACCGCAACGAGACGAGCGAGGGCGAGAAGGTCGCGGCGGAGCATGGTGCGTACCTCATCCCGGTGACGATGTGACATCGACGCCGGGCGAAGCCGCGGCGCCACGTTCCACGCATTCTACCGCAGAGCCGGTTCGGCAGCGCCGCTTAGTCCCGATCCGCCGCCCAAAGGACGGCATTGAAGAGAATGCGGCGGACGTTGGGATCGTGGAACGTAGGGTTGGCCTCGTGGCCGGGGCGGAAGTAGAAGACACGCCCGGCGGAAAGTACTCGCCGCCGGCGGAGAAGTACGATTGCAGCGCAACCACCTCGGGCGGCGGTTTCATCCGTGACTTCGGCATGGCAAACGTGCCCCCACCAAACGACGATGGCGGCAGCCGGGGCCACATCGTTGCCCCTTTGCTCCGGATCATCGCGGAGTGCATTGACGACACGAATCGCGAACAGGTATGCCGCCGGCTCGCATGGTCCCCGCTCCCGACCTCCGTGGGTAGAGGCGGTGCCCAGGGTCCTAATTACGACGTGTTAGTGTCCTATAATCAGCACTTGGCGCGAGCCTGGGAGCAAGGCTTGACGAAAACACTTTCATATGATAGTATTTACTGACTGGAAGGAGCCAGCCAGTGACGGGTTGCGCCCATGGGAAGCGCCAGGAAGTCGTCGAGTTCTTGACGTCGTTCAAGACGGCTATGGGATTCGGCTGGTTTCATTTCAAGAACCGGCAGAGAAACCTCCAGGGGCTCGTCGATTTGGGGCTCTCGGTCGATGGCGCAAAGGAAATCCTCGCTCAGCTGGGCGTGGAAAACTACGCGTCCGGCCCCGAACCCGAGCATGACGATCCGTCGAGGGATGTCTGGATCTTCGGCTACGAGTTGGATGGCAAGGAAATCTACATCAAGTTGCGTCTCGCGCCGGACACGAGGAACAAGGAGCTTAGTCGCGCAGTGGTATGGTCCTTCCACCGAGCTGAACGTGCGCTCCGCTATCCACTGAGAGGTGAGTGATATGGCGATGCACTACTGCCCGAGCTGCGAAACCGAACGCGAGTTCGTCGCTCGCCGACAGACTGATACCTACGACGTGCGGGGGCTCAAGGTCGAACTCCCGATCGAGGTTGAGGTGTGCGCAACCTGTGGCGAAGAGCTGTTCGACGAACAGCGGGACGCGCGTCTGCTGAGAGAGGCTTACGCAGCCTACCGACGACAGAAAGGGCTGCTTTTCCCGCACGAGATCGGTGAGATCCGTGACCGCTATGCGTTGAGCCAGAAGTCGTTCGCTGCCCTGCTTGGGATGAGCGAGGCGACAATCAACCGCTACGAACAAGGCGGACTGCAGGAAGAAACTCAGGACAACACGATTCGTCTCGCCGACAAGCCTGACGCCATTCTCTCATTGCTGGAGCGACGCGGGCACTTGCTTTCCAACTGGCAGCGAGAGCGAGCCGAACAGGCCGCCCTGTCTCAGCTGCGCGCGCAATTGCGGCCGGCCACGCGGTTTCAGCCCCTGGGCCCGAGCGAGGTGACCGGTGGAAGGGCATTCGACCAGGAGCGATATGCCGCTGCTGTGCTGTGGTTCTGCCACAAGCTCGGCGGAGTGTTGCGCACGAAGCTCAACAAGCTGCTGTTCTACGCGGATTTTCTGTGCCACAAGGAGACCGGCCGGTCACTCACTGGCACGACGTACCGCCGCCTCGCCTATGGTCCCGTTCCGGTCGACTACGGCTCACTCGAAGAGGCGCTCGAGGACGAGGGCGTCATCCAGGTGGAACAAGGCACATTCAGCGAGGGATACGAGTACGTTAGGGTACTTGCGGGCCCGGCCAGTTGGGATGTCCACGTTGAGTTCTCAGAGAACGAACGGGCTGTTCTGGAGCACGTCGCGCAGACGTTCCACGATCTCGGCTCGGTGGCCATCAGCGAGCGATCGCACCGGGAACCTGCATGGAAAGACACTCCCGAGAAAAACCTCATCTCCTACCGGCATGCCGCCAGCTTGTCCCTATCACTCGATGATTGATCGACCGAAGGTGGAACATGATGGACCCCGCCGATTTCGACTGGCCGAGCCGCAAACACAGGCCTTTTGCGTCTAAACAGCCGCGGCGAAAGAGACCCGCAGATGCGCCGCCCTGCCGGCAGTCCCCGGGAGACCCGTCCCGAGACCACGTGCGCAACCTGCTGTGGGACTTGGATTATCGCAATGGTTGGTTCCGGGGCGGTGAGAATCTCGCCCTCGACCTGCTCCAGCAGGAGGACCTCAAGCAGATCCAGCCTGAACGCGAGTTTCGCGGTGTGTATCTCCCTATGCTGTACTGCTACCGCCACTACCTGGAGGTGTCGCTCAAGTTCCTGATCGAGGATGCTCACTCCATCATAGGCGACTCGGACTGCGTCCATGTCAAGGTCGATCTACAAAAGGAGCATGGCCTCATGCCGCTCTGGAACGAGGCGAAGCGGCAGATGGTCGCGGCGCTCGGCGAACCACCCGACCCCACTGACGACACCGACAAGCAAGTGGAACGGCTGATCAACGAGTTCCATCAGTTCGACCCGAGATCCCAAACATTTCGCTATCGACGTGACAAACGCGGACGAACCCAGGAAAACTCCATCCCGCGCACCGACTTGGAGCAGCTCGTCAAGACCATGCGCGCGCTGCGGAACTTCTTCGGCGGCGTCGAAGACTGCGTCGACCAAGCGCGTCAGTATCTGGCCGATCTGTCAGCGGATGTACCAGACGAGACAGACTGGTAGAGCACGACGCTAATGGTTGGCGAATTCTCGTCCTGGTTGGGGCGCGCACCAATCGCGCGGTGCAGGGAAGACGGGCGGGGGCACCGATCGAAGCCGCGGCGCCACGTTCCACGTATTCTACCTCAGGGCGGATGCGGCAGCGTCTCAGTCCCGGCCCGCCGCCCAAAGGACGGCGTTGAGGAGAATGCGGCGGACGTTGGGGTCGTGGAACGTGGGGTTGGCCTCGTGACCGGGGCGGAAGTAGAAGACGCGCCCGACGCCCCTGCCCTGGCCGACGCCCTTCCCCGGACCGGACGTGAAGTCTGGGTCGATCCCGCGGCCGACCGTCCAGGCGATGCCCGACGGAAAGTACTCGCCGCCGGCGGGGAAGTACGATTGCAGCACAACCACCGCGGGCGGCGGGACGGCGAAGGGGGCGCCGTACATTTCCTCCTCGGCGAGGGTGAAATCGCTTACGCCGGCGGCGATGGGATGCTGCGGGGCGCAGACGCGAATGACCTCGGGCTGCCCGTCCTCGCGCCAGCCACCCTTGAGGTGGCCGGGGCAGTCGAGGATGCGTTGCAGCGGCTTCGAGTAGTGCGCGGAGTGCAGGGCGACGAAGCCCAGCCCGTGCTCGCACACGCGCTCGGCCACGCGGGCGGCGGCGTCATCCGTGACTTCGGCGTGGCGGATGTGCCCCCACCAAATGAGAACATCCGCGGCGGCCAACGCTTCGGCGGAGACCCCCTGCTCCGGATCGTCGAGTGATGCCGTCCGCACGGCGAGCCGCTCGCCGCCGAGCTGGCGCAGACCGTCGGCGACGGCGCCGTTGATGCTGTCCGGATAGAGGCTCTTCGAGGCGTGCGGCGGATGCTCGTCCCAGACGAGGACGCGAACGGGCTGATCACTCACGGAGGTTCTCCGATTTCACGGCGGGACGCCAGTGCTTTGCCTACGGCGTCAGGCGAGCGCCGAGGAGGATCACGTTGGGAGGAACCTCACCGGCCTTGAGACCGATCATCACGCGATGGCGAAACTGCTTGCCGTCGGGCGTGTATCGCAGACTGGTCGGGTACTCGCTGCCGACAGCCAGCGTCATGAAGAGCAGCTTGTCGGGCAGCGGTGAGTCGAGACGCCAATGCCCCGGCTCACCCGTCTGGGGCAGACGACCGAGCATCGTCGCGGCGCCGGCGGACGACTGGGCGCGCAGTGTGCGATACCAGAGGCGCAGCGCCGTCTCCAGTGTCCACGGCGAGTCTCCCGCCATCGCCGCCGCCGAAGGTACGTACACCAGCCAGTTCGCCTCGTCACCGAAGGCAGAGTCCGAGGGTTCGATGAAGGCTACCAACTGGCTGGTGGTGTCCTCCAGCTCCTTGCCCACGCGGCCCGGTCCGTCCGGAGCTACGACGAACTGGCCCTTGGAGAGCCGCTCCTTCTCCGGCAGTGCCGCCGCGAACAGCTCTGACCGCGATCGTACCGGGCCGACGACTTTCACCTCCCACGAGTCCTGCGACGAGAACGAGCCGATCGCGGCGCGCACCGCGAGACCGTAGTAGTCGCCGCTGGCCGTGACGACCGTTTCGAGGAACAGGTGCACACCGGGGACGGCGGCTCCGTGATGAGGCTCGCACAACTGCTTCTGTACATCGGCGATGGTCAACGGCGTCCCGTCGGGCAAGCCGATCTCGCGTAGCTTGGCGTACTGCATCTGGGCGAACGCGTTGTTCAGCGCCCGTTCGTCGCCCGCCTGAGCCTGCGGCCACAGACGAGCGAGTTCAGCTTCCGCCGCCGCGCGGGTCTGATTGGCGGCGGGCGCGGCTAGCTGTAGCGGCAGGAGGCCACTGGCCGCCGGCGGCGAGGTGGGTTCGTCGGCGCGGGCAAGCCAGGCACCCAGCGCGGACGCCAGCGACCTGGTGTCGTTGGGTACCGTGGCCGCCACCGTGCTGGCGGGCGCGAGGTGCTCGCGGGCCTGGGCGAACACGGCCGTGCGGGCTTCGGCCGTCGGTGTCGTCGCCGCTTGCAGGAGTCGAGCTGCCGCGGCCCATTCCCACAGGGCAGCGTCGGCGCTATTCGCGCTGAGCGTGTCAGCCAGCGTCTTCCACGTGTCGGACGTCGTCTGACCGTCCGTGATCCCCATCGCCCGATCGAGCAATGCCCGGGCGATGTCGAAAGTCTCCGCGACATGTGGCGGCAGATCGGTCTGATTTGCGGTGGCCGTGGCGGCCTCACGCAGACTGCGGTCCTGGTCGAGCAATTCCCACATCGCGGGCAAACGGTGCTCCGACCCGGACGCCAGACGCTGCAACACCACGCGCGGTACATCCCACGTGCCGGCCCGCCCGGTGCCGCGCACGCCGAGCTTGCTCGACGGCACGCCGCGAGCCAGCAGCCGGAACTTGTCGGCATCGGTCAGTTCGGCGACGTTGAGACGATCGACCAGACGCGCCTTGAGCTCCTCGGGATCGAGAACCTCGGCGATCGGTAGCTCCGCCGGACAGGCGGCGGCAAGCGCTTCCTTCAGCGCGGCCACGCTGGCGACACCGCGCGCGGTCCAGGCGTCGATGCGTTGGTCGGTCAGGTCGCGGAGCTTCACGGCGTCGGCCCGGCGGCTTTCGGCCAGGCGCGTGACCTGGGCGATCAGCCAGTTGATCTGATCCTCGGGCTCGGACAGCAGGCGGGAAAACTCGACGAGTTCCTCGGGCGTCGCCGGCGGCTCCAACCGAGCCACGTGCGCATCGAGCGCGTCGATTTGAGCCTGACGATCGGCGCTGCGGTCCTGGCCCAGCACCGCCGGCATCGACACCGCCAGCACGAGCATCGCAGCACACCAGCGCGGAGACGGCGCGACGATGCTCGGCGACAAGGCGCTGAACGACAAATGACGTTGGATCAGGGGCATTCCACACAACCTGCCGGTCGACGTCGATCAGTGCCGCGGCTGGTCCACGGCGCGCGAGCCGGAGTGCGCGGGCGGTGCCGCCGGCGGGCGGGTGCGAGAGTCCCGTTCCTGCCGGTCGAGATCCGCCCGGGCCCGGTCGGCATCGCGGCCGGCCAGCGATTCGGCGTGTCCGTGAGGACGTGCGGGCGCCCGCCGCGCCGGCGGCCGCTCGGCACGCCCACCGGAATGGCAACCCCCGGCCACCACCAGCAGCCCCGCGATGGATAGAGCCGCCGCCACAACCGGCAGCAGCGTGAGTCGTCGTTTCATGGGACACCTCACCATCAGCGCACGCCCCGAGCGTGCCACAACATCATCGTACCCCTCCGCCGGGTGACTGGCCAACGGCGGTCGGGGCGTCGCCTAACGAGACTCGTAGACACGCAGCACCGTGCGGTACGTGACCAGGCCGTCGCCGTACGCGCGGCGTTGCGAGACGAGCGGATTCGCGAGCCATGCTTGTCGCTCGGCGACGGAAGCCTGCGGTCTGGGCGGCGCCGGGATGGGGCTGCGATCGCCGGTATCTTCCGGGCGCCCGCCACACGCCCAGGCCGGCCCGCCTTCGTCGCCCGTGCTCCACTCGTACCGGCCACCGAGCAGGCCGGTGGCTGCATCGCCGCCGAGCATCAGCGCAGCCAGCGTCCACTCGTCGTGCGTGGGCAGTCCGCGACCGAACTGCTCACGGGCCGCGGCCCGCGCGTCGGCGAACGTCTCCGCCGGCTGCCCGGCGGGGCGGGCGTCGACGTAGAAGATCCACCAGCGAGGCGTCTGACCCGAAAATTGCTGCCAGATCTCGCTCGTCGGATACGCGCGGACGAGCAGCAACTCGGCCTGCGTCTCGGCGTTCTTCAGGCTCTCGGGATAGCCCAACCGCGGGTCGAGCGGTCCGTCGGCCCAGGTCTCCGCAAGCCCAAGATCGGCGCGGGCCGTCGCCCAGGCCGGCGGGAGCATGTCGGTGTTGAGCGTCTGTCCGAGCGTGGCAAGCTGCGTCGCGACGGCATCGTGACGGTCCCACGCCGTGGCGAGCTCACCTTCGTTGCCAAGCTCGCGCAACACGTGCTCGACGCGGCCGCGAGCCCAGCCCGCCAGCGCCGCGACGGCCTCATCGGTCAGGCCGACGGACCAGGTCGCGGGCTCGCCGGCTGCTGCGGTGTTCTGGGCGTACACGCCTGCGGTCAGGCCATCCGCGAGCGCGGCGAGGTCAACGGTTTGCGTATAGCGGGTCGGCTCGTCCGCGGCGGCGGCCCAGTTCGCAACGTCCAGAGACAACGCCGCATCCCGCGCAGCCGGCAGTGTCTGCAACACCTCGGCCAGCGGAGGGCTGCTCGTCTGGGCGGCCTGCAACAGCGTCAAGGTCAGGTCCGCCGGCGGCGTCTGCGCAACGACCGGTTCCACGACGGGCTCGACGACCGGTTGCGGCAGCGTCACGTGTGCGTCGGCGAACCAGCGCTGCGCATCCAGCGTCTCCACCAGCCCGCGAACCTGCTGCCGCTGCTCGTCGCTGATCCGCTCCCACACCGCGGTCAAACCGCTCCCTTCAGACGCCAGCCAGTCGGCGATCTTGCCGAGTTCATCGGCCGGCAGTATCGCGTTGCACTCCGTGGGCGTGTCGCCTTCTTCGGGACAGCGCGCCGTCACGACCAGCGTGAGCGGGCCGGCGACGGTATCGGCCAGCACGTCGGCGATGACCACAGATGCGTCCGCCGGGTCCTCTGACCATTCGATCGGGGCGTCGCTACGAAACGCGACGGCGGTCTCCTGCTCGGTCAACACCAGCCGCAACAAGTCAGCCAGCGGGGCACTGTCGGCGGCGACGAGGTCCGCCAACGGCGGCAGCGCCGGCAGAGTTGGCGGATGTTCGTTCGCTCGCTCGAGCGCCGTGGGTAGGGTCTCCACAACGGGCTCTGGTCCTGGCTCCGGCTGCGGCTGCGTGGGCGTCACCGGAGTCACCACAGCGCCACTATTGCCGCCGCCCGAGTTCCCACCGCCATCGCCACCACCCCCATTGCCGCCGCCGCTGCCCATCAGGAACCAGGCTCCGCCACCGAGGGCAAGCAGCACGACCGCCGCCACGCCGACCAGCGGCAGCACCGGCCGCGGCTTCGGCATCGCCTCAAAACGGGCGACCAGTTCGGCGGCGGCCTTCCGCTGCTCGTCGGTCGCCAGGGCGTCGGCGCGAATGGCCTCGGCCCGGCGGGGCACGTCGCGCGCCCGTCGGCCGTGACGGTCCAATTCGGCGGTCAGGTCGCGCAGCTCGATGTCGATCTGCTGCCGTCGCGTGACCGTGCGGGTCGTGGCGTCCTTGATCAAACGACGCAGCCGGGCCCCGGCCGGCGCCGGCAGTGAGGTATCCGCGAGGAGCGCCTGCGCCTCGCGACCGACGGCGTGAACATCGTCCTGAAGCAGGCGCTGCTCGAGGGCCTCGATCTGCGGCATGCACTTCGCCAGCGCCGCGGCCAGCGCTTGCAGCTTCTCCTGTCGGGCATGCAGTGCTTCGTCCAGTTCGAGATCGCTGCCGGTACGAGCCAGCAGCGGCTTCGCCTTGGCGTGATCGCCGGCGTTGAGCGCGGCTTCGGCAGCTTCGAGATCGGCCCGCCACGCGGCCAGCACCTTTCGGCGGCGTTCGGCCTCAGCCTCGGCGATGCGTTTCCGCAGTTGGGTGGCGCGCTTGATCGCCCAGCCGGGCAGTTCCGCCGGCAGCGCCGCCAGCCGCTCGCCTTCGACCTTGCCGCCCTTGGCGAGCAGCGTCTGCGCCGCCTGGATATCGTCCCGGGCGAGTGCGGCCTCGGCGGCGGCGAGCGTGCTGGTGACGGCCTTCGCCTGCTCCAGCTCCGCCCGCAGTGCGGCGACGCGATTCGTCAGCTCCGCGTCGCAGTGCGGCGAACCCGCGACTTCCCGCAGAACCGGCTCGACGGAGACATCACCCGTGGCCAGCCGCCGGCCGGCGTCTTCGATCTGACCGGCCAGGCGCTCCCGCTGGCGTTCGGCGAAAAGCCGGCGAGCCTCAGCAAGCTGCTGTCGCAGGTCGGCGGCCTGCGTTTCGATCGTCTCCGGCAAACCGGCGGTATCGACCTGTTCGAGCGATGCCGCCGCCGCATCGAGCTCATCCTGACCCAGCTTGTCGGCGATCTCGCCAAGCGTCGCCGTCGCCGCCCGGAAGCGGTCGCAGCGAGCCTGCAACTTCTCGGCGGTCTTGCGCAGCTCGTCGGGCAGATGCGGCGCGCCGAGCACGACGCCTTCGATGATCGCGCGGGCCGCGCCCTCGTCGCCGGCGACGAAGGCACTCTCGGCCTGGGCCAGGCTATCGCGAGCGTTGTCCGCGGCCTGCTGCTGCTGCTCTCTGAGCACTTCCTGCGTGTGCTCGGCGGCTTCGGTCAGTTCCTGGCGGAGACTGGCGGGCAACGTCGCGTTTTCGAGGGCGCGGGCCAGCACCGCTGCCGCCGCCGCCGCGTTGCCTTCCGCGAGCACGCGCTCTGCGGTGTCCCGCTGCGCGATGGTGGCGGCGAGGGCGTCGGCACGATCAGCGAGGTCCTGGTGCCGCTCCACAATCTCCGTGACGCAGAGGTCGGCCGACACGCCGGCGAGCGCTTCCTGCATCGCCGCCGGGTCCGCGGCCTCCCAGGCCAACTCGGCGGCGTCCAGTGCGGCCCGACTGGCGGCCAGACGCTCACGCTGCGACGCAATCTCATCCGCGAGCTGCCCGGCCGCCGCGGCCATCTCGTCCGAAAGCCCCTCCTCACCCCGCAGTGCCGACAGCCGCTGCTCCGCCGCATCCAGCTCACCGCCGGAGAGGTCGCGGCGGACTTGGTCCAACTCGGCCGATCGGCGACGGTGGTCCTGCTCGATGCGATCAATCTCATCGAGGAACTGCCGAGCTTCCTGGATGATCGCCTCGGGCGTGGCCTCGTCCTGGACGAGCGCATTGAGGCAGAGTCGGGCATCGTTGAAGTCCTGCGTACCGAGTGCCTGCCGGGCGGCGTTGAAGACCTCGTCGGCCTGGGCGCGAACCGCCTGCTCGATGATCTCCTCGCGCTCCTGACAGGCGCTGAGCAGCTCCGCGCTGCGGTCCCGCAGCCCGTCGTCCGCCGCCGGATCGGCGGCCGCTTCCTCGGCTAGCCGGCGGGTCTGCTCCAGGTCGCCACTGGCAAAGGTCTCTTCCGCCTGGTGAAGCAGGGCCGCCAGTTCCTTCCGGCGGATGATGACGTCCTTCTGGGCCTGCACGTCGGCGACCAGCGCCGCCAGCCGTGTCGCCCACGGCGCTGGCAGCGAGTCGTCAGCCGCACAAGGCTCCACCTGCGTGAGAAACGCCTCGGGCTGGCCGGCGTCCAGGTCCACGAGGGCCGCGCTGATGGCCTGCACCGCCCGACCCCACGAGTCGGAAACGTGCTCGGTGATCGTCTCGCCCGCTTCCTTGATGTTCGCGAAACGCTCCGCCGGCTCGCTGCTGAGCAGCCGGCGGACCAGATCGGCCCAGGCGCACAGCGGGCGGTCGGTGGCAGACGTCAGTCCGCTGCGCTGCTTCTTGAAGACATCGGCCCACTCCGGCCGCTCTTCCTCCAGGGCGAACGGCTCGAAATGGAAGTAGAAGTTCAGCGATGGATCGTCGAGGGCGGCGCCGTACGGGTGCGTGCCGGTCGCCCAGAGGAACAGCAGCGTGCCCAGGGCGAACTGGTCGGATTTCGGGTTGAGCCGGAGATCCTCGCTCTCCAGCAGTTCGTGCGAGAAATACGGGGCGATCCAGCCGTACGGCCGCCGCGAGTCCTCGGTGAGCAGGGCCCAGCGCCCCGAGCTGGCGCCGCGCTCGGCCCCGCCGCCCGGCTCGATGATGCAGGCCACGCGGCGGCGTTCCCGCCCGCCGCAGACGACCTCGTACACGGGCGCGATGCCGAAGTCCCCGACCTTGAGGCAACCGCTACGGTCGAGGAACAGCACGCCATTGTGGATGCCGCCGTGGACCAGCATCTGCTCGTGACCGGCGGCCAGGGCCGGCACCAGCGACGCGGTGACCCACCAGAGCGTCGTCAGGTCGGCCTGCGGCGCGGCGGCGACGATGGCGGCGGCGTCCGCCGGGCTGGCCGGCTCGTGCCGGATCACGACGCGGTGCTTGTCGGCCTCGATCTGCGGATCGACGCGGAGAATCTTGGGGTGCTGCTTGGCGAGGGCCGCCTGTTTCTCAACCGCCGTGCGGATGAGCGTCACGAAGCGCGTACGGGCAGCGGCGTCGAGCTCCGCGGGAATCTCGACCGCGCGGTGGTCCGCGAGTCCGCTGGCGAACAGCTCGCTGCCCAACGACGGATTCCCCATGCCAGGTGTTACGCGCCGGCGGCGACGCCGGGGGGCCAGGGTCCGACCCCGGCCGGTCGCCGAAAGACGTCATTCTACGCGCCGCGGCGTCAGAGGGCGACGGTGGCCGGGATACTACCCGAAGTCACGGCGAGCCGTCGGCAGGCGTAGGCCCCAAGGCACGGTCCCATAGCCGCGAGGGGCGGTCCAGCTATGGTCGGGCGATGTCGACGACCACGGGGCCGTGCCAGCAGGGGCTGGCCGCGTGGCGGCTGTGGACGGACCGAAAGCCGGCACGCAGCATCGCCTGGGCGATCTCGCCGTCGTCGAACGTCAATTCGCTGCCGGCGAGGCTGTGCGCCAGCATGGAGTTGACCAGCGTGGCGGGCTTGGTGCGGTCCTGGGTCAGGCCCTCGGACATGCTGACATAGACGCCGCCAGGGGTCAGGGCCGCGCGGATCTTGTGCATGATCGGGTCCAGATTGCCGCGCTGGAAGTTGAGCGTGTAGCTGGACCAGATGAGGTCGTAACCGTCGCCGATCGGATCGACCGCGTAGTCGCCGCCGATCGTCGTCACGCGGTCGGCCAGATCATATTCGTGGATGTACTGCTGCGCGACCTGGACGACGTCCGGCCGATCGAAGAGCACGCCGGTCATCGTCGGATGGGCCGCGACGATGGCCAGGCCGATGAGGCCGGCACCGGCGCCCAGGTCCAGCATCCTCCTCATGCGGGGAAACTCGGGGAGTTCGCTGATCATCGCCGCCGCCTGCTGCGCGCGGCCGGCGCGCTGGTAGTTGGCGTAGATCTGGGTTTCCGGATCGGGCCCGCCCGGCTGGCGGGGCTCTCCGGGTGGCGCCGGCCGGGCCTGGACCAACGCCGTCAGCGCCTCGAAGGCGGGCTGCATGTACCCGCTGATGTTGAGGAACACGTCACCGAGGTACGTGGGCCGCCCTTTGACGAGGAAGGCCTCCGCGATCGGCGTATTGCCGTAGCGGCCGGCGCGCTTCTCCAGCAGGTCGTTGGCAACCAGCGCATCCAGGAACGGTCTTGCTCGCTCCGGCGAAGCGTGCATCCGGGGGGCGAGCGCCTCGGCGGACAGGGGCTGGGTCAGGTGCGAGAACACGTCCAACTCGATGGCCGCAAGCAACAGCCTGGACGGAATCGCACCGTAGAGCATGCGTGTCAGCGGCTCGAAGCTGAGCTGTGGGTCGGGCAGGTGCTTCATGGTTGCGTCCCTCGTGCCTGGTCGGTCGTCGCATCTAAGCGGGAGCCGGCCGGCGACGCCGCAGCAATCGGGAACCGGGGTCCCATCGGTCGCCGAAAAACGGCATTTTATGCGCCACGGTACCGAGTCGCGACCGCAGGCCCGGCACTCGGCCGGCCAGCGGGCTTGTCCGGGGCCCGGGTCGGCGGTATGCTGGTCCGAGCGCATGCGGACGCGGCCCGCCGGGCACGCCCGCCGCCGCCTGGAGAGGTGGCCGAGTGGCTGAAGGCAACGGTTTGCTAAACCGTCGTAGGGCGTCAAAGCTCTACCGGGGGTTCGAATCCCCCCCTCTCCGATCGCAAGCCCCCCGGCAAGACACCGGCAGGACCTCACGTAGCGGATGACGGTGGGTCCGGCAAGTCGACGACGAACTGAACCAGCGAGCTGAACACGGGGAACTCAATCCTGGTTCGGTAACCGCGGAAGTCGTCAGGGTTCCAGCCGCGGATGGCGCACACTTCCGCCAGCATCTCCACGTAGTGCGGGATCTCCTCCGCCCGAAAACGTCCGACGCCGCGGCCGAGCGGCTCGATGCGCTCGAGCAGCGGCAGGATGTCGAAATCACGCGTCGGATCGTTGGGGTCGGCGTGGCCGCGGGCACCGGTCTCCATGATGCGGACCTGCGGTTGCCAGGCGGGAAAGACGTCCTTGTGCAACAGCACGTCAAGGATCATTGCCTTCGTCGGCACAGCGACACAATCCTCGATCGCAGCCTTCCGCAGTCCCGTCTCCGGATTCCGGCACCGCCGGATTGCCTGCGACATGTACTCCCGCATGACGATGTCTCGGGCAGAGCTCACACCAACAGCCTTGTGCCACTTCAGCTCATAGACCCGCCTGCTGCCCTCCGGGATCTGGTGCACAGTCAACTCGACCGGCGGGCGTGAGCAGTATTCCGGCCACAGGATTTCATGCGGATCCTGGATGAGCTCGCCGTTGAGCGTGCGTGGCCCGGCCTCAAGGTGTGTCGAACCGCTGAAGACCCCCAATCGCAACGAAGCCTCAGGCCGAATCCGCTGAAGTCCCAGGTAGCCGAAGACGTCCACTGCATCGCACCACAGTGCGCTCGCCGGATGGATCATATGTGCGGTGAAATTGACATCCGCGGCCAGCCCCTTGACCTGCCGGGCGCCACGGTAGACCCACTGCTTGGCCAGCCGCTCGAAGCGGCGGCGTGCGTCCGGTAACCAGGCGCTGATGATCGCGTCGAGTCCGGCGCGGTCGCCGCCCTCATTGTTGATCAGCGCCTCAAAGGCCCCAATCGCTCTTTCAGCGCGCTCCGCAATCGGGGTGGGAACGAAGTGGCGTCGCGCGCCCGCCGTCACGCGGCGCAGCGGCTCCGGGCCGGGTATCGCGTGAACGGTGGCCAAGGGGTCGCCCTTGCGGATCGCCGTCATTAACCGATGGGCGGTGTTCCTGTCGAGGCCGAGCAACTGGGCCAACGGTTGTGGTCTCCGAGCGGATTCCGGAAGCACTGCAATCAACTCGTCGAAAGCGCTGCTCAGTTCGCGCC
This sequence comes from Phycisphaerae bacterium, assembly GCA_050115495.1. Classification (GTDB taxonomy): domain Bacteria; phylum Planctomycetota; class Phycisphaerae; order UBA1845; family Fen-1342; genus JAAYXS01. The sequence goes on along the minus strand of JASFQK010000013.1, from coordinate 74,216 downwards.
CGACGTCACAGATGAGCTCGCCGACGGAATGATCGCTCGGTCCGCCGACTTCCAGGTTGATTGCCGTCCTCATTGTTTGTGCTCTCCTCTCCGCATCATTGTAAAGTAGATTTTCGAAGAGTCCATTTAGAATGGTGATTTTTAGATGCGATTCTCAGTGAGAATCTGATACAGACACGCCCACCTGCCCCCATGACGCGACCTCTTGGCTGCTAGGCGAGGAAGACATCCTTGTGCGACAGCCTCTCCGGGATCGCCGTCCTTGAAAAATAAGCCATTAAACGCTCGATCGCAGTTTCCCGGCACTCCAGTGCCCGAGTTGCTTCCCCGGCAGAAATCTCATTCGACACCGACGGCCTGGAGGCGTAGTCTCGATAATCCATGTTTTTACGATTTTCGGATTGTTTTCTCAGGGAGAATTCACTAACGTGCGAATATCAGGATGGGCACTGGCGCCAGCAGGTTCCATGCAGCTCATGGACCTCCCGCGCCGAGGGGCCGGCCTCTGGGCGAAGCCGGGCAGCCACACGGGAACGAAGGACGAAGTAGGTGCACTTGCCATTCACTAGGCTGTCCGGGCGTGAGCGGTTTCGTCGCCGACTTGGCGATGAAGCGCCGGGCCCCTGCCAAATTGAGGCCCGGTGCCGATCGGGCCGCGGGGCGAATCCCACCTCTGAAAGCCGTGGCGGCTGTGGAGCCGCGAGCGGCGCTCTCGAGCCTCTCCAATATGAAGGAGGAAAGCAGTGAGAAGTAGTACTGGTATTTGGGCAGTGGTCGCGCTAGTGTCGGCAGCGGCCGCGCTGGCGACGGCGCTCGCGGCGCCGCCAAAGGACGGGCCGGCATCGGGCGGTCAGATCGGAGGGGCTGCCGCACCGGCACCCGCAGCAACCCAGAAACAGGGGTTCTCGGAGGGGATCAGCCTCGTTGCCGAGCCGGGCATCTTGAAGGCGGTCCGGCCGGACGGCACAACGGCCTGGCGCATGCCTACGTACGGGCGGACAACACCGTCGTGGAGCCGTCTGAGCGACCGAATGATTGAGTTGGATAATGGCCAGATCATCGACGTGCTCGGTGGGCGTATCCTGGCTGCGAAGCAGTACGCTCCCGGGTCGCACGGCAACGCCGGCGCGGATCACGGCGAGAACGGCGATCACGGAGCGACAGAGCAGCGTGGTGCTGCCCACTGGAGTGCACTGCAATCACTTGGCTCGATATCCCACTTCGGCGTCGCCTTTGAGAACAACAGCGTTCAGGGATTGCGTCACGCATGGCTCTTCTACAGCGCCAACGTGAACGACCACCTCGGCATTCTCGCTCGTCGATCCGAGGGTCATGAGACTTTCGGTGACGCCGTACCCATCCTGAGCGTTGAGGATGTGGACGTTGCCTACATCACCTATGCGCTCGACCCCTCCGATAACCTGACCGTATTCGCGACAGGCAGGCCAAACGACGTCCAGACGATGTACGCCGTCCGGTACGAACCCGGGACCGGTTGGTTGACACCGACCGTGGTGTGCGCGAATGCGGCGATTTCCGGAAACACAGATAGCATCGCCTCGGCAGCGGCAGACGCAGATGGGAACGTGGTTCTGGTGCTTCAACTCGTCGGCACCGCGGAGGGCTCGTCCGCCCTTTCGATGTATTACGATGCGGCCGCGGGCACCTGGACCGAGCTTCCGATTCCGTTCGGGGCGCGTTCAGGACTCATGTCGAACCCGGAGGTGGTCGGTAATCGCTCGGGCATGGCCGTGTACCTGCTCTACCAGAAGTATCTCTCCGATCGCCGAATCACATATCCTCAGGCAGCCTACTATGCCCATCGGCTCGATCTGGCTACCAGGACGTGGTCCGCACCGCAACTGATTCCTGCCACTGCGCAAAGCGGCGCACTAGGGCAGAAGCTGGTCGTCGTCGACGACGCTGGCGAGGCGACCATGCTCTGGATGAAGCGGAGAGTCTACAACCTGGAAGCCGCCACACTGTGCGCAAGCCGCACGGATCAAGGCGTCTGGCAGGCGCCTGAGGAGCTGGTCAAAGTTGATGGCGACAGCGAATCGCTGGAACCATGGGGCGATATCGACGTCAACGCGGCGGGCGACATCATTGCAGCCTTCGTCTCCGGCAACGAGGTAGACGGGCAGCCCTGGGGAGCCTGGACGCACACGGTGCGTTATCGTGCCGGAGTCGGTTGGGGCCCTGTTGAGTATCACCTGCCTTACAGCCTGGGTGAGCCATTCTTCACGCGGACGCGCACGCGGGTGTGTTTCTATGACGCGGACAAGGCAGTGGCAACGACGATGACGGACGTTGGTGGCACCTGGCAATTGACATCCCTGCTGTACGACGGAACGTCCTGGGCGGCGGCACCGCTGGCTCTGCCCAGCGTCGACGAGATATACATGCAGGCACTGAGCGGCGCGCAAGGCACGGCGGTGCTGGTCTATGAGCCGGGGTTAACGGGGGAGGGACGGAGCACGTGGCTGCGTGATGCGCCATAGGAACCGCTGTTGTCGGCACGCGACCCGCGCGCGGTGTGAACCAGTCGTGGGACGCGTGCGTTGGGCATGGGCGAGGCGGTCGCTCACCGAATCACCAGTACGGTGACGCAGCGTAACATGGATCATAACACTGCGCGGAATCAACGCGAGAGATGATAAGGAGAATGCACGTGAGTGTATCACAAAAGCACATTCGCAGGACATTGCGCCTGCACGTATGGGGAATCGGGCTGGCGCTGTGCTGCGCAAGCTCGCTGTTCGCCGGCCCCTATCGCTGGGGCGAGGCGACGCAGGTAGGCAGTTACTGGCTCAACGACGTCGAAGTCGATAGTCAGGGGAACGTCTGGGTATTCACGGGCACCTGCGCCATAACGGCCCAGCACTACCGTGACTACGTGATTCGATACGACGCTCAGACGGGGATGTGGCAGGATCCGGAAATTCTCAGTGACGAGTACGTAGACCCCGCCGTGCCCCCTGCCGACTTCATGCCGGTAGGGTACGGAGCGGCCAGCGCCATCGACCCGCAGGGCAACATCACACTGGTATATCCGTCGTGGGATGATGACCTGTGGCTGGTGGAGGTGCTGGCCCGGAACTACCGACCTGGCATCGGATGGGACAGCGACGTGAACGTGATCGCCATGGGCCGGTACGTCCCCATGCAGTCGATCAGCGTCGAAGCAGACGCCCTCGGCAACCTGGTCGAGGTACACTCTTTCGAGGGAGAGGTCTACAGCTCTTCGTGTCAGGCGAGCTTCCATGGCACGAGTTGGAGCTCGTCGCAGGTGGTCTCACCCGCCTATGCATTGGCCGTGTCGCCGAAGATCATCCAGAACCAGGCACGCACGGCGACGTACCTGATCTACATGGCCAGCATCAACAGTCAGCTTCAACCGTTCCAGCTCTACGCGCACCGCTTCGACTGGAACACGCTGACCTGGTCTGCGGCCGAGGCAGTGCCGGGCGCCACCGGTTGCACGTTCCTGGTCGGCGAGGAACAGGCTTACCTGCGGGGCGTTGTAGATGACGACGGCGAGGCGACCGTATTCTGGGAGCGGACGGTCGGCGGATCGACGTGGCTGTGTGCCAACCGCACCGACGGGGGCGTGTGGCAGGCGCCTGAATACCCGCTGGAGATGGACTGCCCGTCCGGTATGGAATTATTCGGCGACGCGGTCGTCAACGCCGCCGGCGATGTCACGTTGCTGACACCGGCGTTCGTCGACGGCGTGTACCGGCTGTGTTCGGTGATGTACAAGGCCGGCGCCGGGTGGCAGTCTCCTGAACTCCTCGACATCCCCTTCGATACGTCCGGCACGGTGCGTCTGTGTGTGCTGGAAGACGGCACGCTGTGCGCGGCCCTGAACAGCGACGACATGGTCTTCGGCACGATCCGGCACGACGGTGCCCAGTGGCAGGGTCCGCTGGACGTGGCATCCGCAGACTGGTACAGCCAGACCACGGTCTTCGGCGGTAATGAGACTCAGCGGCTGATGGTCTACGAATTGCGCGACAATGCATTCGAGGATCAGGGCGTCTGGGTCAGGTGGCTGGAAACGAGCCTCGCCGGCGATATGAACTGCGACGGCGTGGTGAACAACTTCGACATCTCGCCGTTCGTGCTGGCGCTGACGAATCCGGCGGCGTACGCGACGGCCTATCCGGAATGCGACATCCTCAACGGCGACTGTAACGGCGACGGCGTGTTGAACAACTTCGACATCTCGCCGTTCGTTGGCCTGCTCGTTGAGCCGTAGTGCGTGAATCGGCCTGCGCGGGCGAGGCGCCTGCGCAAAGCCGTTATCCTCTGTGCCTCCTCGCCCTGGAGCGCGGGCCTTCCCAGCCGGTCCGCGTCTCCAGGGCACGGTGCACGACTCGTGGGGGGATGTTCGAGATCAATGGTCTGGTTGCTGGAGCTGTGTCCCCGCCCCCAGGGAGCCGGGGCGGGGACGCCAGACCGGCATCGAAACGGGCGTGGGCTCGTGGCGCACGCATCTTACGCTAGCGGGGGGAGCACGTCGGCGCGGAAGTCCCCAGGATCGGCGATGGGACTACCCGGCTGACGGCGGTGGGTCCGGCAAAGTAACGACGAACTGGACCAGCGAGCTGAACACGGGGAATTCGATTCTGGTTCGAAATCCGCGGAAGTCGTCGGGGTTCCAGCCGCGGATGGCGCACACTTCGGCCAGCATCTCCACGTAGTGCGGGATCTCCTCCGCCCGGAAGCGGCCGACGCCGCGGCCGAGTGGCTCGATGCGTTCGAGCAGTGGCAGGACGTCGTAATCACGCGTCGGATCGTTGGGATCGGCGTGGCCGCGAGCGCCGGTTTCCATGACCCGGACCTGCGGTTGCCAGGCGGGGAAGACGTCCTTGTGCAGCAGCAAATCGAGAATCAGGGTTTTCGAGGGGACCGTAACACAATCCTCGATCGCGGCCTTCCGCAGTCCGGTCTGTGGATTGCGGGACGCCCGCATCGCCTGCGGAATGTACTCCCGCATGACGACGTCACGGGCGGAACTCACGCCGACGGCGTCGTTCCACTTGAGCTCGTAGACGCGATCGGCGGCAGCCGGCATCTGATGGACGGTCAACTCGACGGCCGGGCGTGAGCAGTACTCCGGCCACAGGGTTTGATGCGGATCCTCGACGGTCTCGCCGGTGAGTGTGCGTGGCAAGGCGGCAGGGTTGGACGAGCCACAAAGCACGCCCAGGCTAAACGACGCCTCGGGGCGAATCCGCTGCAAACCGAGGTATCCGAAAACGTCCACCGCATCACACCACACGGCGTCTGCCGCCGGATGGATCAGGTGTGCGGTGAAGTTGACGTCGGCGGCGAGCCCTTTGACCTGGCGAGCGCCACGATAGAGCGACTGCTTGGCAAGCCGTTCGAATCGGCGGCGAGCGTCCGGTAGCCAGGCACTGATGATGGCGTCGAGTCCGGCGCGATCGCCCCCCTCATTAATGACCGCCTCGAACGCCCCGATGGCCTGCTCGGCCCGCTCGGCGACGGAGGCCGGCACCGCATGGCGGCGTGCGGCAGCGGCGACGCGTCGCAGAGGTTCCGGTCCGGGCATCGCATGCACGGTGGCGAGCGGATCACCTTTGCGAATCGCCGTCACGAGCCGATGCGTGACGTTCTTGTCGAGGTGGAGAAGCCGCGCGAGTTCCTGTGGCTTGTGTGTTCGGCCGGGCAGGGCGGCGACCAACGCGTCGAAGGCAGTGGTCAACTCTCGTCCGACGGCGGAAATGCGCTGGCCAACAGACCGTTCCGTAGGTCCGGTAAGTTTCGTATCGGTGCTTGTTTCCATAGTATCCACCGTATTCGGTGCCGATTATACGGGGGTGAAGGGCAAAAGGCCAGAACTTTCGTGATTTTTGGATTGAGTTCTCAGGGAGAATCCGTTATCGTACGAATATCAGAGGGGGCGGCAACCCTGGCTCTGTGTGGAGCTGGGCCGCCGAATGGGAGCTGAGGACGAAGTGAATGCTCCTATCGTTCACCAAGTCATCCGGCCGTAACCGGTTTCGTCGCGGGATTGGCGGCGAGACGGCGGCCCCCATCCGAGTTGAGACCTGCCGCCGATTGGGCGGCGGGATGGACCTCCCCTGTGGAAGCCGCGGCGGCTGCGGAGTCGCAAGCGGTGTTCTTGAGCCTCTCCATCGCTAAGGAGGAAAGCAGTGAGAAGTAGAAGCGCTATTCAGGCAGTGATCGCCCTGCTCGCGGTGGCCGTTTGGGTCGCCGGAGCGGCGGCGGAGCAGCCGCCACGGGACGCCGGCGATGTGGCGGTGGCGGGACTCTCGTTCAGGATGGGGCCGGGCGCGGTGTCGGCGGTGGACGCGCACGGGGCCACCGTGTGGAAGCTGCGAACGCCCGAACACAAAACGCCCGCGATCACGCGTACGGCCGGCCACATGATTCTGCTCGACAACGGGTACCTCATTGACGCCCGAACGGGCCAACTGCTGGCCCGCGACCCGGGAGACTTGGTGGGCGGTCTCGGCGACGGAGCCGGCGGCGAAAGCAAAGAGACGCGGAAGACGCGCGGCGACGTCTACTGGGACGACTATCAGGATTTCGGCGACAGCACTCTGTTCAACGGAGACGGTGTCTTCTTCGAGAACAACAACGGCGGCGATGGCTTGCGACGTGCCTGGGCGGTCTATGGCGGATGGGCACGCCAGTCTGAAGGGCACGACGCGTTCGGTGACCCCTCAGCGGCGCCGATCGGGCGGATTGCGATCGATCGGAACGACAACATAACGGTCATGTATCGCAAGATTGAGGAGGATCCACACGCCTACTCCGCCTATGCCAAGCGCTACGAACCGGCAACAGGCTGGTCGGAGGAGGTGCTGGTCTATTCCACGGACGCGTTCTGGCAAAGCATATCCCTGGCAGCCGATCAGGACGGAAACGTGATCGCCATGCTCTGGAACGACCCCGATCATGCTTTCCTGGTGTGCGCGGTCTATGATGCCGGCACCGGTACGTGGAGCGAGTCGACAGTACCACTGGGTGGGCACCCAAACACGCTGACGTTGGCCGTGGATGTTGTGGGCAACCGTTCCGGCACCGCGGTCTATCTGCTCTACGTCAAGCCGATCGTCAGCCGGGAGGCCTCATTCGTGACGTATTTTGGCCAACCTACAGATTTGTGGTGGGCGATGTTCGCCAACCGATATGACACCGCCACGAAACAGTGGTCCGCGCCACAGATGTTGCCGGGATCGATAGGCGTTCGGGACGACGGCGGCAGCGCGCGAGGGTGTCTGGCCGTTGTGGACGAAGCCGGTGAGGCGACTGTCGTGTGGGCGAAGCGACGAGCATTGCCTGACGGTCATACGGTCTGCGGCAGCCGTACGGAAGGCGGAGCCTGGCAAGCCCCCACAGAGTTGTCGCGAATAGTAACGATAAGTTCGCCCGACCTCACGGTGTGGGGAGATATCGACATCAACGACGCGGGCGACGTAATTGCGGTGTTCACTGTCAACAATCGACTTCCGGGCGACGCCAACAACTACAAGTACTTGCACACCGTACGCTATCGGGCGGGCGTCGGTTGGGATGCTACCCAGTATCCGGTACGAAACAGCATGGCCCTCGTGACGCGCTGCCGCGTGTGCTTCTACGACGGCGACAAGGCCGTGGCAACGACAGTGACCAGTGTAGACGGCTACGCGCGTCTGGTGTCTCTGGAATACGACGGTACGTCCTGGTCGCCGGACCTGCTACCGCTACCCGAGGAATGCGTTGTGTACTTCCAGGATCTGGCCGGGGCGCAGGGCACGGCGGTATTGATGTACGAGAACCATGAGGACTGGGACTACAGCCCGGTGCGTACGACATGGCTGCGCGAAACGCCGTGAGCAGTCGCACGCAGTAGCCGCGGGTCCAGAGCCCAGCCGAAGCGTAGCGGGCTGGCACAATGAAAGGAGCATTCGGTGAGAACATCACGAGATCATAATCGCAGGGTAATACTGGCAGTACTGTGTGGAGTCGCGCTCGGTCTGGCGTGTCCCGGCCTGGCGTGGGGTAACGGGGGCGCAGAGACGCATCACTGGGCGGAGCCCGTACAACTGACGGCGCCCTATAGTCTCCTGGGGGCAACGCTGTTCGGCAGCGAGGGTGACGCCTGGGTATTCACTGGAGAGCCCGGCGGGAGCACGTACCAGCAGGTTGCACGGAGATTCGATGCGAGCGAGGGAACGTGGGAGGACCCCGAAGTCATCGCTGCGGACTTCGTGACGGCGTTCGATTGGATGGAGTTCTACGTGGCGCCAATCGGCTTGGCGTCCACGGCGGTGATTGACCCGCAGGGCCACATCACGCTTCTCTTTCTGAGCCATGATACGTACGAGATGGACTTCTTCCTCGTCAATGCGGCACATTATGTGCCCGGTTCGGGATGGACCGTGGGCTACGAGGCACTCGATGCTGCGCGGTATGTTCACATCCAGTCGCTCAACATCGGAGTGGATTCGGCGGGAAACCTGGTCGAGGCGCACGTGGCAATGGAGGAGGTGCACAGTTGCACGTGTCCGGCAAGTGGACAGGGAGCGGCATGGAGCACGCCGGAGGCGATGGCTCCCACTGGCACACATGTCGGCATATTGCCGACTATCATTCAGAACGAGTCCGGCACGGCGGTGTACCTGTTCTACATGGCGCGCGAGATGCTGGGGGCGTTTCGGCTCTACGCGCATCGTTTCGATTCGAGCAATCTGGCGTGGGAGCCGGGCCTGCCGGTGCCACAGGCAGTCGATTGTACGGTCGTGTTCGGCGAGAATCCGGGGCATCTGCGCGGCGTCGTGGACGACAACGGTGACGCGACGGTGTTCTGGGAGAGGGTCGAGAGCGGTACGACCTGGCTGTGCGCAAGTCGAACGTGTAGCGGTGTCTGGCTAACGGCGGAGTACCTGCTGGAGCTCGACTGCGCCTCGGGCATGGAGTACTTCGGCGATGTGGTCGTGAACGCGGCGGGCGACGTCACCCTGCTGACGCCGGTCTACATCGGCGGCGAGCAGAAACTCTGCTCGCTCACGTACAAGATCGCTGGTGGCTGGCAGCCGGCGGAGTTTCCGGATGTGGCGTTCGACCCGCTCAGTCCGGTGCGGATGAGCATGCTGAATGACTCGAACGCCGTGGCGGCGCTGAGTGGCCCGGGCGCCTCTACTACGTCCATGTGGTACACCGGCAGCGAGTGGGACGGACAGATGGACGTCTCCGACCAGTCGCTGGCCGAGTTGAGCGAGATCGAGGCGAATGAAGACAGCATGATGCTCGTGTACGAGGCTCGCAGCGGTGCTTATGAACCGCAGGGCATCTGGGTCACGTGGCTGGAACCGAACATCATCGGCGACATGAACTGCGACGGCGTGGTGAACAACTTCGACATCTCGCCGTTCGTGCTGGCGGTGACCAACCCGACCGAGTACGCGGCGGCGTATCCGGAGTGCGATATCCTCAACGGCGACTGCAACGGCGACAGTGTGGTGAACAACTTCGACATCTCGCCGTTCGTTGGCCTGCTCGTTGAGCCGTAATGCGTGAATCGGCCCGCGCGGGTGCGGGGGCCCGCGTGCGGTCGCGATCGTGTGTACCTCCTCGCCCTGGAGCGCGGACCCTCCCAGCCGGTCCGCGTCTCCAGGGCACGCCATTCCCGGCGGTATGCTGACGGCGACGCGGCAGGCGGCACCCGCCGTCGTCCGGGCACGTCAACGCCCCGCCGAGGAACCACTGGTCCTTCCCACTCCATCACGGCGCCCCCCCTCCACCGGCGCCGTCTGCACGGAAGCCCCGACGTGAACCCACGCCGGGGCCTTCTTTCGCGCGGCGGCCCGCCCGCTCGGGCGCACGCCAGGCTGGCCACCCGCGGGAGACCCAACGCCCGCCACCCGGTTGAAGCGGAGCCCAGAGCGCATTAGCCTGCAGCCCGTGGCCCTTGTTGAGGTTCGCCTATGTCCGATCTCGTGCGTCTGAGCATCTCGCTGGAAAAGCCGCTGCTGCGGCAACTGGCGAAGCTGGTCAAGGCCAGCCGCTACACCAACCGCTCCGAGTACATCCGCGACCTGATCCGCGAGCGGCTCGTCGAGCAGCAATGGGCCGACGAGCACCAGGAGGTCGTCGGCACCATCACGCTCATCTACAACCACCATGCCCGGCAGCTCAGTGACAAGCTGCTCGACATTCAGCACGACCACCACGAGAACATCCTGGCCACGACGCACGTGCACCTGACCCACGAGCTCTGCGCCGAGATGATCATGGCCCGCGGCGCCGCCCCGCGCATCCGCGGCCTAACTGACCGGCTCCGCCAGCAGCGCGGCGTGCTCCACGCCGAACTGGCCATGAGCTCGACCGGCGCCCGGCTGCACTGACCCCCCTGCCCCGCCGGCGGCCGGCACCCTTCGCCGAAGGGCGATTGCCCGTCACCCCCTGCCCCGCTATCATCGCCTTGTGGTGTTACGAATTTCACGTTCGTGTTAACAGGAGTGGAACATGCGCAAGCTCATTGTGACCCTAGGCATCGGTCTTGTCACCTTCTCCGCCGTCGGCGAGGACTGGCCAACCGTCGACCTCATCCGGCACAGCGACTACCAGGCCGTCAACGCGGACGGCAGCAGCGCCTATCCCAGCGCCGACTTCCCCGTGCGGCTGCGCGGCATCGTCCTGAACAACTACGAGGACTGGCTCGATCCCGCCCCCGACTTCCAGTACTACGTCGAGTGGTACCTCGGCGGCCAGTGGGAGATCTTCGTCCAGGCCTGGGACGACCCCAACGAGACCTACGACGACGGCGACTTCGGCGGTACCTCCTGCTGGATGGGCCAGAACTACGGCAACATCCCCTGGATCAACGACCCGGCCGGCAGCTACACCGACGCCGAATGGCTCGCCGAGCTCGACCGCATCAACCACGCCGGCTACCCGGACGGCTTCGAGCCCCGCGCCGGCGATCTCATCGAGATCCGGGCCCGAGCCGGCATGAACTACCAGGGCAAGATGAACGTCAACGAGCAGCACATCAACGACCGCGATCCGGAAACCGGCGAACTGGGCAACGCCCACGATTTCGAGATCGTCTGCCTACAGCGCGGCTTCGGCCTGCCCGAACCGGCCGCGATCACGCTCGCCGATCTCGAAGATGAGACCGGTGCGTTCTACTTCGACGTGACGCGTCAGACCGGCGGCGAGCGCTACCAGTCCACGCGTATCGAGATCAGCGGCGTCTGGCTCGACGAAACGCAGGGTTGGGGCACGGACACCGACCTTCTGCTCGTCGACGGCACCGGCCGCTCACTGACCATCCACCTCGGGTTCAACCCGAGCTTCGACCAGACCTGCCCGCCGCTCGGCACGTTCAGCGTCGTCGGCATCCTGAACCAGGCCGCCTGGACCGGCATCGGCGGCTACTACCTGATGGCGATGAACGCGGCCGACTTCGACCCGCCGCTCGCCCTGCGCGGCGACATCAACGGCGACGGCACGCCGAACAACTTCGACATCAGTCCGTTCATCTACGCCGTCGGCCACGATGAGACGGAGTTCGCGAACGTCTATCCCGACGGTTGCTACCGCTGCGCGGACGTGAACGGGGACGGCGTCGTCGACAACTTCGACATCACGCCGTTCATCCGCAGCTTGCAGGGGAGCTAACGGACGAGGTCCGCCGACATGTCCGCCGGAAGCCTTGAGAAACACGCGCCGCGCCGCCCGCGAGCCTTCACGCTCGTCGAGCTGCTCGTCGTGATCGCCATCATCGTCGTGCTGCTGGCGATCCTGCTGCCCACTCTGCGCTCGGCCCGCGTGGCGGCGCGGCGTGTCAAGGCCCACGCGGACCTGCGCAACATCGACCTCGGCCTCGAGCTCTACCTCCACAACAACGCCGATCATCTGCCGCCGTCACGCTTCTCGTGCAGCATGCGGAATGCGTACGACATGCCCGTGGAGCTCGCCCAGCAGCATTACCTGCCCGGGCAACGGTCGCTGGTCGCCGGCCCCACGGGCGAAGAGTCGTTCATCGACGTCGTGCAGATGTACGATGTCTTTCAGCCGCGGCAGACGTACAAGTATCGCGCCCCTGGCGCGGCCATCGTCAACGAGACCACGCTGCTCGAACCGCCGCACGGAGCCAACTTGTGGGTCCCGCAGGATTTCCCCGATTGCGCCGGCGACGAGGGGCGGTACTGGACCGACCCGCTGGAAACGCCCGTGCGCTACGCCATCTGGAGCGTCGGGCCCGATCCCGACTCGCCGAAGTTCCAGTACATCGGCGGCCACATGCCCCTGCCCGCCCGTTACTGGTGCCGCGGCGCCACCGACACCGGCGTTATCACACACTTCCTCGCCCAGGATGGCAAGTTCCACATGAGCCCGTAGCCTGCCGCGGCGCTGCTCATCGCGCCGCCCAGCCGATCACGTCCAGCAGCGGTTGGCCGCTCGGATCGGAGAGGATCACGGTGTACCAGCCCGCTTTGAGCTGCGTCAGCTCGATGTAGGCGCGGCTCCAGTCGTCCTTCGACGTCGCCGACAATTCGACCTTCGCCCGGTCAAACACGGTCTCCGGCCCGCGCTGGACGCGAACGCGCAGGTGGCAGTCCTTGTTCGCCCGGTAGCGAATAACCAGCCGGCGCCGACCGTCAGCGGGCGCGTACAGGCGTACACGCAGCTCGTCTTCCCGCCCTGAGCCCCAGCCGCGGTCGATCGTCTGGCCGCCGTAAGCGCCATCCTGATTCCCGTAGAACCCGCCGATGCGGTCGCCGAGCGGTACCGCCCGCTCGCACTCGACGTGGAACGCCGGCACCCAGTCCTTCTCGTTGCTGTTCCACCAGCGCCGGGCCGCGCTGGCCGAACGCAATGGCTGAAACAGCAGCTCGGACAGGGCGTCGCCCATGGCTTCCGCCACATCGGCGTCGTTCTCTGTGGACCAGGCGCTGAGCAAGCCTTTGACGACCTCAGCGTCGTTCCGCCGGCCGCCGAGTCCCCACGCAGCGCGGGCTCGCACCCGCGGGTCGGCGTCGCCCAGCGCCTCCAGCAGCAGTGCCGTCGCGCAGTCGCCGTCGAAGATCCGCGAGGCCAGGTACTCGACGAGCCCCAGCCGGCACGCCTGATCGCCGTCGTGCAACAAGCCGGGATAGATGCGTGTGTACGGCGAGTCGGTGTCCACGCGCAAGTGGAAGCCGGTCGCGCCGCCGCGGTTGGCCACGAGAGCAACGATCTTGCCCGCACGCATCAGACCGCACGCCCGGTCCGGATCACGCGGCTTCGTGCCGCGGTTGCCGCTGAACGTGTACAGCAGCGTGCCGTCGAGCCACACCGCGGCGTCATCGTCGCTGCCGATGTAGAACGCGGCGGGTGTCGGACGCTCGACGGGCAGATCGGCCACCAGGCAGAAGCGGCACGACTCGCGGGCACCTTCGAGTTTGCCGAGCTCGACGACGCCCTGCTTGTTGGCGGTGACCGTCCGCCAGCGATACGTGTGCCCGTCGATCTCGTACGCGTCGCGCACCTCGAAATTCGCCACGTCCAGGGGATCGTCCCGCAGGCGTCCCTCCGCCGGATCCGGGATGGGCCCGAGCACGCGCCACTCGCGGACGACCTCGCCCCCGTCGGCCAGCGCCGTGGCCGCGTCCGGCGTCAGCGGGGCCAGCGCCTCCGGCGGATAGCGATACTCACGCAGGATGGGCAGCACGTCGTCCCGATCGAAGTACTGCAGGTACAGGGCGGCATGCCACGCCGGCCACATGCAATGCGGCGGCCGTTTGATCGAGTCCGCCGCCAGATCCGCCAGCATGCGATTGAATGGGCTCCAATCGAGGGTCCCGTTCCCCGAGCGTGTCGTTTCGAGCAACTCCACGAGGAGTGACATCGACGGAGCATAGTCGATGATCTCCTCAATCGGCAGTCGTGTCCGCAGGTACTCCTCCCGTCCCGCCCGGCGAAACGACGCGCGCAGCTTCGGTCCGGCCTCGGCGAACGGCTCGCCGAGCACCGCCAGCCGCTCGGCGGCGATCAGCTTGCAGAAGTCGCACCAGCCCTCCGTGAACCCGCCGGCGAAAATCGGGTTACCCATGAAGTCCCAGACGAACGAGTGGCCGAACTCGTGCACGTAGCGTAGCAGGCCGTCGGGGCGCTCGGCCTCGGCCTGGCCGACCCACACGTGCAGCGACCCGCCGTTGGTCGTGAAGCCGCGCGGCTTGTTCCGCGGAAACCAGATCACGTAGCGGTGCCCGCGCTTCCCAACCGGGTCGAGGGAGAACGTGTCGCGCAGGACGATGTACGACATGTCGAGCTGCGTCATGAAGCCGCACCGGCGGGCCTCGTCGGCGTACTCCCGGCCGGCGAGCACGATGGCGTAGCGACCGAGCAGCACTTCGTCCGTGTAGTCGCTGCCGGCCCGCGCCTGCTCGAGCATCTTCTTCTCGGCGGCGTTCGGCACGGGCGGATCGAACTTCCCCAGGCGGGCCGCGATCTCTTGGTAGCACTGCTGCCGCTGCGCCTCGGCGAGGTCGGGCGTGAGCAGCGCTTCAAGCTTGTCGAGGGCCTCCGCGTCGCTCAGCCGGCGGGTGTCCTCGACCTGCCGCACGAACGTCGTCGCCGGCATCTGGGCGACCGCACCCGACAGACCGCACCACATGAACAGGCCAAGTACCCCCCCGCGAACGAATACTGATCTCGACACGGCCGAAACCTCCCTCGCTGCCGCGCTTGTCCAGCTCTGCCCATATTCTAGACCGCCGGCGGTGGATGACGAAGCGGCTGATTCGTGTCGCCGACCGCACGCCGCTTGATGCTCAAATATGATTTATAGATCATTAAACTTGATTTTTGATACATGCCCCGCCATACTTCCCATGGAGGTGCTCATGGCGAAGACGAAACGCCTGGATTACGCCGTAGTGGTGCTCGGTGGCGTGGCCTACGCGATTCTGCGCGAGGCGCAGCTCGTCACGCTGGGCAAGCGGGCCGGCGTCGTCGGCGGCGGCCGATCGGCCGGCGCGACCGGCCCATTGGCAGCGCTTGAGGAAGAGGGTGTGCCCCTGGCGGAGCGGATTCGCCAACGCCGACGGGCGGCTGGCCTGACGCAAGCGGCGTTGGCGGACCGCGCCGGCATCCGCACGGAAACGTTAAACCGCATCGAACGCGGCAAGACCGAGCCGGACTTCCGGACCGTCCGCAAGCTGGTGGTCGCCCTCCGCACCGCCGAAGCCGCAACCGACACCGGCCGCGTGCCGTAGAAGGAGTATGACCATGCCGGCGCCGAAATCCTGGCCGGAGATCTTCGAGAAGGTGCGCGAGCTCGCCGCGGCCCAGGTCAACGCCGATCCGGCGATGATCACCGAACAGACGTCCTTTCTGGCCGACCTGAACTACGACAGCCTCGATGTGGTCGAGTTCATAATGGAAGTGGAGGATGCTTTCGACCTGGCGGTCCCGGATGTCGAAGCGCAAGAAGTCCGGACCGTCGGTGACGTGGTGGAGATGCTCTACAAGTCGCAGGGTCCCGCCCCGCCAGACCAGACGTAACCCAATCCGGCCTGCGCGTGGCCGGTCGGGCCGGGGCAGTGTCTGCAATTCACTGTCGCGGCAAGACCGGCTCATGTGCTAGAATGCGGGCATGGTGTGGGGAACCCGTATACGAAAGACGGCGAAGTGGCTTTGTACGGCGGCGTGCGTTCTGCTCGTCGCGGCGTTCATCGCCAGTTCCGGTCGCGAGATCACGTGGGTCAGCCCGGCGCAACGCTACGAGGTCTCGCTGAGTCTGGGCTCGGTCTCGTTCTGGTGGCCATCGGCGATCTGGGAGCACGGCAAGGGGCATTACGGCAAGCCCCCTGGGTGGCGTGTCTCGAAGCACACCTGGTATTGGCGCTTCGGCGGGTCGTTCGATTGGGAAGGCTATGCTTACTACGACTATGCGCGCATCCCACTCTGGATGCCGTTCACCCTCTGCGGAATCCCGGGCGCTGTGCTCTGGTTCAAGGATCGACGGGGCGTTTGGAAGGTCCTCGCCGGTTTCACGCGGTGGATTCGGCGCAGCAGCAGGCACGGGATGGGACGAGGAATCAGGCTGGGCCTGACGGCGATCAGTGTCGCCATTGTGCTCGTGATTCTGGCCTCATTGCCGTGGTCACTTGTCGTGCAGGGCCAGACGCGGACGGTCGTCGTCGGGTCTGGCGTAGTAGGTTGCCACGGCATCGGCAAACAGCACGCGCCGTTGTTTGCCAAGGCTGGGACACCACTATTCTCGACCGGAGTCTACTGGAACCCCGATTGGTGGCCGAACTGGAGTATCCGCAGGGACCCGCTGCCGAGTCCGTGGTCGCGCATTCCCCTCTGGCTGCCATTGCTGCTCGTCGGCCTGCCGACCGCCCTGCTCTGGTGGGCGGCGTATTGGCCGCACCGCGAACCCGGGCGGTGCCCGGAGTGCGGCTACGACCTGACCGGCAACGTCAGCGGGCGATGCCCGGAATGCGGCAAGGCAGTGCGGACCGCAGGTCCCGAGCCGTCCTCGCCGCCCGACGAACGCTAGCGCCGGCGGTACACATCCGTGCTCACGTATTTCAGGCCCGAGTCGGCCAGTAGCGTGACGACGGTGCGGCCGGGGCCGAGCCGTTTGGCCAACTGGATTGCCGCGATGACGTTCGCGCCGGACGACGTGCCGGCGAAGAGGCCCTCCTCGCGGGCCAGCCGCCGGGCCATCTCCTTCGCCTCGTCCGTGCCGACCGGCAGGATCTCGTCCATCACCGACGGGTCCCACAGCGGCGGCGTGTAGCCGATGCCGACGCCTTCGATCTTGTGCGGCCCGGGCTGACCGCCGGAAAGTACGGCCGACTCGGCGGGCTCGACCGCGACGCAGCGGATATCCGGCCGGTGCTGCTTCAACGCCGTCGCCACGCCGCGCGACGAGGCCGCCGTCCCGACGCAGTGCGCGAACGCGTCCACCGCCCCGTTCGTCTGGCCCCAGATCTCTTCGCCCAGCCCGTGGTAGCCGGCAATGCTGTCGTGGTTGTTGAGCTGGTCGGTCCAGTAGGTGTGCGGCTCCCGACTGATCCCGCGGGCGGTTTCGATCATGTCCAGGATGAGCTTCTTCGTCGTGCGGCCGCCCTCGCTGGGCACGAGCGTCAGCTCCGCCCCGAGTGCCGCCATGTGGTCGAGCTTCTCCCGGCTGAACGCGTCGGAGCTGACGATGTGCAGGCGGTAGCCCTTCGCCGCACAGACCAGGGCGAGTGACGCCCCCGTGCTGCCGCCGGTGTACTCGACGACCGTGTCGCCGGGCCGGAGCCGGCCGTCCTGCTCAGCCCGGGAGATCACGGCGTTGGCCATGCGGTCCTTCATGCTGCCCGTGGGGTTCTCCCATTCGAGCTTGACGAGGACGTCCGCACAATCCGCCGGCACGACCCGGCGAAGCCGCACGATCGACGTGTTTCCGATGGCGTTGAGAATGTCCATGATGGGAGTATATCGCAGCCTGGAATGACTGGTGCGCGATGGCGGTCATTCATGCCGACCAACGTGCAGAGCGGTGCGTATTCGACTGACGCTCTTGGCAGCCCGAAGAACGCACGGAGCCGAAACCGATTGCCTGACCGCGTTTTGTAACGCGAAAGGCCCTCCGGCTTTCGCCGAAGGGCCTTTCGTTGAGGAGGTCACAAACACGCGTTCAAGAATCAGGCGCGTCGCCGGCGGAGCAGCGCCAGGGCGCCGAGGCTCAGCAGGCTGAGCGTCGCCGGTTCGGGAACAGGGGTCAGCAGGAAGGCGTGTTCGTCCCCGTTGATGTACCCCACACCGACGATCTGGCCCGCATCGTTGATGTCGGCGGCCTCCGTCAGTTCCCACGCGCCGCCGTCCACGAGCAGGTCATTCAGGTCGGTCATCACGCCGTCATCCCAGATGAAGGCGCGTTGGGCGCCACCGGCCAACAAGGAGTGGCCGACGACCTGATCCAGGTTGTTGATTCCCAGGGCATCGGCGAACTCTCCGCCGAGCGAGCCCAGGTTGGCCATCGCTCCGTCCCGGTACAGGAACGCCCGGTAGGGTCCACCTTCGGGCAGCCACGACCGGCCCACGACGTGGCCGGCGTCGTTCATGGCGATCCCGGCGCTACTTGGGCCGCCGAGCGTACCCAGGTCGGTCATCACGCCGTCGTCCCAAAGGAAGGCATGCCATACTCCGCTCGCGTTGGCAGACGTACCAGCCACCTGGCCGGCGTTATTGATGTCATGGGCGGAACTGTAGTTCCCGCCGAGGGTACCGAGGCTCCACAAGGAGCCGTCGTCCCACAGGAACGCCCGCTGGCCAACGCTCGTCGCCGATCGACCCGCGACCTGGCCGGCATCGTTGATACCGTACGCTTCATTGGACGATCCGCCCGGCAGCGGCGAGATGTAAGTGACGCTACCGTTGTCCCACACCCAGGCGGAGTCCGGGCCGACTGTCCTGATAGCCATCTGACCGGAGCTGTTCATGTCCCAGGCGAACGAAGCCTGGGCCGAGAAGAGTCCCAGATCGGTCATCACGCCGTCTTCCCAGAAAAAGGCCCGCGAGTAGTGGTCGGCCCCCGCCGAGTAGCCACCGACTTGCCCGTTCTCGTTCAAGGTGCGTGCATTGCTGTACGGGACCGACGTCAGCGTACCCAGGTCGGTGATGGTATAGGACACCGAAGCGAGCGCCGGCGCGCTCAGCGCCATCATGATCGCTGCCAGAAGACTCAGAGATCGCATCGTTTTCTCCATCCTTCGCCGTCATCACGGCGAGAGGGTATCAGGGTCACAACATCCCCACTCCAGATCCAAAGCGGCTAGGACGCGTTCCGCCGTCCGCGAGCGAACAGGAGTGCGCCCAGGCCGAGCAGACAGGTCAGCGTGCTGGGCTCGGGAACGAGGATGAACCCACGCTCCACCCCGTTCACCATCCCCCACCCAACGATGTACCCGAGATCGTTGATGCCCGTGGCCTCCCTCAGTTCCCATTCGCTGCCGGCCGGGAGCAGGTCATTGAGGTCGATCATGACGCCGTCGTCCCACAGAAAGGCGTGGTGGTGGTGGAAGTCTCCCTCAGTGTAGTTCGCCTTGCCGACCACCTGGCCGGATGCGTTCACGTCGAACGCCTCGCTCAGAATCCCGCCGAGCGTACCCAGGTCGGTCATGACGCCGTCCTGCCACAGGAAACCATGGTTGACCGGACGCGTCATGGGCCCCGGCCCCGGCCGGTACGTCTCCCCGTTCGTCGAGCGGCCCACGATGATTCCGGACTCGGAAATGGCGTTCGCCGAGCTGTTATCCCCAGTGCCCAGGACGCCCAGATTGGTGATCACGCCGGCGTCGTACAGAAAGGCCCTGGTGGAACCATCGATGTTGCCCTGGCCTACGATTTGCTCCGAATCATTGATGTCGAGGGCGCCCGTGAGCTGCCAGTCGGGGTTGGACGAGCTGTTCAGGTCCTGCATCGTCGTCCCATCCCACAGGAAGGCACAACCCGGCGTGCTCTGGTACCCGACCACATGGCCGGCGCTGTTGACGCCCTCGCCCCAGGTCTGGCTGCCGCCCAACGTTCCCAGATCGGTCATGGTTCCGTTTTCCCAGAAAAACGCGTGGTTATCCGGGTAAGGCTGGATCTTGGACCAACCCGCTACCTGCCCGGCCTCACTGATGGCCGTGGGCTGCGCCAGGTACGCATCACCGATCGTGCCGAGATCGATCATGCTGCCGTTCTCCCAGATGAACGGGTGATAGTCGAAGTCCCCTCCCCCTTCGTACGTGGAGTAGCCGGTCACCTGGCCGGCGTTGTTCACGTCGACACCGAGGCACCCCCGTCCGTCGAGGCTACCAAGGTCGATGAACGTCCAACCGCCGAATGCCGCACCGGTGAACGTCAGCACCGCGACGGTCGTCAACACGCAACTGATTCTCTGAAGGTTCGAAGTCATTGAAACGTCTCCTCCTACCGAAGTAACAACCTACCTCTTCGTTTGTGGACTACTGCAAACCGCTTGCAGACGGCGCCTCCCTACACTCCGCTGATTCCTGTTGATGCCGGGTAATCCGCTTCCTTCTCCTCACTCCCCTCGCCCCCCGGAACCAACCTCACACCATGACGTCTCCGTTCGGTCTGTCCCCGGTTGCCAGGCATGCCTGCCGCGGCCCGGCGTTGCTGCATCGCGCCAGGCACCCACCCGTCGTCCGCGCCGCCGGACTGCTCTCGCCGGCGACAGTGAACCGGTTCGAGCGGCGGAAAACGGGCGTGCTCGCAGGCAAACACAACACGGACAACTCCTCTCGATCGCAGCAGTCAACGGCCGAAAGCGTTGCTCATGGCCATCGACGTCAGGTTCACGATAGTTTTTGGGGAAGTGCTTGTCAATAGTTTTTAAAAACTTCACTTGATATTTCCCTCAGAACCGATTAGAGTCGCAACCATGAAGACGGAGACCCCCGAGAAGAAGGACTCACCCCCGCCGTTCGATGAGCACACGGTCGACGCCGTCGGACGCATTCGGCGGACATTCACCGAGATTATCGCGGCCCTGCCCCAGTCCATTACGCGGGCGTCCGAGCTCCAGCACACGCTTAAGATCGATAAGGGGCTCAGTTGGCGAATCTTCAACGTCATCCGCTACCCCAACCCGTTCGACGCCGCCCGCTACATCCCCGGTACCGGCGGCGTGCGGATCTTCCTGCGGGCCGCGAAGAAGCAAGGCGTTCCCGTGGCCCTTACCGAGACGGCGGCCGCCGCCCTCGCCGACTATGACAACCTGGTCCGCATCCACGCCGGCAGTCGCAGACGGCTCGACCGGATGCTGGCCGCCCACTCAGACGAGGGTCGCGCGGAGATGGACCTGGCCCACCGCCGGCTCGCGTACGAGGCGAACAGCTACATCTGGGGCGTGTCGGCCGAGGCGCAGTTGCGAGCCTCGTTCGTCAACTTCTCGAAGACCCCCGGGCGGGTGGATCACGCCGCAATGCGGGGACTCGTCGGCGTGCAACGTCTCCGGCCCGACGTGCGTTGGCCGCTCGGTCTGGCCCGCTGCCGCACCGACTCGGGGGTTGTGCCGTCCGATGCCCCGTTCGAGCCGCTGTACGACGTGGAAAACCCGGACGATGTGGCGGCGAAGCTCTTCATGAGTCAACCGCGTCCGAAGCTCGAATACAGCCACGTGGCAGAGTCATTGCAGTGGACGCTGTCGCCGGGTCGCGCCGGCAAGACCGGAGCCGTCACGTGCATCACGGGCGAGATCGTTCGGCGCGGCGGTTCCTATTACTGCTGTGAGACAGACAGCAGCGCGAGCTACGTGGCCCAGGTGGGTACCGCGTCTGAGCTGCTCATCTTCGACCAGTTCGTCCACGAAGAACTGTATGGGCGTCTGGAGCCGGAGCTCGTCATCTACAGCAACTTCGCCTCCGGACCGTACAACTCCTCCATTCGCCTGCCGCTTACGGACACCGTGCAGTACATGGGCAAGGCGACTGATGCGCTGCACACGCCCGAGGTGCCGCGCTACGCGGACATGGTGTCCTATGTGTTCGAGCGTCTGGGCTGGGAGCCGCAACGCTTCGACGTCTACCGCTTCCGCATGGAATACCCGATCATCCAGAGCGAAGTGCGCATGAGCAATCGCCTGCGACCGGCCCCAACAGATGCAGATGGACGTCTGCCCGGCGACGATCAACCCAGCGAGTGACCCTCCACAACGGCCCGCGGCCGCGAAGTCTCACGGAGTACCCCCCGGTGCCGTGGCATCACCGGACTACTTCCGCAGTCCCCGCATGATGTTCAGGAAGCGCGTGCTGCTGATCGGATGGTCGGCCACGACGCGGCCCTTGTAGATCACGTTGAAGATGCCGTAGGCCGACGGTGCGGCGCGGGCCTCTTCACCTGTCGTCAGCTCCACGACCTTCGGGCGAATCCGTAGCGTCCGGCAGGCCTGCCGAATATCGCCGATCGCCTTGGCGATGCACGGACACTGGTCAGACGTGATGATCGTGAGCCCCGAGCCGCACTGTCGCAGCGTGTCCTCCCACCCCGTCCGGAACGTCGGCGACGGCGCCTTGCGCAACTTCCTGGCCAGCAGCTCGAACGAGGGCGGCGCGGTGTCCACGCACTTGAAGCCGTTGCGCAGAAAGACCTCCGGACTCGCCATCCACGTGCCCCTGCTGGTCACGACCGCAACGCCGTGCTTGCCGGCCCGCCGGGCGTCGCTCACGCACTCTTCCACGAGCCGCAGGCCGTAGCCGTGCCCCTTGTACTCCTTCCGGTTGATCATGATGCAGTGGATGACCAGGTAGCCCACCGCCTCGATCGGCCGCCAGGTGTGCTCGCCGGGAGCGTACTCGATCATGCCGGCGTCGACGCCGTCGACCTGCAACACCTTGAATCTCAATCCCTCGGTGAAGCGCTGCTTCAGCCAGGCGGTCTTTCGCTTGTGCCCTTCGCTCCTGGGATCCTTGAAGCCGCAGAACGCGTGCTCGCCGACGGTCGCGGCGTCCGTGTCGATAATCTGAACGTCGGTCATACGCCGCTCCTCGGGAGCATCCTGAACCTACTCGCGATCGAAGCGGTTCAAGGACGCAGCATCCGCAGGAAATCCAGCAGCGAATCCGCCACGCGCACGAGGCGCGGATGCAGCTCCGCGCTCTGTTCGTGATCCCAGACGACCACCGCCGGCGTGGCAGGATCTTCGCGGAAGTCCAGGCAGACGAGGTCGCCCGCGGACAACGCGGCGATGGGCAACACGTTCGTGCCGACCAGGGCGGGATCGTCCACGAGTCGCTCGCCGACCTGCGACCAGACCACGCTCACGTCATACGGGCCGTGCGCCTCGTCCTCTTCCGGCGTATCCAGTATGCACAGGAACCGCTCGACCAATCGCTCCTGCCCGTCGCACTCAAAACAGCCACACACGGGCACGCCGCCGTTCGATTGCCGGAGCAGCGCGACGTACTCCTCCGGCAGCATGAGCCCGAGATCCTCTTCGAGCTGCGCCAACGTCCTCAAGCCCGGCGGCGGAGCACTGGTATCCGGTTTGAAGTCGATCATGGCTGCACGCTCCCGGATAACTGAAGTATCCAGCAAACCTCAGCGTAGCGTCTTCCGGGCCGCCGTCCAGCAGCACACCCCGGCACGGGGACGGTCCGTTGACCGCGCGAATGCGTGCTCGTTCTGCCTGCGGGGGATGCGTAGAATAGCAGGCAGAGCTGTCAGAATCGCTGGTCTCATGCCGATGCTCTCACGAAATCCTCAGAACAGAGGTTTGCCCAACGCACGCAGCGTGCTGCTGCTCGTGCTGGTTGGTTTGGCCAGTGTGTTGTTTGGCTGCCCGCCGGCAGCCGACGGGCCGGACGATGGCGCGGGGGATTCCTCCGGCGATACGAACACGCCGCCGCCCGCACAGGGCGAATGGTATCAGCCCGGCGTGGACACGACGTGGCAGTGGCAGCTCCAGACTGACGCCGACGGCCGGATCAACACGACTTACGACGTCGACGTGTACGACATCGACCTGTTCGATTCGTCCCCGGAACCCATCGAAGAGCTGCACGCCCAGGGTCGCCGGGTGATCTGCTACTTCTCCGCCGGCACGTTCGAGGACTTCCGCCCGGACGCCGACGAGTTCCTGGCGGCAGAGCTGGGTAACACGCTCGAGGACTACGTGGACGAGCGCTGGCTCGACATCCGCTCCGCGAACGTCCGGCGGATCATGCAGGCGAGGCTCGATCTGGCGGTGCAGCGCGGTTGCGACGGCGTCGAGCCCGACAATGTCGATGCCTATGACAACGACAGCGGCTTTGCTCTGACACCGGCAGACCAGCTCGACTTCAACCGCTTCCTGGCCAACGAGGCGCACGCCCGCGGGCTCAGTGTCGGCCTCAAGAATGACGTCGACCAGGTTCCGGAGCTGGTCGCGTATTTCGACTTCTGCGTGAACGAACAGTGCCACGAGTACGACGAATGCGACGCCCTGCAACCGTTCATCGACGCCGGGAAGCCGGTCTTCAACGCCGAGTACGCGGCTGAGTTCGTGAATAACGCCGTACGGCGCGCCGCCCTCTGCGAGGACGCGCGCGATCGTTCTTTTCAGACGCTGGTATTGCCGCCCGACCTGGACGACGCGTTCCGATTCGCCTGCGATCCTTGATGCGGGGCGACGGCGCGCACGCGGATGCGGTCGTCAGTTGGTCGGCCGGCTGTTGACTTCGAGAGATCGAGTCGGCCCGCCGCCGCAACTGCCGACCGACGCTGAGCGCCGACCCGACAACCGCGATTGTGCCCGCCGGGCTGCCACGATAGGATCGAGTCGACGGCAGGATACGAGGCGCAAATCATGCGCCGGGGCCGTGCGGCGGGCTCGCCGGCGCGGCGCCGGAGAGGATGCACCGGCGGCAGCACTTGCCAGACAACGATACCAATCCAGTCACACAGATTCTCCGCGACTTCGCCGGCGGTCGCGAAGCCGCGCGGGACCTGCTGCCACTCGTGTACGATGAGTTGAGACAACTGGCCCAGGCGCGGCTGCGGAAGCTCCCGCCGGGCCAGACGCTACAGGCCACGGCCCTGGTTCACGAGGCTTACATGCGTCTCGTGGGTCGCGAGGACCCGGGCTGGGGCGATCGTGCCCATTTCTTCGCCGCCGCCGCCCGGGCGATGCGGCACATCCTCGTGGAGCAGGCGCGGCACAAGTCCTCTCTGAAGGAGGGCGGCGGCCTGCGACGCCTCGACAACGAGCTGAACGAGCCGGCGGCCGACGCACCTTCGCGCGAGGTCCTGGCCATCGACGAGGCGATTCGCCGACTCGAACGCGAGGACCCGCGCAAAGGGCAAATCATCAACCTGCGCTACTTCGCCCGGATGACGACGGCGGAGACCGCGGAGGCGCTCGGCATCTCGGTGGCGACGGTGGGACGCGAGTGGCGGTTCATCCGCACCTGGCTGGAGCGCGAACTCGCCGGAGGCGACTCGGCCTGAACACGCGCGGCGTACTGCCGCTTCGCCGGACCGACGGATTCAGACGCCAGCACCGTGAGCGAAATGAGCCGCCGATTTCGAATTGGGTGGTGGCTCGGCCGAAGCAACGATTCCGAGGCACGCACATGAACGCGGCACTCCAGAGAAAGGTAGAGGAGCTCTTTCACGAGGCGGCCGTTCTGCCGCCCGACGAGCGTCCGGCCTTCCTCGACGCCGCCTGCGATGAGTCGGACGTCCGGGCGGAGGTCGACTCGCTGCTGGCCCACCTGGACAGCCACACGATCGCCTCGCTCCACGCGGTCGAAGAGCTGGACCGCAGCGACAACGAGCTGATCGGCCAGTCGATCGGCCCGTACAAGCTGCTCGAGCTGCTGGGTGAGGGCGGCTTCGGGGCAGTCTACATGGCGCAGCAGGAGCGGCCCGTCCGGCGAACGGTCGCCCTGAAAATCGTGAAGCTGGGCATGGACACCCGGCAGGTCATCGCCCGCTTCGAAGCCGAGCGGCAGGCCCTGGCGATGATGGAGCATCCCCACATCGCCAGCGTGCTCGACGCCGGCGCGACGGAAGGCGGCCGGCCCTACTTCGTGATGGAGCTGGTCCGCGGCGCTCCGATCACCGAATACTGCGACGAGCACTGGGCGACCATTCGCGAGCGGGCGGCGCTCTTCGTCCAAGTGTGCCAAGCGGTGCACCACGCCCACCAGAAGGGCGTCATCCACCGCGACATCAAGCCGTCCAACGTCCTGGTCACGCTACGCGACGGCGTGCCCGCGCCCAAGGTGATCGACTTCGGCATCGCCAAGGCGATGCACGAATCGCTGACCGAAAAGACCCTGCAAACAGGTTTCCGCCAATTCGTGGGCACGCCGGAGTACGTCAGCCCCGAACAGGTGAGCATGGGCGAACTGGACGTCGACACGCGCAGTGACATCTACTCGCTCGGCGTGCTGCTGTACGAGCTACTGGCCGGCGTCACGCCCTTCGACACGCAGGCGCTGCGCGACACGTCGTACGCCGAGATGCAGCGCGTCGTGCGCGAGCGCGAACCGCCGACGCCGTCGCGTCGCGTCGGTGGCCTCGGCGACACGCTCGCCCGCGTAGCCCGCGCCCGGCGGATCGAACCCGGCAGTCTGGCCAGGACGCTGCGCGGCGACCTGGACTGGATCGTCATGAAGGCGCTGGAGAAGGACCGCGATCGGCGGTACGACGCCGCCGTGGCCTTATCCGAGGACGTCCAACGATACCTGCGCGACGAGCCCGTGACGGCCGGTCCGCCCGGACTGACATATCAACTACGCAAGCTGGCGAAACGCCACAAGGCGGCGTTCGCCTCGGCCGCGGTGGTGCTGGGCATCCTGCTGGCTTTCGGCATCTGGATGAGCGTCTTGTACGCTCAGGCGGACGTGCTCCGCGCCCACGCCCAGCACGAACGCCAAACCGCCGAGGCCAACACCGTCCGCGCTCAGAAAGCGGAGCGGCTCGCCCAGGCAGAGGCGCAGACCGCAGCCGAGGTCGCCCAGATCCTCACCGCCCTGCTCGAAGCGGCGGATCCCCTGCAAACGGACGGCTCCGGCGGAACAGCGCGCGAGATGCTGGACGCCGCCGCCGAGAACATCCAGCGCAACCTGAAGGAACAGCCCGAGATCCAGGCCCGGCTCCTGGACATCGTCGGCCGCGTCTACACAAACCTGGGCCTCTTCGGCAAGGCGCAGCCACTCCTGGCGACCGCGGTCGATCTGCGTCGCGCAACGCTCGGGGACGCGCACGCCGACACGATCGCCTCCATGAACAGCCTGGGCAAAGCCCTGATGTACGACAGCAAGCTGTCGGAGGCGGAGCCGCTGCTGCGCGAGGCCATGTCGCTCGGCCAGCAAGCCCTCGGTCCGGACCACGCCCACACGGTCAACGCGATGGCCTATCTGGCGTGGACGCTGCAATCCGGCGGGCGCTGGCAGGCCGCGGAGCCATACTGCCGACAGGCACTCGATAGCTTCCGCCGGCTCTACGGCGACGAGCATCCCAAGACGCTGGTGGCGCTGAACGCGCTGTCCTGGCTGCTGCAACGCCTCGACCACCTGGACGAGGCCCGCGCGCTCAGCGAGGAGGCGCTGCGCACGAGCATGCGCGTGTACGGCGAAGAAAGCGTCTACACGGCGGAGTCGATGCACATTCTGGGCGTCCTGCACCTCCACGAGCAGCGAACGGCCGAAGCCATGCCGCTGATCACGAAGGCTGTCGAAGTCCGGCGACGCCTGCTGGGACGCGATCATCCGGAAACGCTGGAGTCGATGGAGAACGTGG
Organism: Phycisphaerae bacterium; assembly: GCA_050115495.1. Classification (GTDB taxonomy): domain Bacteria; phylum Planctomycetota; class Phycisphaerae; order UBA1845; family Fen-1342; genus JAAYXS01. The sequence continues at coordinate 46,952 of JASFQK010000013.1, read as the reverse complement.
CGTGGGCGCTCGCCGCCGAAGGTCACTGGTCCGACGCGGAGCAGATCTACCGCGACGCGCTGGCCGGGCTGGAGCGTCTGCACGGCAGGAACCATCGCTACACGTGCCGGTGCATGGCGGGCTTGGCCAGGCCGCTGGCGACGCTGGGCAAGACCGCCGAAGCGGAAAAACTGCTGCACGAGGCCCTCCCCGTCCTGCGCCGCGAACTGGGCGACCTGCACGAGGATTCGCTGGAGTGCATGTACCTGCTGCTCAACGTGCTCTGGCAGCAGGGGCGGATGGGCGAACAGGAAGAGATGATCCGCCAGGTGCTCGCCGCCCACCGACAGGCGTACGGCGACAGCGACGTGCAGTTGATCGGACCCACGGTCGCCCTGGCCCGTTGTCGGCAGCAGCAAGGGCACGCGCCCGAAGCGGCGGCGTTATTCCAGCAGGCCATCGACATCGCCGAGCGGCAACAGGCTGACGGACAGAAAGGCCCCTGCCCCGGCTGTCTCATGAGCCTTCGCGGCGAGTACCTGCTCGCCCAGGAGCGCTTCGACGAGGCGGAGCGCATGTTCCTGGACGCACTGCCTGCCATCCAGGCCCGTCACGGCAAGACCAGTGACACGACACTGCGCGCCATCCGCCGCATCGCCGCTTTTTATGAGACCTGGGGCAAACCCGCCGACGCCACCGAGTGGCGCGACCGCCTACCCGGCGAGGCTCAGTGACGACCGCGGCGTATGCCCCCCTGCCACCATCCCCGAAAACACGCGTGAATCATCCCTGATTTCACGCCTTCCGTGAGCGATTCTGCCGCCCCAATTCGAAGTGAACGGCGCAGGAGCGCGCGCCGGGAAAGCCGGCCACTGCTCATTGGCCCGGGGTCAGCACCTTTGCAGTTGGAGAACACACGATGAGCGGAGTAAGGAAGTTCGTAGCGCAGGTCGCCGTGCTATTGGTCATCGCCTCCGTCGCGCACGCGGTGGACATCCAAACCGTGACGATCGGTAATCCCGGCAACGTCGGCGAGATCTCCGGGGCCAGCGCACCGGGCGGCTACGGTCCCGACCGCGTCTGCGGCGCGGTAGATTACGTCTACGCCATCGGCAAGTACGAGGTCACCGCCGGGCAGTACACGGAGTTTCTCAACGCCGTGGCCCGCACGGACACGTACGGTCTGTACAACACCGCCATGTTCAGCGACTCGTTCGGCTGCCGGATTCAGCGCAGCGGCTCGTCGGGCAGCTTCACGTACTCGGTCGCCGCGGAGTGGGCCAATCGCCCGGTTAACTACACCAACTGGGGCGACGCGGCCCGTTTCGTAAACTGGCTGCACAACGGCCAGCCGAGCGGCGTTCAGGACCTGACGACAACCGAGGACGGCTCGTACTTCCTGAACGGGGCGGTGACGCGGGCCGCCCTGCTGGCCGTCGTGCGCAAGCCGAACGCGACGTGGGCCATCCCGTCCGAGGATGAGTGGTACAAGGCCGCCTATCACTACAACGACGGCGTGACGGGCCACTACTACAACTACCCCACCGGCTCGGACACGACGCCGAACAACGGGAACCCGGAAGGCGACACAGGCAATACGGCCAACTACTACGACGGCGATCACACCATCGGGGCCCCCTACTGGCGGACGGAAGTCGGTTTCTTCTCGCTGTCCGGGGGTTGCTACGGGACGTTCGACCAGGGCGGCAACGTGTGGGAATGGAACGAGGCCGTGTTTACCGGCACCCAGGGCACGGTTCGCGGCCTGCGCGGCGGATCCTACATCGACGTGATCAACGACTTCATGAACGCCGGCTGCCGGTTCGACTACGGCAGGCCGACGCACGACTCGATGGACTCCGGCTTCCGCGTCGCCCGCGTACCGGAGCCCGGCTCGCTCCTCCTGCTGACCACGAGCCTCGGGCTGGCCGTCAGGCAAGTGCGGCGGTAGCCACGCGGGTCTCGCTGGACCAGCCGGCTCGTTGCCGCAGCCCGCGGCCGCCACTGCAAGATCACACCGTGACCGCCCGCGGGACGTGAACCGGCCCGCCGGCGAGCCGGTGCGGCGCGCCCCCCAACGAACGCACGATCAGCGCCCCACACAGCCCGCACGTCCCGCCGCAAGATTCGTCACAATTGAAAACGCGGCACCGGCCGAAACAGACACACACGCACAACCGCATACCCATAAACATGTTATGTTCATGCCGTCGCATCCACCCTCCGTTTGCACGTTCGGGCGACCTATCATATAGTTTGAGTTCAATCTAAATCCATGGGGTCGGGGGCGTGGTGACGGGGCCGCCGGCCGCCGAGGACAACGCCGTCGCCACCCAGTAGTGAACGAGCAGGGCGACGGACCGAAGCCGGTTGGGTATCAGGCATTCGGCGGCCCGGCGGAAGGTGACGCAAGGTGAGTAACTTCGACGGAGCGACGATCTCGATCGACGAACTGCGCGGGCGTGAATGCCGCGAGCTGCTCGCGGAGGCGGACGTCGTCATCGCCATTGACGCGGCCACCCACGACGAGGAGGTCGTCTACGGGCGCCACGAATGGGACCTGGCGACCGCCGCCAGCGAGGAGGACGAACTCGTCGTGCTACGCGTCGAGCTGGACATGGAGGCGGGCGACCTGGAGTGGCTCGTTGAGATGATCGAGGCGGTCGAAAGCGGCGAGCTCGACGAGCCCGACGACGACCTCGACGCAGAGGACGACGTCGACGACTAGCGCGGCCCGGAGGCGGCGACGCCTGCGCCCCGCAGTCGTGCACCGCACATCCTCGCCCGCGCCCGGATGAAACGTGTTCGAACTACACGACATCTCGAAACGCTTCGGCGCGGTGGCAGCGCTGCACCCGCTCGACCTGACGATCGAAGCGGGCCGGACCACCGTCCTCATCGGCCCGAGCGGCTGCGGCAAGTCCACGTTGCTGCGTCTGATGATCGGACTCATCCGCCCCGACACCGGCCACATCCTCTTTGAGGACGAGGCACTCACGCCGAGCAATGCCATGCTGCTGCGCCGCCGGATGGGGTACGTAATCCAGGATGGCGGCCTGTTCCCTCATCTAACCGCGCGCGGCAATGCGGCCCTCGTCGCCCGCCACCTGGGGTGGAACGCCGAACGCATCACGCAGCGACTGAACGAACTCATCGAGCTGACGCACTTCCCCGCGGACGGACTCGATCGCTACCCGGCCCAGCTCTCCGGTGGTCAACGCCAACGGGTCAGCCTCATGCGGGCACTCATGCTCGACCCGGACGTGCTGCTGATGGACGAACCGCTCGGGGCACTTGACCCCATGATCCGCAGCAGGCTCCAGGCGGAGCTGCGCTCCATCTTCCGCGCCCTGGGCAAGACGGTCGTCATGGTCACGCACGATCTCGGTGAGGCCGGCTACTTCGGCGACACGATCGTCCTGATGCGCGCAGGCCGGATCATCCAGCTCGGTTCCTTCCGCGAGCTGCTCGATTCGCCCGCCAACGCATTCGTCACCGAGTTCGTCAACGCCCAGCGCAGCCCGCTGGAATCCTCGTCGGAGGCCATCCATTGAACGGGCCACGCTGCATTCTGCTGCTGGTCGTCTTGAGACTGCTGGCCCCGGCCAGCGCGGATCAGGCCCAGGCGGTGCGCGTCGGCTCGAAGGCCTTCACCGAATCCGTCATCCTGGCGGAGATCGTCGCGCATCTGGCGGACAGTGAGGGACTCACGGCCGAGCACGTCGAGGGCCTGGGCGGCACGCGGCTGCTCTGGGAAGCGTTGCTGGCCGGACAGATCGACATCTATCCCGAGTACACGGGCACGATGAGCGAAGAGATCTTCGCCGGCCAGGGTGTCCGCGGCGTGGCCGCCCTGCGTGCGAAGCTGGCCGAGTCCGGTCTGCAGATGACCGAACCGCTCGGCTTCAACAACACGTACGTCATCGGGATGAAGGAAGACGTGGCCGCCGACATGGGCATCCGCCGCATCAGCGACTTGCGCGATCATCCCGACCTCATCCTGCGTTTCAGCAACGAGTTCATGAAGCGTGCGGATGGCTGGGACGCACTCGCCCAACGCTATCAACTGCCGCAGCAGGACGTCCGCGGCCTGGAGCACGCCCTCGCCTACGAGGCCATCGACAAGGGCGTGATTCAGGTCACCGACCTGTACGCCACCGACGCGAAGATCCGCAGCCTCGATCTGCGGCGGCTCGAAGACGACCTCGAGCATTTCCCGCAATATCACGCCGTATACGTGTACCGCGACGAGCTGGCCCAGCGTGCGCCGCAACTCATCGCCGCACTCCACGCCCTGGAGGGCACGATCGACGAGACGGCGATGATGAACATGAACGCGCGCGTCGAGCTCGACGGAGCCGACGAAGGCCGCGTCGCCGCGGAGTTCCTGGCCACGGCGCGGGGCATCCATTCCGCCGTTCGCGAGCGGAGCCTCTCCCGGGACATCATCCGCTATGCCCTGGAGCACCTGAACATGGTGGCCGTGTCGTTAGCCGCCGCGATGCTCGTAGCGATTCCGCTCGGCGTCATCGGCGCCCGTAAGGCACAACTCGCCCAACCGATCCTCGGCGTCGTCGGCATCATCCAGACCATCCCCGCCATCGCCCTGCTCGTGCTCCTGATCCGCCCGGTGAGCTATTTCTCCGACGAGCTCGGCTATCCGCAGGCGGTCGTAGCGCTCTTCCTCTACTCCCTGCTGCCGATCGTCCGGAACACGCTTACCGGCCTCCGCAGCATCTCGCCGCAGTTGCAGGAATCGGCCGTCGCGCTCGGGCTGGGCCCCTGGGTGCGGCTGTGGCGGATCGAGCTGCCACTCGCCTCGCGGATGATCCTGGCGGGGGTCAAGACGGCAGCCGTCATCAATGTCGGCTTCGCCACGCTCGGTGGCTTCATCGGCGCCGGCGGCTTCGGCGAACCGATCTTCACCGGCATCCGCCTCAACGACTACGGCGTGATCATGCAGGGCGCCATCCCGGCGGCGATTCTCGCCCTGCTGGTGCAAGGGTTCTTCGAGCTCATCGACCGAATCGTCGTGCCGAAGGGTCTTCGACTCCGGCGTGCCGCGTAACTGCCCGCGTCAATCAACGCTCACGAAGCGGCGTTCGGCGACTCGCCGTCATTCGATCGGCACCCACACGAACCGTGATCATGCGGCACGGGACGGCGTGCGCCGGCGGCGAATTCAGCCTTGCATCCGCAACGGGGGTTCTGTAGAGTAACTGACTGATGTTGACCATTGCCTAAGACACTCGCACGGCCGCACGACCGCCCCAGACAGCGCTGAGTTGTCTCGCGCGCGTCGTTCCATTGCCCTCCGTGGCTGTGCGCACTGATCCCCCTGATCACAACGTTATCGGATCTCGTTGCCGCGGCGCGGCGTTTTGACGCGCCGGCGGCGGTTTGTCCCAACCGGTGCGGCGAACGCCGCGCCATAGCCCCCGAAAACAGGAGTACTGGATGTCAACCAAAGTGACCCGTGTGGCTCGTGGCCTGCGCTTTGTGATCTGTCTGAACGATCGAGACCGAAACGGCACGAATTGCCATTACGGAGTATTCCCGTGGGTTTTGATGAAGTTACCGCGGCGGCCGGGCGGCCGTCGCCTTCCGATACGTTGATGGGCGTCGTCGTTCGACGCCTGCGCGAACATCTGGACGTCACGGCCGCCGGCACCGTGCTGCGTTGCACGCCGGCCGGCAGCCTGCGCCACGCCGAGCAGCAGCCTGTCGTCGGCGATCTCGTTGCTTTGTCCGCCGTCGCCGACGACACCGGCGTCGTGCAGGCAATACAGCAACGGCGTAACGCCCTGCGCCGCCGCGCCGCCGGCCCGCGGCCGGGCGAGCAGGTCCTGGCGGCGAACGTCGACCGCCTCGTGATCGTGACGGCCGTCGCCGACCCGAAGCCGAAATGGCCATTGGTCGACCGTTACCTCGTCACCGCCGAGGCGGAAGGTATCCCGGCACTGATCTGCCTGACGAAGGCCGATCTGCCCGCTGCTGCTGCCATTCGCCGTGATGCGGCACTCTATGAGCGTCTGGACTATCCGGTCGCACTGGTTGCCATGGATGACCCCGACAGCGTCGCAGCCTTGCGAACGCAGCTCGCCGGCCGAACGTGCGTCCTCGTCGGCAAGTCCGGCGTCGGCAAAACCACCCTGGCCAACCTGCTGACGGGCGAGACCGCCCGGCGTACGCAGACGATCAGCGGCCGCACGCACAAGGGCCGGCACACGACGACGGAGGTCGTCGCCACCGCCTGGCCGGAAGGCGGCCTCCTCATCGACACGCCGGGCATTCGCGAGTTCGGCCTCGCCGAGTCGGCGGCGCGGGACATCGCCGCCGGCTTCGTCGAGATGCGCCCCCTGCTCGACCGCTGCCGCTTCCGCGCCGACTGCACGCACACGCACGAGAAAGGGTGTGCCGTGAAGGCAGCCGTCGCCGACGGCACCATCGACCCCCGCCGATATCAGAGCTACTTGCGGCTCGCGGCGAAGGGTGATGACCGGCGGCGTGGCGGCGACGCGGGAGAGCGTTTGGCGTCCGAAGCCCCCGCGGGCAGCGGCTTCGCCTGCGTCCGCTGCGGCGCCCCCGTCCCCTACGACGCCCAGGGCACGCGGCAGCGCAATCACTGCCCGCTATGCCTCTGGAGCGTCCACCTCGACGTTCGTCCCGGCGATCGGGCGGCCGGTTGCGGCGGCGCGATGGAACCCATCGCCATCTGGGCCCGTCCCGGCGGCGATTGGACCCTGGTGCACCGCTGCGAGCAGTGCGGCGCCGTGCGGACCAACCGCATCGCCGGCGACGACAACGAGGCGGTGCTCATGTCCCTGGCCGTGCGGGCCCTGGCCTCACCGCCCTTCCCGCTCGACCGAATTGGCGGAGGCGCGATGCGGGCCTGACGCCCGCCCATCACATCACCAGCAACACAACGCGGCGGGTACGACCTCGCTCCACCCGCCGCGTTTGCTGGCGCGCTGAACAGCCATTTCGTGAGCGTGGAGTCACCCAAAGCACAAAGGCGCGGTGAGTGCCCATCAGCTTGCGGGGCACAGCGTAGTTGAGCGGCGATCGGTTCACGCAATACAGGCGAGAGTCGAGTTCAGGGTTTTTCTGGTGGTGTGAAAGCCATGCAGAGCTGCGAACCATAGATAGGGTACTGCACCTTACAACGGTAGCCGCGGAACTCACGATCGTCCCGGCCGATCCTGCCGAAAATGTGACGGAGGATTTCGACGTAGTCGCCAACCTCCGGGACGCGAAACATCGCCGCGCCCCAGCCCAGCGATTCGACGGTCTCGTTCACATCGAGGCGGTCGATATCTCTGGTCGGGTCATTCAAGTCGGCGAGGCCGTTGACCGCCGTGTCGTAGAGCACGAGTTCGGGCTGCAATCCCGGATATACCTGCTCGTGTAGGAACGCGTCAAAGATGAGCGTCTTGGTGGGGGTCGTGATTTCGGCCGATGCTCCGTGTTTCTTCAGTTGGCCAGCATCCCGATAACGCGGCATGCAGCCAAGCGTCAATTCGGCAAAGAGCAGGTCGACCGCGGAAGCCGGTCCCACCGCGTCGCCAGCCAAGGTGTAATGCACAGCAGTGCCTTGGTGACGCGCGTCGAAGACCGGAAGAGGGGATGAGCAGAATTCTTCAAGCAGCAGTCCGCGAAGCCCAACCACCGGCTCGCCGTCAAGGGTGAGCGGGCAATCCCGAGGGGCGTCCGGCGCCAGGCGATGCGAGCAGTAATGCACGACCACCGTCGGGCGAATCCGCCGCAATCCCACAGAGCCGGCAATCCAGACGCCGTCCACACGCTCGCCATCGGCCGCTGGGTACAGCAGCGCGGTCTGGATCGTCACGTCGGCCATCACCCCCTTGAGTTGCCCCATCCCGCGGTGGACGGCTTGTTTGTTGAACATCTCGAATCTTTCGCGGGCGCCGGGTAGCCATGTGCTGATAATGCCATCGAGCGACACGCGGTCGCCAGCCTGTTGCCGAATCAGCAGATCGAATTGTCGCACCGCCTCCGCCGCCTCATCGATCAGTCTCTTGGCGACCCCTTTCCGCAGAGCGGCGTTCAGGAGCTGTCGAAGCGGTGCTGGTCCGGGCATCTGATGCAAGGCGGCAAGAGGGTCTTTTTTATCAGACGCATTCAGCGCACGCCCGGATAGGTCTTTGTTGATGCCGAGGGTGCGTGCCAACTCCTGTGGACCGCACGGGTAGCCGGGGATGGCGTCAAGCACCGCGCGAATAGCCCCCGTGAGCCTCTTGCCGACGAGACTAATCGTTTTTTCGATGCTTGGCGACGCACCAACCGCCAAACTCGGCCTGTCTACAAATCGACGCATCCATTCCAATATAACCGGGGCGCTCAACAAAGCAAGAGTAAATGATCTTTCAAAGCTCAATGAGAATTATCTTGACGAGCAATGCGCACGCTGCTATGCTGAAATTCGGCTTGTGCGGCGCGGCCGTCGGCCGCGTGCCGAGTAGGTAGGGACGTGCAAGGCAGTGGTTCAGAGCCGAATGCAGAGCGTTCCTGCACTTTGACCCGTGCGCACGTCTTCTAAGGAGTAGAGGAGGATGAAGATGAGAAGGATCACTGGGATTCTGGCAGTCGCCGCACTGATGCTGCCGGCGCTCGCGTTCGGCGACGTCGCGACGCTGTCGTACGACCTCGACACGTTCGAAGAGTGGAATGTGTCGGCCGCTTCCGGCGGCGGGACGCGCGCCGAGCCCGCGTGGATCTACGACAACAACAATTCCTGCGGCAGCAGCGGCTCGTGGATGGGTACGATTGCGTCGTACGACGTGAAGTCCCTTTGGGGCGACGAAGTGTGGACCGAAGGGACGGGTGTGCTGCGCTCGTTCAGCTTCCACATCGGCAACCCCTCCCCCCAACTCAACCAAGTCATCGCCAACCCGACCTTCGAAATTAACTTCTACGATTACGACAGCCGTGACTACATTGGCGGCTTCAGCCAGGAGACCGGGTGGGCGATTTTGGGCGGCCAAGCCGGTCGCGCCACGATCAGCGACATCGACCAGACCTTCACGGTCGACCTCACGTCCCACGATCACCTCTTCGTGACTTGGCAGATCACGTCCTACGAGGGGAATAATCCGGCCGGAGTCGCCGCGCTGACCTTCTATCCCCCGAACATCGGCTCCAGCGACCGGGACGAGTGGTACTGGAGTGGCACGGACTCCACCGTGTTCCCGGACGGCCCGGGCTGGTACTCGTTCTCGACGGCAACGTACAACATGCTCGGGTTTGCCATCGGCGTGACGCCCGAGCCGGGCAGCCTCCTGCTGCTCGGCATGGCGGGTCTGCTGATTCGCCGTCGGTAGTTTCATCGCCTTACTGTGCGCTTTGCCCACACACCCCCGGCGGCCGCAAGGCCGCCGGGGTTTCCTGTTGGCCCGCGGCCGCGCCGCTATGATACCCGCGTGATCCCCGGCGGCGGCCAGTCTGGGCGACGCGACGTGGACTCCCGCATTGTCGAGCACGCCAGGTAACATCACCCCCTAGCCCGCCCCGCGGCCGGCTTGGACCGCGCTGGCGATACTCGCGCTCGTGGCGGTTTGCGTCGGCACGCTGCTGCACGCAGCGCCGCGCATCGCGGGCCTGTGGATGGACGACACCGCAAAGAAATGAGGACATCCTACTTTGTCTTCAGCAAAAACGTTGAATGTCCCCTTTTCCCTGCGAGACTCTCAACAAGGCAGAAGCAAATGCTCTTTCAACGCTCAATGAGAATTATATTGACAAGTAATGCGCCCGCTGCTATGCTGAGATTCGGTTCGCGCAGTGCGGCCGTCGGCCGCGCGCCGAGTAGGTAGGTACGTGCGAGGCAGTGGTTCAGAGCCGAATGCAGAGCGTTCCTGCACTTTGACCCGTGCGCACGTCTTCTAAGGAGTAGAGGAGGACGAAGATGAGAAGGATCACTGGGATTCTGGCAGTCGCCGCACTGATGCTGCCGGCGCTCGCGTTCGGCGACGTCTTGTCGCCGTCGTACGACAACGTGGACGAGTGGAATGTGTCGCTCGCCGCCGGCGATGGGACGCGCGCCGACCCCGTGTGGATCTACGACAACAACAATATGACCGGCGACGACGGCGTGCCTGTGGCCTCGGTCAACTCGTACGATGTGACGTCCCTTTGGGGCGACGAAGTGCGGACCGAAGGGACGGGTGTGCTGCGCTCGTTCAGCTTCTTCGTCTGCAACCCCTCCCCCATGTTTAACCAGGTCATCGCCAACTGCACCTTCGATATCAACTTCTACGATTACAACAACCGCGACTACATTGGCGGCTTCAGCCTGGCGACCACGGGGGCGGTTTTGGGCGGCCACACCGCTCGCGTCACGTTAAGCGACATCGACCAGGCCTTCACGATCGACCTCACGGGCCACGACCACCTCTTCGTGACCGAGCAGATCACGGCCTACGAGGGGAATGCGGTCGGAGTCGGCGCGCTGACCCGCTATCCCCCGAACATCGGCTCCAGCGACCGCGACGAATGGTACTGGAGTGGCACGGACTCCACCGTGTTCCCGAACGGCCCGGGCTGGTACTCGTTCTCGACGGCGACGTACAACATGCTCTCATTTGCCATCGGCGTGACGCCCGAACCGGGCAGCCTCCTGCTGCTCGGCATGGCGGGGCTGCTGATTCGCCGTCGGTAGTTTCATCGCCTTGGTATCGCTTTGCCCAAACACCCCCGGCGGCCGCAAGGCCGCCGGGGTTTCCTGTTGGCCCGCGGCCGCGCCGCTATGATGCCCGCGTGATCCGCGGCGGCCAGTCTGGGCGACGCGACGTGGACTCCCGCATTGTCGAGCACGCCAGGTAACATCCCTCCCTCGCCCGCCCCGCGGCCGGATTGGACCGCGCTGGCGATGCTCGCGCTCGTGGCGGTCGGCGTCGGCGCGCTGCTACACGCGGCGCCGCGCATCGCGGGCCTGTGGATGGACGACACGGCGTACCTGGTGACCGGCCGGGCCCTCGCCGCCACGGCTACCGCCTGATGCAGTTTCCCGCCGAACCGCACCAGACGAAGTACCCGGTTCTCTATCCGGCCCTGCTATCGCTGATCTGGCGCGCCGACGCGCGCTTCCCGCAGAACATCGTGCTCGTGCGCTGGCTGAACGTCACGCTCTGGACCGTCGGTTCCTGGTTCGCATACCGGCTGATGCGCGACGCGTGGCGCCTCCCGCGCCCGCTCGCCCTGCTGGCTGTGGTCCTGGGCTTCGTCTCGTTCGCGACGCTCGGCGTGCTCGGCACGGCGATGTCCGAGCCGCTGTACGTGGCGCTCTCAATGCCCGCGCTGTGGCTGGCCGCGCAGAGTGCCGCGCCACGGTCCGCCGCGAAGCCCGACGCCCCCGCGCCGCGGGTCTGTCGCACCGGCCTGTGGCACATCGCCCTGCTGGCCTTGCTGCTGGGCGGCGCCGTACTCACACGCTCGGTCGCGATCGCGCTCGTCGGAGGGCTGCTGCTCGCGCTGCTCCTGAAGCGACGCTGGGGCCTGACGTTGGCGGCCCTGGGCGGATTCCTGTGCGCTGCCGCGGGCTGGCAGGCCTGGCGTACGTGGGCCGCGGCCCGCAACGCGTGCAATCCGCTGAACGCCGCCCTCGTCTATGACCTGGATTACTCGGCGTGGCTCGCGTCGTGGACGACGCACCTGTGGGTTGCGTGGGTCAACGCGCCCGATCTGCTGCTCAGCTTGGCGCTGATCCTCGTGCCGGTCAACGAGGGCGCCCTCGTCGGCCTGTTGCAGCGTGTCCCGGTCGGCACAGCGCTCGTGCTGGTCCCGGCGGGGCTCATCGCCGGCGTGATGCTGCTCGGCACGCTCGTCACCTGGCGCCGCGGCGGCGCCGCCGCGCATCTGTACGCCGCCGCCTATCTGGCGCTGATCCTGCCGTGGCCGTTCGAACCGCTGCGGTTCCTCGTCGTGCTGGCGCCGCTGCTATTCGGTTGGCTGCTGGCGGGTCTGTACGTCGCACTGGCGACGCTGCTCGGCGGTTGGCCGAAGCACCGCTCAGCCGGCGACGCCCCGCGCCTCGCGCGCTTCGGCCGGCGCGAGGGGCACGCGACCGCGCGCGTACTCACAACGTTCGTCGGCGCCGGGCTCGCACTGCTTGCGCTCGGCCCGTTCACGCTCGGCGCCCGCGACGTCAAGCGCAAGTTCGAGCACATGATCGCGCAGCAGGAGGCGATCGTCGCGCTGCTCCGCGACCACACGCCGCCCGACGCCATCGTCAGCAACGCGCACTACTCGTATCTGTACCTGCGCACGGGTCGCAAGTGCGTGCCGCAGTTGCCGACTGACGGCGCGACGCAGATTCGCACGTCGTACGGCCCGGAGCGCCCAGTCTGGGCCTGTGGGCGCGGCGAGTGGGCGGGCAGGTTTCGCACGATCGAGCTGTTCACGCGCGCCCGGCTGCTCGACTTCCTGCGTGAGAGTGGCGCGACGCACGTCGTGCCGCTGCGCACCCTCGACCGGCTGCCATACGCCAACGCGTTCGCGCAATTGCAGGAGTTGCACCCCGGCTGGTTCCTGCCGGTCGCCCGCTCGCCGCTCCAGACGGACGGCTCCGCGCCCTTCGAGCTGTATCGCGTACTCGCGCCGTAGACCGGATCGCGCCGAGTACTACAGCTGCGCATCGGTTCTTCTGCGATAGTGGGCTGCGCGGGCGAGAGCTTGGTGGTGGCGGCGCCAGTCGCTCCACACAAGCGCCCGTTCGATGTTCGTCAGCCGCGGCCAGATGATCGTCAACAGCAGTCGCCGGACCTCCGGCTCGGTCAGCGGGATCAGCGACGCGCCTACAATCGTGCCCTGATCGTGGAAGTAGGCCGCGAGAATCAACAGGGCGATTTCGATCGAGTTCAGCCGGGTAAGCGCGGTCGAGGCGACGCGGGCCGGGCCCCGTCGGAAGGGGAAATCCCTTGACGACCCGGCCCGCAGGCGATATCGTCTCCAAAAGTGAATGATAAATTCGCTATTGAGCGGGGCGGAGGAACTCGGCGGTGCAGCGGCTGAAGGATGAGATCCGCGAGCGAATCGTCGCCGCCGCCCTCCGGCTGTTTGCCCGGCATGGCTACCAGAAGGCCACGATCGCTGAAATCGCGGCAGAGGCGGGCATCGCGACCGGCAATCTCTATCGGTACTTTCGGAGCAAGGAAGACCTGCTCGCCGAAGTGGTGCCGGATTCGTTCGTGCGCGAGCTGTTCGACCTGATGACGAGGAAGGTCCGCGCCCTGGACGGTGTGGACGACATCCGCTCGTTGCCGGCGGGCGCGGCATACCAGCGCATCTCCGCCGAGTTGCTCGACTTCTCCGCCCGCAATCGGCTGCGCATGATCATCCTGACCAGCGGTGTCGCGGGTAGCCCGCTGGCGGATGTGCCGGAGAAGGTGGTCAGCCTGCTAAAGTCACTGGCGCTGGAGCATTTCCGTTCAGTCTCACCGGAGTTGGTGCTCACCCGGGCGCACCGCGTGTGCCTCGACCTGACGTACCGCAATTTCATTCGGGCGGCGTCGGCGATCCTCCTGAAGTTCAGACGCGAGCGGGACATTCGCGAAGCGCTGGCGATGCTCACTCGGTATCACCTGACCGGACTGCGGGCGGTGTTCGAGGCGTCCGCCGACTAGACGCCTTGCGAGAGGAACGGACGTGACGAACAGAACACTCGTGCTGGGTGCGACCGGGACAGTTGGCCGTCTGCTATTGGGCGAACTGAGCGTGCACGATGTCGCCGTGCGCGGCGCCACGCGTGATCCGCGGCGGGCCATGGACATCGTCGGTACCGCGGCGCATTGGGTCGAATTCGACCTCGAACGACCGGAGAGCTCCGCTGGCGCACTCGACGGCATCGACCGCGTTTTCATGATCTCGCTTCCCGGGGACGACGACGCCGACAAGTTCGCCGGTCCCTTCATCGAGGCCATGCGATCCGCGGGTGTGCAGCACGTCGTGCACCTCTCGGCGATGGGCACGCCGGAGCGGCCCGATTTCTCGCTGCGCAAGGTCGAGCTGTTGATCGAGACGTCGGGAATTCCGTTTACCCACCTCCGCCCGAACTTCTTCATGCAGGTCCACTCCACCGGCTCGCTGTGCCAGGCCATACGAGACGCCCGTCGTATTGCCCTGCCCGCGGCGGACGCCCGGCTCTCGTTCATCGACGCCCGGGACGTCGCCGCCGTCGCCGCCCGTGTGCTGCTCGACGCGCCATCGCACCAGAACCGCTCCTACACGCTGACCGGCCCCGAGGCGATCGACTATCACGAGGTGGCCGCCGCCATCACCCGCGCGATCGGGCACGACGTCCAATACCTGCCGATCGACGATGACACGACGCGTAACGTGCTCCGCTCGGCGGGCTTCACCGACCGCCACATCGAGCGGCTCCTGGCGATGTATCGCCTCGTGCGCATGGGCGCCTGCGAGCCGGTTAGCGCGGACGCCGCACAGCTTCTCAGCCGACCGGCGAATCGCTTCGAGCAATTCGCCGCCGACCACGCCCGCTGTTGGCAATAGGCCGCCGGCCCGATCCGAAACCTCGTCGCCGACGCCCCGCCACCCCCGCAGCAACCGGGCCCGTAACGGATACAGAATCCCACAGAAGAAACAAGTTGACGCCGGTTTGCACCGATGATATATTTGCGACACAGACTAACCTGCGACGCACACCTGCCGCAGCGGCTCCGACTGAGACGGAGAAGGCTCGGCCGGCAGGTGCAGGAGGTGGTCATGTTCAGAGGACCGAACCTCGCCGCAACAGAGAAACGCATCTTCCGCGCCTTCTGGCAGGATGGACTGCTGGACATCGTGGCCGGGACGACGATCGTCCTCATCGGCGTCGGGTGGTCCTGCGGCGTGCTGATCCCCATGCTGGCCATGCCGATTGTCGGCATCATCGTATGGCAGAGTGCGCGGCACCGGATCACGGAGCCACGCCTGGGCTCGGTCGTATTCTCCGCCCGGAGACTGCATCAGTTAAGGCACGGCCTCATCGCGATTCTCTCTCTCGGGCTCGTCGTCGGCGGGAACCTGGTGACGCGCGTGTGGCTCAAGCGGACGGATTCACCGCTGGCGACGTGGTTCGCGCCGGCGATCCCGGTCACGATTCTCGCCGCCATGTCGCTGTCGTGTGCCGCGGCGTTGGGTCTGTGGCGATTCCTCGTCTACGGCATCCTCTTCGCCGCCGTCGGGCTCGCGCTCGCCACCGCCGAGATGGAGCCGTGGTGGGGCCTTGTGGCCGGCGGAGCGGCGGTCGCGGCCTGGGGCGTGATTATGCTCGTCACGTTCCTGCGTGAATTCCCCCGGTTACCAAGCGAAGCGGAGGGCTGATGCGCCGGCGTGCCACCGAGGTCAACGCGCGAGACATCGCGTCGCTCGACAAAGTCCTGCACGAGCCCGCGCGGCTCAGTGTCGTGGCCTGTCTGGCGGTCGTCCAGCAGGCAGACTTCGTCTTTCTCCAGAGCCAGACGGGCATGACCGGCGGCAACCTCTCCTCGCATCTGCGGAAGCTGGAGGAGGCGGGTTACATCACCATCAAGAAGAGCTTCGAGGACGCCCGCCCAAAGACCACGCTGATGCTCACGAAAACCGGCCGCACCGCCCTCGAAGCCTACCTCAAGACACTCTCAGCGCTGCTCTCGGCGATCGCCTGACGGCAACGCAGCCGTTCCAAACCCCGCCACGAACTGTAATAGGCGCCTGTCCTCGTCTTGGTCATCCTGAACAAAGGCGCATGCGTCGAACCGGCGTCGCCGAGAGACGACGCTCGTGTTCGCGATCCTGGTCGCGCACGTCCCGAGTCCGTTGCCGGAGCGTCCCGCTCGTCGCCCGGCGCTTCGATGAAGGTGGGTGTCGCGTTGAGACCCATGGAATCCCTGCTAATCGTCCTCCTGGCGCTCGTCTCGGTCACCTGGTTCGTACCTCTGGCCAAGTCGGGAGGCTGGCGTCGCGCCGCCGTTGTGGTGGCTTTGCTCGTTCTCGGCGCCCATCTCGCCATCGAGCGCGATCGCTGGCCGATGGTGCCGACGTATACCCTGGTGGGCCTGCTGACCCTGACGACGTTGTGGGGTTCGCTACGAAAGCGGTCCACGACCGCGCAGAAAGCCGTGCCGACCAAGCTCTGGCGGCGGCTCCTGTGCGGATGCGCATGGCTGCTGGCCGTCGTCGTGGCGGCCGCCGTACCGACGCTGTTCCCGCATCTCCATCTGCCGCAGCCCACGGGGCCGTACCGGATTGGTGTGACCGACCTGTTCATCGTGTGCCGGGATCGCCCCGAGACGTTTACGCCGGCCCCCGACGACTTCCGGGAAATCGCGGCTCGGATCTGGTATCCCGCCGACCCGATCGCCGGCAGTGTGCCGGCGGCTTACATGGAGAACGCCGCGGAGGTCTCCGGGGCCCTGACGCGCTTCACGCCCTTCCCATCGTTCCTGTTCGCTCACCTGGGACGCGTGCGAACGCACGCCTACCGCGGCGCCCCCGTGCTGGAGACGGACGCCCCCTTCCCGGTCGTGGTGTTCAACCATGCGTATTGGGGCACGCTCTCGCAAAGCACTGCCCTGATGGAAGAGCTGGCCAGTCACGGTTACGTCGCCGTCAGCATCGGGCATGCCTTCGAAACGCCGTACATCGTGCGCGACGATGGGACCGTGCAGTCCTTCGATCCGCACAACGCAGAGTTCGCAAAACGCGGCGTGGAGCGGCGTGAGGCCTACGACATCGAGCGGCAATTGACGATGACGCGCGACACAGCGCGGCTGGAGGAGCTGATCCGCGAGCTGATGCACCAGCGTCCGCACGCGGTGGAGAGCCTGCACATCTGGGTGGCGGATATCCGGGCCGTGCTCGACGAACTGGAGCGCTGCAACCGCGGCAGCGGACGCTTCAGCGGACGGCTCAACCTGGACCGCGTTGGCGTAATGGGCCATTCGTTCGGCGGTGCGGCGACCGGGCAAGCCTGCCTCGACGATCCGCGCTGCAAGGTAGGGATCAACTTCGACGGGTTGCAGATGGGCGATGCGCTCGACCGACCGCTGTCGGTACCGTTCCTATTCTTCCACCACGACAACGCCGGGGCCGTGAACCCGACGCCCAACCTGCCGCTGTTCGAGCATGCTGAAGGACCGGCGTACCTGGCCGTCATTGCGGGCACGGGCCACCTCAGCTACTCCGATATCTGTCTCTATCCGCGCACGAGCATCTTTCGACTGGCCGCTCCGGCGGGCACGATCTCTAACCAACGCTGCCAGACGATCGTCAACCAGTGCGTGCTGGCGTTTCTCGACCACCACCTGGGGGAACGAGGCACGACCGACCCGGCCGAGCGCTTCGCGCGCTTCCCGGAGGTAGACCTGCACGTACGGTGCCCGCCATAATCACAACTCAGTCTCCGTCGCGCCACATGCCGGATTGATCAAGGGAGCGCTATGCACACAATCGCCGAAACACCTCGCTTACGCCTTCGCGAGTTCACACCAGCCGATGCGCCGGCGATGTGCCGCCTGAATGCCGACGCGCAAATGATGCGCGACATGCCCGCCCCCGCCGACAACTCCGTCCCGGCGGAACGTACCCGTCTCGCCGCCTACATCGCCCGCGCGTACCGCGCCGACGGCTTCGGCATCTGGGCCACGATCTGGCGGGAAACCGACGAGATCATCGGACGCTGCGGCCTGCGGCGGCAGGTGCTCGACACCGGTGATTACGTTGAGCTGACGTATCAGATCGCCTCGGCCTGGTGGGGCCGCGGCATCGCTACCGAGGCGGCACTCGCCATTCGCGACCACGCCTTCAACGCACTCGGCCTCGACCGTCTCATCTCGCTCGTCTCTTCCGACAACCCGGCCTCCCGGCGCGTGGCGGAGAAGGTCGGCATGCGTTGCACGGGCAACGTCACCTGCGACGACCGCGTCTTCGGCTTGTACGTGCTCGACCGACCGGTGCCGTAACGCCGCCGACCGGCCAACGCCGCGGCAAGACTCAGTTGGCTGTAGTCGTCGCTGGCGCAGAGCGGTACCATGTACTGCGTGCATATGGCACGGGGCGAGGCCGCATGACACGCGCGTCCGAAATGTGGGGAGCAAACATGACCCTGTTAGGCAGGCAAGTCCGCCGCATCAGCCTGTCCCGGTGCGCGGGTGTCATCGGTTACGCCGTTCTGTGCCTGCTCACGTGCGGATGTGGGCTGGTACACGTTCCTTACGCGACGACGTTCCCGCGCGAGCGGCTTTGCCGAATCAGCGTCCGAGCGTACGACACGCGGCAGCCACTGCCGAACGCGAACGTGTCGATCTTTCTGCACGAACAGCACAACTGGTTTGAGCCGGCGGGCTGCTGGAGCGTGGCCGACTCGCCGGATGGTTTCCGGAGAGTGCTCGACATCGACCGCCGCGGCCGTTGCGAGACATGGCCGGCGGATCGCATCGGCGAAGGCGAATTCGAGGCGACACCACGGACGAAGTGCTCGTGGGTCCAGGTTTGGTTCCCGCTGCCGGCGGTGCTGGGCCCCTGCCTCTACCACACGTACGACGCCGTGATCGTCGCCTCAGCACCCGGCCACAAAACGGTCTGGCTCACGAGCAACGTGATACTGCCGTGCAAACCCAACCGCGAGAGCGGCTACCGTGGCGAGCCGATAGCCGACGGAGCATACGCGGAAAGTGCAGACAGCATCCTCTGCATCTACCTGCCACGAGCCACACCCGACGCGGTTCGGGAAGACACGCACACGGAGTGAAGACGGCTACAATCGCGAGGGAACACGCGCAAGCACCCTGTGCTGGCCGACCGTTGCCTTTCGGCGAGATTGGCGGCGATCGAAACCGATGCGCGGTTCAACTGGTCGGCAAGGAAGCCGTAGCCGTGCGGGAATCCCTCGGTGACGTCAAGAACCCGGTCAGCGAAGTCCACGGCCTTTTGATAGACGATGAGTTTTTCGAATGCGAACGGCATCCTGCGCTTCCCCCAGATCAGTGAGTGGAAAGTAGAGAGGAGGCCGCAGGAGAGGCGTCGTCCGCGGCGAACGACGCTCAATAATCGAGCGTGGCCGTCGCGGTTCTACTTTCTACTTATTCCTCTCTCCTGCTCTATTCTTATTTCGCCCGCAGGGCGAAAATCGGGGTGACTGGACACGGCTAGAACTTTTCGTAGCGGGTGCCTTCGGCCTGTCCGGCGTGGCTGTCGAGGCGCTGCTTGTTGTATGTCAGTGAATCACCGCGCGATGCCGTCGGCTGCACAACGCGGCAACAGACCGCCAGCGGTAGCGTGCGTGGCCACGCACTCGGCCTCCCGACCGGCTGGCGGTAGGACGCTGGTCGCGATCCCTCTGACGCCAGATTATTGGGTGGAAGGCCTCGTAGCGAAGACGGGTTGCGTCTTGGAAACGCGGACCCGTTTTGCTACAATGAGGGTAATTTGGCTGTTTGTGCTGTTCTGCCGCCGCGGCCGATCGTCGATTTTGAATCACGGTACGGTCTGCACTTTGGAGAGGAGAGGGTTCCATGCGTCTCTTTCACATCTCGGGATTCGCCCTAACCTTGATTTGTTTGACGGTGAACGGCACGGCGGTTGCAGATGACGGCTGGTGGGCCGTGGACGCCGACGGCGACTGGGACGACCCCAGCAACTGGGTTGACGGCATCATCGCCGACGGGGCCGGCCATACGGCCTACTTCACGCTCGACATCAGTGCGCTCAGAACGGTCTACCTCAATGGCGACCGGACGATCGGCCACCTCGAGTTCTCCGTCGGCGGGGGCAGCGGCCAGCGGTGGTCTCTCCGGGCAGGTAGCCCCGGCGGCACACTCACGCTATCCGCGCCGAGCGGAACGCCCGCCATCACGGCGGAAACGACCACAACCGTGATCGTGCCCCTCAACACTGACGACGGGTTCATCAAGCTCGGCGGCGGGAACCTGATTCTAGCTAGGGACAGCACGGTGTCCGGTAACGTCATCGTCAACTATGGTCATCTCAGCTTCGAAGCATCCGATATCCTTACGGATGACGCTACACTGCTGTTTTGGGGAGGCGTCGCCCAGTTCTTCATCACCGGCGAGACGTTTGGGGGCTTGGCCGGCAACGGCCGTTTATGCCTATACCATGGAATTCAGATCACGGTTGGGGCCGGCGGGCAAACGACGGAGTTTACCGGCTACGTGGACGAGTTGGACCCCGGGGGTTCTATAGTCAAGTCCGGCGGCGGTACGCTGACATTCAGCAATGCCAGCAACGATTACACCGGCGGAACCGTGCTCCTCGGTGGCAGACTCAGCGTCTCCGACCAAACACACCTCGGCGACCGCTACGGCACGGCCGGGCCGCTGACGTTCGACGGCGGGATGCTTCAGATCACCGGGACGACCTTCGGCAGCACGACCTTGCCGATTGTATGGGAAGCGAACGGCGGCGGCTTCGACATTGTCGAGCCAAGCCATACCTTCACGGTGACTCAGGACCTCACCGGCAGCGGGGACCTGACCAAGGCCGGACCGGGCACGTTGTCACTGACCGGCGACAACAGCGCGTATGCCGGCACGATCCACGTGAACGAAGGTTCCCTGACCGCCGGCGTCAACGACAGCCTGGGCGACTACACAGATGTGGACGTTGCTTCCGGAGCAACGCTGCTGCTCGAAGATGCCGTGGGCTGGGGCGGCTTGGCGGGGGATGGTCAGATTGACACAAACGGCTACGCGATCGGTCTGGGCAACGACGGAGAAGACTCGATCTTCGACGGGGAAATCAGCGGCGGCGGCCAAGTGGAAAAGAAGGGCGCCGGCACGCTGACGCTCGCCGGGGCCAACACCTACACCGGCGGAACGTTCATCGACGCCGGCACCGTACAGGTCACCGGCGCAGACGAACGCCTGGCCGACACCGGCGAAGTCAACGTGGACGCCGAGAGTACCTTCCTGGTCGACGGCATCAATGAGACGATCGGCGCCCTGACCGGGCAGGGCAACGCGACGACCAGCAACGGCTGGCTGCTCGTCGGCGGCGGCGATGCAACGTCGACCTTCGAGGGTACGCTCAGCGGTAGCGTGACGAAGATCGGCTCGGGCACGCTCACCCTCAGCGGCGACAACAGCGAGCTAAGCTTCATTGCGGTCAACTCCGGCATGCTGGTCGCCAGCAACGAGCAATCACTCGGCCTGGACACCGACATGTGCCTCTGGACCACGCTCCGCATCGACAGCGATCAGAACTTCGGCGGACTGAGCTGCAACGGGCAACTGGACACCAACGGCTACATCGTCGGCCTGGGCAACGACAACGAAGACACCACGTTCGGCGGCGGCTTCGCCGGCAACGGCGAAGTCTGGAAGCGGGGCTCCGGCGTGCTGACGCTGACCGGTCAGTGTGACCACGCCGGCAGGACCTACGTCGAGAGCGGCACGCTCTGCGTGGCCAACGCGAACGAGCGTCTGCCGGACAGCGGCCACGTGGAGGTCGAGTCCGGCGCCACCTTCATGATCGACGGCGTTCAGGAGACGGTTGGCCTATTGGACGGTGGGGGGCAGGTGACGCTCGACAACTGGGCCGCGTTGCGCGTCGGCGGCGGCGATGAGACGTTCGCGTTCAACATGCCCGTCTCAGGCGACGGCGCGTTCGGCAAGGACGGCAGCGGAACGGTGACGCTCAGTGTGGCGAACACCCATACCGGCGGCACACACTTCGTGAACGGGGTTCTGACCGCCTCGGCCGACGACCAGCTCGGCGCCGCCTATGGCGGCCTCGCCTTTGACGGTGGAACGCTCCAGGTTACCGGCACCGACTTCGCCAACACAAGCCGGAGTCTGGCGCTGTACGCCGGCGGCGGGACGATCGAAGTGGTCGAGCCGGCCCATGCGCTGGCCATCAGCGGTGACCTCAACGGCGAGGGAGATCTCACCAAGACCGGAGCCGGCACGCTGGCCCTGTCCGTCGCAAATGGAACCGGCTACACCGGCGATCTGGACGTACAGGCTGGCACGATGGAGTTCGGCGGGGACGCCCCCGGGGCCCCGCCCGATCTGGCCATCGCCTCCGGAGCCATGTTCCGCGTCGCCGTTGACTACTGCTTTACGATCGCCTCACTCTCGGGAGAGGGGCAGCTCGATCTGCAAGACAAGGAAGTCAGATTGCTTGTCGACGACCAGGCGGAGTTCGCCGGACTGATCACTGGCGCCGGCGGTGTCTTCCGCAAGGCGGGGGAAGGCATGCTGACCTTGGGGGGGAACAACACCTATGACGGTGGCACACACGTAGATGTGGGGACCTTGGTTGCGGACAACGACACCGCCTGCGGCACCGGGCCCATCACGCTGTACGGAGGCTACCGCGTGCTCGCGATCCCCGCGGGAGTGACTATCCCCAACACCGTGCTCTTCAGCGGTGGCGGTACGCTGACCGGTACAGGTACGCTGGCCAGCGACCTAACGGTCACGACGAACGGCATGGTTGTCCCGGGCAACAGTGCCGGCGTACTGACCATTGACGGCGACTACACTCCGCAGACCGAAAGCACGCTCGAGATCGAGATCGGAGGCGTCACACCGGGCGCTGAGCACGATCAACTGGTCGTGACCGGCACGGCCAACCTCAGCGGTACGCTCGATATCAGTCTGATCGACGGGTATGAGTGGGAGCTAGGACAGAGCTACGTGATCCTGACCGCCGGTGCTGTGTCCGGTACCTTCGACACAGTGACCGGACCGGGGCAATTCGATGTCACCTGCAACGCCAACAGCGTGATCGTCACATCAGTGACTCTGCCGGGCGACCTGGACGGCGATGGCGATGTGGACATCGATGACTTCAGTGCTTTCACCGGGTGCATGAGCGGCCCGGACCTCGCGCCACCCGACGGCTGTGACGCGGCGAAGCTCGATGCCGATCAAGACGTTGACCTAGCTGACTTCGCCAGCTTCCAGCAAGCGTTTACCGGCTCGCAACCATAGAAGGATTAGACCATCCGGCGCTGTAATCGTCCGAACTACAGCGCGAGAGCTTGGAGTGCAATCACTGCGCGGGAGACTCGGCCGGCGGCGCTGGTGATCGAGCTGTGCATGCCCTGGTGGAATAACGGAAGCGGTTCTGCTATCTCTATAGAGGGGGGCTCGTCGAATCGGGGTGACAGGATTTGAACCTGCGACCTCTGCGTCCCGAACGCAGCGCTCTAGCCAGGCTGAGCTACACCCCGATGGTGCCACGCCGCCCGCCGGCGACGCGATCGCTCAATAGACAGGTCATTTTACCACCCTGGGCGGCAATGGCAAGCGCCGGCCCCGGGACCGGCGGCCCAACCTCGCCGAAACCCGGCCAGCGGGGTCACAAGCCGCCATCTATGAAACCACCACACCCCCGACTCCGGTCCCGCTGCGCCCATCCGAGCCCCGAGCGGCAGCGAGCGGGTCATCTGCACCCACGCCTGCCCACGGCCGGCCGACTGCCATTACGTGCCAACCTCCGCCAGATTGCGATCGACGGCCGCCAATTTCTCGCATAATTCGGCCAGCCGCTCACGCTCGCGCTGCACGACCGCCGGCGGGGCCTTCGCCACGAAGCCCTCGTTGGCCAGCTTGGCCTCCAGCCGCTGAATGTGGCCCTGCAACTCGTCCCGCTGCTTACCCAACCGCTGCCGCTCGGCCTCCAGATCCGCCAAACCGGCGATCGGCACATACACCTCGACGCCGGCGAAGACCTTCGTCGCCGACTCCGCCGGCTTGGCCACGTCCGCCCCGATCTCCAACTCGACGCACCGGCCCAACCGACCGATCACCGCCGCTTGCTGCTGCAAGCCGGCGGCGAGCGACGCACTGGCCCGAATGACCGCCCGCGGCAGCTTGCCGATCGCCGGCGTCTTCGCCGCCGCCCGCGTGCTGTTGATCCAGGCCAGCGTGTCGCGCAAGCCCTTGATGACGTTCTGAAGCGCTTCGAGCTCTTCCTCGATCGCCGGATCACGCCGCCAGGCGTTCGCATCCGGCCACGCGGCGGCGATGAGCGCCGGCTCACCGTCGATGAGCTCGGTCACGCCACGACGCGGAGCCGCCTCGTTAAGCTGCCGCCAGACGGCCTCGGTAACGAACGGCAGCACCGGATGCAGCAGCCGGAGCGACTGGTCGAGCACCCACGCCAACACCTGCCGGGCGACGCCCGCCGACGCGTCCGTGTGCTGCACGACCTCGCCAGCGTCGTTCCGCCCGAACAGCCGCGTCTTGACCAGCTCCAGGTACCAGTCGCACAGCTCGTTCCAGAAGAACCCGTACAGCGTCGCCGCCACGTCGCTGAGCTGATACCGGGCCAGTCGGCGGTCGCACTCGGCGATGCACGCCGACAGCCGCGATAGGATCCACAGGTCCTCCAGCTCCAGGTCCTTCGCCGTCAGCGGTCGCGGTTCCGCGCCAGCGAGGTTCGGAATCACGAAGCCGGTCGCGGCCTGCCAGATCTTGTTGCAGAAATTGCGCCCCATCTCGAAGCGGTCCGACGTGTCGATGGCCACGCCGAGCCGCTGCTTCTTCTCCTCCGGGGCCCAGACCGTCGCGAACGGCTTATGGCAGCCGGTGCACTTCGCCTCGTGCACCTGCGCCGGGACCTTGCCCTGCGGAACGACCGTCGCTTGCGGCGTCAGGTGGCCGCAATGCGGGCAGAGGTACGCGACGGGCAGGCGGGCGTCCTGCGTCTCGGTGTCCATCTGGGCCATCGTGAAACGCAGGGCGTCGGTGCCGTACTGCTCGATGATGTCCACCGGATCGACGCCGTTGCCGGCCGACTTGCTCATCCGCCGGCCCTGGCCGTCCTGGATGTTGGGGTGGATGTGGACGTGCTGGAACGGCACGCGGCCGGTGAAGTACAGGCCGTTCATGACCATACGGGCGACCCACAGCGTGATGATCTCGCGGGCGGTGATGAGCACGCTCGTGGGATGGAAGTACTCGAGGTCCGCGTTGCCCTCGACATCGGGCCAGCGCAACGTGCTGAACGGCCACAACGCGGAGCTGAACCACGTGTCGAGGACGTCGGGGTCCTGTTCGTACCCAGCCGTTTCGAGAGCCTCGATTGCATCCGTCATCCAGGGCAGAACGCACACGGAAGTAATCAGAGTATGGGGGCCCTCGCGCCTCTCCTGCGCCGGGAGTTCGACTCCACGAACGGTGATCGTCGACCGGCTCTTCGTTGTCTCCATTTCGGGGATTTGCTTGTCTAAGTCATCGAAGTGCAGTGCAGAGTCGCGCTTCGTCCAGACGGGTATCCGATGCCCCCACCAAAGCTGCCGGCTGATGCACCAGTCGCGCTTCTCACCGAGCCAATCGAGGTACGTCTTCTCGTAGCGCTGCGGGAAGAACTGCACACGGCCGTCGCGGACGGCTTCCATCGCCCGTTCGGCGAGATCGCCCATGTTCACGAACCACTGCTCGGAGAGCATCGGCTCGATCGGCGTCTTCGAGCGGTCGCTGTGCCCGATCTCCGTCTCGTAGTCCTCGATCTGCTCGACGAGGCCAAGCTGCTGGAGGTCCTCGACGACCTTCTGCCGGGCGGCGTAGCGTTCGAGCCCCCGATAGGCCCCACCGTTCTCGTTGATCCGTCCGTCCGGCGTGAGGATGTTGATCATCGGCACCTTGTGCCGCAGGCCGAACTCATAGTCGTTCGGGTCGTGCCCCGGTGTCACCTTCACGCAGCCGGTGCCGAACGTCATCTCGACGAGAATGTCGTCACCGATGATCGGAATCGGTCGGTTCTGAAGCGGTAACAGCACGTGCCGGCCGATCAGCTTGCGGTAGCGTTTATCGTCAGGATGCACGGCAAGGGCCGTATCACCCAGCATCGTCTCCGGCCGCGTCGTCGCGATGCACAGATAGTCGACGCCGAGCTTCGCCCCGTCGCGCGTGGCGCGAGCGGTCGCCGACCGGGCCACCTCTTCCGAGACACCGCCCGACCCGCCGCTGGCTTCTTCGACAGTCAGAATCGGATACCGGTAGTGCCACAGGTGCCCCTTCACCGTCTCGTGGAAAATCTCATCGTCCGAGACGGCGGTCTGGAGCTGGGCGTCCCAGTTGACCAGCCGCTGTCCGCGATAGATCAACCCCGCCTTGAACCATTGGAAGAAGACCTCGTAGACCGCCTTCGCGCAGACGTCGTCGAGCGTGAACCGCGTCCGCTCCCAGTCGCACGAGCAGCCAATCTGCCGAAGCTGCCGCAGAATCCGCCCGCCGTACTGCTCCTTCCACTCCCAGATCTTCTTCACCAGCCCGTCGCGGCCGAGTTCGTGGCGGGTGAGGTTCTGCTCTTCCTTGAGTCGGCGTTCGACGACGGCCTGCGTGGCGATGCCGGCGTGGTCGGTCCCCGGCATCCACATCGCCTGCCAGCCGGCCATGCGTTTGTGGCGGATGAGGATGTCCTGGAGCGTGTTGTTCAGGGCGTGGCCGAGGTGCAGGGCCCCGGTAACGTTGGGCAGGGGGATGTCGATGACGAACGGCCGCTTCGCCGGGTCGGGCGTGGCGTGGAAGTGACCGCCCTCCTCCCAGAACCGGTAGATCTCGCTCTCGACCGCACGCGGATCGTAACTCCCACCGCTACTCATGACGGCTCCCAGCCTCGGCTGTCAGGGTTCAATATCTACGGATGACCGGCCTCGCCGCCGGCGACCCGCATGGCGGACCGACAGCGGCGGCCGAAACGTCGCAGTCTACCCCCCCCCCCCCCCCCTGCCCAGTGAACCCGCCGCCCCCGCCCGAACGCCAATCCGTTCGGACCCCAGTCTGTCCGAGCCCCGAGCGGCAGCGAGGCGGTTATCCGCGAAAACGCCCCCGCACCCCACAACCAGCTCCCTACCAGTCGCGGCTCGGACAAGCCCATCCATCCGAGCCCCGAGCGATAGCGAGGCGGTCAGCCGCCAACACGCCCCCGCACCCCGCAACCAGCTCCCTACCGGTCGCGGCTCGGATGGATCGACCGGGTTGCAGCATCTGAGTCCCGTCAGGGACGGCTGATTGTAGCCCAGTACGCAGTGCTGGTACCCCGACACGCCCCCCGACCCGAAGTCCCGTCGGGGACGACTGAGCGCCCCGCCGCGCGCACCACCCCCGGCTCCCTCAAACCGCCGTGGAAAACCCCCGCACCTACTCCGGCCGCTCGTCGCGTAACCCCAATGGCGGCCCGAAGATCTCCGACATCACGAACGCCGCCCGGACCGCCTCGCGCTCGGCCAACAGACTCCGCACGCGCCGGCCCACGGCGTTCACCGTCCTCGCTGGCCCCTCCGCCGAGAAGACAATCGGCTCCAACTCCGGTGCCGGCACCGGCTTCGGCGTCGGCGTCACTACCGGCGCCACTTCCCGCCTCGGCGGTACCGGTGCGGGCCGCGCCACAGGCGGCCGGACCGTCACCGGCTGCCGGGTCTGAGCTGCTCGCCGGGCCGCCTCGGCCACGCGCGCCTGCCACGCGCGAACGTCTTCGCCTACCCGGCGCTCCGTCCCCTGCGCCCCGGGAGCACTGCCACCCGCCGGCCCTGCGGGACGCGGCCCATACACGGTGGGCCGCCGCGGCCGGGCACCGGGCGGAATCGGCGGGCGACTCTCCTCCGTCTGCTTCTGCTCCTTCTTCTTCTTGAGCAACCCGCCCAGGGCGCTGGCGATGGCGATAACGATGACGACCGCCGCCCCGCCGAGTTCTTCGAACGGGCTGTCCTGAGCCAAGAAGGGCCACATGGTATTTCTCGCTACGCGCCGCGTCCGCCGGGGCGAAGCCGGCTACTTGTTCGTATTCGACGCGTCACCGCCGCCGATCTGGTCGCGCATCTTCGTGTCGGCCTGGATGTTCCGCAGGCGGTAGTAGTCCATGATGCCCAGGTTGCCGCTACGGAAAGCCTCGGCCATGGCCAGCGGAATCTCCGCCTCGGCCAGAACGACCTTCGCCCGGTTCTCCTGAACGAGGGCGACCATCTCCTGCTCGCGGGCCAAGGCCATCGCCCGCCGCTTCTCGGCCTCGGCCTGGAAGCGCTTCTTGTCGGCTTCGGCCTGATCCGCCTGCAAGCGGGCACCGATGTTGTCGCCGACATCGATGTCGGCGATATCGATGGAGAGAATCTCGTAAGCGGTACCGGCATCGAGGCCCTTGTTGAGCACCGCCTTGGAGATCTTGTCAGGGTTCTCGAGAACGTCCTTGTGCGACTGTGCCGAGCCGATGGCCGAAACGATGCCCTCGCCGACACGGGCGACGATCGTCTCCTCCGTAGCCCCGCCGATGAGCCGTTGGATGTTGGTGCGCACGGTGACGCGGGCCCGGGCCTTAAGCTGGATGCCGTCCTTGGCGACGGCGTCGATCGTGCTGCGGCCCTGCGCGGGGTTGGGGCAGTCGATGACCTTGGGATTCACGCTCGTTTGCACGGCGTCAACGATGTCGCGGCCGGCGAGATCGATGGCACAAGCCGTGCGGAAGTTCAGCGGGATCTCGGCCCGCTCGGCCGAGATAAGGGCCCGAACGACGTTCGGCACCCGGCCGCGGGCCAGGAAGTGCGTCTCCAGGTCTTCGGTGCTGATGTCGGTCAGACCGGCCTTCCATGCCTGGATCTTGCTATTGACGATGGCGCTGCTGTTCACGCCGCGCAGCGACATACCGATCAGCTCGCCGATGCCCACCCGGGCCTTGGCGAACAAGGCCAGAACGTAGAGCCGACCGAAGTTGATACCCAGCACGAACACCACCAGGGCGATGATCGCCCCGACGACGCCCATCACGATCCAGAACCAGTTTTCCATCGGACTCCCCTTGAGTCGCTAGATGATCTCGTTTCAGGCCGAGTCGCCTTCGGCCGGAAGCGGCCGGACGACGATGCGCATACCTTCATGTCTGAGAACCTGCACGCGCCGGCCGGCTTCAACATACTCGCCCTGGGACTGCACGTCCACGATTTCCTGCCCAAACCGGGCCTGCCCGCCCGGCCGCAGGTCGCCGGTGACGATGCCGACCTCACCGATCAGGGCCACGGCCTGCCGCGGGTCGTTCAGCGTCAGCGTGCGGTGCTCGGGATTCGGCGGAATCAAACGCCGCCCGATGGCCGTCTGCGGGAGGTAGCGGATGACCAGCAGGATGCCGATGAAGGCGATGATGATGCTCCCGGACAGGTAGATGATGCCCTGTTGCAGGGCGTTCCACGTCCCCGGCAGCGATGGCCAGGAGAACCACGGAGCGTCATCCGGTCCGCCCGGTGCCGGCTCGCTGGGGACGAACGTCCCGATGAGGGCGATCACGATCAGGGCGATGCCCAGGATCCCCGCGACCCCGAAGCCCGGGATCACGAAGATCTCCGCCGCCAGCAGGATCAGCCCCAGCCCCAGCAGCACGAACGTCCACACGTCGGCCAGACCCGCCGCAAACGGCGCCGCCAGGAAAATCACCAGGGCCACCGCCGCCGTCGCCCCAGGCAGAATCAGCCCCGGCGACTGGAACTCGATGTACGCCCCGATCAGCACGATGGCGAACAGAATGCCACGCACCAGCGGACTGTTCAGCCACATCACGAACAGCTCCCAGCCGGTGATGTCCAGATAGGCCGGCGATGATTGCAGACCGAGCTGCTCGCCAACCTCATCGAGCGTCGAGGCGATGCCGCTGGCCAGCCCGTACGCCGCGGCCTCGGACTGCGACACCGTCAGTAGCTCACCCGAGGCATCCACCGGCTGTTTGGCCGTGATCTCGCGTGCTTCCCCGCCCGAGCGCTGGATCGTGTACTTCTCGACCAGTTGCCACTTGGGCGGCTCGCCCTCCGGCGTGAAGAGCTTCTTCTCGCCGAGCAACTCGGCCTTCTGCTCCGTGGTGACGAAGCGTCGCTCGCCGGTCTCGGGGTTCTCGACCCACCAAACCTCTTCGCCGACCGTGACCATGGCCCGCAGCAACAGAGGGTCATAGCCGTTCTCAATCGCCGAGTCGCGGAACTCCTGGAGTACGGGGCTCTCCATCTTGGCTCGCTCGGTGGGGGCCATTTCCTCCAGGCCCCCCGTCGGCGTGACCATGATCGGCGCGCAGTCGCCGATGGACGACGCCTTGCTCATGATGATCTGCTGGCAGGAGACGGAGATCATCGCCCCGGCGCTGTAGGCCTTGTCATTGACCCAGGCCACCGTGTGCACGTCCGCGGGCAGGTTCTTGATCAGCCGACAGATATCCAGGGCACTGGTGACCAGCCCCCCAAGCGTGTCCATCTCGAAAATGACCGTCGTCGCTCCGTCGGCCTTCGCCTGGTCCAGCCGCCGCGAGACGCTATCCCGCATGATGTCGGAAATCTCGCCCCGGATCGGGATGACCACCGCCCCGCCCTTTCGCGCCGGCGTGCTCGCCAACAGCGGCAGCGCCAGCAGGAGTGTCGCCCCGGCCAGGCCAGCCAGCGGCCACCGGCTCCGCTTCTTCGTCCGCCGGCCCTGTGCCTTGCCACGCCGATGCCTGATCATCGCACCATCCTCCACCTGTTCAGCCGCCGGCGCCGCCGGTCGGAACCGGCCCGTCAGCCGACACGCCACGGCCGATCAGCTATTTTAATAATATATCGCCTGCCTTGCGCATCGCTTCCGGCAGGGCGTCGGCCACGGCGTTGAAGTCCACCGGCTCCGGCGCCGGCCCGGACATCCCCAGCTCCTCCCGCAGCGCCGGCCGCACGGGCACGTTCCGCGACTCGCTCTCGGCCAGGGCCCGCTCCGCCGCCGCACTGACCAGGAAGTCGATCAGTTTTCGCCCGCCGACGGCGTTCGGCCCACCGCGAACCAGCGCCACACTGCATGGAATCCACATAATCGGCCCATCCGCCGTGAGCCGCGGATACACCAGGTCGATCGGCTCGCTGCGCCCCTGGGCCACCCAAACGTCGTCCGTATCCGTCAGGCACACGTCCGCGGCGCCCGATGCGACCAGCCGAACCGCGTGCGCATTGCCGTCGGCGATGCGGGCCCCGGCGTCGTGCAGCCCTTGTAGGAACTTGTCGAAGGCCTCCGAACCGTGGGTCGCCAGCAGCGCCGCGACGTGTCCCCGGGTCGTGCCGAACTCCGGGTTGGCGATCGCCAGGCGGGCCGCCCAGGCCGGCTCACCCAGCTCCAGCCACGTCCCGGGCAGCTCCTCCCGCCGAACCTTGCCCCTGTGGAAGGCCAGCACGCGGGCCCGCGCCGCCACCCCGGTCCACAGGTCCTGCGGGTCCTTCCACGCCGCTGGCACGTCAGCCGCCGCCGGGCTGCGGTACGGCGTGAAGACCCCCTGCCGGGCCAGCTCGATCGTCCCGAAGACCTCGCTCGACCACCAGACGTCGCAGCGCGGCCGCTCCGCCTCGCGGACCAGGCGCCGCAGCAGCCCGGTAGTCTTGCCGGCCTCGGAGTCCGTCAGCAGGTCAACGTGGATCCCCGTCTGCTTCTCGAAGGCCTCGAGCGTCTCGCGGGCGAAGCGCTCGTCGACCGACGTGTAGAGCACCACGGACTTCGCCGCGGAAGCCCCCTCAGACGCCGGTCGGCATCCCGCCAGCGCGATAACCAGCAGCAGGCCGGCGCCCACCAGCGCGCCCGCCGCCACCTTCCGCAGAGATTTCCCGTCCATGTTTACTCAACTCCTTCTGTGTCAGTTCCGATACCCGTCTATTGTGTGCCACGATTTCTAATGGGGCTAGCCACGGCGAACCATAAGCACATCGGAGAGAGCAATGCCAATGACGAGACGATACAGCAAGACCTACAATCGCAATAGCCGCACGGTCCAGAACCAGCGGCCGACCACCCAGCGCAAGACCTCGAACTACTCGTGCCAGGCGACGGCCTTCAACCAGCCCCGGCAGGAGTGCCAGTGGCGGATGGGCTCGTACCGCAACGTGTACTCGCAGTTCACTGGCGCCACCAAGCAGACCCCCTTCTCGCCGACACAGGCGAACAAGTGGCTCCGCTACGCCAACAACGGCTACCGCATCTACAAGTTCACCAACAAGGACTTCACCAGGCACTTCGGCAACCAGTGGACCAACACCACGCCGACCACCTGCCAGCGCTGGATGAAGCAGAAGTACGGTTCGGGCATCAAGGCCGTCACCCGCGGCCGGGGCAACACCTGGCTCATCGCGACGACCGGCAACGTCAACGCCCGTCCGTTCCAGAACTACACCTGGAAGTAGTCTCCCGGATCAGGCCCCGCCCAGTCGGCGGGGCCTTCTTCTTCACCCGGCTTACTGGTTCGTCGCTACGTGGCCCGTCACCAACGTGTGACGGGCCCTTTTTTTCTTTCGCGGCCCCCTCAGTTCCCCACGGGCAGCGTCAGCACCGGGTGCAGCACGCTTTGCCCGAAGATATTCTCGAAATCCACGTACAATTCCGCCGGCGCCCGCAGCCACCGCGGCAGCCGCACCACCAGCCGCCCACGCGCCAAATCCGCCTCGCAACCCAGCGGCTCGCCGTTCAGCCGAACGATGATCGTGCTCGTCACGATCTTGCTCACGCGGCCGCCCCACCCGCTCCGCCGGCTCAGCCCGTCTTCCAGCACCACCTCCACCTTCTGCCCCCCGCGCACTCTGCCCGCCGTCGCCAGCCGCACGCGCGGCAGCCCCGCCTGCGCCCACTGCGCCAGACCCAGGAAGTACGCGTACGCCTCCCGCCGGTTGTACACCGGGTCGCGCAGCAACGCTTCCTGCTCCGGGTTCGAGTGAAAGCACGACTCTCCGAGTACCGCCGGCACGTCGGCCAGGCGCAGCACGGCGAACCCGCTCTCGTACATCTCCGTGTCCGACATCAGCGGACACGGCAGGTGCTGCTCGAGTCGCAGATGCTCGTTCAACGCCGTCAGCAGCCACCGCGCCGCCTGCCGGCTCGCCGGGCTGTGATCGCCTGTCCCGTGGTACCACATCGACGTGTAGTTCGCCGCCGGCTCGTCCGCGCCGTTGTGATGAATTGACAGGAACAGATCCGCGGGCAGCGCGTTCGCCAGCGCCGCCCGGCGTGCCAGATCAGCAGACATGTCGGCGGCGAGGTAGACGTCGGCCTCCCGCGTCATGTGCACCTCGGCGCCCACCGCGAGCAAAAACTCGCGCAAAAACTGCGCCACGCGCAGATTGACTTCTGCTTCGCGTAAACCGGTCGGTCCGCGCTTCCACTTCGGCCGATCCCCCCGCCCGCCATGCCCCGGATCCAGCACGATCTTCACCCCCGCCAGGTGCTCCGCGTACGGCGGGATGGGAAACTCCGCCGCCGGCAGGGCCGTCCAGGCGTACGCGTCGGGTAACGCCGTCCGCGGATCCGGCCCCGCCACCGGCGTCACCGGCCGCACGCGCTGCCCCCCCACCCAATACACGCCGCCCAGCACCGCCGCCCCCACGACGGCCGCCACGACGTGCGTCAGCACCGGCCGATAGCCGCCTGGCCACCTCGTCCCATCGCCGCCCATCGCCGCTCTCCCCTACGGCTCGGCCTGATCCGCCTCGGCCGCGATGCTTTCGAGCGTGGCCTGGATCGCCGCATCGAGCTGTGGCCGCCGCCCGGCCACCTCATCCGCCGGCCCGCAGGGCACCAACACGTCGGGCACCGCACCGTGCAGCTCCATATCCGTTCCGTCCGGCGTGTACCAGCCCCGGCCCGGAATGCGCACGTAGGTCCCGTCAATCAAACGGTAGGCCCCAGTACTGATGACCGCCCCGAACGAGGTCATGCCCACCAGCGGCCCGCGCTTCAGCGTCTTGAACGCATGCGAGACGATCTCCGCATTCGAGTAGCTGTACTGGTTGCACATCATCGTCGTCGGCTTTGTCCAGGCGTAGAAGATCAGCCGATCCTGCGGGTAGCCGTGCTCCGTCGCACCGCGCGGCACCGTGTAGGCGTGCCGCTGCACGGTCAGTACGGCCATCACCCAGTCCGCCGTCCAACCGCCGCCGTTGTTCCGCACGTCGATGATCAACCCGTCACGGCCGTGCGCCGCGGCGTACAGATCCCGCTCGAAGACCTCGAAGTCCGGCTGGGCCATCGTCTCGATGTGGCAATAGCCCAGTCGCCCGTCGGAGTGCTCCTCGACGTAACGCCGGTTCCCCTCCACCCACGCCTCGTATTGCAGCCGGTCGAACGTCCTGAAGGAGATGGGCCGGATCACCATCTGCTCCGGCGACGGCTCGCCGGCCGGCTCGCTCTCCGCGACAGGCTCGCTCTCCTCGGCCGCCTCACCCTCGTCTGCCGGCGCAGTCGCCGGCTGCGTCGTGGCCTCCTCCTTCATGCGGTCGGGTGACGGCAGGTACTCCAGGATCACGAGGTCGTCGACCGTATCGATCAGGGCCCGATCCAGCGGGTCCGCCGGCCCGACCGGCGTCCCGTTCACGCTCAACAGCACGTCGCCGGGCACCAGCTTGCTTTCCTCGCGATCGGCGGGACCGCGCGGCGTAACCGCCGTCACCTTCAACCCCGGTCCGGCGAACGCCGCATCGAACTCACACCCGAGATAGCCAATGCGCTCGGATGTCCTCTCACCGCGCGTGCCGCCCATGATCCCCAGGTGCGAGCCATTCAGCTCACCGAGCAGCATGCTGAAGACCTCGTTGAACTCGGTGACGGTACGCGTGCGCGTCGCGAGGTCGCGATAGCGGGCCGTCAGGGCGGGCCAGTCGAGCCCCTTGAGCGTCGGATGGTAGAAGCTGAAGCCCAGGGCCCGGGCGGCATCGTCGAACTTCTGCGCCGCCTCGGCGGTGTAGTCGATGGCCATCTTCGCCCGGAAGCCATACGACTTCGTCCCGCCGCCGGTCGGCGAGCACGAGTTCGACACGCCGCCCCGGATGTAATACAGCTTGCCGCCAGTCAGTGCCCAGCGCAGCGCGCCGACACCGCTCGAACCGATCTGCTTCAGCCCACCGCCGTCCCACTTGATGGAGTACAGCTTCGTGCTGCCGGTGTGGGCCGACGTGAAGACCAGCACGCTGCCGTCCGGGGCGAACGCGAACTGCCCCTGGTCCGCCGGCAGGTTCGTCACCCGGCGGATCCGCTGGTACGCGGTCTCGAGCTCAACCGGGTACTTCTGCTCGGCCTCTTCCTCCTTGTCCTTGTCCTTGCCTTCCTCCCCCTTCTTTCCCTTTCCGGCCCCCGGTGCGGCGGGCTCTTCGAGCAACTGCTTGAGCACCTGGCGGAGCTGACTCCGCCACCACGGCTCGCCCGCCGGTTGTGATTCCGCCGCTGGCTGCGACTCGGCCGCCGGTTGCGACTCGGCCGCCGCCTCTTCCTCACCCTCGGCCGGCTCTTCCGCTTCCTCCGCCGGCTGGCTGGCCGGCGGCTCACCGGCCAGGCGAATCTTGCCGCTGGCCACCGCCGACTTCAGCGGCTTGAGCTTCTTCACCGCCCCTGCCTGCTCTTTGAAGTACGCCGCACGCTCGACGCTCGACAGCTCCTCCAGCGCCGGCGCGAGCAACGCCACGTACAGGTCCGAATCGAACCCATGCCGCGCCGAGCGGAACGCCAGCATCCGCCCGTCGTTCGACCACTGCGGATCGCCGTCGTCGTCCGGGTGCTGCGAGATGTTCACCGCCGCCGCACTCCCGTCCGCCGGCACAATCCACACATCCGAATTGTGCTCGATGTCCTGGACCGCGTACGCCATCTGCTTGCTGTCCGGCGACCACCGGAACGACCCGATGTTCCAGCTCGGCAGCAGCACATGCTCCTCGCCGCTCTTCAGATCGCGCACCACCAGGTCCCCGCGCAGCCGCATGTACGCCAGCGACTTCCCGTCTGGCGAAATCTGCGGATGCACGCACGGCTCGTCACCCTCGGTCACCTGCTCGATCCGGAAGTGCATCGAGTCGGCCAGCGCCTTCGCCGACTCCTCCGCCGAGCACACCCGCCAGATGTGTTCCATCCCCGTCCGGTCGGAAACGAAGTACAACGCCTTCCCGTCCGGCGACCACACCACGTCGTGGTCGCGGAACGGCGACTCGGTGACCCGCCGCGTCGGCTTGTCGTCGTCCGTCCGGATCACGAACAGCTCCCCGTGCACGACCAGGACGATCTCCTCCCCGTCCGGCGAAATCTCCGCCTCGCTGGCGTTGTTGCGAAACGTCTCCCACTCCATGTCCGCGAGCGGGGCGTCGCTGCCGGCGGTGATCTGAATCTCCTCCAATTCGCCCAGGGGCAGTGACATCGTGTAGACCTTGTCCCAGAACGTGAACGCCAGCTTGCGGCCGTCGCCGGAGACAGTCAGGTCGCGCACGTCGGCACCCTCGAGGTCGGTAAGCTGGAGCGGTGCCCCGCCGGCCAGCGCCTCGAACCAGACGTTCACGTTGCCGCCCTGTTCGGACAGGTAGTACAGGCAGCCGCCGCTCGGGTCCCAGCACGGCTCGCGATCCGTGCCGTCGAAGAAAGTGAGCTGCCGGAACGCACCGGTTTGCACGTCCATCAGCCAGATATCGTGGTTGGCACTGCCGTGATAGCCGCGACGCCACCACTTCGAACCGCCACGCTCGAAGGCAATGTACCGCCCCTGCGGATCGAGCCGGGCCTCGGCGGCGAAGCAGTCCATCACCCGCCAGGGCTGTCCGCCCGCCACGGGCACGCGATAGACCTTGGCCTCCCAGAATACCTGCCCCTCGCGGGAAGCGTGGAAGTACACGTATTGATCGTCGAGCGACCAGTCCGTCACGACCGCCGGGCGATCGTCGAACGTCAGCCGCTGCACGTTCGTGCCGTCGCGATTCATGATGAAGACGTTGGCCGCCCCGTGTCGCTGCGACGTGAACGCGATCTGCTCGCCGCTGTGCGACCAGACCGGCCGGCTCTCGTACGCCGGATGCACGGTCAGCCGCTGGGCCACGCCGCCCTCCGCCGACACGGTCCAGATATCCCCCGCCCAGGTGAACGCCAGCGTCTGCCCGTCGGGCGAGAGCGACAGGTGCCGCGCGAACACCACGTCGTCCCCCCAAACCACGTGGGCCCCGCCCAAGAACATCGCCAGAACCAACAAAACGGCGGATCGAGAGAGACTGCCAACGCGCATGAATTCTCCTTCCCGGGTCAGGCCGTGACTGCGCCCTCTGGTTAGACCGTGATTGTACGCCCCCAGCCACGCGCGCCCACATCTTTCGACACGACGCGACCCACCCAATTCATCCGAGCCCCGAGCAGTAGCGAGCGGGTCATCCGCCGTCGGCACCCCAGTCCCGTCAGGGACGGCTGATTGTAGCCCAGCACGCAGTGCTGGGACCCGCGGCGTGCCCTCCCCCTCTTAGTCCCGTCAGGGACGACTGAACGACCCGCTCCGCTACCCCGCCCGACCGCATCCGCGTACACTGCCCGCCGGCGGGAGAACCTGTGAACGAAGCCCTCGCAGCCATAATCGGTTTTGTCATCGGCGCCGGCCTCGTGCTGGTCATCCAGCTCGTCCGCCGCCGCGCCGCCGGCGACCTCGCCCGCCAGCTCCTCGAACAATCCGCCGCCGACCGCCTTCAGAGCCTCCAAACCGTCGTCGCCGAGGTCCAGGCCGCCTTCGCCCGCCTCTCCCAGGAAGCCCTGAAATCCAGCAACGAGCAATTCCTCCAACTCGCCGAAACCCGCCTCTCCGCTCAAACGAAGGAAGGCGAAACCGCCCTCGCCAGCCGCCAGAAGCTCATCGACGAAACGGTCAAACAGATCGGCGGCCGCCTCGCCGAGGTCACGAATACGCTCCAGACGCTCGAAAAAGACCGCCGCGAGACCCACGGCGCCCTCGTCCAGAAGATCGAGAACGTCAACCGCACGACGACCGCCCTCCAGACCACGACCGCCCAGCTCCGCGAGGCCCTGGCCAACCCGCAGCGTCGCGGCCAATGGGGCGAGCGCATGGCCGAGGACGTCCTCCGCCTCGCCGGCTTCATCGAGGGCGTCAACTACGTCAAACAGGCCGCCAACGAGGTCGGCCGCAAGCCCGACTTCACGTTCCCACTGCCGCAGGGCCGCCGGGTGAATATGGACGTGAAGTTCCCCTTGCCCAACTACCTGCGCAGCCTCGACGCCCCCGACGAGACCGCCGCCGCCCAGGCCCGCACCGCCTTCCTCCGTGACGTCCGGGCCCGCATCAAGGAGGTTACCGGCCGCGAGTACATCGATCCCGCCGCCGGCACCGTCGATTACGTCCTCGTCTTCATCCCCAACGAGCAGGTATATGGCTTCATCCACGAGCACGACGCTACGCTGCTCGACGACGCCCTGTCGCAGAAGGTCGTCCTCTGCTCGCCGCTGACGCTCTATGCACTGCTGGCCGTCATCCGCCAAACGGCCGAGCAGTTCCGCCTCGAACAGACCTCGCAGCAGATCCTCGAGCTCCTCGGCGCCTTCAGCAAGGAATGGCGCAAGTACACGGACTTGATGGATCGCATGGGCAAGGCCCTCGAACAGGCCCGCGACCAGTACGACACCCTGACCACCACGCGGACCCGCAAGCTGGAACGTCAGCTCGACAAGATCGACGAGCTGCGCGGCCAGCAGGATGACGCGCTGCCCGCTGCCGCGGACGACGACACCGCCAACTGACCCCCGCCGGCTCCCTCTTCCGCCCATCCGGTGCGTCGGCTACATTCCTCGTTGTGGGTACTGACAGCTCCAGCGTGACCTCCGCCACCCGCTCCTCGTCCGCCTCCCCCGGGCCCAACGAGCGGCTCACGCCCGCCATGCGCCAGTACCACGAGCAGAAGCAGCAGGCCGGCGACGCCGTCCTCCTCTTCCGCATGGGCGACTTCTACGAAATGTTCTACGACGACGCCGAGCTGGGGGCCCGCGTCCTCGGCATCGCCCTGACCAGCCGTGACGGCGGCCGTACGCCGCTGGCCGGCATCCCGCACCACGCCCTCGAAGGTTATCTCGCCAAGCTCGTCGCCGCCGGCCTCAAGGTCGCCATCAGCGAGCAGATCGAGGACGCCCGCCAGGCCAAGGGCGTCGTCCGCCGGGCGATCGTCCGGATCGTCACGCCCGGCACGCTCACCGATGACGCCCTGCTCGACCGCACCCGCCGCAACGTCCTCGTCGCCGTCCACGAAGGCCCCGCCGAGGTCGGCCTGGCCAGCCTTGAGCTCTCCACCGGCCAGTTCGACGTCCAGCTCTGC
Source organism: Phycisphaerae bacterium (assembly GCA_050115495.1). Classification (GTDB taxonomy): domain Bacteria; phylum Planctomycetota; class Phycisphaerae; order UBA1845; family Fen-1342; genus JAAYXS01. The sequence continues at coordinate 7,930 of JASFQK010000013.1, read as the reverse complement.
CCGTCCGACCGCGTGCTCGACGAGCTCGGCCGCCTCGCGCCGGCGGAGATCCTGCTCCCCGAAAGCGCCACCCCCGGCCCGCACCCGCTCGAAGCCGACCTGCGCGAACGGCTCGGCGTCGCCGTCACCTACCGCAACGCCGCCGACTTCACCACCCGCCGGGCCGAGCAGCTCCTTCGTGAGCACTTCGAGACCGCGACGCTCGAAGGCTTCGGTTTCACGCATACCGACGCCTCGCTCCAGGCCGCCGCCGCCCTGCTCGCCTACATCCGCGAGACGCAGCGTCTCACCGCCCAGCACATTCACCCGCCGCGCCGGCGGTCACTCGCCGAGCACATGGTCCTCGACCCGACCACGCTCCGCTCGCTCGAAATCGAGCGCACGCTCCGCACCGGCAGCCGTAGCGGCGCCCTGCTCGGCACGGTCGATCGCACGTGCAACCCGATGGGCGCCCGCCTGCTGCGCGAGTGGCTTTGCTATCCGCTCCGCAACATCGAGCGCATCCGCGCCCGCCAGGATTGCGTCGCCGCCCTCCGCATCGACGACGCCGGCCGTACCGCCATCCGCCGCGCTCTGCGCGAGATGAGCGACCTCGACCGCATCGTCGGCCGCCTCGGCGTGCAGCGGATCAACCCGCGCGACCTGCGCGCCCTCGGCGACGCTCTGGCCCGTCTCGCGACATTCCGCGACACACTGCACACGCTGCACATCCCGCTCGCCGACGCCGCCGCCGAGCAGCTTGCCGGCCTGGACAGCGTCGCCAACGGGCTGTGCACCGCCCTCGCCCCCGAGGCCCCGACGACCGTCCGCGAGGGCGGCATCTTCGCCGCCGGCCACCACGCCGAGCTCGACCGCCTACGGGCCTTCGGCCGCGAGGGCCAGCAGTGGCTCGCCGACTTCCAGGCCCGCGAGAGTCAGCGCACGGGCGTCCCCTCGCTCAAGGTCGCCTTCAACAAGGTCTTCGGCTTCTACATCGAGATCACCAACACCCACCGCGACCGCGTTCCGCCCGACTACGTCCGCAAGCAGACCGTCAAGAACGCCGAGCGCTACATCACCGATGAGCTGAAGCACTACGAGAGCGAGGCCCTCTCCGCCGAGTCCCGGGCCAACGAGCTCGAGTACGACCTGTTCATCACCCTGCGTGACGCGACCGCCGAGCACATCCCCGCCCTTCAGCGGGCCGCCAGCGCTCTGGCCGAGATCGACGTCCTCGCCGGCTGGGCCGAACTCGCCCGCGAGCAGGCCGCCACCTGCCCCGAGTTCGTCAGCGAGCCCATCCTCGAAATCGACGCTGGCCGCCACCCCGTCGTCGCCGCTGCCCTCGGGCCGGCGTTCGTCGTCAACGACACACAGCTCACCGCCGGCGGCCGCTCGCTCGCCCTCATCACCGGCCCCAACATGGCCGGCAAGAGCACCTACATCCGCCAGGTCGCCCTGCTCGCCCTGCTGGCCCACTGCGGCTGCTGGGTGCCCGCGCAACGAATGCGCCTCGGCCTCATCGACCGCATCTTCACCCGCGTCGGCGCCAGCGACGAGCTCGCCCGCGGCCAGTCCACCTTCATGGTCGAGATGCTCGAAACGGCCAACATCCTCCACAACGCCACGTCCGCCAGCCTCGTCATCCTCGACGAGGTCGGCCGCGGCACCAGCACCTTCGACGGCGTCTCCCTCGCCTGGGCCATCACCGAGCACCTCGCCACCCGTTGCGGCTGCCGCACGCTCTTCGCCACGCACTACCACGAGCTGACCGAGCTCGCCGACCTCCTCGAACCCGTCTTCAACCTCAACGTTGCCGTCCGCGAATACGAGGACCAGGTCGTCTTCCTGCACCGCATCGTCCCCGGCGGCGCCGACCGCAGCTACGGCCTCCACGTGGCCAAGCTCGCCGGCCTGCCCCGCAGCGTCCTCGAACGAGCCAACGCGGTCCTCAGCGAACTGGAGAAAACCTTCTCCCGCGAGTCGCAGCGGCCCGCCCTGGCCGCCGTCCAGCGTCGCCGGCACCGCCAGCTTCGCCTGTTCGAGGAGCCGGAAGAGATCATCGTTCGCCAACTGCGAGAGCTGCCCCCGGAGGCCCCTGCGCCCGAGGCCGCCCTCGACCTGATTCGCCGCTGGCGCGAACTGCTCGACCTGCCGGCGGCGCGAGAGAGAAACGGACCATGAGCTGGTTCAAACGCCCGGACGTCTGGTTCCTGCTGGCCGTCGTCGTCCTCGTCGTAGGCGGCGCTCACTTCATCAACAACCCCCAGTGCCGCTCGCTGGATGACCGTGACTGGCGATGGTTCGCGAAACTGGGCACGTGGCAGGCGCACTTCGACTGCCTCAGCGCCGTCTGCGGCGCCGGTCTGCTGACCACGAACTTCGAAGAGCACTACACGCCGGCGGGACGCTGGGCGCTGCTGGGCCTGGGTGTGGCAGGAGCGCTCCTGTATGTGACCGCCGGCCTGGCCGCCATCCGCCGCCTACGCACCGCCTGCGAGCAGACCGCCCCCCTGCCGCCCACCTGGGTCGTCCCCCTGCTCCTGCTGGCCCTGGTCGCCATCAGCATACCGGCGGTGGCTGGCCTCGAATGCCTCGCCGCCGGCCGTGACGCCTGGTCCGCTGCCGACGGCTGGAGCGGATCCGCCTGCCGCGCCGTGTCCGCAACCGCCTCCCTCGGCTGGCTCCCCGGCCACCCGCCCCGCTCAGCCATGTGGGTCTACGCAACGATGGCCTTCATCGGCGGCCTCGGCTGGACCGTCTGGCTCCTGCCCGCGGCGCCCTTCCGTCGCCGATATCTCAGCGTCTGGCGCCTGCTGCTCTGGGTTGGCGGCTATGCGGCGTTCCTCGTCCTCATGGCCGGCCTGATCTTCCTGCTTGAATCACCCCGCGGCGGACGCCAGCCGACGGCGGAAAGCGAGCTTCTGGCCGCCCAGCCCCCCGCCGCCCGCTTCGTTCGCAGCCTGGAGCAGGCGACCTGCGCGGCCGCCGCCGGCATACCCACCGAATCCCTCGCCCGCCGCGATGTCAGCGACGGTACCCGCCTCACCCTCGCCGGTCTCATGTTCGTCGGCCCCCTGGGCGGCGCCGCCGGCGGCGGACTCACCTGGACCCTCCTCATCTGGGCCCTGCTGGGTGGCCTCGCCGCACTGTTCAGCCGACGCCCGCTCGACGGCACTACCCTCCGCTGCCTACTCGCCGGAACCGGTACCACAATCCTCCTCGCCGCCCTCATCGCGATTATCGCGATCGGAATACTCGTCATCGAAACCCAGACCGCCTCCCCGTACCAATCCGCCCCCGCCCTCGCCGAGAGCCTCCTCGACGCCACCTCGATTGTCGCCGGCGGGAACCTCTCCAGCGGCCTCACCGAGACCGTCACCGACCGGAACCTCTCCAGCGGAATCCGACAACCGGTCGATCTATATCAGTACGGCATGAGCTGGATCATGGCCGGCATGCTCCTCGGACGCCTCGTACCGCTTTTCGTGCTGTGCCAGGCGGCCCGGATGAAGCTTCCGGCCACCGCGGCTCCGCAGCCGCCGCCGGCGGCTCCAGCCCACGGATAGGTGCAACCCAGCTCGGACCGGACTGCTACAAGGTAGACCATGACGGTAGTTGCCCTGATCCCTGCGCGGGCAGGTTCGAAACGGCTCCCGAACAAGAACCTCGCCAATCTTCACGGACGTCCCCTGATCGCCTACACCTGCGAAGCCGCCCTCGCAAGTGGCGTGCTATCCGCGGTTTACGTGAACACGGACGGTCCGACCATCGCTGCGGTCGCCGCCGACCACGGCGTGGCCTGCCCGGTCCTCCGGCCGGTGCAGCTCGCCCGCGACGACACCCCCACGCAGCCCTCCAATCGCTACATTCTCGATTTCCTCGCCGACCGCGGCGAGACCTACGACGCCGTCATGGTCCTTCAGCCAACCTCCCCGCTGCGGACCGCCGAGGACATTCGCGGCGCCGTGGCCCTCTACGAAGAGAATGCTCCGTGCGCGGTTGTGTCGGCGTCGCCGGTGGCCCCGTCTTCCTGGCTGGGCCACGTCGGCCGCGACGGCCGGTTCGAGGCCCTGGGCGGCCCGGACGTGATCTACAAGCTCAACGGTGCGATTTACGTGCACGGTTACAAAGACTACGTGCAGAACCGCCGGCCGCCCCGGACCATGGTCTACCCCATGCCGGCGGCCCGCGGGGTGGACATCGACACCGCGGAGGACTTCCACTATGCCGCCGTGCTGCTCCAGCGGCTCGTCACCGCCTCCGTCGCCTGAGCAGCGGACCGACGGGCAGACGAGGATCGGTTCACGCCTGATCGCCCCCGGTCAGCCGGCGTACATCGTCGCCGAGGCGGGCGTCAACCACGACGGCTCCACCGACAAAGCTCACGCCCTGATCGACGTCGCCGCCCAGGCCGGCGCCGACGCCGTCAAGTTCCAGGTCTTCCACGCCGCCGAGCTCGCCACGGCCGGCGCCGCGACGGCCGGCTACCAGCAGGCCACCGGTCAAACCTCGCAGCAGCAGATGCTCGCCGCCCTCGAACTGACCGACGCGGCGTTCCACGAGCTGCGTGACCACTGCCGCCAACGCGGCCTCGAATTCCTCGCCACGCCGTTCAGCCCCGCCGACGTCGAGCGGCTGCGACAGCTCGACGTGCGGGCCATCAAGATCGCCTCGACCGACCTCAACAACACGCCGCTGCTGCAAGCCGCCGCCGAGGCCGACCTGCCGCTGATCGTCTCGACCGGTGCCGCCACCTTCGAAGAGCTGCGGACGGCGGTCATGCGGCTGCGCTTCTGGGGCACCGCCTCGCGGCTGATCCTGCTGCACTGTGTGAGCTGCTATCCAACGCCGCTCGAAGCGGCCAACCTGCGCGCCGTCGCCGAGTTGAGCGGCAGGTTCAGCGTGCCGGCCGGCTTCAGCGACCACACGCTCTCGACGCACGTGGGCGGCTGGGCGGTCGCCGCCGGCGCGTGCCTGTTGGAGAAGCACTTCACGCTGGACCGCAGCGCGTCCGGCCCCGATCATGCCATGTCGTTGACGCCCGCAGAGCTGAGCGAGTACGTCGCCATCGTGCGCACCGTCGAGGCGGCGCTCGGCACCGGGCAACTGGGCATGACCGAAATCGAGGCCGACGTCCGCGCCGTCGCCCGCAAGAGCGTCGTCGCCGCCAGGGCGATCCCCGCCGGCACGCCGCTCACCCCCGACATGCTGACCATCAAGCGTCCCGCCGGCGGCGTGCAGCCCGACCTCATCCACTCGCTCGTCGGCCGCACGCTGCGCACCGACGTGGCCGCCGACACCGTCCTCACCTGGGACCTGATCGCGTGAGCGCCCGCCGCAGCAGGACAGCACGCCGCCGCATCGCCGTCGTCACCGGCACGCGGGCCGAGTACGGCCTGCTCCACGCCGTGATGACCGCCATCGACGAACATCCACAGCTCGACCTGCAAACCGTCGTCACCGGCATTCACCTGCTGCCGGCGTTCGGCCGCACCGTCGACGATCTCGTCCGCGACGGTTGGCGCATCGACGCCCGCGTACCCATGCAGAAGGGCTCTGACACGCGGCTCGATCAGGCCGAAGGCCTCGCTCGCGGCGTGGCCGGCATCGCCCGCTTCCTCGTGCGGGCCCGCAGCGACGTCGTGGTCGTCCTCGGCGATCGCATCGAGGCGATGGCCGGTGCTCTCGCCGCCGTCACCAGCGGCTGCGTCCTGGCTCACATTCACGGCGGCGATGTCGCTCCCGGCGATTTCGACGACAGCCTCCGCCACGCCATCACCAAACTCGCCCACGTGCACCTGGCGGCCACACGCCGCGCAGCCCGCCGACTCATTCGCCTCGGCGAACGGCCAGCGAACGTACATCTGGTCGGCGCCCCCGGACTCGACCGCCTGTGGGCTTTGATCGCGCAGCAGCCGCCCCGTCGCGGTCGTAGCGGCGACACCCTCATCGTCTACCACGCCAGCGGCCGACCCACCGACGTCGAAGAGCGGGCCACGACCGCGATCCTCAACGCCGTCACCGACGCCGGCCTGCGCCGCCGGATCTTCTTCCCGAACACCGACCGCGGACACAGCGGCGTCCTGCGGGCGATTCGCCGCCACGAACGCACTTACCGCGACGGCTCCGTCGAGGTCATCCGCTCGCTGCCGCGCGACGATTACCTGCGAGCCCTGCTCGCCGCGGACGTGCTGGTGGGCAACTCGTCCAGCGGCTTCATCGAGGCCCCGCTGGCCGGCACGCCGGTCGTCGACGTCGGCGGCCGCCAGGCCACCCGCGAACCCGGCGGCCCCGCAATCGTGCAATGCAACGAAGACCAACCCGCCATCCGCCGCGCCCTCCGCCGCGCGCTCGCCATGCACCCCCACCGCGGCGGCCGCAGCATCTACGGCGACGGCCGCACCGCCCCCCGCATCGCCACCATCCTCGCCAACCTAAAGATCACGCCGGCCCTACTGAAGAAACAGATCTGCTACTGAGGTGATTTCAGCCCCCCCGGCGGCCCACACGCAGGGAGGGTGGGTCGAGCGTCCCGCCGGACGTTCCTGGCTACGTCTCTCTCTTGTCTCCTGCCGCGCCTTCGCGACCAGCAGTACGGGACTACACCTTCCACCTCCGCGAACCGCAGGGATACCATCACGTATGATGATGTGGGGTCGGCAGGATCCTCAGGAGGATCTCTGAGCATGTCGAGGGGCGATGCCACCGCCGACGGGCCGCGCGGTCGCGTCGAGGCGCCGCTGCCGGCAGCGCTACCGCCGGGCCGCAGGCGACGAGCATTCCTCGTGAACATCCTGTGGTGGGCGTCGTGCGCCCTGTCCATCTGCACGCTGTGCCTCTGGCTGGCGAGCGGCTTCCTCCGGATGGCCGCCTGTGCCGGGCCGGTTCGCGCCACGCTGAGCGGCGGTGAGCTGTATCTCGAATCGCAGGCGGACTGGTCGACGCCGAGGAACTGGTCCGCCGAACGCTTCTACCTCACTGCGGAAGCCGCCCCACACGCCCCGGTGTCAATCTGGAGCGACTTCGTCGAATCCTACGCCGGCCCGACGAGCCTCCAATACGTGAAGCGGCCGACCTACTGCTGGCTGTACGTGCCGATGAGCCTCGTCTGGGCGCTGGTCAGCCTGTCGGCCGGCGGCTTCTGGTCGCTGCGACGCCGAAACCGTCGACTGGCCCGCCGCGCCGCAGCAGGCGGCGAGCCGGCGCCTTCGCCGGCGAAAGAGAAGACGCATCGCTTCTATCTGCTGATCGCCCTGCTGGCGGTGGCGGCGTTCGTGCCCACCGTGACGCGATTCTTCACCGCGCCCGGCGTCATAAGGCCGTGGCCCGAGGGCCTCATCCTCACGGCACAACTGCTGCTGTGCGGCTGGTTCGCGGCGGCCGGATCGACCCTGCTGACATGGGCGACAACCGGGCCGGGCATGGTCGTCCCCTACGTCGTGTATGTCGGGGCACACCTGCGCCTCGTATCCGCCCGCGTCTGCGCCATCCTCATCCTGATCTGGACGGCCGCCGTCAATCTGACGCTGGGCTGGTCGCTGGGGAGTTCGGCCTGGACGTTGGTTGCCCAGGGTTCCATGCCCCTGCGCACGGCCACAGTCATCCTCTGCCTGAAAGCATCGTTCCGCTGGGCGGGCGCCCTGGTGCCCCTCGTTCTGCTGGCCCTACTCCTGAAGCGAGCGATGGCCCGCCGGCGAGGCCAACAACTCCCGGCGGCCCGCGCCGAGGGGTTCCTGCCAGCGACGGGAGCGGTCCTGATCGCCAGCGCCGTGTCGTATGTGCTCCTGACCAGCGGTCTGTGGGACATCTGCGACGCGGCGGCCGGCTGGGGCGAAACCTGGAGCTATAACCGAATTTCGTTGATGGCGGGATGAAAAAAGGCGGCGTACTCTCGGGATCAAGATTGGTTCCGAGCCGCCCACGCTGGGCAGAGGAGTACGCCGATGCA
>JASFQK010000012.1:0-150056 GCA_050115495.1 Phycisphaerae bacterium | reverse complement strand
CGCGTCGTTACTCTCGTGCATCGGCGTACTCCTCTGCCCAGCGTGGGCGGCTCGGAACCAATCTTGATCCCGAGAGTACGCCGCCTTTTTTCATCCCGCCATCAACGAAATTCGGTTATAGCTCGCACTTTCGACATGACACTCCCCTTTCTTCTGAAGAAGTTAACGAGGCACAGGGACTGAGGGGCATAGGAGCACAGGGGCAAAGGTGTGTGTGTCGGCGGACGCTACGGACGCGCGCCGTTGGCCGGTCGCACACTACCCACCCGCGATAGCTGAGAACGTTAGTCCCCATCGCCCCACACCCTAACCGGCTACGCTGACCGAAATGGTCGCCGCCGAGTCGGTAACCAGGATGGCACTCAGTGCCGCCCCATTCGCACAGCAGATTGTACGGGGACGTCAACGGGAAAGCAAGGTGGACCGACCAGCCGGTGCCCAGGGCTTCGGCACGCCAGATTGCCGGTGGAGTTCCGCCGGTTGCAGTCCACGGACGTAGTCTGGTTCCGTCAGCTTCTCGTCAGCAGGGCGATGAAGGGGCCGATGTCGAAGTTGTTGACGAGGCCGTCGCTGGTAAGGTCGCCGAGGAGGACGTTGCAGTTCGGGTATTGCTCGGCGTAGGTCTCGGGGTTCGTGACCGCCAGGAGCAAGGCGCTGACGTCGAGGTTGTTGATTGCCCCGTCGCAGTTGAGGTCGCCGAAGACGTAGGAGCCGAACTCGTCGGCGCCCATGTCGACGATCGCGACACCGTTGCCGTCGCCGTCCCAGAGGCGGTACTGGCCGTCCAGGTCGCTCTCACCAGGCGCGGGCACAAACGCGGGGTCGCCGGCGTCGATGCAGGGAGAATCGGGCGAGAGGTGGAAGTCGCCGCTGGCGGGATCTACGAAGAGAGGATCTTCGTCGATGTTGCCATCGCCGGGCCAGCCGCCGTTGATGTCGCTGTAGGTGATGTTGATCGTGGAACCGTCGTTGTTCCAGATTGCCGTGCCCTCGCTCCGGAGGATGCTGTTGCTGAAACTGACGTCACTGGGATGTTGCCCGTCGCAGGCCAGCACAGCTCCCTGCGCGGCCGAGTTACCGAAGAGTGTGCATCTCATCAACGCGAAGTGGGCGGGCCAGAAGGGGCTGGCGTTGCACTCCAGCGCGCCTCCCTCGGCTTCCGCGGTGTTCGAGGTGACCGTGCAGTCGGCCAGCGTCGCCGCGCTGCCGCGGCCGTAGGCGCCGGCTCCCCGATATGCGGTGTTCCCGTTGATCGTGCAACGCAAGAGCGTCGCGCTCCCACCCGCGCTCCAATACACACCGCCACCGTCGCCGGCAGCCGTGTTCTGGGAGATCGTGCAGTCGGTCAGGACGCCGGTCGAGCCGGAGTCCGTGCCGATACCGCCACAGGGTCCGTCGAGAGCCGTGTTGTCCGTGATGGCGCACTGGTTCAACGTGAGATTCCCCTCGAAGCCGTAGACGCCGCCGCCTTCGCTGGCGGTGTTCCGCGCGATCGTACAGCGGTTCAGGATCACCGTGTCGGTGAACCCATAGAAGATGGCGCCGCCGCGCCCCCCGGTCGTGTTGTCGGTGATGACGCAGTCGGTGCACTCCAGCCAGCCGTCGACGTAGCCGATCCCGCCGCCCTCGCCGAGGGCTGTGTTGTGCGTGATGTCGCAGTGATCGAGGACGAAGGTGCAAAAGCCGGCGGAGCAGACACCCCCGCCGTCGGCCGACGTGTTTCCGGTAATCGACGTGTGGCTCAGGGTCAGTTCGCTCCGGGCTTCGCCATAAACGCCGCCGCCCCCGGTGTTCGCCGCAATGGTGCAGTTGTTCACCGTCGGGCAGCTCTGATTGGTGCAGCCGATGCCGCCGCCGAAACCCGCGTCGTTGTTCGTGATGGTGCAGTTGTTCACCGTCGGACAACCTTGCTCGGTGCAGCCGAGACCGCCGCCGAGGTCCGCCCTGTTGTTCGTGATCGTGCACTCTGTCAATGTCGGACTGCTGTCCGTGCACCAGATGCCGCCGCCTTCAAAGATCCCCGTGTTTTCCGTGATCAGGCAGTTGGCTATTGCCGGGGCGCTGTCCGAACTGCACGAGATGCCGCCGCCGTTCCAGGACCCCACGTTCTCCATGATTAAGCAGTTGGTTATGAGCGGGGCGCTGCACGAACTGCACGAGATGCCACCGCCATATGACGCCCAGTTCTGGGTGAATACGCAGCGCGTCAGCGTAGGACTGCTGCTCTCATCGCAGTAGACGCCGGCGCCGTCACGCACCCCGTGACCGTTCACGATGGTCAATCCCGCGAGGACGCTGTCGGGGCCTTCGCCGCTGTGAAAATGAAAGCCCCGGCCCAAGTACTCACAGTCGATGATGGTCGCGGCCACGACGGCCGGGTCGTTCGGATCGGTGCTGCGGACCGTGATGGCCTTGCCGGCAAAGTCGAGGTTCTTGTTGTCGAAGCCCATGTACGTTCCCGGGGCGATGACGACCTCGTCGCCGGGCTGCGCGGCGTCGATGGCCGATTGGATGGTCTCGTACGCCCCAGGCACGTGGAGTTCCTCGGCCCACGTCGGCGGCAGAATCAGACCGCAGACAACAACCGTCGCCAGAATCCCGTTGTTCAGCAATCTCGACATGATGGTCCCCTTTGTGAAGAAGGATCAGCGGAACAGAGGAATAAAGGAACAGAGAACAGTGGTGGCGGGCGATTTCTGATGGCGTGAGTCCCCATCGTCCCTCGCCGTGACACTCCGTTGTGATCGAGGAGACGCTCTGCGCCGCCTCGTGCGTGCGGCGTATTCTAGTGGAAGTCTTCGTCGGCCCGCAACGATGATCGCGTGTGAAGAAATCGTGACGGCGCGGGATGTCGTGCGCGTACCGAAGATTGTTCGGCGCGCGGACCCGTGGGTTGGTGCCCGCGCCGCTGGGTGGTTGTTGCCGGTCGACGTTGGCCACGGGGGGCCGGCGCTACACGTCCGGTGCGGAGCCCGGACGCTGCGGGGCGACACACCGGCTGCAATCCACGGAGACCGTCCGGCACCATCAGCGTCCCGTTATGAGAGCGATGAAGGGGCCGATGTCGAAGTTGTCTATGGCGCCGTCGTGGTTGATGTCTGCCAGGATGGCGCTGCAGTGCGGGTACGTGGCCGCGTAGGCCTGCGGATTCGTCAGGGCCAGGACGACTGCGCTGAGGTCGAAGTTGTCGACGGCACCGTCGCAGTTCAGGTCGCCGAAGACATAGGAGCCGAACTCGTCGGCGCCCATGTCGACGATCGCGACACCGTTGCCGTCGCCGTCCCAGAGGCGGTACTGGCCGTCGAGGTCGGTTTCGCCCGGTTGGGGCACGCAAGACGGATCGCCGGCGTCGATGCAGGGGGAACCGGCGGAGAGGTGGTAGTCGCCGTTTTCCGGATCGACGAACAGCGGATCCGCGTCGATGTTGCCCTGGCCCGAATGGCCGCCCTGCCAGTCGGAGAAGGTAACGAGGAGGTCACGTCGTGCGTCGTGGTGGGTGTTGCCCCAGAAGATGCAGCCCACCATTTGTCCGGCGCCCATCACGGTTCCGCCCCCCACGGGGCCCACCCGCGAATTGCGGGCGATCGTACAGCTCGTGAGCAGCAAAGGGGTCTCCGTCGTGGCATCGATCGCGCTGCCGACAGCCCCCCCACTCCCGTTAGCCACATTGCCGGCAATCGTGCAGTTCGTGAGCGTCAGGCTGCCGCCAGCAAAGACGTACAGCCCGCCGCCATGAGCCCACTGCGCATCCACCCTGTTGTTACTGACCTGGCAGGCCACCAGAACGAGGTCACAGTAGTAGTTGCACATGATCCCGCCGCCGTCGGCCTCGCGAAAGGAATAGCATGAGTTCCCGGTAATCGCGCAGCCGATCAACGTCGGGCTGGCGTAGTCGCAGAACAGCGCTCCGCCCTGTCCCGCCGAGTTCTGCGAGAACACGCAGTTGATGAACGTTGGGCTGCACTCGTAGCAGGATACCGCCCCTCCGGCGTCTCCGCGGCCGCTCGTGATCGTCAGGCCGGCCAGCACGCTCTCCGGCCCTTCGCCGTGGGCGAACCAGAAGCCGATGCCGCTATGCTCGCAGTCGATGACCGTGCCCGCGACGACGGCAGGGTCGTCCGGGTCGGTGCTGCGGACCGTGATGGCCTTGCCGAGGAAGTCGATTTCCCTATTGCCGAGACCGGTGTACGTCCCCGGGGCGATGATGACTTCGTCGCCGGGTTGGGCGGCGTCGATGGCCGATTGGATCGTGAAGTACGTGGCCGGCACGTGGAGTTCCTCGGCCCACGCCGCCGGCAGAATGAGCGAACAGAGGACAACTGCCGCCAGAAACCGCGTGTTCAGCACTTTCGACATCGCACTTCCCTTATCTCTGAAGAAGGTACCGAGGCAGAGGGACAGAGGGGCGTAGGAGCACAGGGGCAAAGGGGTGGAGGGCGCATCGGGCGGGGGCGTGCCCGCGGACGCTACGGACGCACGCCGTTGGCCGGCTGCACACTGTCCACCCGCGGTAGCTGAGAACGTTAGTCCCCATCGCCCCACACCCTGACCCGCGCCGGCGACCCGGAAAACGCTCGGGATCGCCAGCTCGTTGAGCAGATTGTACCGCCGACAACGACCGCAGGGCAATGGGCGGAAGTCGAAAGTCAGGCGACAGGCGTCAGAAGGCAGAACGGCGCGAGGACGGGGGTGGGTCGGCAAGCGATGGGGGGGCGTGGCCGGCGGGGCGGGAGACGGTTCGGCGCGCGGCAGCGGCGCGGGGACCCGTGGGTGGGTGCCCGCGCCGCTGTGTGGTTTCTGCCGGTCGACGTCGGCCACGGGGGGCCGACGCTACACGTCCGGGGCGACGCACCGGATGCAACCGGTGCCACGGAAGACGCTACTTGCGGAAGATCGGGTCGTGGAGGATCGGCGGCTTGTCGTATTCCTCCTGAATCCGCGAGAGCTCGAGCTCTTCGAAGAGCACCGGCGGAGCAACGATCGTCGTCGGCGGAGTTGTGCCGCGCATGCCGACGCCGATGTAGTTGTAGATCACCGGCGAGTCGCCGGCGGCCAGGATGTCCTTGAGCTCGCTGACATCGACGTCGCCGAACTCGCAGCCGCGGAAGGGCTCTTCGTGGCCGTCCTCGACGAAGACCTTGTAGGCCAGGACGGGGTCGCCGAGCCGAGGCCCGCCACCACCGCCGCCACGACGGCCGCGCAGGAGCATGGCGATCAGGTCGGACTGGCTAGAGGAAATCTCTGCCGAGCGGATGGACTCGACGCGCACGCCGAACTCGAGGCCTTCGTCACGGGCGGCTTCGATAAGCTGCATTTTGAGGTCGTCGACGGAGAGGCCGTCCTCGTCCTCAAGGAACAGGCAGCCGACGGCGGCCTGGGCTCCGCCGCCGCCGCCACGGCGGGCGTGGCCGTTGGAGGCGGTGAGCTTCTGCGTGGGAGCGCGCGACGCGCACAGCGTTTTGAGACGGCCATCGACGACGAGATCGACGTGCTGGGCGGGCACACCCTCTTCGTCATACTTGTAGTGTCCGAGGAGGACCTTGCCGTACTGACGCTCGGTCGTGGGGTTGTCCCAGACCTTCCACGACTTCGGCAGCACGCGGGCGCCGAGTTTCGTCTCAAGGCTGCCGCCATCCGATCGGCTGCGGCGGCGTTCGCCGACGGGGTCCGGCTTGGCGGCGAGACCGTCGGCCAGCATGCTGCGGAATACCTGCGGGGCGGACACGCCGTCGAAGAGCACCGGGCCGGCGTAGAAGTCGATGGAGGGGGCCTCCATGCTGGCGGTGAGGCCGGCGACCATCTCATCAAGATTGGCGCTGAGCTGCTCCATGGGCGGCAGGTCGGCAACGGTCAGGCCGGTGTAGCTGCGACTGTCGGAGATGCGCATGCCGTCTTCGCACTGCACGCGGGCGCTGACCAGCAGCAGCACGCCGGTGTCGGCCGTGCGCAGGCGTGTGCCCTCGGAATTGACGAGATAGGAGTTGCCTGCGCCGACGTACAAGCGCACGCCGGAGTCCTGCACCTGCGGGTATTCCTTGAAGCGGGCGGAGAGCTGCTTAAGATTCTCCTCCCAGGCGGCGCGGTCGAACTCGAGCACGGCCGGCGGGTCGAGGTGTTCGACCGGATCCGCGGGGGTGTAGTCGTTGGGCCGGTCGGCGATGTTCTTGTCGCGCAGGTAGGCCTGCTTCTGCGTGAGGGTCTCGACGGCGCCCTTGTACTCGCCGTCAGTGACGAGCCAGGCGATCTGGCGAATGGCCATGTAGTCATCGTCGAGGGGCAGGCCGGCGCGCGAGCCGCCGCCCCGTCGCCCGCCGAAAAGCCGCCCCAGTCCGCTCTCGGCGAAGTTGGTGTTGTCCAATTCGTATGAACCGACGCGGACCTGGCAGTTGAGCGTGCGGCCACGCGTGCGATCGGAATCGACGATGGCGCCGTAGGTGGCCGACAGCGTGTAGTTGATGCTGTCGGAGACGTCGTACTGGATGAAGTAGGGGGTGGCGAGGTCTTCGAGCTTGAGGGTCATCGAGCGGGCGAGCTCGTCGGCGAGAGCCTTCATGAGCACGTCGCTGCCGGGCAGGCTGTCGTCCTGGGCGAACGAGGGTAGAGCGAGTGCCACCACCAGGCCGAGGACGGCGAAGAGTCTTTGAAGCTGGTGTTTCACGGTTTTGCTCCTGGCAATGAACCGGCCGCGGGGCCGGGTCGAGGTTTCACGGTCGGGCCCGGGGCCACGCGCCGCAGGGCGCGGGCCTTACTTCTCCTCCGCGATCGGGGGCGTCAGGATCGGCGGCTTGTCCTGCTCGCGCTGCCGCTTCTCGACCTCGATCTGCGAGACGAGGATGCTGGGGCTGACGGCGGAGACGGGAACGCTGCCGGACTCGGCGCCGCAAGTGCCGTTGAAGGCGGCGGGATCGTCACCGGTGCGGATGATCTTGGAGAAGCAGGTCAGCGGCGTGCCGACGATGTCGACACCGCGGACGAGCTCATCGGGGCGGCCGTCGGCGTAGACGCGGTAGACGACGATCGGCAGGACCTTGAAAGACTGCGGACCCGAGCGACGCGTGCCGGTGAAGCCGCCAGAAATGTCGGAGAAGAGCAGGCCGTAGGGCTTGTCCTGCTTGCGGCATTCCTCGATGAGTAGCTTGCGGAGCTCATCGAAGCTGACGGCGGCGCTGGATTCGATGATCAAGTTGCCCTGGCGGGCGACGACGGTGTTGCCCTCCTCCCGGCGGCCGTGGCCGTTGGAGTGCGGGAAGCCCTCGAGCGGCGAACGGCCCTGGAGGAACCGCCGCAGGATGCCGTTCTCCACGAGCAGGACGTTCTGGCCGGCGACGCCCTCGTTGTCGTAGCGGTAGAAGCCGCGCAGGTCCTCGCCGCCGAAGTTGGCCAGCGTCGGGTCGTCGCGGACAGTGAGGAAGTCGGGGAGGACGGCCTCGCCGACCATCTTGGCGAAGGTTTGGCCCTCGCTGACGTCCTTCTGGCGATGACCCTCGATACGGTGACCGAAGATCTCGTGGAAGAAGACGCCACTGGCACGGTTCATGAGGATGGCCGGACCGATGTAGGGCTCGACCAGCGGCGCCTCGCGCAGGGCGAGGACCTGGTCGATCACGTCCTTGAAGGCGGCCTTGATCTGGTCGGGCGTGGGCAGGCCGGCTTCGCTGGAGGCGTTGAAGATGAACGTCTGGTTGAGTTCCATGCCGTCGTCGGCCTTCGTGTCGGCGCTGACCGCCACGCGGAGCAGCGTCTGGGCGACGCACAGCCGCGTACCCTCACTGGTGACCATGCGCCGCGTCTCGGCGGTGGCCACGAGCGAGACCGACGACGAGTAGATCAACGGGTAATCGCGGGCCATCTTGGAGACGTCGCGCAGGGTCGCGGCCCAGGTGGCGGTGTCGAGCGTCAGCTTGGCCGGCGCCTCGCTGTAGACGGCGGGCTCTTCGCGAGTGAAGTCACCGGACTTGTCCTCTTCCTCGACCTGCGTCTTGAGGTTGGTGAGGACGCGCTCGTACTTCCGGGCGGCGCCCTTGAAGGCGCTGTCGGTGGCGAGCCAGACCGCGTGGCGGATGGAGTCGGCGTCGATCTCGCGGCTGAGCGAGGCGCCCTCGGTGCCCATCATGTCCATCGGGTCGAAGCGGGAGTTGCCGCCGCGGATCTTGTGCGTGCTGTCCAGGTCGTAGTCGCCGACGCGGACATCGACGTCGAGCCAGCGGTTGTCGCTGGTCTGCTCGCGGGCCAGGGCGCCGAGCGTGGCCGAAATGCCGATGGTGTCGGTGTCGGTGACGGTGTAGGCGAGGTAGTAGGGTCCTGTGCCATCGGGCATGGCCAGGTGTTCCATCGAATACTGCAACTCGCCGCTGAGCAGGTCGAGCAGCTCATCGGCCGCCGGGCCGGCGGGCGCTGCCGCGGGCAGCACCAGCAGCAAGACCGGCAGGGTCAACAT
Source organism: Phycisphaerae bacterium (assembly GCA_050115495.1). Classification (GTDB taxonomy): domain Bacteria; phylum Planctomycetota; class Phycisphaerae; order UBA1845; family Fen-1342; genus JAAYXS01. Next base: position 141,619 of record JASFQK010000012.1, on the reverse strand, counting down.
GCGGGAGAGTCTCATGCCCAGTCCTTTCGTTGGAAGATGGTGATTCATGGGAATGGTCGCTGCGCACGCACCGGCGTGCACCGTTGCTCGACCGGCATCTTAATACTGCGAGCCGCGGTGTCCAAGTAGGGGCGGGAGCGGGTGCGGTCTACGGGTGGGCGGGCGGCGGGAGCGGGCCGACGCCGTAGATGCGGGTGGGAATGGTGGTCGGTCGGCGGTCGGGATCGTGGCAATTGTCAAAAATTGTATGGAATTCCACGTCGTCGGCGAACGGCGGTGGGCCGTCACCACGCATGTAGACCACGTCGACGCCGCGGGCGGCGAGGGCTTCGTGCGTCAGTGGCGGGGTGAGGCCGTAGACGACCGCGGTCTTCGGGCTGAGGACGACGTTCGTCCACGCTGCGCCGAGCAGGGGGTAGTTCGCGGTCACTTCTCCGAGGTTGAGAACGACCGTGCCCGGGGGGAGCGTGTCGATGACCGGCGGGATTTCGTAGAGGTAGGCGCGGCTCAGGTCGCCATCGCGGACGCGGCCGAGGAGACGTTTCGCAGACCACAGGCCGGTCATTGCGACGGAGAGGCAGACGGTCAGGCAGAGGAGCGGGACCGTTAACGGTGCCGCTCGCCGGAGGAGCAGGCCGAGCAGGGGGGCGCTCGCCGCCAGGAGCAGTGTCCACAGCGGGAAGGCATAGCGTGGGTGCGACTGGAAGAGCGTGAGTTCGAGCGTATAGCCGAGGGCGATCAGGCCGAGGATGGTCCAGGTCGCCGGACATGGAGGGCGTGACCGGCCGCGCCGTCGGCGGAGCAGCAGGTAGAGCAGACCGACGGCGGCGAAGACGGGCAGGTGCGGGCCGACGCCGCTGCCTTCGCTGTAGTTGTAGCCGCTGTTCTTCCACTCGAACCACGGATAAGCGAGCGACGGCAGGCCGGGGCGCGGCACGCTGACCAACCCCTCCGTGGCTAGGCCCTCGCCGAACGTGTGGCCGGCGATGGTCACCTGCACCGGGTAGAAGATCCAGCCGGTCTGGCATAGGGCCCGCAGGTACCAGAACGCGCCGCCGGGGATCATCATCAGGATGAAGACGATGGCGAGGGTCAAGACGCGGCGTTGGCGTGAGTGCCACCAGCGCCAGGCCAGCACGGCGAGCAGGCCCGCCACGATCGGTCCCGACCAGACGAGGAACGGCAGTTTGGTGCCGATGGCGACGCCGAGGCTCAGGCCGGCGACGACGATGTGCCGCGTGTTTCCTTGTGGCACCGGTTTGTAACCGGTGGCTCGCAGCATGCGCAGCAGGTAGTACACCCCAACCGCCAGGAACGTCGTCCCGAACAGGTCCACGTACGAGCTGTACATTTGGAGCGAGATCATCGGCGTGGCCAGCACGAGCAGGCCGGCGGTGACGGCCCCGTGCCGACGGGCGCCGAGTTCGCGGGCGATCAGCACGACGGTCAGCGCCAGCAGCGGGCCGAACGGCACGAAGCTAAGCTCGATCAGCGGCTCCACGCGCGTCGCCGCGAAGAGCATCATCCACACGTCGCCGTTGCCGGACGTAGACGGGTGCACGAGGCCGGGGACAATGTCGAGCCGGCCGTGGGCGAGCCAGCGCACGACGTTCGGCAGGTGGTAGAACAAACCGTCCGCCCCGATCGGCGGCCGAAGAGCGCCCTCGATCAGCAAGCCGACGTGCAGCAACGCGACAGGTAGCGCCACGGTCAGCAGCAGCACACGCGACAGACGCAGACGCCAGCGTCGCGCTGCGGGCAGTGTTGCAGCAGGGGGGCGCGCTCGCCCGCAGAACTGCAGCACGATCGCCGACACGGTCATCAGCACAGCCATGATCGGCAACGTGACGAGCGGCAGGCCCGTCATTTCGGCGACGGTCGCGGGCAGGAGCCCCGCCGCCAGCGTGCAGGTGACGAAGACCGTGGCGCCGGCGATGGCGCGTTCTGCGGGGGAATCGCCGGGTTCTGGCGGCAGGTGGCGCAGAATGGCGCGGGCCGTCACGCCGGCGGCGACGAAAAGCACGATCAGCCACAGCAGGTTGACGATCATCCGCCCGTCCCGCCGACCTTCTGCACCAGGCGGAGCAATTCGGTGCCGAAGCGTCGCAAGGATTCGGAGCAGGCGAGGAAGCAAGCGAAGCTGGCCCAGCACCCCGCGGCCAACAGCAACGGGGCCCATCGTCGGCGACTCGTCGCCGATTCGGCGGGTGGACGGGTTCGGTCGGTCATGTTCCGCTTATCGTTATCGAGATGAACCGCCGGCGGCCTTCGGCGGGGTGGCGGTGGGGGTGGTGAGGGGAGGCAGATTCTGCGCGTGGAGGGGGGCGGAGCGTTCGGCGGACGGGCCTCAGCGTGGCGGACGCGTCTGTCCGAGCCCCGAGCGGTAGCGAGCGGGTCGGTTGGCGGGGACGCATGGCGCGGGCGTGGAGGGGCCTCTGCGCGGCTGGCGGGGGCTCACGTTCGTTGGGGTCGGCGGGGGCGAAAGACACTGTTCAAGAACAGTGGCACACTCGGAGGGCGCGCGCGTGGGGTGGAGCGGTGCGTGCGATTGGGTGTCGGCCCGGAGGGCTGCGGAGTGTAGCCCCGGGTGGAGTCCGCCGGGGAGGGGGGACGAGATATGCGACAGGTGCTGTGTCGGTGGGGACGCCGGTTGCCGAAACGGGCGGTCGGCGGCGGACGGAACCCGGGGGACGCGACGCCATTACCCCCTCCTCAGCCCGCGGAGCGGGCGACGGAAGGTAGCGCGGCGGGGTTGCCGGGACCTGGATTCCGCCGCCCGCTGCGCGGGCTTGGATGTTAGGAACGGCCTTTCCCCGGGTTTCGCGAATGGCCGCGGGGCGGCCGTTCGCTCACCCGGGGCTAGATTCCGGCGCCCGCTTCGCGGGCTGTCCAGCGCGATCCGCGCGGCGTCTGTCCGAGCCCCGAGCGGTAGCGAGCGGGTCGGTTGGCCGGCACACATGGCGCGGACGTGGAGAGGCCTCTGTCCGGCTGGCGGGGGCTCACACTCGTTGCGGCCGGCGGGGGCGGAAGACACTGCTCAAGAGCAGTGGCACACTGGGAGGGTTCGCCCGTGCGGCGGTCGGCGCGGACTTGGGCCCCGGGCGTCTGCGCTGTATGCTGTCGCCTTTCCGGCTGGAATAAGTTCGAAGCACGAGCAGAAAAAGCGAGGTGGAGAAATGAGGGCTTTGGCTCATCGTGGATTGCTGATTGTTACGCTGTTGATCCCCGCCGGCTGTGCGACTCGTAACCCGATCCATACGGGACAGTTGCTCGGCGAGATGACCGACATGCAACGGCTGACCGAACTGCCTGATCCGGCTTATCGGACGGTGCAGTTCTCATCCTTTGACCGAGCCAGCAACCAGCCCGGCGGGCCGGGGTGGTTCGGCAACTCGGACGGCTTCGGCGGCGAGGACACGCCCGGCTTTGAGGCTGTCGTCGAGCCGCCCAACGCCGACGGCGTCGGGCAATATCTCATCTGCGACGTGCAGGGTCCGGGCGCCATCGTCCGCACCTGGACCGCCGCCATCGAAGGCAGCATCCAGCTCTTCCTGGACGACATGCACAAGCCGGTCTACGACGGGCCGGCGGCGGATTTCCTCTTCTGTCCGTACAAGGCCATGGCCGCCGAGGGCACGCTCGATACGTCCGATTTCGCCAACACGTTCCAGCAGCATGAGGCCGCGTATTGCCCGATCCCGTTCGGCAAACGCTGCCGGATGGTCTGGATCGGCGATGTGAAGAAGGTGCACTTCTACCACGTGCAGATCCGCGAGTACGAGCCGGGGACGTTCGTGCGGACGTTCACGCCGGCGGACTTGCAGGAGTACGAGCCCGAGCTGCGGCAGGCGGCGCGGGTGCTGGGCGATCCGGACGCGGCTTTCGCTGAGAACGCCGCGGAAACGCCCGTGGACATCAGCGTAACGTTGCCGCCGGGCGAGAGCCGGGAAGTCGTCAAGATCGACGGGCCGGCGGAGCTGTCGCGGCTGACGCTGCGGGTCGAGGCCGCGGACATCGATCTCGCGTTGCGGCAGACGTTGCTGCACGTGCTGTGCGACGGGGCGGACTGGGGCCAGGTGCAGTCGCCGATCGGTGATTTCTTCGGGGCGGCGCCGGGTATCAACCCGTACCGCTCGCTGCCGTTCACGGTGTCGCCGGACGGGACGATGACTTGTCGCTACGTGATGCCGTTCGCGTCGTCGCTACGGATCGTGCTGGAGAACCGCGGCGGGCAGGAAGTGACGGTGGCGGGCACGGCGTGCTCGCAGCCGTACGAATGGAATGAGCGGTCGCTGCATTTCCGGGCGCGGTGGCGTGTCGACCACGGCGTGCTGGGGACGCATCGCCCGCCGAAGGATATGCCGTATGTGGTGGCGCAGGGGGCGGGGCGGTACGTCGGGACGGCGCTGATGCTGCTGAACCCGGCGCGCGTACCGACGCCGTACGGCGGCTGGTGGGGCGAAGGCGATGAGAAGATCTTCGTCGATGACGACGTGGTGCCGTCGACGTTCGGGACGGGGTCGGAGGACTACTTCAACTACGCGTGGTCGGTGCCGGATATCTTCATCTGTGCCTACTGCGGCCAGCCGCGCGATGACGGCCCGGGCAACCGCGGCTTCGTGACGAACGACCGCTGGCACATCATCGACGATCTGCCGTTCCACAACCGCTTCGCGTTCTACATGGAGCTGTACCCGCACGACGTCGTGCCCGGGATTTCGTACGCCCGTATCGGCTACTACTACGCCCGGCCCGGGACGATCGACGACCACTTGCCCATCACCGATGAGGACCTGCGACCGCTGGATCTGCCGGCCAACTGGGAGCCGGCGGCGGGCTTCGCCATGCACAACGCGGTGTATGTCCAGGCGGAGGAGCTGCTGCCAGCGAATGCACCGGTCGAGAAGGAAACGAACAACCTGTGGGCGGGTAGCGAGCTTTGCGTCTGGCGGCCGACGGCTGCGGGGCAGAAGCTGGAGATGAACCTGCCGATCGCCGAGACGGGCAAGTACCGGCTGCACCTGGCCGCACGTCTGGACAACACTGGCGGGCGGGTACGCGTCGAGCTAGACGGCAAGTCGTTGGGCGACGTCATCGACCTGTACGTTCCGTATCGCGTGCTGGCCCGACAATTCCGGTTGCAGAGTCGCGACCTGGCCGCCGGTTCGCATACACTGACGCTGATCTACGAAGGAGCGGATGACGGCGTCGCCGCCCCGGCGATCGGGATCGACTACTTCGCCGTGCAGAAGCAGTAAGCGCGGCGCGACGATCAGCAGACCTACCTGGAGAAGAGCATGAACTCGTGCGCGTCTCGGCGAACGTGGCCGCGGTGGCTCGCGGCGTGGGCGGTGGCCGGCGTTCTGGTCGCCCCACTGGTGGCGGAAGTGCGGCTGCCACACATCTTCGACGATCACATGGTGCTGCAACGCGATATGGAGCTGCCGGTCTGGGGCTGGGCCGACGCCGGCGAAGAGGTGACGGTCACGCTGAACAAGAACAGCGCCACGGCCAAAGCCGACAAGGACGGCCGCTGGCGGGTGACGCTGCCGGCCATGACCGCCGGCGGACCGCACACGCTGACGGTGAAGGGCACGAACACGTTGGAGCGGACCGACATCCTCATCGGCGAGGTGTGGCTCTGCTCGGGGCAGTCGAACATGGAGATGGGCGTCGGCGTGGCGCTGAACGGCGAGGAGGAGATCGCCGCGGCGAGCTACCCGCGTATCCGCCTGTTCGAGGTGGGGCGCGCTGCGGTCGGTGAGCCGGCCGACGATGTAGATGCCACGTGGCGAGTGTGCAGCCCGGAGACGATCGGGGCGGGCTCGTGGGGTGGCTTTTCCGCAGCGGGGTACTACTTCGGGCGCGAGCTGTACCGGCGGCTCGATGTGCCGATCGGGTTAATCGACTCATCGTGGGGCGGGACGGCCATCGAGCCGTGGACGCCGCCGTGCGGTTTCGCCGGCGTACCGTCGCTGCAACAGATGGTCGAGCTGATCAAGCAGCGGGACGAGGACTACCGCACGAAAGAGCTGCCGGCGAAGCTGAAGGAGATCGAGGAGTGGAGGACGGCCACGGAGGCGGCACTGGCCGCCGGCGAGTCGGTCCCGGCGGCGCCGGCCTGGCCGCGGCACCCGCTGGCCAGCGAGCGTGAGCCGACGGGGCTGTACAACGGGATGATCCATCCGCTCGCGCCGTTCGCGATCCGCGGGGCCATCTGGTACCAGGGCGAAGCGAACGTCATCCCGAACGACGGCATGACGTACTGCGCCAAGATGAAGGCGCTGATCGGCGGCTGGCGTGAGGTTTGGGGCGAGGGCGATTTCCCGTTTTACTTCGTGCAGCTCGCCCCGTTCAACTACTCGCAGTACTGGCCGGACATCGGTCTGGAGCAACTGCCGGCGGTGTGGGAGGCGCAGGTCGCCGCCTTGTCGATCCCCAACACGGGCATCGCCGCGACGATTGACATCGGCGACGGGCGCGACATCCACCCACGGAACAAGCAGGAAGTCGGCCGGCGGCTGGCGCTGTGGGCGCTGGCCCGGACGTACGGGAACGACCAACTCGTGTGCTCGGGGCCGATCTTCCGCAAGATGACCGTCACGGACGGGCGCGTGCGGATCGAGTTCGACCATACCGGCGGCGGGCTGGTGCTACGCGATGGGTCGCAGCCGACTGGGTTTGAGATCGCCGGCGAGGACGGCAAGTACACGCCAGCCGAAGCGCGGATCGAAGGCGAGACGGTGGTGGTTTGGCACGACGGCCTGGCGGAACCGGTCGCGGTGCGGTACGCGTGGAACATGCTGCCGGAGCCGATCCCGAACCTGGTCAATCGGGCAGGGTTGCCGGCGCTGCCGTTCCGGACGGAGCGGTAGGGGTGTACATGCCGGCGCCTTCGGCTTCAGCATGCCACACTCCGTTTCGGGCGGAGTGGTAGGAGCACGCGTTCGAGGAATGGACGCGGGTTGGCGTGCGAAAGAAACGGCGGGTGGAATCCGCCCTACCGGCTCGCACGTCCAAGTCATCACGCCGTGCCCGGCGCGCCAAAAAGAACGCCCCCGCCGGGGTGCCGGCGGGGGCGTGTACGCCCTTCAGCGTCCATCAGTTGAGGAGGAGGTCAACTAGCGGCGGCGAAGGAACAGGCTCGCCAGACCGATCAGCAGGAAGCTGGCCGGCTCGGGCGTAACCACCAGGTTATCGAAATCACCGACGTCCGTGCCGTGGTAGTTGTCCGACAGCAGGACGACCTGCTCGGTCGTGGTGCCGCCCCAGAGGCCGGCGCAGTTGCTGTAGATCAGCGTGCCGTCGTAGTAGTAGTCGGCCGTGTCGGCAACCGGATCGATGGCGATCGTCAGATTCTTGTACTCGCCGATCGTCCAGGCGACGCCGGTGTCCTGGAAGTCCAGGCCTGCGCCGATGTCGTCGAGCACGAAGATGTTGCCGAGCCAGTCGAAGGACACGCGGGCCGTCAGCATGCTCTGCGAGGGCGCCTGCGGCGCGACGTCATAGTTCGCACCGCCGTCGGCCGAGATGCACACGTCGACCGAGATCGTGTGCGCACTCGGAAGGGCAGCGCCCAGGTCCGGACTGAACGCACCAACCAGCGAGCCGGTGTCCATCGTGGGCTCGTACTGGTTGCGGTAGTGCATGCTGCCGTCCGCCGGATTCGCGTTGCAGACGATCTGATTCGTGTCGCCGTCAAACACGCTCCAGCCGGCCTGCCCGTTGATGTTACCCGTCGTGAACCCGTCGGCCGCTTCGAAGCCGGTCGACATGGCCAGTTGACGGGCGCCGGCGGCTGCCGGCGACTGGAACGCCGCGATCGAGGTGTCGAGAATCTTGTCGGCCATAGCCGGCATCGCCACTGCAATCACAGCCAGAAGCACCAAACTCACTCTCATCAGACTACTCCTTCTCGTCTCTCTGCGCAGGGACTCCCTGCTGATACCAGCGCCTGCCTAACATGCTCAGTAGCGGGGACTCACACGCGGGAGTGCTTACACCCAGCCATTGTCGGAGGCGCTACTACTCTCTCCGAACCACGAAACACGTACCAGACTCCGTTAGGGCCGCCGGGGGGTGACGGCCACCATCGCACAATTCCCCGGGCAATACACACGGCCGAGGACCATGCAATCCAGGCATGATCTATCGCGGTAAACGGCACCGTCGTGGGTACCGTTTCGGCCTGAACACTTCACACGAAGCACGCGGAATTCTAGCCGATTGCTAAGATCACAGCAAGGGATTTGGAACCGCTCCCATACACTTCCTGACACATCGCAACATACGGTTTAATATGCACTTACGGCGCTATGCCCTGCGCGGAGGCGTGTCGTCCCGTAATCGCTCCCGAGGCAGCCGCTCATCGCCCAATCTCCGCCTTCCTGGACCGGCCATGTCTGGATCGCCGCCGGCCGCCCGGGCGGCGCGCGGATTTTTCGGCGCGGGACAGATTCCGGCTCTGGATAGCGACAGCAGGGAACCGTTTTCCCCGAGAACGGCGTCTCACGCGAGGCGGTCAGGGCGCCGGCGGCAGCCGGTAGCGGAGCAGAAGGGCGGTCGGACAGGCCGGGTAGGCGATCTTCATGCGGAAACCGTGGAAGTCAGCGGGGTCCCAGCCGGTGCGGGCGAACATCGTCTCGATCATCTGGTTGTAACGCCGGATCTCGGGCGTTGCCACCGGTGTCGCGCCCATGCCGAGGTCCTGGAGACGCTCGTGCAGCGGCAGCCGCTTGCGCTTGCGCCCGGGTTGGGGCACGCCACTGGGAAGCCGACTGACGAGGACCGGCTCCGGCGGAATGGCAAAGGTCAGGCTGTTGTGGACGAAGAGGTCGAGCAGCATGAGCTTGGCCGGTGTATCGCAGACGGCGGAATGCTCACCCCACTCGTTCTCGGCCGAGCGGTAGTAGGGGATGCCGCGCTGGATCACGCCGACGACGGACGTCCGTGCGCCGGTGTTGCCGACCTGCCCTTCGACCAGCTCGAAGTTGGTCCCGGTGCGATCGACGATCCGCCGCAGCTCCGGGGGCGGCTGCGAGCAGAAATCGGCCAGGAGGGGAGCCTGGTCCGGGCTCGCAAACCGCGGGTCCATGGCCTCGATCGGCGAGCTGAGCATGACGCTGCCGTCGTCGTTGTGCGACTCACGCATGGCCATGACCCAGGTGACGTCCGGACGCAGCCGGCGGAAATCGATGAGGGCGCTAAGCGAGGCGAAGTCGAGCGTACCGGGTTGCGAGCCGATGCCGACGAGTCCGATCTTGAGCATCGCCCGACACTGAACGCCCCAAACATAGCTGGCACCCTGAAACAGGAGCTTGCGATGATATTCGTCGCGTTGGCGACGACCGACAGGACTGAGCTCGCCGCCCATCATCTCGAGCGTGGCACGGTCGCCGGCGTGAACGCGAATCAGCCGGTCGTACTCCTGAACAGCCTGGCGGGCGGTTTGCAGCAGTTCGGGACTGCTCCCGGCGCGTTCGAGCGAACGCAGGAAGATCTTGATGCCGGCGGCGCCGGGCATGTGCTCCAGGGCGACGGCGGGGTCATCGGTCTGGATGATCTTGCAGACCTTCCAGGCGAGGTTCTTGTTAAGGCCGAAGCGTCGGCTGACGTCCTGGGGAACGTCGGGGCCGGCGCCGACGGAACTGAGCAGCTCGCAGAAGGCGCCGCGGACGGAGCGGACGACCGCACGGGCGTGCGCCGGGAATGAGGGGGGCGCAAAGGCCGACCGGGGCTGTTCATCGGCTAACGGTCCTCGGTTCATGTAAGTCAGTATAAACCCGTGCCCCCGGCCATGCCAGAGCGGATAGCGTTCCCTGGGGAAAATTTTCGGGATTCTTGAGAAAACTTTTGCAGTGGGATCTCCGTCCGGTTATTCTCGTATCCAGTGGACCGCGCTTGAGCACGGTCACGTGAACCGGAGCATCAAAGGAGGAGCTGAAATGACCCTGTCCCGTACCACACTCGCTGTTCTTGTTGCCTGCTGTGTCGCCGCCGCCAGCGCCGGCGTGACCCCGATCGATCCGTTCACCGGCGAACTCTACGAGGGGTTTGAGACCATCGGCAGCGTCGGTGGCACGGAGACGCCGATCGACATCTTCGACGGCGCGGGGACGTTCGATGACACGGTTGCCCACTACGGCTACATCGCGACCAGTCTTTACAGCGTTCCCACCGAAGAGTACATCTACCCGTACAATGGCAACATCATGATGGGCTCGGTTACCGGCTGGGCCGCCTTCGAGTTCGACACCCCCGTGTCGGAGTTCGGTGGCTACATCGGTACTGCCGACGAGTTGGACGTCAGCACGGTCACGTTCCGTGACACGCTCGGCGCCGTCATCGACACGGTGACCATCGACATCGAGCATCCTCTTTGGGCCTGGCACGGCTGGCACAGCGATACGCCCATCGCCCGCGTCGAGATCCAGGGCCACTCGACTCCCGGCAAGCCGCTCGTGTTCGATGATATGGTTGCCAACACCATCCCCGAGCCCGGCGCTCTCGGTCTGCTGGTCGTCGCCGGTCTGGCCCTGGCCCGTCGTCGCTAACTCGAGCACGCTTCACAGAAACAGGAGATGATTAGGATGTACAAACTCATGATCTGTGTCGGCGTCCTGCTGGCGGCGAGCCTGACCGCGAACGCAGTCACCGTGTATGCCCCCAATGGCCTCGAACGCCCCCTCGATGGGCCCGACTCGCTCATCACGTTCGACACGAACGATCCGACCAATTACACCACGGTCGGTTCGATGAACGTCCCGGACATCGGCTTTGGCGGGATGGACTTCGACGCCGACGGGAATCTCTGGGCGTACGCATCCCTCTACAAGTCCACGGGCGGCGCCGCGGGCGGCCTGTACAGCGTCAACATGGCCACCGGCCAGGCGACCCCGCAGGGCACGCTCAGCACGCAGTCGCTGGACGACATCGCGTTCAATCCCGTGGATGGGCAGATGTATGGGATTCGGTCGCAGTTCACCACGACGCGCCTGTTCACCATCAACCTGACGACCGGCGCCGTGTCGCTGGTGGGTTCGTTCACGGGTCTGCCCCAGACGCAGCGCAACGTCGGTTTCGCGATCGACTCGCAGGGCGCGTTCTATCTGCACGACGTCGGCGAGGACGTGATCTACAAGGGTGACGGTATGGCGATGTCCGAGCTGTACCAACTGACCCAGGACACGAATTTCCAGCAGGGCATGACCATCGACTGGTCACGCGACGACATGGGGTATCACCCGGCGGTCGGCTACGGCGAATATCCCCATTACTTCAGCCAGTTGAACACGTTCACGACGGACGGTTCGAGCTACGTGCTCGGGCCCGAGTTCGGCCCCGATAACCCGGGCGACGGCCTGCCGCCGGTGGAATGCGGCGACGTCGCGGTTGTGCCGATTCCCGAGCCTTCTTCACTGCTGCTCCTGCTGTCGGTCGGGGCATTACTCCGTCGGCGGTAGAAGCGAAACGCACCATCTGAACGCTCCAAGGGCCCTGGCCGCTTCCCGGTTGGGGCCTTTCTCTGTTGGGAATAAGGCAACTAGACAACGAGGCGGAAGAGGGGCGGGCGTTTGCTCTGGTGGTCAAATGGAAAAGCGGCCCGAGGATTGGTCGGGCCGCTTGGGGGGCATCGACGCGCGGGTGGTTTGTTACCCGGCGAAGCCGTTCGCCAGACACCACGCGTGGAAGGTGGTCAGGGTGAAGCCGTGCGACAGGGCGTCGCGGGCGAAGGCGTACGCACCCGCCAGCGACAACTCGACCACGAGCGTGAACCAGAACCCGATCGCTCGCGCGTTCGCGCCGCGATACCACCGCGGCGGGAGCGTAACACGGGCCGGCGCCGGGCCGCCGGGCAGCGGCTCGTGCGTGACGCAGACGCCGCAGTTGCAGGTGTGCGGGACGGCGTCACCAGGGCACCACGGAGGGCGGTGGACGACGCGGCGGTACGCCGGCGCGGCGACGCGGGAGGGGGTGGGGACCCGACCGACTCCAGAGGGGACAAGCTGAGCAGACATCGCGATACTCCGTCATTTGGGACCGGAGTCACTCGCCGACACGCGTCGACGAGGCTCTCTGCCCCAGCCGGCGCGGTCAGGGTCAGTTGCCATAACACGATTGCAGAAAAGGCCTTACGATTGTCTCGGCGGTCACACTGACCGCGCGGTCAGTTTGGATGGCTGGTCAGTGAGGAAAAAAACGTGCGTGCGAGAGCGAGGACGGGTCGGAAAACGTGGGCGGTGCGGCGGGCGTTCGACGTCTGGGGGGCAGGCCTGGCTACGATCGCGGCTTCCCGCGACGGGCATCGCGGACGTACTGCTTGACGTTTTCGAGCGTCATGGCCTCGTCACCAGCTTCGTACATCTTCCGGATCTGCGCGGGTAGTCCGGGCAGCATGAAGTCGGCCAGCTCGTCCAGTTGACGGAAGACCTCGGCTTCCTCACGCGGGTCGACGGCGGGCTGACCGCTCCTGGCCGGCTCCGAGGCCTCCATTTCCGCGTCACTCGTTGGCTGTACCACGTTCGTGCGCTCGGCTTTCACCGGGTTGAGTTGTGCCTCGGTGGGCAGGAAGCTCTTGAGAATCGCATAGACCTGGAGCTTGTAGATCGTTCCCTTGCCAACAGGCAACTCGCGATGCAGGGCATTGATGCCGAACGTCGCCGTGAATTCGCGGTAATCCGCGACCGAGACATTGAGCTGATCCCTGCGGATCTCGAAGAACCTGCGCAAGCGTGCCTGGTGGCGGGCGAAGGCATACCGGAGAAGCAGGATCTCCGCGGCCCGGCGTTTGCGCTGCCTCGGGGCCATGAACTTGTCGCGGCCGAACGAAACCGGCCAGCCGAGTTCTGCGCACTTTTTCACGAGACCTTCGATCTCCGCGAGCATCTCGGCGTCAGACGGGGGGGCTGCTGCGGAGGCCGCGGGGAGTCGGCCCGCGTACTCGATCGCCGCCGCGAGGCCCTCGGGGGCGCGAGCGACGTCCGTGGCGACTGGGGCCGGGGTCGCCAGCGACGCGGGTTGGGGCACCGGGAACAGGGGCCGAACGCGCTTGACGTAGTGCGTCAGAATGCGCTCGGGATGCTCCCTCAGCTCGTCGGCCTCGGCCTGGGCTCGCCTGACCCGCTCCGCCAGCTCACGCAACGCTCGGTGCCGCTCAGCGAGTGCGGCGTCGTCCGGCTGTACCGCCGCGAGGTTGGCATCGACGGACTGCGCGACGTTCGTGAGCTGGTCGGCGGGCAATCGTGCCAGACGCCGGAAGACGTGCTCCACGTCGTTCGGGTCGGACGCGGAGTCGAGCAGGACAGCGACGTCGCGTTCGAGCCGGTCGGTCTGGCGGTTCTGTGCTTGTTCGATGCGTGATTCGGAGGTGGTGGCCCCGACGCCGAGTCGCCGCAGGGCGTTGGCGCACGATCCGCGGACAGCCGGGTTGGGGTCTTCCTTCAGCGTCTCGGTCAGGTCCTGCGCGGCCGCTCGGTCGCCGATGAGGCCCAGGGCGCTGGCACACGAACCGCGCACGTCCGGCGGCCGCCCTTTATCGCGCAGGACCTCGCAAAGATCTCGCACGGCCGCCTTGTCGCCGATCAGTCCCAGGGCGTTGGCACACGAACCGCGGATATCCGATTTCGCCTGCTCATCGCGCAGGACTCCGCAGAGATCTGGCACAGCCACCTTGTCGCCGATCAGTCCCAGGGCGTTGGCACACGACCCGCGGATATCCGATCGCGCCTGGTCATCGCGCAGGACCACGCAGAGATCCGGCACGGCCGCCCTGTCGCCGATCAGACCCAGGGAGTTGGCACACGAACCGCGAATATCCGATCGCGCCTGGTCATCGCGCAGAACCACGCAGAGATCCGGCATGGCCACCCCGTCCCCGATCAGACCTAGCGCGTTGGCGCAGGAACCACGAACGTCCGGCCGCACCCGGTCGTTGCGCAGAACCACGCAGAGATCCGGCACGGCCACCCTGTCCCCGATCAGACCCAGGGCGTTGGCGCACGAAGCGGGTACATCTGGTCGTACCCGGTCATCGCGCAGGACCTTGCAGAGTTCGGCTACGGTGGCCTTCTCCCCGATCAGGCCCAGCGCGTTGGCGCAGGAACCGCGAACGTCCGGGCGTGCCTGGTCATCGCGCAGAACCTCGCAGAGATCCTCGACGGCCGCCTTGTCCCCGATCAGACCGAGTGCGTTGGCGGCCGCACCACGGTTCATCGGGTCGTCATCCTGTTTCAGTGCGCTGGTCAGGTCCTCCACGGCCACCTTGTCGCCGATCAGTCCCAGCGCCTTGGCGGCCGCACCACGATTCACCGGGTCGTCGTCACGCAGCAGTGTTTCCATCAGGGCCCGCGCGGCCGCTCGGTCACCGATGAGTCCGAGGGCGTTGGTGCATGAACCGCGAACAACCGGGTCGGCGTCCCCCTTCATCGCCGCCACCAGATCCTCCACGGCAGACTCGTCGCCGATCAACCCCAGCGAGTTGGCGCACGAACCCCGCAGGCGGCGGTGGACGGGCTCGACGCACTCGCGGAGCACCTGACACAGGACCGGAACGGCGATGGGGTCCCCGATCAGTCCCAACCGCTGGGACGCAAAGCCGCGATCGCGGTCCAATCGGCGGGGATCACCCAGAGTATCGATGAGGTGGTGTATTTCGGCGGCGTCGGGGCGGACGAAAGGACGCGGCTCATCCGCAGCGTGCCGCCACCAGCGCGGCCGGGCGAACGACTTCTCGCCGCGTGCCTCGCGTGCCGCCCGCTGCAGGCCTCGGCTGTCCAGCCGGCGCGTGACGAAGCGGACATACACGTCGCGCAGGAGTCTGTCTTTCGACACGGTCGGCTCATTTTGCGCAGGACGTCTGATCCTCCCCTTGATCAGACGAGACAGACGCAGACGCAGAGGCCGCAGGATGCCGTGGTGGGCCGCTTCGAACAGCACCGCCTTGGGCAATCGCGTCAGCTGGTCGGCCATGGACCCGGCCGCTTCGGATTCGACGTCACGCAACGCCTCGCCGATGGCCTCCCAGTACTCCGAGCGCGTCTGTTCGGAGAGGCGGCCACGGTTGGCGCCGAGGACGTCGCTCATGATCTCCCAGGAACCGAGGCGGGCGAGTTCATTCAGGTAGGTCAGCGCCAGTTCGTCCGCGTCCGAATCCCCGTCCGACCCGGCCCGCGGAGGCATCCCGACCCAATCCGCGAAACACTGGTTCAGGTGTCCCGGATGAAAGACGAAGTCCGGCGGCGACGCCTCGCGCCAGCCGAGGGCAAGCCCGAAGTCGCGAAGCGAGTCGTGCGTCAGGCGGAAGACCTTGTCGCCGCCGCTGTCTTCCGCCAGATCCGCCATCTGGGTATCGAAGAACGCGACGATGGCCTGCTCGACGGCCTCCCGGTCGGGCCAGACGCGCACCAGCGCGTCGCGCACGTCGGCCAGGCGGGCCTGTTGCCCGCCGCTGGCGTAGAGGGTCGTGGCCGCCGCCGTCAACACGGCCTCCATCGACAGTCCCGTGTTGGCCAGGTCGACTTCCGCCGGCTTTAGGCGATGCTCACGAATGGGCCTCAGGACGGTGGCCAGCAGCAGTTCCGCACGCGTCCGGGGAATCTCCCGCGTTTGGCTCCCCTCGAGCTGATACTGCAGCAAGTCGGTAAGCAGTTTGAGAAGGTAGGGGTTGCGGGCCGCCAACTCGATGCCCGCCGCTCGAAAAGCGCGCAGGTGCTCGTCGCCGTCGGAGAGGCCGCGTCTCGCCAGGTAGGCGAGAATCTGGTCCTCGGTCAGCTCATCCAGGTCGAGCGTTTCAACGTCTCGCAGCCCCTGGCCCGGGGTCTGAAGCGGATCGACGGCGTAGCGCGACGTGGCCAGCACCGGCGTCGGGTGTCCGCCGGCCAGCAGGCGTAGGAGGAAGTCCCACTGGCCCTCGCTCACCGTGCGCTGCAGCTCGTTGACGGCGTCGATGATCAAGACGAGCCGGTTGTCCTCGACGATCTGCCGCCAGTCGTCCTGGGGAAAGTGACTTGGTTTGGCCTGGAGCACGAACTCCGCCGGGCGGATACCGTCCTCCCAGCAGAGCTGTAACGTCAGCGGGTTGACGAAAACGGGGCACTGATCGGCGTAGCAGGCCTGGATGGCCGCGTGCCAGGTCAGCGACGTTTTGCCCGCGCCGCTAGGCGCGACGACGAGCCAGGTGCGGGCGATGCCGTCGGCGAACTGCCGAATCAGCCACTCGAACGGCCGCAGGGCGATCTGGCCGTCCGCGCCCTTGCGATCCACCAGCACGATGGTGGGCTCGATGTAGTTCGGGACGGCATGGTCGCGTTCGAGCTTCGCGGCGTATTCGGCGAGAAGTGAGCTCACGTGACACCTGCGAGGACGGGAGACGATGGACTAGGCCAATACTTCGGCGACGCGCAATGGCTGGAGAATATGATCCCATGCGGCGAACCCATATACAAGCGATTCCGACTCGTTTTGTCAGCTACATGCTTGACCGGATCATCGCGCAAAGCATAAGGCGCGGGCAGATGCGGCGTGTCGACGAGTGACGCCGGCGTTGGCGGTCGCACGTGGCGTGGCCAGGGCCGCTGCGCTGGCGGTGGAGTGTTAGGTAATGCTAGTGGTCGATGGAGTACAGGAACCAGCGCTGGCGGGGGGAGCCGCTGCGCGGGGTTTGGCGGATGAAGTAGACGGTCCATGTCGTGCCGTCTGACATGTGCAAGCGGTAGTAATGCCGGCGGAGGTAGCGCTCGCCCTCCGGACGGCCGCCTTCCGTGCCGGATTGCTTCCACCGCTCCAGCTCCGCCAGGACCTCGTACGATTCGCCCCGCCAGTCGAAGCCGGCAGGAAGGCCGGGCAGGCCGGCGGCCATGGCCTGCGGGTCGAACGTGCCGGGATGGGCGGTGAGCGGTTCGCTGATGAAGTCTTCCATGGTGGCGGCATTGTAGCGGAGGAGTCTAGGGGCAAAGGGACAAAGGAACAGAGGAACAGAGGGGCAAAGGGGCGGATGAAGCAGACAACCCCTCCGACTGTGCTCAGGGTGGCCCTTCGGCTGCGCTCAGGGTGGCGAGGCAACGAGGCGGTGCGGATGGGAGTCGGTTGGCGAATTGCGGGGCAATCGACGATCGACGGCCGATGCGGTTGTGTGGCATGCCGAAGCGCAGCGCCGGCATGTGGGCGGGCGGCTGGGGGGCGCGGTATGCTGTGGGGGACCCGGTTGACGGGGTGGAGCTATCCATGCCGGACATCAACGCCGACCTGAAGAACGCACCGCGGTGCCTGCATTGCGGCTACGTACTCATCGGATTGCCGGAAGACCGCTGTCCCGAGTGTGGACGCGTGATCGACTGGGCCGCCATCCAGGCGGCAGGCCGGCCGGGTGAACTGCCGCTGGACACGGCGCGCGGCTGGCGATTGCTCACAGCGGGGCTGCTGACGTGGGTGTGGGTGCTGGTGCGGCCGATCAGGTTCGCGCGGCGGCTATCGGAGAAGTCGCGGTTGGGCCGGGCGACGGTGTTCGCCTTGGTGTGCATGGCCGTGGGGATGGGGGGCAACGCGGCGGCAAGTCTTCGGCACTTTGGTGATTGGCACCAATACGTGGCCTGGGTGGCCGGCTGCTGGGTGCACATCGAGGTGCAGTCGCTGCTGTTCTTCCTGTGCAACTTCCGATGGCGGCACGGCTGGCGGCTGTGGTCCTTCTGGAGGAAAGTGTCGCTGTACACGACGGCCTTTGTCGTGCTGGACTGGGCAGCGGGGCCGCCGATCCTCATGGACTACACCGAGGCGTTCGAGTTCCCGTGGATTCTCGATGAGGCTTCGATCAGGCAGTACGTGTACTGGCCGATCGACGAGTACAACCTACCGGAGCTGGTATGCGGCGCGGTCTACTACTGGTGGATGATCGTGTTGACCGTCGTGCTGTGCGTGTGGCTGCGGCGGAAGTGGACGGTGCCGGTGATCCTGGTGGCGATGCCCGGCGTGCTGATGATCTCGTGGCGGCTGGGTTACAGCACGGCACTCTTCGTCGATGTTGTGTGGCAATCGATCGCGCCTTGAGGGGTGGGCAGGCGTGAGGCCGTGAGCAGAAGAGAGGCAACACGGTCCAAGCGCAATGGCAGACTCGCGGAGTGGTTGGCGTTGCGGTCATAGTGAGGTGATCGACGGCCGACGCGGAGGTCGGCCGCTACGTTGCGCAACGTGCGTCGTTCGGCGATCGACGTCGGCCACGGGGGGCCGACGCTACGAAGACGGTCGACACGCGGACGTCCGGTGCGGAGCCCGGCCGCTACGGGATGCACATGCCGGCGCCTTCGGCTTCGGCATGCCACACAGAGACCACGGTCAGCGGGTTACGGGGGATTGGTAGAGGGCGACGTAGAGCGGGCAGCGGGCGATGAGCTCGGCGTGCGTGCCGACGTCGACGATGCGGCCGGCGTCCATCACCACCAGACGCTCCGCCATCTCCATCACCGTGTGGCGGTGGGCGATCAGGAACGTCGTCTTGCCCTGACGCAGTTCGTGCAACGCCGCGTGGATCTTCCGCTCGCTCTCGGCATCGATCTCGCTCGTCGCCTCGTCAAAGATCAGGATCGACGCCGGCTTCAAGAACGCCCGGGCGATGGCGATGCGCTGCCGCTGACCGCCGGAGACGGACGTCCCGAACTCACCCATGATCGTTTCGTACTGGTCGGGCCACTGCTCGATGAACTCGGCGGCGTAGGCCTTGGCCGCGGCCTGACGCACCTCGTCGGCCGTGGCGCCGTCTTTGCCATAGGCGATGTTGTCGTGGACGCTGCGGGCGAAGATGATCGGCCGCTGGGTGACCAGGGCGATCTGCTGCCGCAGGTGCTTGAGGCTCATCTCGTGGACATCGACACCGTCGATCGTGATGCGCCCGGCCTGCGGGTCGAGCAGACGCGGCAGCATGCGCACCAGCGTCGACTTCCCGCTACCGTTCGGCCCGACGATCGCCAGGCACTCGCCGGCACGGACGGATAGCGAGACATCGTCCAGGGCGGGCGGCTGCTGCGACGGCGTGTAGCGGAACGTCAGCCCGGTGAACTCGACCAGCCGCGGGCCGGGAGCGCCCAGTCGGCGCGCCGCCAGCGGCGATTGCTCTTCCGGCCGATCGAGGAACTCGAAGATGCGCATGGCCGCGGCACCCGAGCGCTGCACGGCGTTGTACACGTTGGCGATCTTGCGGATCGGGTCGAGCATGGCGGCCAGCAGGCCCACCATCGTGATGAAGTGGGCCGGGCTGATCTCGCCGGAGAACTGCCGTGAAGCCAGCCAGACGATACCGCCGGAGGTGGCGATGACGCCGACCACCTCGATCAGCGGCGAAGCGATGGCCTCGATCCAGGCCAGCTTGAGCATCTGGCGGAGCATGCCGCGCTCGATCTGCCACATGCGTTTGCGTTCGTGGCCCTCGCGTGCGTAGCCCTTGACGACGTCGATGCCCTGGAGAGTCTCTTCGAGGCCGCCGAGCATGCGGGCGTAGCCCTGGAGCAGGCGGACGGTCGCCTTCCGCACCTTGCGGCCGAAGTACCACAGCACGCCGACCGCGACCGGCGTGATGATCAGCACGACGGCCGTCAGGCGATAGTCGAGCAGCAGGGCGACGATAAGCACGCAGATGGCCTTGAGCGGCTCGCGGGCCACTTTGCCGAAGAGCGTGACGACACCCAGGAAGACCTCGCGGGCGTCGGACATGAACTGGCTGACGCGGTTCGACACATCGCCGGCGATCTCGCTGGCGGGCACGTGCAGCGACTTGCGGTACATGTGCCGCCGGAGATCCATCATGCTCCGGTTCGAGGCGAAGAGGACGAGGTATTGCGAGAGGACGCGGAGGACGTTGCCGACCAGGTTCACGCCGATGAGCAGGCTCATCAGGATGAGCAACGTCTGCATGCGGGCGGTGGGCGTGTTGCCGGCGGGGAGCAGGTCGGCGAGCCAGTTCAGCAGGGGGGCGTACCAGCCGCGGTGCTCAGCCGAGGCGCGGAGCGTCTCGGGCAGGCTCTCCGTGCTGACGATGACCTTCAGGATGGGGAGCAGCCCGCCGAGGCTGGCGGCGTAGGTCAGGGCGACGCCGAGGCCGAGGATCATGCCCCAGGCCATGGCTCGCCGGTGGGGGTAGACGAGGCCGAGCATCCGCCAGAAGGCCTGGCGGGCCTGTTTCTTGCTAGGCTTGCCCTGCCGGTTGGCGAGGAGCCCCTGGGGGGCAGAGCCTGAATTGCCGGGGAAACCGCTAGTCATTCGGGCTGGCGTGCTCGCGCAGGGTCTCTGATTGCCGTTTGTGGACCGCGCCGGTCCGTGAAGTCGGCCAACGATAGTCGGTCCGCGCGGCAGACGCAACCGGCGACGCGGCCTGTCAGTTTGGCACGGTCAAGTCGGCACGTCACGCGGTGGCCGCTGGCGAGCCGACAGGAGGGTGCGAAGCGCAAGCGCTTTTTATAACGGGTCTTACGAGGGAGTTGCGGCGACCGGGCATCTGGCACCCGGCTTGCTAGTGGGAGAGGAGGTACGGTGGTACATCTCGGCTTCGGCCGGGATCGTGCGCGGTTTGTGCCTATCTGACACTCAGCCTGGTAAGGAGAGGTCCGCATGGCGGTCAAGCAACTGGCGTTCGATCAGGAAGCCCAGAAGGCGGTCCTGGCGGGGGTGGAGAAACTGGCTTCTGCGGTACGCAGCACCTTCGGTCCCCGGGGCCGCAATGCCGTCCTCGACAAGGGCTGGGGCGGCCCGACCGTCACCAAGGACGGCGTCACCGTCGCCGAAGAGATCGAGCTGCACAACAAGTACGAGAACATGGGCGCCCAGCTTGTGAAGCAGGCCGCCAGCAAGACCAGCGACGTCGCCGGCGACGGCACGACCACCGCGACCGTCCTCGCCGAGGCGATCTATCGCGAGGGTCTGCGGACGGTCGTGGCCGGCCATGACCCGAACGGGATCAACCGCGGGATCGAGGCGGCCGTCCGGGCCGTCGTAGCCGAATTGGCCAGCAATTCCCGCCCGGTCAAGCTCACCGCGAAGCAGGCCGACGACATCGTCAACATCGCCAGCATCTCGGCGAACAACGATCGCTCCATCGGCGAGATCATCGCCGACTGCTTCGGCAAGGTCGGCAAGGACGGCGTGATCACGGTCGAAGAGGGCAAGAGCCTGGACACCGTGGTCGAGGTCGTCGAAGGCATGCAGTTCGACCGTGGCTATCTCAGCCCGCACTTCGTCACCGATCAGGACGCGATGGAGACGCTGCTCGAGAAAGCCTACGTGCTCGTGTACGAGGACAAGATCAGCAGCGTGACCAAGCTCGTCCCGCTGTTGGAGAAGGTGGCCCAGGCCAAGCGACCGCTGCTCATCATCGCCGAAGACGTCGAGGGCGAGGCCCTGGCCATGCTGGTGGTCAACAAGCTGCGCGGCATTCTGAACGTCGCCGCGGTGAAGGCCCCCGGCTACGGCGATCGGCGCAAGGCTATGCTCGAAGACATCGCGGTCCTCACCGGCGGCAAGCCGATCTTCAAGGACCTGGGCCTCGAATTGGACAAGGTGTCCATCGCCGACCTGGGCCAGGCAAAGAAGATCCGTATCAGCGCCGACAACACCACGATCGTCGAGGGTGCCGGTTCGAGCGGCGAGATCCGCGGGCGTATCGAGCAGATCCGCCGGGAAATCGAGCAGACGACCAGCGACTACGACCGCGAGAAGCTCCAGGAGCGCCTGGCGAAGCTGTCGGGCGGCGTGGCCCAGATCCAGGTCGGGGCGGCCAGCGAGGCCGAGCTGAAAGAGAAGAAGGCCCGCGTCGAGGACGCCCTGCATGCGACCCGTGCGGCCATCGAGGAAGGCATCGTTCCCGGCGGCGGCGTGGCCCTGCTGCGGGCCCTTGGGGCGCTGGACAGCGTCAGAATCAAGGGCAGTGCCGAGAAGGCCGGCGTGAAGATCATCCGCGACGCCCTGACCATGCCCCTGAAGCAGATCGCCGACAACGCCGGTTACGAGCCGGCCGTCGTGCTGAAGAAGGTGACGGACGGCGAGAAGTCGTTCGGCTTCAACGCGGCGACGGGCGACTACGGCGACATGTTCAAGATGGGCATCATCGACCCGACGAAGGTCGTCCGCTCCGCCCTGGAGAACGGCAGCAGCGTCGCCCGCGTGCTCCTGTCCAGCGCGTGCCTGATCGCCGAGAAGCCGCAGGCCAAGAAGGCCGGCCCCGGCGGCCCGGGCATGGATGACGAGATGGGCATGGGCGGCATGGGTGGTATGGGCGGCATGGGAGGCATGGGCGGCATGGGCATGATGTAGCCCAGGTACGGTTGACGTCTGCGAGCGGCCCGTTCTTGTTGCGGACTGCTGCCGGACGGAGCTTGTCGTTGGAGGACAGACATGTCCAACACACGGTCAGAAGACGAACTTCGGGTGGGGGATTTGGTGATGGTGAGGATCGGTGCTGAATGGCGTCGCGGTAAGATCGTGAAGGTCGTGCGCTGCACGGTCCCACAAGTGGAGTTCGTGCCGGAAGACGCCGAACCCGCGCCACTGCAACACTGGCCGGGGCCCGTGGAGCGAAATGAGTACCAAGTCAAGTTGGGCAGCGAGAGCCTCCCCCGGCCGGAACTCTTCGCGAGGGGAGATCTGAAACGTGCTCCGCGGAACTTCATTGACCGGGCGACAGTGAAGCAACTGCCCGAGTGATTTCGGTGCAGGCCCCGTGGAGGCTGCTGTCTCCGGAGATCTGGTGCCCAGCGCAACGACATGCAGGTGGATAGGACAGAGAGCCCGGTACGACCGAACGTGAACGAACCAGTGAAACAGCCTGGTAATGGAGAGTAGAGCGAGATGGCAACAGCGACTGCGAAGAAGCTCAAGATTCGCCCCCTGGACGACCGCGTGGTCGTGGAACCGTTCGAGGCGGAGCAGATGACCCGCGGCGGGATCGTGCTGCCCGATTCGGCACGCGAGAAGCCCGTGCAGGGCAAGATCATCGCCACCGGTCCCGGCCGGCTCATGGAGAAGACCGGGGCCCGCGGCAAGATGTCCGTGAAGGTCGGCGACCGCGTCTTCTACGGCAAGTACAGCGGCACCGAGGTCGAGCTCGAGGGCGACACGTTCGTCATCCTGCGTGAGAGCGACATCCTGGCAATCTCCGAGTAGCGGGTCTTCGGGCGGCGTTGCGGCCGGCGAGAACCGCCCGGCCGCCGGCATCAGAAACTCTGGCTTTCGGCCGGCCCGCCGCCGGCCGTGGTGAAGGATCGAGAACATGCCTGCTAAGCAATTGATGTACAGCGACCATGCCCGCCGCGAGATGCTGGCCGGCGTGCGCAAGCTGGCCAAGGCCGTCAAGTCCACGCTCGGGCCCGTCGGTCGCAACGTGCTGTTGCACAAGTCGTGGGGCGCCCCGCGGATCACCAAGGACGGCGTCACCGTCAGCAAGGAAATCGAGCTCGGCGAGCCCTTCCAGAACATGGGCGCGAAGCTCGTCAATGAGGTCGCCAGCAAGACGTCCGATCTCGCCGGTGACGGCACAACGACGGCCACCGTCCTGGCCGAGTCCATCTTCGCCGAAGGGCTGAAGAACATCACCGCCGGCGCGAGCCCGATGGCGGTGAAGCGCGGGATCGACGCCGCGGTGCAGGTGGCCGTCGAGGCCATCAAGAGCCTGTCGGTCAAGGTCCGTGGCAAGGACGACATCGCCAAGGTGGCGGCGATCAGCGCCAACGGCGACCAGACGGTCGGCAAGATGCTGTCCGAAGCCTTCGACAAGGTCGGTAAGGACGGCGTCATCGAGATCGAAGAGGGCAAGAGCATCGAAACCACGTGGGAGCACGTGGAAGGCATGCAGTTCGACAAGGGCTTCATCTCGCCCTACTTCATCACCAACACCGCCTCGCTCGAAGCCGTGCTGGACGAGCCGGTCATCCTCATCTTCGAGAAGAAGATCGGTTCGCTGCGCGACCTGGTCCCACTGCTCGAGAAGATCGTCAACACCGGCAAGCCGCTGCTGATCATCGCCGAGGACATCGAGGGCGAGGCCCTGGCCACCCTGGTGGTCAACCGGCTCCGTGGCGTGCTCAACGTCTGTGCGGTGAAGGCCCCCGGCTTCGGCGATCGCCGCAAGGCCATGCTGGGCGATATCGCTGCCCTCACCGGCGGCATGTTCATCAGCGAGGACCAGGGCCTCAAGCTCGAACACGTCGAGCTGAGCCAGCTCGGTCGGGCCAAGCGCATCGTCATCACCAAGGATGAGACCACCATCATCGAGGGTGACGGCAAGCGCAAGGACATCGAGGCCCGCATCGGCCAGATCCGCAGCCAGATCGAGAAGACCACCAGCGACTACGACCGCGAGAAGCTCCAGGAACGCCTGGCCAAGCTGACCGGCGGCGTGGCCGTGGTCCGCGTCGGCGGCGCGACCGAGATCGACGTCAAGGAGCGCAAGGATCTCGTCGACGACGCGTTCCATGCGACCAAGGCGGCGGCCGAGGAAGGCATCGTCCCCGGCGGCGGCGTCGCGTTCCTGCACGCCATCGAGCCGATTCGCAAGGCCGTTCGCAACATCGAGGGCGACGAGGCCATCGGCTACAACATCATCCTGCGGGCCCTCCAGAGCCCCATCCGCCAGATCGCCGAGAACGCCGGCTTTGACGGCGGCGTGGTGGTCCAGGAAGTCCTCGGCGGCAAGAAGAACTTCGGGTTCGACGCGGCCAAGGGCGAGTACGTGGACATGCTGGCGGCCGGCATCATCGATCCGGCGAAGGTGGCTCGCGTGGCTCTCCAGAACGCGGCGAGCGTGGCCGGTCTGATGCTGACGACCGACGTGCTGTGCACCGAGTTCAAGGAGGACAAGCACGAGAAGATCGAGGGCGCCACGCACTAATCGCCCCCGCGCCGCCGGAATGGCCGCAGACGGCAGGCATGCCCGAGGGGCACTCGCGCAGGCGAGTCGCCCCTCGTGTTTTGCGGGCGGGCGCGGTTCCGAGGCCGCCGGGAAGTGAAGAGAACGCTCCGGGCCGGCCGATAGGGCCGGCAACCGAAGGGTGAGCTTGTGGCCGAGCAACGCGATTATTACGAAGTGCTGGGCGTTGCCCGTACCGCCAGCCCGGCGGATATCAAGCGGGCCTACCGTCAGGCCGCGCTCAAATACCACCCCGACCGCAACCGCGAGCCCGACGCCGAAGTGCAGTTCAAAGCTGCCGCCGAGGCGTACGAAGTCCTTTCCGATCCCGAGAAGCGGCAACGGTACGACCGCTACGGCCATGCCGGCCTCGGCGGCACCACCATGCACGATTTCTCGGGCATGGGCATCGACGACATCTTCAGTATCTTTGGCGACCTGTTCGGCGACGCCTTCGGCGGCATGCGCGGCCGGGGACGCGGTCGCGTCGAGCGGGGCATCGACATTCAGACTCTGCTCGAAATCGATCTGAACGACGTCGCCACCGGCGTCGAGAAGACGCTGCATTTCGAGCGGGCCGACTTCTGCGAACGCTGCGGCGGGCAGGGCAGCGAGCCGGGCTCGGCGCCGCAGACCTGCCGCACGTGTGGCGGATACGGCCAGGTCGAGCGGCAGACGTCGATGGGCTTCTTCGTGACGCGCTCGGTGACGGATTGCCCGGCGTGTCGCGGGCGCGGCACCGTCGTCGATAAACCATGCAAGGCTTGCCACGGCAGCGGCCGCGCACCGAAAGAGCGCGTCCTGAACGTGAAGGTGCCGGCGGGCATCCACGACGGGCAGAGCATCCGCATTCGCGGCGAGGGCGAACCGGCGCCGGGCGGGGCGGTACGTGGCGACCTGACCTGCGTCGTGCACGTACGGCCGCACGAGTTCTTCCACCGTGACGGCAATCACCTGATCTGCCGGCTGCCGATCAGCTTCACGCAGGCGGCCTTGGGCACGCAGGTCGATGTGCCGACGCTGAACGGAACGGCGCCGCTGCGAATCCCGGCGGGAACGCAGCACGGCACCATCTTTCAGCTCGACGGGAAGGGGTTGCCGAGCCTGCGCGGCGGGCGGCTGGGCGACGAGATCGTGCAGGTGACGGTCGAGATCCCCAAGAAGCTGACTCGCGAGCAGGAAGAGCTGCTGCGGCAGTTTGCGGCGAGCGAAGACACCAACGTCCTGCCGGAGAGCAAGGGGTTCTTCGAGCGAGTGAAAGAGTATTTGACCGGGCGCGGCGATCAGGCGCAGTGATTGCCGTGAACCGGTGAGAGTTCTGGAGCGTACGCAGAGGATTGGACGACGTGGCCATGGCGGATAACGGAAAATCGCGAGAACCGGAAACGACGGACCAGGAAGATCGGCCCGCCGAGGCGGAGCCCGTCGAGTCGGACGCTGCCGAAACGCCGGTGGATCCGCTGACGGCGCTCCAGCAGGAGAACGAGGCCCTGCGCGAAGAAAAGCTGCGGCTGGTCGCGGAAACGCGCAACCTCCAGCAACGGGCGGCGCGGGAGCGAGCCGAGGCTTTGCGTTACGCGGAGTCGGATTTCGCCCGCGAGCTGCTCGTTATCCTGGACGATCTCGAACGCACGCGTGACTCGGCGGCGGGGGCGGAGAACGTCGCCGCCGTTGCGGACGGCGTGCGGATTGTATATGAGCACTTCTTAAAGGTGCTTAAGAGTCGGAATATCGAGCCGATCGAGGCCGCCGGCCGCCCGTTTGATCCCTCGTTCCACGAGGCGATGCTCCAACAGCCGAGCGACGAACACCCGGCGGGCACGGTGATGCAGGAGCTGGCCCGCGGCTACAAGATGCATGAGCGTGTGCTGCGGCCCGCCCGGGTCATCGTGTCGAGCGGACCGGCGACGCCGCCCGCGGATGGGAAAGACGACGAGGAGTGATTGAGCATGCCGACGTATGAGTATCGCTGCGAAGGCTGTGGGTACGAGTTCGAGCAGTTTCAGTCGATCACGGCGAAATCGCTGAAGACGTGTCCGAACTGCAAGCGGCGGACGCTCGAACGGCTGATCGGGCGCGGTGGGGGAATCATCTTCAAGGGCTCCGGATTCTACGAGACGGATTATCGCAGTTCGGCCTACAAGAAGGCGGCGGCGGCAGATGTCGCCTCCCCGACGCCGTCCAGCGACAGCGGATCCAAGACGTCAGAGAAGAGCGAGTCCACGAGCAAGTCCAAGAAAAAGGCCACGCCGTCGAAGTCGTAGCCGATTGCGGCATAGTGCGATGCTCCGCGTCGCGATTCGGCTGGGTGGGGGACCGTTCCGGACAGTTTTCGCAGGAAATCTTGACGCGCGGGAACAATTTCTGCGCGTGCCGGTTAAAACAGGGTAGAAAGCTTCGATAAAGTGGCGAAAAAAGGTGCGGTCGGCAATGCAAAATGTCGCGGAATCGCGCATGATACAGGTAGGTGTTGCCGGGCCACGCGAAGACAGCCGTGAAGTAACTGCACTGTCTTCGCCTTCGCGAGTATCGAACATGCGTGCTACAGCAGCACGCGGAGAATGAACCCCAACAGGAACAGCGGGCGTCTGCCGGGCCGCAGAGCGTTCGTGAAACAGGCGAGTTCCCGAGATTGAGAATGGGTTGTACGTAATATGACAGCCGCGAAGATCGAGCCATGAAATCGCACCAGTTTGGGGCGATTTCTCGTATGCTGGACCGTTTCGGGACGAATTAACCAAACTCACGGCTGCCAGGCTCGTATAAGTATTCAGATAGAGCGAATCGGACCTCAAGGAAGGATTGTGAGCGGGCTATGAGTAAGCCAACCTCAGAACGAACCTCCGGCAAGGCCTTCGGGCTGCGGAAGTTGGCGCCACGGGCAAAGATGCCCACGCCGGCCGCACTCCGGCGACTGTCGAAATCCAGCGAGCACCTGCTGGCTGAAGTGCTGGACGGAACGCTGGAGTGTGTCTACGACCCGTCGTTTCGACGGGGGAACGCGGAGCGGAACCTGCTGGAGCCGCTTCCGGACGAGTCGGAAGACACTCGAAATGTCGCCCAGAACGACGACAGCGGGATGGACCTGTTGGCCCCGCGGCGGCACCGCGTGCTGTCGCAGGACGAGGAGCGGGCCCTGTTCCTGCGGTTCAACTACTGCCGGTACCGCATCATGCTGATCGTGCGCAAGCACGCGGATAAGCGGCTGGGCCTGACGGCGTCGCGCGAGATTCTGCGGTGGCTGCGTGAGGCGCTGCTGACGCGGAACGCGATCGTGCGGTTGAACACGTCGCTGGTGATGGCGATGGCCCGGCGAACGCGGACCATGGGCGTCGAGCTGGGCGATCTGATCAGCGAGGGCAACCTGGCCCTGCTGCGGTGCGTGGACAAGTTCGACTGCACGCGGGGATTCAAGTTCAGCACGTACGCCTGCCGGGCGATCATGAGCAGCTTCGCCCGTCTCGGGGCGAAGACGGCCCGCTACCGCAACCAATTCCCCGCGCCATACGACCCGTCGCTGGAGCGCAGCGACGATCTCGAAACCAAGCGCCTGGAGGACAGCCAGGATTGCGTCACCGGCCTGCAGAGCATTCTGGCGGAGAACACCGCCGACCTCAGCAGCGTGGAGCGACGGGTGATCAACGCCCGCTTCTCGCTGGAGGATGGCGAGCCGGAAGAGGGCCGTCGGCGGGCACCGACGCTGGAGCAGGTGGGGGCGCTGCTGGGCGTGAGCAAGGAGCGCGTGCGGCAAATTCAGAATCGAGCACTCGAGAAGCTGCGAACGCAGCTCGAAGAGACCGTCTTCCAGTCGTAAACGATCTTTCCCCTTCGTTGAGCAACAGAGCGGCCGCCCAACTCGGGCGGCCGCTTTGGATTTGGGGACGGGGGGGACTCACGGTCTGGCCGAGGAGCGGGAGGACAGCTTGTGAAGCAGTCCTCAGCACTGGGTGAGGCAGGCGTCTGAGTTCGGGAGACAATCCTCGACGCTGGGTGGATCGTGCGCCCTCCGGGCGAAGAGAAGAGAGAAGGGGGGGGCGTCGTCCTTGACCAGGGACTGAAGTCCCTGGCTACGGTCGTGCGCCCTCCGGGCGGGGAAGCGGATGCGCGATGCGTCTTCGCCCGGAGGGCACGCGTTGGTTGCCGGGGACTTCAGTCCCTGGGCCGGGAGCCTCAACCCCTCTGTGTCTTTTTCGCCTGGAGGGCGCGCGGAAACAAAGGGATCAGGAGGACGAATGTCGGGCGGGACGCCCGACCCACCCAGTGTTGATTCACAGGCTCGGACGCCCGACCCACCTGAGATTGATCCACAGCCTCGGACGCCCGACCGACCGGAGACTAATCCATAAGCTTGGGAACTCCGGCCCGGTGAAACGCCGCCCCGGGTTCGGCAGTGCCTTACCCGGGGCGCGCTCCATCGCCTCTTGCAGAGGCTCGTGCCGCCCGTCACTGGCGGCTCTCCCTTCCGTGCGGTCGCGAGGCGGCGGTCGACGACGAATTCCGCGGGCCGGAGAATCGCCGTCGCAGCTTCGACGTGCCGCCGCGTCGTCAGGCGATACTACCCCAAGAGAAGGTCGATGAACGGCTTGATGTCGAAGTTGTTGACTTCGCCGTCGTCGTTGCAGTCGGCGTTCATCGGGTCGCAGAGCGGATAGTCCTCCTGGTAGGTGGTCGGGTCGAGCAGGGCGGCGAGGAAGGGGCTGATGTCGAAGTTGTCGATCACGCCGTCGCAGTTCATGTCGGCGGCCCAGTCGCCGTCGAGCAGCCCGCCGATGAGCCAGATCTTGCTGTTATCGCCGCTGTTGCAGAGGACGCCGATCAGATCGGCGCCGTAGATGGCCGTGAGGTTCGGCTGGGCGCTTACCTCATAGCGCGTCGCGAATTGGGCGCCGGTCTCGACGTAGAACGAGTACACGTAGTTGCCCGGGTAGATCACGGGCATGATCGCCTTCGTCCCGTCCTGGCTGAACGAAACCACGCCGTTGCCCTGCGGAGCGACGGTGCCGCCGAAGGCGGCGTTGGAGACGACCGTCAGGTTGGTCGGGTCGCTGATGTCGAAGAAGGTGAGGCCGCGATCCCAGGGGACGGCGGCGCGGTCACCGTGGAGCACGACGCCGTAAGAGCCACCCTGCGTGCCGAACGACACGCCGTCGGGGTCGAGCACCGACATCGTGGCGAGGTCGAAGGAGTACAGGACACGGTTGTCGGCGGCGATATACGCCGTGTGTCCGTCCTCGGCGATGGCGATCACATCGTTGGAACCGAAGCTGCCGGTGCCGGGCAGGGTAATGGTGCCGATCAGCGTGAGGTTCGCCGGGTCGGCGACGTCGACAACCATGATGACCTTGTTCGTCGTATCGACGATCGCCAGGCGGTAGTCGGCACCGAGAGCGATGCGGTCCGGGTTGCCCGGCAGAACCAGGCCATCCATGTCCTCGAGTTGCAGGGTGTTGACGTTGAACGAGTACAGCGTGTCGTTTGGGAAGCCGGCGACGTAGCCGATGTAGCCGTTCTCATCCACCGCGATTTCCTGCCCCTGGATGTTCGTGGTCGTCGGAAGACTGATGACGCCGATTTCCTTGATGTTGGCGGGATCGGAGATATCGGCCACGAACACGCCCTGGTTGGGGAACCAGCCGGGCATGGCAAGCTTGTCGCCGGCGAAGAGGAACGGGTCGGAGGCGTTGCCGGCCAGGGCCAGCCCGTTGGGGTCGAGCAATTCGCCGGTGACAGTAGAGAAGGACCACAACGTGTCGTTGTCGTAGGTGGGCACGAAGGCGACGTTGCGGTCGATGATGAACGAGGAGTTCTGATAGAACTTGGCGGGGTCGGGGAATTCGACGAGCTGGGCTGTCTGGGCGAATGCCGCGAGGGACAGAGCCAGCACGAGACCCGTTGGTAAGGCAAACCGAGTCAGCGCACGATACATAACCGCTTCCTCCACCCCCCGCACGCTCCGTGCCGTTGGTCAGAGCACTCCGACCACCAAGGCGGCACCCGTCCAGGTCGAGCTAATGAATCCAGTTTTATCGAACGATCATGTTTGTGTCAACGGTTTTGTATGGGTTTCTAAAAATGGATCTGGAGAAGTATTCGTTGACTCGGGGGCCGGATGCAACTAGATTAGGTGTGCGATGAACACCTCTCATACAACAGAAGAACAGCCGCAGAGTTTCGAGTCGCAGGCCGAACGGGTGCTGGGCCGGCTGCGCGATTCGTTCGCGCAAATCGTTGATTCCGTGTCACTTAGCGCCGCTCAACCAGGCGAGCTGCACAAGGTCCTGGGGATCGACAAGACGCTGGGCTGGAAGATACTGAAGATCGCGCACGGGGATGACGTCTTCATGGCGGCGCAGCACGTTCCCGGGCCGGCGGCTATTCGGACGTTCCTGCGAGCCGCCGCTGACCGCAGCACGCCGACGGCGCTGGTGGAATCGGCGACACGGGCTCTCGCCGACTTTGAGGATCTCGTCGACCGGCATGCAGGCGACCGGGTTTCGCTGGGGACGATGGCGGCCAGCTTCGCGAAGCGTGGCCGGGTCGCCGTCGATCTGCCCCATCGGAAGGCCGCTGTCCGGGCGAACGCGCATATCTGGGGGGTGCATGCGGCGACGCAGTTCAAGGCTGATTTTGTGCTGCCGGGGACGGAGCGGGGGCGGATCGACATCGCGTCGCTGCGTGGGTTCGTCGGTCTGCGGCGGATGCGGCCGAATGTGACGTGGGTCGTGTCACGGGCCCGCTGTGCGGACGACGATGGCCAGGTGCGCACGCCGTTCGTGCTGACGCCGATCGACGCACCGGAAGGCGCCGGGATCGAAAAACCGCCAGTGCCGCTGCTGCGTCAGTTCTGCTCGCAGCCGCTTCCACGATTCCGGCGGGTGGCGAGCGCGGACGGGTTCCTGGAAGACGAGCTGGTGGAGGGGCCGGTAGGGAACACGGGTGCGGTGACGTGCATCACCGCCGAAGTGGGCCACAACGTCGCCACGAGCTATCGCGAGGAGCACAATAGTTTCGGCAACCACATCGTGCGTCTGCGTACGCCGTGCGACAAGCTGCTCTTTGATGTGCTGGTGCACGAGGATGTGTTCCGCGACCTGGAGCCGACGGTCGTGCTGCACTCCGAGCTCGCCGGCGGACCGCAGTTCCCGGGCGGCCATGCCCGCAACGCGCTGCCGATCGTCGAGACGGTCGAGCTTATCGGCCGGGGCCCTTCGGTCGTACACAGCCGGGAAGTGCCGCGTTACGGCGAGATGGTGCGCTACGTGATCAGCAAGCTGGGCTGCGACGGCAACCGGCTCAACGTCTACCGCGTTCGCGTGGCATTCCCGGCGATTCCCACATCACTGGCCATCCGGTACGAACTCCCCGAGCGACCGGCGTAGCGGCTGCTGCGCGCGAGGTGACGCAGCGCTGTGATTCCGAGAATAGTCCAGGCACATGCGTGAGGGCGCGGGTGACATTATTGGGCGTGCCACGGAGGCAAAGACGACAAGCCGTAGTGTTTGACCGGCCGCGTTTTCTTGCGTAATATGCGGTACTTCGCTAGACGGGCTGTAAGACGATCCCGCCAACGAATTCTGTCCGGAAGACTGTCGCTGGGGCTGTGTGGCCCGGTGGGCGACGGCGGTACAGAACCCCCAGGACTCCCCGGAGAATGGAGGAAGGAAATTGAAGCAGTACATGGCAATGGCAGTGGTTCTTCTGACCGCGGGTGCAGCATTCGCGGCCACGACCTATGACAACCAGAGCGACTTTCTGTCGCACGTTGAGTCGGGCTACTACCTGGAGAGCTTCGGCGCCCCGGCGGAGTCGGAACTCTCGCCGCCGGGCTTCACGGACGGGACGTACGCGTGGAACGTGGCGTCGCTGGACGATCTCTACGTCTGGGGCGAAGACGTCGCCGGCGGCACGCCTTGCGTGGGTACCGTGGGCACGAACAGCGCGGGCTATGACGTAACGATCACGTTCGTCGGTGCTCCGGTGACGGCGTTCGGTGGGTCCTTCTACGTGACGAACGTCGTGTTCGGGGCAGTGGAAGGTGATCTGACAGTCGCCTTGAACGACGGGACGAGTGTGGTGCTCGACTCACCGTACACGAGTGCGTTCACCGGTTTCACCAGTGACATTCCGATTACGAGCGTGACCCTGTCGCCGGAGCCAGACGCGGGCCTGTTCGTGACGCTGGACGACGTCGTGGTTGGCACGACGATTCCGGAGCCGGCGAGCCTGGGGCTGCTGGCTGTCGGTGCGCTGACGCTGCTGCGTCGGCGTTAGCCGAAGCGGGTTTCATCAAGACGACATCGGAAGGCCGGGCGCTGTTACGTCCGGCCTTCTTGCATGGTGGGGCGGGAGAGGGGGGAGCATCGGCTGTCGCAACTGGCCGAAGGGGTGTCAGTCATGGGCGCGCTCGGTCTGGAGCCTCGATCGCACGAGTCGATCTTGCATGCGACTGCTGCGAACGGGTACGATGACATCGAGGATTATCAGCAGCGTTGCCGGGCGCCGACTGAGTGGGACTTGTACGTTCAGGGCTCTGTGTAGGGGCTGGCGTTGCGGTCGCGTGCTGTGGTTACTCGGAGGGACACTCGATGTACTGGTTGATGCGGTTGTTTGGCGGGCTGTTCCGGTCCCATCAAGCCTCCGAGAAGCGGGCGGAGTTGCGGCGCGATCTGAAGACGACGTGCGAAGCGCAGCGGTCGTTGGCAAACGCCCGGCGCGGGTCGGATTATCTGCTGCAACGCGACTTGCAGGAACTGGAGCAGCAGGATCAAAAGAAGAAGGGGAAATAGGGCGGGCGGCGGCGCGGAGCCGGGCTAGCTGTTGATTGTCGGCGGAGGTTTGCCGTCGGCCAGCCAGAGGTACGTGAAGAGACCCCGGTGACGCGGGGCCAGCAACACCCGTACGATCCCGCGAGCCAGCGGCCGTCCCCACAGAATGCCGGCCAGGCCGCCAACCAGGTGCGCGGCGGTCTGCGAGGCGATGTACGGCCGGCTCCAGGCTTCGAGATTGGCGGCGTCGTCACACCAGGCCAACCAGGCGATCAGACCGGCCCCCAGTGAGATCAGCACGAGCGGGGCCAGGTACCACCATCGCCGCCAATGCGCCAGGGCCACCGCGGCCAGAAAGGTCACGCCGAAGCCGGCGGCGGCGGAGAGCCCGTTCATGAGCAGCAGGAGTTGCGGCCGCCACTCGTAGTCCTCTCGTACGTAGCGCTGCCAGCGCGTATACGACGTGCTCGTCGAGACGAACGTGAGCTTACCGCCACTGACAACGGCCTGCTGCGGCGACCCCGGTCCCCAGTACGTCAGCTCGTCGAGAGTCCCGAAGCATAGGATCACCTGGACCAGGCCGAGGCCGAAGACTGCCGCCAGGATCGTCAGTATCCAGCCGACCAGCAGGGCCGCGGCCAGCCGCTTCAGCCAGAGCCTGCCTACCGTTGTGGCGTGGTCGGCGGCGGCGTGGAACCGGCCGCATTCCGGGCAGCGGCACAGGAGGATGCCGGTACGCGGATCGCGGTGGATGGCCTGCGTGCGCAGGTTGTAGCCGCAACCATCGCAGAAGCGGTCGGTCTCGATGACCGCTATGGGCGGGTGTTCGCCGAGATCGGACGGCGCATCAGGTTGTCCCGCCGAGTCGCCGGTCATGTATTCATCCCCAGTGTTCGGGACGCCAGCGTGGCGGTCCCGGGGAGGTATTCTGCTCGGACTGTGGAAGATTGCCCAGCCGATCGCCGCAGCAGGCCTGAAGCGACGGTGCGGCTGGTCCGGGGGCGACGGGCAGGGCGGTATTCGGGGAGAATGGGGGCCGCAGGAGGCGGTATCGGGGTATAATAAGAGCGTGGCCCGGGCGTGCGCCGGGCGACGTCATGTCGAAGATTCCGGGATAAACGGCGCTGTGACGGATTTCATGTGAGCCGGTCGAGAAGCGCCGTGGCGCAGACCCACTTCTGTTCGGGTACAAAAGAGGAGAACGCCATGAAGAGATCCTCAACGGCCTGGTGCGGGGGGCTGGCGGGGGGGATCGTGCTGGTCGCCGCTGGAATGCTGGGCGGCGTAGCGATGGCGGGGGTCGGTGACGGGCGACCGGGGCAACAGCCGCCCGGCGTGCACTCCACGATCATCACGTCCGATGGCTACGTTCGCGACGATGAGCTGGCCATGCACATCGCCAACGAGATCAACGCCTACGGCGGGCAGGTCGCGGACGTGAAGATCATTCTGAACACATGCTACGGCGGCGGGTTTGAGACCGAGATCACGTTCATCTTCGGTCCGACGGGGCCGTGTCCGGGCGTGCCGTGGATGTTCGCGTCGGCAGCGCAGTGGTACGAGTACGCGTGGGCGTTCCGGGCGGAGTGGTGCGAGGACCCCACGGCGAACCTGGGCTCGAAGCTCACGAGCGCGCTGGCCGGGCCACAGAGCGGGCACTGGGATCCGACGCCGGGCGCGATGCTCGACGCCGGCTCGAACAACGTGCTGGCGGATCTGACCACCGCCGTGCAACACGACGAGGCCGGACCGTATCACGAACAGGCGGAAAACCCGGTGGTCACCGGCGGCAACGGTGGTCAGAACATCGTCTGGAATGCCCCCGGGACCAGCCACGAAGTCATCCTGTTCGGCGGCCGGATGGATCAGCCGGCGTACTACAACGACATGGATAATATGCAGGCCGCGCTGACGGGCCTTTACGGCGGTGCGCCGTGCACCATGCAGGTGCTGCCGAACGGAACGAGGCAGGATCTGCTGGACGCGATCAGTGCGGCGTGCGCCAACCTCGACGCGAACACGCAACTCCTGCTGCACTTCACCGACCACGGCGGCTTCGTGGTCGACGTGGTCGAACACCTGATCGCGCAGGGTCAGCCGCCGCCGTACGTCGTGCCCAACTTCCTGGACACGATCATCTGGAAGCCGCCGCCGCCGTGGCCGCCGTGGCCCAAGGAGAAGCCGCCGCCCCCGCCGCCAGAGGAGTGGGAGGAGCCGGAGCTCGACCTGACGTTGCTGTTTCCCATCGACAGTGGGTTTTGGATTGTCCGTCTGAACGATGACCCGATCCCGCTGCCGCCGGGGATTCTGACCGGCGAGCTGACGCTGCCGGTGGCGTGGGAGAGCTTTCGGGAGGGTGAGAATCACCTGACCATCGAGGCCGTCGGCGAGCCGAGCGGACCGTTCGTGTTCGACGCGATGGTACTGACGAGCGGGCCGGTGGCCATGGGGACAGAGCCGCCCGCCGACTGGGCAGTGAGGACAGCCGTGGGCTACGGCTTTGCGGCAACGTGGCTGCCGGGATCGGCGACGCCGGGATATGTGCCGGCGCAGGTCTCGTGGCCAGAGTGGACGTGCGGCGGGCCACTAATGCACTACTACAGCGACCCGGCGTGGCCGGACAAGCAGGGTTTCTGGGGCGTGATGGGGCCGTTGGAGACGGCCACGCTGACGGCCCACGTGTTCAACACGGACAGCCTGGCGGAAAAGCAGCATGTGGTGATCACGGCCGACATCATGGCCTGCGACCCGACGGACGACGCGTGGAACGTGGTCGTACAACCGCCGCCCGGCGAAGACACCCGACCGCCGGCCGCGTTCACGCCGCAGGTAACGGGCGAGACGGCCAATGCGGATGGCTCGTTGCATTGCACGTGGGAGATGGACCTGGTGCCGGTGCCGCCGTTCGAGAACGTCACCTTCACGCTGAAGACGGGGTCGGGCGCCGGTAGCTTCATCTTCATCGACAACATCACGATCGACACGACGGGTGAGCCGAAGGACAAGTCGACCGAGCCAGAGGGCGTGCCGCCGGAGCAGACGGAGAAGAGCGAGGCGGCGTATTACTACTTCAACTCGACGGAGTGGCCGCCAGAGGCGCACTACGAAGTGTTGCCGACATGGTACGAGGGGACGCTGTGGGACCGACTCGGGACGTTTCCGCCGGAATGGTTACCGGAGGTGACGGATCATCGCGGCGTGCTGGGGCTGCCGGGCGAGTTCCCGGCGGACGGGAAGCTGATGGTGCACTTCGACGATGAAGCCGAGCTCGACGGCCGCGAGCATGTCTCGTGTCAGTTCGATCGGTACAGCGGCGGAGGTACCGTCTTCTGCGAACCGGTGCTGCCGCCGGAGAGTGCGATCGAGAACCTGCACGAGGAGGTCGAGGTGCTGGAGGCGGGTTGGGAGCGTGTGCATTTGACGTATGACGTGGTTCCGCCGCCGGCGTGGCAGGAGGTGCACTGGCTGATGTTCGCGAACGGCAGTGGAGGGGCGGTGGCGATCGACAACTTCGCCATGTCGAGCAGCACGTGGTGGGCAGATCACTGGCACGATGCGTTCGATTTCCACGACGTCGGCGCGGGGCTGCAGGACATCTATGGCTGGAAGGGCTGGGACAACAACCCGGCCGCCGACGCCATCGTGACGGATGCCGAGAAGCGCACGCCGTTCCACTCGGTGATGGTGGAAGGAGCGGCAGACCTCGTGCACGAACTCGATGCACCAGCCGCGCGTTGGATGTTCACCACGTGGCAGTACGTTCCGGCGGACTTCGAGTCGGGCTGTGACGCGAGCGACAACTGCGGCTCGTACTTTATCCTGCTGAACACTTACAACGACGGTGGGCCGTACCATTGGTCGGTGCAACTGCACGCGGATTCGGTGACGGGGTCGTTCATTCGCGATCAGGAGACACCCGTGTCGATGCCGCTGATCACGGACCAGTGGGTGAAGATCGACGTGCTGATTGACCTGAACGAGGACTGGTACCGCACGTATTACGACGGCGTCCAGCTCGGCACAGCGGCGTCGTGGACGGCCGGTGTCTTCGGCGGTGGCGGCGGCGTGCTGGACATCGCGGCGGTCGATCTGTACGCGAACACGTCGACGGCGCTCTACTACGACGACCTCTACCTGCGGCCGCTGCTGCCGGGTGATCTGAACTGCGACGGCGACGTCAACAACTTCGACATCAGCCCGTTCGTGAAGGCAGTGGGCCACCCGGAGATGTATGCCGCCGACTTCCCGGGATGCGAGCGGTTCAACGCCGACATCAACGGCGACGGCGCAGTGGACAACTTCGACATCACGCCGTTCGTGAGGCTGCTGGCGCCGGAGTAGG
The DNA here is from genome assembly GCA_050115495.1 of Phycisphaerae bacterium. Lineage (GTDB taxonomy): Bacteria > Planctomycetota > Phycisphaerae > UBA1845 > Fen-1342 > JAAYXS01. The sequence goes on along the minus strand of JASFQK010000012.1, from coordinate 103,635 downwards.
CGGCGGTCAACGTCTGCAAGCACAACATCCCTGACGCCCCCGAAAGACAAGAAGACCGCGCTGTGTGCGCGGTCTTCGTGAATACCACTCTCACCGCAACGCCGCTAGCGTCGGCGCAGGAGCATCAGCGCGGTGAGCAGAAGAATGGAGGCTGGCTCTGGCACGTAGACCATCGCATTGGCCATCATATGGCCGCCATCCGTGCTGGCCACCCAGAGATCGCTGCGCACGTCGCTGGAGGGCGGGAACATGTTCAATCCGATGATCCGGCCGTTCTTGCCGGGGGTCTCGGCAATCAGCGGGTCACCTCCAGACCAGTCAGCGATGGCAATCGCGTAGGTCTGCACCGGCCCCGTGGAGCGGAAGCCGGCGCTGCCGCCGTCGAACGTATCAACGTCCAGCAGCGTGGGGTGAGCGGGCACGTGGCGCGTGCCGATCGTCTCTTGTCCGCCACCGAAGTTGCCGTAGACGAACGGCGCGTAGCCGCCGCTCAGCCAACGCCCCGCAATCCCATAGCCGGCCAGATTGGACGCCCAGGCCTGAACGACGCCGCCACCGGCATCCACGTAGTCGGCCAGGACATCGCCCAAGGCGTTCGGGTCGGCGGCCAGGGAATCGGTGAAGCACATGACAGCGCTGTACGCCAGGAGGTCCCCAAGCGTTGGTGTTCCCGTACGGATGTCGTAGAAGTCGATGTTCTCAGTGATCTTGCCGGTAGCCAGCATCTTGGCGGCGATGTCATCGTTCCAGAGCTGACCCTCGGCAGGCGACGATGCGATCAGCATGTCCGCCCAGGCAGCCGTAGAGAGCATGCCCAGGGTACATGCAATCACACACAACTTCCTGATTCCCATACTCATTCCTCCTCTCTCAGCGTTCAGTCGTTGAGGTGTGCCAGCCAGCGCGGCCGGACAACTGCCCACCCCATTACTCCTGTACCTTAACAGAATTCTTGTAGGCTACTCAAGGGAAAGATCGCCCCAGTGGGCTACATTGGTCGATCCGTAACCGCTCCCGACAAGACAAGTCAAGTAGTGTCTCTTTGGAATTGCCAGGTCGCTTCAAGGCTAGCGGCGGACGCCCACGGGCACGTTGTCTGCGTAGCCGGCGGCGAGTGCGGCATTCGTCCAGCCGCAGAGGGTACCCGCGACGGGCGGCATACCACGAATAGGTCACGCAGCCGATCACCAGCACGTGTAGCTCGGAGTTCATCCAACTCAACGCGACGCCTCAGTTCTGTCTGGGGTGGTCTGGCGGATGTGTTAGTTGAGTAGTTGAAGCCTCGTCGACGCAAGGCTCAATGCACAGCCTGCCAGCAGCGACGACAGCCACCCATCCCGCGGCGCCCGTTCGTACCACTCGATGCACGCGCCGTCATGCACCGGCCGGGCGTTCAGCAACGCCCGGACGATGCGTCACAGACGCTTGTCGGCGACGCGTCGAGCCAACCGCGCCGTCAGCATGCCGTAACTGACCCGACCGAAGCAGTGAACAACGTCGACATCAGCCCGTTCGTGCAGATGCTGCTCGGGAAATAACGGGCGCTCGATGCCGGCGGCGGTTAGTCGGCCGGGGTGTGGCGGACGAGGCGCGTGTAGGCCGCCATGATGTCGCGGGTTATCGGGCCGACCTGGCCGTCGCCGATGGGACGACCGTCGATCTCGATCACCGGGACGACTTCGGCGGCGGTGCCGGTGAGGAAGCACTCGCGAGCGGTGTACAGGTCGACGCGTTCGAGGTTGCGCTCGATGACCTCGAGACCGGCTTCGCGGGCCAGGCGGATGACGTTCGCCCGCGTGATGCCTTCGAGCAGTGAGGCCGAGACGGGCGGCGTGCACAACTGGCCGCCGCGAACGATGAAAACGTTGTCGGCGGTGGCCTCGGCGACGTGGCCGAGATGGTTAAGCATGATGGCTTCGTCGGCGCCGCGCTGGTGCTGCTCGATCTTGGCCAGGATGTTGTTCAGGTAGTTGAGCGACTTGATCCGCGGCGGCATCGCGTTGGGGTGGTTGCGGACGACCGAGCTGATGACCGCCCGCAGACCCTTCTCGTACACGTCGGCGCGGTAGATGCCCAGCGGCGTGCCGATGACGAAGACGTTCGGCCGGCCGGCCCGTTCGGGCGACATGCCCAGCAGACCGACGCCACGCGTGGCGACCAGGCGGATGTATGCGTCCTTGGCCGGGTCGAGCAGGCCGTTGGCCTCGAGCGTGGCGTGCATGGCCTGGTCGAGTTCGGCGGCGGTGTAGGGCAGCTCGATCAGGAGGGACCGGGCGGATTCGAAGAAACGCTCGAGGTGGGCCTGCGTCTCGAAAATCCGGCCGTTGTAGCTGCGGATGCCCTCGAAGATGCCGTCGCCGTAGAGGAGGCCGTGGTCGAAGATGCTGACCTTGGCGTCGGCGGCGGAGATCAGGTCGCCGTTGAGCCAGACCTTGAGGTTGGGATCGGGATCGTAGTTCGTGGGACGCTCGCCGGCGCTGACCATCGCAAGCTCCTCCGCAGGCAGTGCAGGGGACCAGGGGACGGACTCACGGAGAGTCACGAAGGGGCGGAGCATAGATCGGCGGTGGGGCGGGTGCAAGACGGGCGTGTCGGCGGCGAAGTCTGACGATGGGGGCGCTGTCAAAGACCGATAATGTCAAGCGCAACCCGGTGAAAATCGTCGGCAGCGATACAATTTTCCACAGGTCAGCCGACGTGCGTCGCGGTAAACTGGCTTTCTGAAGGCGAGAGGTGGGGCGAGAGGCTCGCCGCGCTGGGAACTCATGCCAATGGAGGAATCCGGAGATGATGTGCCGCACGCTGTCGTGTCTATTGTTGGCTGTGGTGCTGCTGGCCTGCCCGGCTCTGGGGCAATGGGTGGACTACACGGGGCACCAGGTGGTCCGGGTGGACGTGCACAACAAGGCGGAACTGGACCTGCTGCTGAGCATCAGTCCGGATATATGGAGTGAGCATATCGGAATTGGGCAACTGGACGCCCGGATTCCGCCGGACCGGTTGGAGGCCCTGAAGGCCTCCGGTCTGAAGTACTCGGTGATGATCGAGGACTTGGGGCCGCTAACGCGGCAGCCGGTCGAGGGCGACGGGCGGAGCGACTGGGACCATTACATGTCGCTGGCCGAGATGACGACGTGGATGCAGGCCCGCGTGGCGGAGAATCCCGGGCTGTGCGAGATCATCGATATCGGCGATACGGTGGAAGGGCGGGACATCCTGGCCCTGCACATCACCGGGACTGATCCCGATCCGAAGCCGGCGGTCTTCTATGACGCGCTCATCCACGCCCGCGAGTGGATCACCGGGCCGGTTGTGCTGTACCTGGCGGACCACCTGCTGAGCAATTACGGCGTGGACCCGTGCATCACCGACCTGGTGAACCGCACGCACTTCTACCTGGCGCCGTGCGTCAACCCGGACGGGTACAACTACACCTGGACCACGGACCGGATGTGGCGGAAGAACCGGCGTAACAACGGCGACGGAAGCTGGGGCGTCGACCTGAACCGCAACTTCGGCTTCCACTGGGGCTACGACAACTCCGGGTCGAGTCCGTATACGTGGGACGAGACATACCGCGGGCCGTCGGCGTTCAGCGAACCGGAGACGCAGTCGATCCGTGACTTCATCCTCGCGCATCCGGAGATTACGGCGTATGTCAACAACCACAGCTACTCGCAGCTCATCCTGTGGCCGTATGGCTACGATTACGTCCTGCCGCCGGAGCCGGACTACACGACCTACGACACGATCGGGGCGACGATGCAGCAGCTCATTCAGAGCGTGCATGGGAAGTACTTCGAACAGGGGCCGATCGCCTCGACGATCTACGCGTGCAACGGAGGGTCGATCGACTGGTCGTACGGCGTCGCCGACCGCATCTCGTTCAGCTTCGAGCTGCGGGATACCGGGCAGTACGGCTTCCAGCTTCCGCCGGACCAAATTCTACCGAGCTGTGAGGAGTATCTGCCCGCGATCATGCACCTGACCGAGTGGGCCTCGACGCCGGTGGTAATCTCCCTGCCGAACGGCACGCCGAACTACGTGGTGCCGGGCGAGGCGACCGTGCTGCCGGTGACGATCACGGCGGGGCAGCAGACGTACGTGCCGGGGACGGGCAAGCTGTACTACCGGTACAACCCGACGCAGTCGTTCACGCCGGTATCGCTGGCGATGCAGGGTGGGAACGACTACCTCGTGAACATCCCCGGCGGGCCGTGCGGGGCGACGCTGGAGTACTACCTGGTCGCCGAGGGCAACGGCGGGGGCATCGCCCGCAGCCCGTGCGGGGCTCCGTCCGTCACGTACACCGCGCCGGTGATGAACGTCGCCGTCATGTACGACGACAACTTCGAGACGGACCTGGGCTGGACGGTCTCCGGCGACGCGACGGACGGTCAATGGGAGATCGGCGTGCCGGTGGACAACGACCGTGGCGATCCGCCGGCGGACTTCGACGGCTCGGGCCGCTGTGCCCTGACGGACAACGATCCGGGCAACTCGAACTCGGACGTGGACAACGGCACGACAACGTTCACTTCGCCGGTGATCGACATGACCGACGGCGGCACGCTGTCGTACGCCTACTGGGTGAATGATGTGCCGACCGGCGAAATGGGTGCGGAAGACTCGCTGACGGTCCAGGTGGCCACGAACGCCGCCGGCACGAACTGGACGACGGTGCGGGTGTACAACACGGCCGCCGGCGCCTGGCGGACGGACAGCATCGCGGTCGGCACGGAGGTTCCGGCGACGGCGACGTTGCGGATCCGGTTCTCGGCCAGCGACCTGTCGCCGGGCGACGTGGTCGAGGCCGGCATTGACGCGGTGCGGGCGGCGGTGGTGCTGCCGTGCCCGTTCGCGCCGGGCGACCTGAACTGCGACGGGGCGGTCGACAACTTCGACATCTCGCCGTTCATCCTGGCGGTGACCAACCCGACCGGTTACGCTGAGGCGTATCCGACTTGCGACGTCAACCTCGCCGACGTCAACGGCGACGGCAGCGTCGACAACTTCGACATCAGTCCGTTTATCACGCTCCTGCTGGAACCATAAGGGCTTGATGGACGAGAGACCGTCTGAACCGACGCGGCGACCGGACGGAGCGGGCACAGGCCCCTCCGCGGTCGCCGCGGTTCATCTGCCGGGTCTGTACGTCGAGGAACTGCGGGCGTGGCTGGAAGCCCGCGGCGAGCCGGCGTACCGGGCCGGGCAGATTCTCGATTGGATCTACGCCAAGGGCGCGGCGGACTTCGAGGCGATGAGCAACCTGCCGCGGGTCCTGCGGACGCGGCTGGCCGGCGAAGCCTTCATCCGCCGGGGGCAAATCGCTCGCGAGCTCGTCTCCAGCGACGGGACGCGGAAGCTGCTCATCACCTGGCCGGACGGGACGACGTGCGAGACGGTGTGGATTCCGGAGGCGTCGCGGAACACGGCGTGTCTGTCGTCGCAAATCGGCTGCCCGATAGGCTGCAAATTCTGCGCGAGCGGGCAGGCCGGGTTCGAGCGGAACCTGACGGCTGGGGAGATCGTCGAGCAGGCACTGGCCGTGGAGACGCTGATTCACGCCGGCGGGGCGGTAACCGGACGGGGGCTGACGAACATCGTGCTGATGGGCATGGGCGAACCGCTGGCGAACTACGCCGAGGTCATCAAGGCGGTGCGCATTCTGAACGCGCCGTGGGGGCTCGAACTGGGGGCGCGGCGGATCACGCTGAGCACGGTCGGGCTGCCGCGGCAGATTCGGCGGCTGGCCGGGGAGGACCTGCAACTCAACCTCGCCGTGTCGCTGCATGCGGCGGACGATGAGCTGCGGCAGGAGCTGATTCCGGGAGCGAAGGCGCCGATCGGCGACGTGCTGGCGGCGTGCGCGGAGTACTTCCGCAAGACGGGACGGGAGATCACGCTCGAGTATGTGCTGCTGGGCGGCGTGAATGACTCGGAGGTGCAGGCCCGGCGGCTGGCGAAGCTCGCCCGCGGGTTGCGCTGCAACGTGAACCTGCTGCGGTATAACCCCGTGCCGGGGCTGCCGTACCGGCGGCCGGGCAGTGAGGCGACACACACGTTTCAGCAGTGCCTGCGGTCGGCGGGCGTCAATGCCCACATTCGCACGTCACGCGGCAAGGACATCGACGCGGCATGCGGACAGCTCCGGCGGCGAATGCTGGAAGAGATTTGAGATCTCCGATTTCAGATCTCAGATACTGCGCCGCGGGCACTTGCTGTGGTACGGGCGGGGCGGCTGGTTGTCGCAATGCGGACGGGGAGGCGTGGCCGTCGAATCTGAAATTCCAAATTTGAGATCTCAGATTTGAGATTTCGGATTCTGCGGGGCGGGGGCATAATCGCGGGCGCGTGGCCGGTGGCGGCTGCGGTGGTTGGTGACGCGCGGGAATTGCGCTGTGTGGAAGATCCTGCTTACAGGGCCGTTGAATCCTGACGCCGAGGGGCGGCTGGCCGCTGGTGCGGAAGTCGTGCGGCCGACGGGGGAAGGTGAGACGGCACTGTGCGCTGCGGTGGCGGATTGCGACGCGATCGTCGCGCGGACGGCGACGAAGATCACGCGAGCGGTGCTCGCCGCCGGCGGGCGACTGCGGGTCGTGGGCGTGGCCGGCGTGGGAGTAGACAACGTCGACATTGAGGCGGCGAAGGAGCTGGGCATCGCCGTGGTGAACACGCCGGCGGCAGCGGCGGATGCCGTCGCCGAGTTGGCCGTGGCGCTGATGCTGGAGCTGCTGCGGCCAACGGGGCGGCTGGGGGCGGCGTATGCGGCGGGGCAGTACCGGGCGGCGCGGGAGCAGCCGCATGGGGTGGAGTTGGCGACGCTGACGGTCGGCATTGTGGGGATGGGGCGGATCGGGTCACGCGTTGGACGAATCTGTGCGGCGGGGTTCGGGGCGCGCGTGCTGTACAACGACATCGTCGACGTGGGGCCGTTCGCGTATCCGGCGGTGGCGGTGGACAAGGATACGCTGTGGGCGGCAAGCGACATCGTGAGCCTGCACGTACCGCTCACGCCGGCGACGCGGGGACTGGTCGGCGCGGATGTGCTGGGGCAAATGAAGCCTGGGGCTCGCCTGATCAACACGTCACGCGGGGCCGTCGTGGAGACGGAGGCGCTGGCGGACGCTGTGGGGAACGGGCGGTTGGCGGGGGCGGCGCTGGACGTGACGGAGCCGGAGCCGCTACCAGCGGGGCATCGGCTGTTCGCGTGCGAACGGTGCCTCCTGACGCCGCATGTGGCGGCTCGGACACATGGCGGCTGGGCGCGTATGCACGCGGTGGTGGATGACGTCCTGGAGTTCTTGGACGCGAGCGGGGAATAGACGGGGGGCGGGGAGCCTCAGTCGTGCGTCTGCCCGGCGATTTGATCGCGGCAGGACTTGTAGCTGACGCCGAGGTGGGCAAGAGCGGCCTGGCCGGTCGTGCCGCGTTCGCGGAGCAGACCGAGCAGGAGATGCTCGCTGCCGATCAGTTTCGAATTGAGGCGGGTGGCCTCCTCGATGGCGAGCTCGATGACGCGGCGGTAGTTGGGTGAGCCGGGGAGGCGGCCGAAAACCCACGTATCCTCTTTGGCCCGCTGGACGAGCTTGTCGACCATGTCGCGGGCGCGGGTCTCGTCGACGCCCATGCTGGAGAGGATGCGGGCGCCGCCGCAGTCGTTGTGCCGCAGGATGGCGAGCAGCACGTGCTCAGTGCCGACGTACTCCTGCTCATATTCGTGGGCGATATCGTTGGCCAGCTTGACGACCGCCGTGGCGTCAGCGTTGAGGTGCTGCATGGGCATCGAGCGTTCCTCGGATCACATCCAATGACTAGCGATCCATTTATACCCCAGCGACAGAAGGGCGACAAGCACGGTGAACATGAGGGTGATTTTGAGCACGCGGAGGCGGTGGCGGAGCTCGCGATCGCGCATTTCCGCCAACTGGCCGTGGAGTTCCTCGACCTTGTGGTCGATGCGCTGCTCGATCTGGTTGAGCTTGGCGTCGACCCGGGCCTCGATCTCGTCGAGCTTGGCGGCGATGTAGCCGTCGGCGGCGCCGCGCAGCTTTTCGGTCACGTTGTGCAGGAGGTTGACGCGCTGGTTGGCGGCCTTGAGCTGGCCGGCGGCGGGCGGGTCGTCGGACGGAGTCGGCAGCGGGGGCTCCGGCTCGTCGAGCCAGCGTCCGACGGTGACGGAGAGCATTTCGCGGCCGACGCGGGCGAGATGGCGGAAGGCGCCGCCGACGAAGTTGCGCTGCCGGCCGCCGGCGGAGGGTGGCTCCGGAGGGCCGGGCGGACGCGGGGGCTGCTGCTCATCCATGGACGATCCTCCCTCAACACAAGGCGTGCAACTGCCAGATCCCGACGAGCACAGCCAGCCAGAGAGCAATTTCGAGTAACTCGCCGACGAGAGGCCGGATGCGGATGGTCACGAGCTGGTAGGACACGCACGCCCGGAGCAGTTTCTTGTGCGGGTCATGGCCACTGAGGATGACCACCACACGGGTGACCGTGCCGGCCATGGTCACGAGCGTGTAGACGGCCACCGCGACGAACAACACGTTGCGGAAAATGGCGAATGGATCGATCTCGTTCATGGCCGGGCACTCCTCACGGGGTCTCGCCCGGCGACAGGCCATCGAACAGGGCCGAACCGACGCGGATGAACGTGGCCCCCTCCTCGATGGCGACGGCGTAGTCAAGGCTCATGCCCATCGACAGGTGGACGCACTCAGGCCCCACCGCCCGGCGGGCCTGGAGGTCTTCGAGCAACCGCCGGAGACGGGCGAAATGGGGACGCGCCTCCTCCGGATCGAGGTCGAACGGTGGCATGGTCATCAGGCCGCGGAGCCGCAGGGGTGGAGCGCCCTGGACGGCGTCCACGAGGGCGGGCAGCTCCGCCGGCGGGAGGCCGCTCTTGCTGGCCTCGCCGGCGACGTTGACCTCGATGAAGGCGTCGACGACGGTGCCGGCCGCCGCGGCGGCGCGGGCGAGCTCGTCGGCGAGGCGAATGGAATCGAGGGAGTGGATGATGCGGGCGTGGGGCAGCAGGGCCTTGACCTTGTTCCGCTGGAGGTTGCCGATCATGTGCCAGCGGGGCAGCGGATCGGGCGGGGCGGTGGCGATCTCCGACGGGTCGCGCCAGGGACCGTGGCGGGCACCGAGCTCGGTGGCCCGGGCGGAGAGCTGTTGGACGCGGTTTTCGCCGATCTCGGTGGCACCGGCGGCGAGCAGGGCGCGGATAACGGCGGGCTCGACGTACTTGGTGACGGCGACGAGGCAGACGGAATCGGGCGAGCGGCCGGCGCGGGCACAGGCCTGCTGAACGGTCTCGCGGACCCGTTGCAGGTTGTCGCGGAGTCGCTGGACAGGGATTTCAGCGTTCATGCTGCCGGCTCTCCCGGGGAAATCCGCCGGCCGCGGCTGGCCGTGATTGCAGCCGGCGACGCTCATTCTATACTCTGGCGAAGATGTTCGACACGTTCTTCGACTCCCTGGGCGGGCTACGAGCCATCGCCAGCGAGCCGATCCCGGTCATGGTCGAGCTGCTGCTGATCGGGCTCTCGGTGAACTGGTGCGCGGGGGTTCTGCAGGGTACGCGGGGAACCCGACCGCTGCGCGGCGTGCTGACGGTGCTGGTGGTCGCCACGCTGGCGGTGAACATCATTGCGGCGCAGTTCGGCTGGCCGCGGCTGGAACTGCTGTATCGATTCTTCGTGCTCGGGCTGGTGTTCATCGCCCTGGTGGCGTTTCAGCCGGAATTGCGGCGGGCGGTCATTCGGGCGGGCGACGTGGGGTTCCTGCGTCGCGGGACGCGGCAGTCGAAGGTGATCACGGCGCTGGTGAAGTCGGCGCGATACTTGTCGAAGAACCGGTACGGGGGGCTGGTGGCCATACAGCGGGCGGTGGATCTGAGCGGCTGGGCCGAGAAGGGCACGCTGCTGAACGCCGAAGTGTCGGCCAACCTGTTGAACACGATCTTCTTCCCGAACTCGCCGCTGCACGATCTGGGCGTGGTGATCGCCGGCAACCGGGCGGTGGCGGCGAATTGCCAGTTCCCGGTGGCCGAAAGCGACGAGGTGGGGACGGCCCTGGGCAGCCGACACCTGGCGGCATTGGGCATGAGCTACGAGTCGGACGCCTTGGTGCTGGTGGTCTCGGAAGAGACGGGGACGATCTCGCTGGCGGACAACGGCAAACTGACCCGCTTTCTGTCGCTCGACGATCTGGCGGACGAGCTGACGGCGCGGCTGAGCGGCGTGCCGGTGACGAGCACGCCGGAGAGCAAGGAGCGGCGGCCGCTGGCGCGACGGGCGTGGCGTGTGCTGCGGCGGCTGATGGTGGTCGTGCCGCTGACGCTGGCGATCTGGATCGTGGCCAACCAGTGGACGCAGACGGAATCGGCACCGGTGGCGGTGCAGCTCGACGTGCGGATCAACGATCCGCAGCGGATCGTGGACGTGGCCGAACCGCAGGGGGCAATCTTCCAGGTGACGTTCCGCGGGGCGGCCCGCGAGGTCGACGCGCTGCGTGACTACACGACGGCGAATCCCTTGCGCGTGGACTGGGTGGCGGAGGACTACCGGCTGGGGGCGAACGAGGTCAACCAGCGTTCGGCCGTGGAGTTGATCAACAGCCTGCCGAAGATCCGGGCGCGGGGGCTGTCGGTGGCGGACGTGTCGCCGGGGTCGCTGAACTTCCGGGTGCAGGAGCTGGTGACGGTTTCGCTGCCGGTTAGCGCGGACACGGGAACGGCACGGGTGGAAAACCTGCGGATCGAGCCGGCGGAAGTGCAGGTGACGCTGCGGCGGGGGGACCTCGAGGAGTTGCCGCCGACGGATCGCGTTCTGGTGCTGCCGCTGAGCGAGCAGCTCAGCCGGGCGGTGCCGGGCCAGGCGATCACGCTGCCGGGCGTGCAGGTGCCGGAGCGGATCCGCGGGAAAGCCCTGGTCAACCGTCAGCCGCGGCAGGTGGATCTGTCGCTGCACATCGTGGGGCAACGGGCGACCCGGCGGCTGTCGCGGGTGCCGGTGGAGTATTCGGCGATTCCGGAGATGCTCGACGGGTACCAGGTGGTGCGGGCGGATCCGCAGGAATGGCTGATCGAGATCGAGGTGGCGGGGGATGAATCGGTGGTCAATGCACTCCAGCCCCGGGACGTGCGGGCCTACGTCACCATCACCAGCGACCTGCTGACGCCGAATCCGGTGCTGCGGCGGGTGCAATTCGACGTGCCGGACGGGGTGACGGTGCTCGGGGAACGCTCGGTTCAGTTGCACCTGGTGCCCCGGGAAGACCACACGCCCTGATGAGCAAGCGCTCCGCTCCATCTTCGCTGGCGATCCTGTACGTAGACGAGCAGTGCGCCGTCGTGGACCAGCCGGGCGGCGAGGGCGAGGTGACGGAGAGCGATCTTCGGCGGCTGCCGGAACTGGCCGGGGACGAGCGGCTGCGGGTGGCCTATCGGCCGGACGGGGGCGCGAGCGGGGTGATGCTGTGTGCCCGGTCGGATGCGGCGTATGAGGCGTTGCGGGGACAGCTCGCCAACGGCGGGGCCACGATCGTCTACCACGCGTTGGTCAGTGGCTACGTGACGGAAAACGGCGAAGTCGACCTGCCGCTACGGTTCGATCGGCGGAGCCAGCGGCTGGAGGCCGCCGGTGGGCGGGGGAAATCCGTGCGGACGACGTACCGGGTGGTCGAACGGGTGGCGGGGAATACGTGGCTGGAATGCCGGCCGGATGCCGAGCGGCGGCAGCAGGTGCGGGCCCACCTCGCGGCGATCGGGCATCCCGTCAGCGTGGACAGCCAGTACGGCAGCGAGCAGCCCCTGTTGCTTTCGTTCTACAAGTCGGGGTATCGTCCGAATCGGCGGCAGGAGGAGCGGCCGCTATGTGCCCGGCTGACGCTACATGCGGCGGCGGCCGAGTTCGTCTCGCCGGCCAGCGGGGAGCGGATGAGCGTCTGGGCGCCGCTGCCCCGGGACCTGGCGGCCACGCTGAAGCAACTGGGCCGGCTGGCCTGAGACGGCGGACGGCGGCGGAGAGAAGCGCGGTTCCTGCGCGTGGCCCGCGGGAGAAATCCACGCCGATAGGTAGGGTATAATGCGGCCACGGCGTGCGGTGGATCAGGGAGACGCCCGGCAGGGCTAACCAGACGTGGTGATGGACAGGTCGCCCGAACAAGGGAAACGAACGCGAGGCGGAAGCGGGGAGCGCGGGTCGTCGCGCCCCGGTGGCGCCGACGATGTGCGTGAGCGAATGCGCCCGATCGTGGGGGAAATCCGCGAGCGGATCGACAAGCTGTCCGGCCACGAACGCAGCCAGGGCGAACGGGAAGCGGCCAGCGAGGCGGCCTACGAGCAGCTCGAACGGGCGGCCCGTGACGCCGCGGAGCAGGAGTGGGCGGCGGCCCAGGCCCGGCTCCGGCGGCGCAGCGACGAGCTCGACGCCCAGGCGGTCGACCTGACGGCCCGCGCCGCTCGGCTCGATGAGCTCGAACAGAAGTTGACCGTGCGCCAGGTCGAGCAGGAGCAGGCCCAGCGCGAGATCTCCGGCGAGTTGCAGCGGTTGCAGCGGCATGCCCAGGCGATCACGCAGGAGCACCAGGAACAGCGGCGGCGGCTGCGGCAGCGGATCACGAAGGTTCGAAAGCGCGAAAGCGAACTGGAGCGGCGGGTTGCCCGAGCCCATGGCGACGTGGTGAAGCAGCGGCAGGAGCTCGAACAACAGGCCTCCACCCTGCGGACGCGGAGCACCGAGCTCGAGCAGTACGAGCAGCAGCTTCAGGCCCGGCGGACGGCACTCCAGCGGGAGATGGCCGAACTGCACGCCCGGGCGGTCGAGACGCAAGCCCGGCAGCACGGAACCAACCGCAGTGGTGGCGGCGGGGAGCAGGGGGGCGGCGTCGATGAGGCGCTGGGGGAACTCGAAAACCAACGATACACGCTCGTTCGGCGGCAGCAGGAGCTGGACCAGCGCTGGCGTGAGACGCGGTCGGAGCGGACGACGCTGGCCCGCCGGGCGGAAGAGATCGAGGGGCGGCGGCGTATCCTCCAGGCACAGCAGGCCACGTTCGAGCAGCGGCTGCGGCGGCTGGAGAGCTACGACCAGCAGCTTCGGGCCCGGGCCGCCACGCTCCAGACAGAAGCGCAGCGACTGGCGGAAATCGAAGCCGACATGGTGGCGAAGCGCGGGACGCTGGACGAGCTGACGCGGCAAGCGGAAGAGCGGCTGCACGCGATCGAGCAGCGGCGGGCCGAAACAACCAACCTGCAAGAACAGGCCGAGGCACGTGACGCGGAGATCCGGCAACGGCAGCTTTCGGTGGAAGTAGAGCGGGCCGAGCTGGAACAGCAACGGGGGACATTGACCGTGGCGCAGACGGAGCTTAGGCGACAGCGGGAAGAGGCCGGAGCTGAGTTGGCGCGGATGCAGGAAGCATTGGCCGAGAAACCGGCGGAGGCGACCCCGGCTGAAGCCCCGACATCGGTGCCGACGCCGGTACTGGTCGAGCCCCTGGTTGCGCCGCCGCATTGGCAACGGCGGGCGGCCGTGCTGGCCGTGCTGGCGGGGTTGGTCGCGGGATACGTCTGGTGGCGGACGGAGACGCCGGTGTACCGGGCCATGGCCGAGATGGCGTTGAGCGGCGACAGCCCGGCGGCGCAGGAAGTTGTCGAAGCACATCGGCGGCGGTTGCAGCGGCCGGACGCGGTGGCCGAGCTGCTGGGGGAGGAAGCCCTGACGGGGACGTGGGCGGCGGCCGACGTGAACCTGGCGGAGGGAACGAACGGGCCGGCGCTGCGGGTGTCGCTGGATGGGCCGAATGCCACGGACGTTCGGGACGTGGTGACCTGGGTGGCCACCGGCTACTGCGAGGCAGGGGCGAATATGCCGGCCGAGCCGGGCAGCTCGGCGGGACCGGATCTGACCGCGCGGGCGGCGGCGCTCGAGGCCGAGCGGAAGACTTGGCAGGATCGGCGGCAGGTGCACGCCACGCAGGCGGCGGCGCTGGCCACCGTGGCACAGCGGGACGAGGCGCGGGAGACTGCCGATCGGCTGCGCGAGGAGTTCGAGGCGCTCAGCGAAGCGCTTGTGCAGCAGCGGGGCGAATTGTCGGTTCTACTCGGCGGGCCGGTGCCGCGGGGGACGGTGTCGCCCGTCGCGATGGCGACCGGTCTGGCGACGGACGACGTGCACAACGAGGACGCGAAGGAGTTTCGAGCCAACGCCACGAGCTACCGCAGCGAATTGACGGTGGCCCTGCTGCTGGTCGTGGATCCGCTGAGCGAGTTTCAGCGGGTGGTGCGGGCGTTCGGGACGACGCTGGAGGAGCAGCGGCAGCTTCAGCCGCCGGCGGCGCTGGCGACGGTTTTGGAGCAATGTGCGGCGGAAATCGCCGAGGCGGACAAAACACTGGGTGCGGCCCGGGAACGCTGGCAAACGCTGATCGAGGGGGCGCGGGAACTCGAACCGGAGGAGCAGATCGCCGACCTCATCCGCCAGCAGCATACGGCGTACGACGAGACGGCGCAGCTCGCCGGGCTGGGGCGGTCGCTGATCGAGAAGCTGAACGGGCACCTGAAGGAGCTGACGGAAGCTTCCGACGGTGGGACGCGGTCGGTGGTGGTCGCCGCCCTGCTGCGGGATGAGCTGAGCAAGATCAGCACATCCCTGGCGGCGCTGGTCGAGGCCTCGGGGCAGACCGACCTGGCGAAGAACTTCCGGCTGGACGCGCTCGACCGGCAGCTTCGCGGGCTGAGAACGCGGATGGAGCAGCGTGAGGCGTCGATCCGGCAACGGCTGCAATTCGAGGCGGACGAGAAAGCCCGGGCCGAGCACGCGGCCCACGTCCTCGAAGTTCAGCAGGCGGTCGAGGCGGCCGAGCAACGGCGGGAGACGCTGCTGAGCGAGTTCAGCGCGGCGCTGGACCGGCTGCGCAGTCTGGAGGAAGAGGTCGCCCAGCGGGCCGCGGCGGAGCTCGAACTGAGCCACTGCGACGCGGAACTCGCCCGGATTGGCAAGGACCTGGAGGCGCTGGCGAAGCAGCAGGCTCTGGCGGGACAGACGACGACGGCCCCCTCGCTCGTGCTGCGAGGCGTGACGGTCGAGAAGATCGCCGGCCGGAACCGCGAACGGCACGCGGTATTGGCCGGACTGATCGCCCTGGTCGGCGTGGGCGGGATCGGCCTGCTGATGTTTGTGCGGAATCCACTGCGGCGACGATCGGCTTGGCAGCGGCGGCTGACGCGGCTGCAAGCAACGACGGACACGTCGGCAACGCCGGAGACGGAAGACAAGCCGGCTTCGTGAGCCACGGGGCATGCCGGCGGAGGGGGACGGGGGACACCGGATTGACGCGGGGTGTGGCGTGCGCTCTAATCGCACGATCGTGGTGATGAGGTGCGGTGTGCGTCAGGCGGTGCTGTACGTTCTTTTCCTGCTCTCCGGTGCGGCGGGGCTGGTCTACGAACTGGTCTGGGTGCGGCAGCTCGTCTTCGTGTTCGGGGGAACCACGTATGCGATTACGACCGTGCTGGTGGCGTTCATGGCCGGGCTCGGCCTGGGCAGCTACCTGGGCGGGCGGTGGTGCCGGCGGCTGGAGGCACCGGGGCGGGTGTACGGATTGCTGGAGATCGGGATCGGCGCGTACGCGCTGCTCGTGCCGTGGCTGCTGACGCTGGCCGAGCCGTTGTACCGCGGGCTGTATCCGCACGTGGCGGAGATGCCGGCGCTGCTGACGGCGCTGCGGTTCGCGGCGAGCGGCCTCGTGCTCTTGATTCCGACGACGTGCATGGGAGCGACACTGCCGATCCTGGTGCGGCACGTGACGCTGGCCGGTGGACGACTGGGACAGAGCGTCGGGCACCTGTACGGAATCAATACGTTCGGGGCGGTGCTCGGCGTGCTGGCGGCGGGGCTGTGGCTGATTCCGACGTTCGGACTGCGACATACGACGTGGCTGGCCGCGGCCGTCAACGCGGCGATCGGGCTGACGGCGCTGGTATGGCTGTGGCGGCCGGTGCGTTCACGACCGGTGCCGGCGACGACAGCCGGCGACGAACCCAGCGCTCCGCCGCTGACGCCTGGCGTGCGGGCGATCGTGCTCGTCGCGTTCGCCGTGTCGGGCTTCGCGGCGATGGTCTACCAGATCACGTGGACGCGGGCGCTGATCATGTCGCTCGGGTCGAGCACGTATTCGTTCACGTGTATCCTGGCGGCGTTCATCCTCGGATTGGCGCTGGGCAGCCTGATCGTGGCCCGCTGGGCGGACCGCTGGACGGATCCGGTGCTGATTCTCGGCGGACTGGAGCTGGCGATCGGCCTGATCGCGGTGCTGATCGTGCCGTTGCACGGGTACATCCCGCTGTTCGTGCGCTCGCTTGTCGCGGAGCACTACCAGGACTACGGGGCGCTGCTGCGCTGGGAGTTCCTGCTGGTGCTGGCCGTGACGATCGTGCCGACGCTGCTGATGGGGGCGATCTTCCCGCTGGTGATTCGCGCCCTGGCGGGCGCCGGTGACGAGGCGGGAGCCGTGACCGGCCGGGCGTACGCGGTGAATACGTTGGGTACGATTGCCGGCTCGTTCCTGGCGGGCTTTGTGCTGATTCGCAGCGACGTGCTGGGCGTGCAGAGCTCGATCGTGCTGGCGAGTGCGCTCAACGGCGTCGCGGGGGCGGCATTGTGGTTCAGCGCGCGGCCGACGGCGGGATCGTTCCTCGTGCGACGGCTGCTGCTGCCGGCGGGAGTGCTGGTGCTGATCCCGGTGGTGGCGGTCGGGGCGGGCCGCTGGGACCCGCGCTTGCTCACGATCGCGCCGTATTTCATCCAGGGCGACGTCGAGAAACTCATACAACACCGGGAAGTCGTGTACTACGGCGAAGGCGTGGACATGACGGTGGCCGTGCTGCAGTCGGTCGGGCACGCCGAACACATCGCCCTCACCGTCAACGGCAAGCCGGATGCCTCGACCGGGCCGCGAGACATGACCACGCAGCTCTTGCTCGGGCACGTGCCGGCGCTGGTGGCCGGCAGGCAGGAGCGGGCCTGCGTGATCGGACTGGGATCGGGCATGACGCTGGCCGCGCTGGCCCGCTATCCCGAGTTCCGACAGCTCGATTGCGTCGAGATCAGCGACGAGGTCATCAAGGCAGCGGCGCTGTTCGCCCCGTACACGTACCACGTGCTGACCGACGACCCGCGCGTACGAATGGTGCGGGCCGACGGCCGGAACCATCTGCTGCTGACGGACGTGCGCTACGACGTCATCATCTCGGAGCCGTCGAACCCGTGGATCGCCGGCGTGTCCAACCTGTTCACGCGCGAGTTCTTCGAGCTGAGCCGGGCGCGGCTCACCGACGACGGGCTGCTGGCGGTGTGGCTGCACGGGTACATGATGTCGGTGGACGACTTCCGCATGGTGGTGCGGACGCTGTTCGACGTGTACGGCTCGGTGTCGTTGTGGAAGCTGACGAGTAACGACTACCTGATGATGGCCAGCCCAAGTCCGCAGGCGGTCGACGTGGACGAACTGCTGCGGCGGTTCGAGCTGCCGGCGGTGCGGGCGGATCTGTACCGCATCGGGCTGCACCGGCCGGCGCACATCCTCGGCCGGTACGTCGCCGGGGACGAGGCATTGCGGGCGTGGTGCGCCGATGCGCCGATTCACACGGACGATAACGCCCTGCTCGAATTCTCGTGCCCGCGCTACCTGTACAGCGGGCAGGAGGAGACGCTGGCGACGGAGTTCGATGTGCTGCAAGGGGCTCCGCTGGAGGACCTGCTCGCCGACGGGGAGGCCGCGGCGCCGCCAGATCTGCGCGCGGAAACGGCGGGGGTGGTGGCGGCGCGGCGGGCGTGCAGGCGCTCACGGGAGGCCTGGGCTCGCGGCGAGACCGCTCGGTCGTTGCGCATCCGGCTGGACGGTTACCGGCTGGATCCGTGCAACCTGGATCTCGCCATGTCGATCGGGGATGCCCGCGCGATGAACGCCGCGCCGAGCGCTGAGGTCGCGGAACTGCTGGAGGCGTTGGGCAACCTGTGGCCGGCAGTGTTCGCTCCGGTGCGAGGGGCGAGCCTGGCGGAGATCGCCGAGGGGCTGCGGCAGTACGCGGCGGAGGCCAGTGAAGCTGGGCAGCCGGAGGTGGCGCTGGACTACCTGCGGCAGGCGTGGCGAATCGAACCCGGCGACCGCCGAACGCTCGTGTCCCTGGCGGCGTGCCTGGCGCAGACGGGGGCGACGGAGGAGGCGCTGGCGGTGCTGCGGGCGGGGCTGGCGTCGGGCCAGGTGCAGGCGGAGGAGCTGAAAGCTGACGAGCGGCTGGGGCCGTTGACGACGCAGCCGGCGTTTGAAGCGCTGTTGAACGAATCGCCGTAGGGGCGGGCTCAGACGTCGCTTTGACCGGGCGGGATGCGGATCATTCCCGAACGTTGATAGTCCGCGATTGCCGGCGGCAGAGGGGCGGTGCTGTCGGCGGGATGCGGCACGGGGGGCAGCATGGCCAGCCGCAGGGGCAATTCGCCGGACCAATGGTCGGTCTCACGGTCGGTGGGTGTGAGCCGGGGCGGACCGGTGCGGATTTTGGCTGAAGCCTCATCGAGTGGAATCTCGACCATGACGACTGCGGCCATCTCCGCGGGCGTCGGCGGGCGGGCCAGCTCCCAGCCGCCGGGGAGGAAATGCTCGACGAAGGCCTTCACGGCGGCGAGCTTCGCCGGCGGGTCGGCGATCTCGCGGGCCTGGCCGAAAACCATCACCGAGCGGTAGTTCATCGTGTGGCGCGTGGCGGAACGGCCGACGACGAGGCCGTCAACGTGTGTGACGGTCAGGCAGACGTGGGAACCGGCGAGGAGGGCCGTCATCAGTCGGGACGATCGCGCGCCGTGCAGGAGCAGGCGCTCACGGTCGCGGGCGTAGTTCATGGGGATGACGAACGGCTGGCCGTCGAGCGTGACGCCGACGTGGGCGACGAGGCCCTCATCCAGCAGGCGGTGGATCGTGGCGCGGTCGTAGCAGGCCCGGTCGGGCAATTGGTGGACGCGCGTGCGGTCAGAGGGAGGCGGCGCAGACACTGGGTTAACCCTTCCAGAGGCTCTCGCAGAGCATCAGCACGATTTCGACGGCGATCAGGATGATGATGATCCACTCGAGCACTTCGACTCGCCAGTTCGCCTGCCGATCGGAGATCTTCTCGTAGATGCTCTCCATGGTAGAGAGCTTGCGGCGAATGCTGGCGTCCCAGTCGCTGAGGTGGAAGCGCTGGGCGGTAAGGCGGTAAACGCGGGCGAGGTACTGGTCGCCGAGGAGCTTCAGGGCGTTGGTGACACCCTCGAAGAGCTCGGCACTGTCCATCTGCAATTCGGCGATGCGCCAGAGGTCCTCTGCCTTCGAGCCGAGGACGCGGTAACGGCCGCCGGCTCGCTTGGTCATGGCGGCGTAGGCCTGGTCGAGGGCGGCGTCGAGGCGGTCGTCGAGATAGCGCATCTCGAGGAGTTCGACGTTGGCGAATTCGAGGACGGCGCGGACGTCGTCGGCGTCCGCGTCGAAGAGAAAGGCGGCGTTCCAGTCGATGACGGCGCAGTCGCTGGTGCTGAAGGAGAGCTGGCAGGCGAGGGCGTCGTCGATCTCCTGGCGGGAAAGCGCCGCCGACTCGGCCCGCAGAATACGGGCGAGCAGCGGACCGTGCCGGGCGATGACGTCCTCGGTAGTCCAGGGCGACGAGAGGGCGTCGATCTCGAAGATCGTGTAGTCCTCGACGAGGTCGGCGACCTGGGGCTTGCGAACCGCCGGCCCGATGGTGTCGAGCAGGGCGGCGACACCGCGGCGGGAGGCGGCCAGGAGGGCCTCGTTGTCGTAGAGCTCGTCGCTGAGGCCGGCCAGGTCGGCCAGCGGAACGGTGAGGGGGATCGTGTAGGTGACGGAGACGGCGCCGAAATCGTAGATGACCGAGTCGACCGTGGCGGCGGTCTCGAAACCGCAGATCCTGACCGGCTCGACCGTCTGCGTGACGCGGAGCGGCGGCGGCTGATACTCAAAGTAGCGGGGTGCCCGGCGCTTGTGACAGATCGAAGCCCGCTGCGCCAGGGCGGTGATGCGTCGCTGGGCCTCGTCGAGGTCGATGGCCAACCCGACGTCGTAGGCGAAGAGGGCGAAACAGGTGCCGCGCTCGACGCGAACCGTACCGGCGGCGGGGACCGGGTCGCCTGCTACCTGCTCTGATCCGCTGTTCATGGCGTCGTCCGTGACGGGTGTTCGGCCCGCCGACGTTAGCGGACCGGCCGGCGGTGCCGGCGTGCCAGCTTGCAGGACGCATGGTACCATACCCCGCTCGTAGCAACGAACGGCAACGAGCAGGAGATGGAAACGTGTCTCTGCCCTACCACCAGCGTACGTGTTACTGCGGCGACGTCGGTCCGGAACGCATCGGCCAAACGGTGCTCTTGGCCGGTTGGGTTCATGGCCGGCGCGATCTGGGCGGCCTGATCTTCGTGGACCTGCGCGACCGGGAAGGCTTGGTGCAGCTCAAGTTCGACCCGGAAGGGGCGCCCGACGCCCACCGCGTCGCGGAGACGCTGCGGCCGGAATTCTGCATCGTGGCGCGGGGCCAGGTGGCGGCGCGGCCGGACGGGTTGGTGAACACCAAGATGAAGACGGGGGCGGTCGAGATCGTCGTCCAGGAGGTGGAGCTGCTCACCTCGGCCGAGACGCCCATCTTCGAGATCTCCGACGAGACGGAGACCAACGAGGACACGCGGCTGCGCTACCGCTTCCTCGACCTGCGGCGGCCGGCGATGCAGGAGACGCTGCGCGTACGGCACCGCATCACGAAGGCGATGCGCGACTACTTCGACCGCGAGGGGTTCGTCGAGATCGAAACGCCCTTCCTGACGAAGAGCACGCCGGAAGGAGCCCGCGATTTCCTGGTGCCGTCGCGGATTCACCATGGGTCGTTCTACGCCCTGCCGCAGTCGCCGCAGCTCTTCAAGCAGTTGCTGATGGTCAGCGGGTTCGACCGGTACGTGCAGATCGTGCGCTGCTTCCGCGATGAGGACCTGCGGGCCGATCGGCAGCCAGAGTTCACACAGCTCGACCTGGAGATGTCGTTCGTCCAGCCCGAGAACGTGATGACCATCATGGAGGGTTGCCTCCAGCACCTCATGAAGGTCATTCACGACGTGGACGTGCCGACGCCGTTCCCGCAGATGAGCTATCAGCAGGCGATGGCCGACTACGGTATCGACCGGCCGGACACGCGCTATGACCTGCGCATTCGCGATGTGTCGGCGATCGCCCGGCAGACCGAGTTCCGCGTGTTCACCGAGGCGCTCAACGCCGGCGGCGTGGTGCGGTTGATCCGCGTTCCCGGCGGGGCCGACATGAGCCGCAAGGAAACGGACACGCTGGCCGATGACCTGCGCGGCATCGGGGCCGGCGGACTGCCGATGGTCAAGGTCGTCGCCGGCGACGGCGGGCAGGCGGCGCTCCAGGGCGGTGTGGCCAAGTTCTTCAACGCCGAGCGCTGTGCGGAGCTGCTGACGGCGGCGGAGGCCGGGCCGGGCGACATTCTGTTCTTCGCCGCGGACAACGAGGCGAACGTCTGCAAGTACCTGTCGTGGCTGCGCGAGGTGCTCGGCCGGCGGCGGGGGCTCATACCGGCGGGCAAATGGAACTTCCTGTGGGTCGTTGATTTCCCGATGTTCATGTACGACGCGGAGGTCGGCCGGCACTTCGCCGTGCACCACCCGTTTACGGCGCCGTTGGACGAGGACCTGCCGCAACTCGAGTCGGAACCGACGGCCTGCCGGGCGAAGGCGTACGACGTCGTGCTCAACGGAATCGAACTCGGCGGCGGCAGCATTCGTATCCACCAGGCGGACGTACAACAGCGGATCTTCAAGCTGCTGGACATGAGCCCGGAAGAGCAGCAGCTCAAGTTCGGGTTCCTGCTGGATGCGTTGAAGTACGGTCCGCCGCCGCACGGTGGCATCGCGCTGGGGCTGGATCGGATGGTGATGCTGCTGACGGGGCGGGACAACATTCGGGAGGTGATTGCGTTCCCGAAGACGGCGCGGGCGTCGTGCCTGATGACGCAGGCGCCGAGCGCGGTGGCACCGGAGCAGCTTGAGGAGCTGGCGCTACAGGTGCGGGCGGAGTAGCGTACGGGCTCCGTACCGGAGCGAGCCTTGAGCCCTGAGCCGTGAGCCTTGAGCCGGAGGCAGCGTCTCGCTGTGTGGCATGCCGAAGCGCAGCGCCGGCATGTGGTCCTTGACGAACGAGCAAGACATGCCGGCGCCTAAGGCTTCAGCATGCCACACACGCGATTGGGCTTGGGTTGGAAGGGGGAGTGCCTCCAGCGTGGCTACGGCGGGGTGGGGGGATCGACCGATAATGTGAGATTGGAGCTCTTGGATCGACTTTGCAGGAGGCGCGCTCGTGATCAGGCAGATGGCGAAGGCGTACTGGCCGGGGTTCGTACTGGGGCTGTGTGTGGCGGCATTGCTGGCGACGGGGTGGATCGCCCTGAGCGACCCGCCGACGGCGCTGGCCCAGGTGCCCGACAGCGGGGCCCAGCGGCTGGAGATGATCAAGGAACAGCGGCAGACGAACGCGCAATTGAAGGAAATCGCCGGGCTGCTGCGCGAGATTCGCGACCAGGGCCGCGAGGGAAAGCCGCCGGAGAAGGGCAAGCGGCCAGAGCCGCCGAAGAGACCGTAGACGGGGCGACATGCCGAAGGTGTGAGCGCCGGCATGGCGTCGGTTCGAGCTGACGCCGTGGCGAGCGTGGGGCCGGCGGGCGAGTGGTCCTTCGGCAGACGAAGAGCACCGCTCAAGAGCAGTGGCACACCGAGCGTCCCCTCGAAATCGCGGGGACATGCCGGCGCCTAAGGCTTCGGCATGCCACACAGGCTGACGCGACCTATCCCACGGATCGTCAGGGTTGGTCGCGGCGGCCGCTCATGGGGGGGAGGCCGAAGAGCGTGCCCTCAGCGGTGAGACGGTGGCCTGGCTTGGTGGTCAGCTCGTCGTCGATGGGGGGTTCGCCGGCGAGGGAGTGGTTCTGCTCATAGTAGGCCTGGATGACGCGGGCGGCTTCCTCGACGTCGTCGGTGACGGTGAAGAGGTCCATGTCCTCGGGGGAAATGTTGTGGTGCATTTCGAGCATGTTCTGGCGGAGCCAGGCGCAGAGCGGATTCCAGAACTGCTTGCCGATCAGAACGACCTTCATCGGACGCACCTTCTGCGTCTGGATGAGCGTCATGGACTCGAAGAACTCGTCCATCGTGCCAAAGCCGCCGGGGAAACAGGCCAGGGCGACGGCGTACTTGAGGAACATGACCTTGCGCACGAAGAAGTAGTGGAACGTGAGCTCGACATTCTGGAAGGGGTTCGGCTCCTGCTCGTGGGGCAGGGCGATGTTGAGACCGATGCTCTTGCCGCCGCCCTCGCTGGCGCCCTGGTTGGCGGCGGCCATGATGCCCGGACCACCGCCGGTGATGACGGCGAACTTGTTCTGGGCGAGCAGGCGGGCAAGCTCGACGGCCTGCTGGTAGTAGGGGTCGTCGGGGAGCGTGCGGGCGGAGCCGAAGATGGTGACGGCGGGCCCGATGCGGGACATGACGTCAATGCCTTCGACGAACTCCGCCATGATGCGGAAGATGCGCCAGGTTTCCTCGGCGGCGGTACGGTAGGTGAACTCAGACGGCGTCATGAAACCAACCTCGGCGGCGCGCTGCGCCAGATGGTGCGAAACTCCGGCGGCTCAGCGGGCCGCCCGGACGGATGATAGCTCGATCGCGTCGCCGGCAGAAGGCGCGGCGAGTGCGGCAGAGGTTCAGGAACGAGTCTTCGTCGGCGACCGGGCGGGGAGGTGCTGGCGAACGACGGAGGTCAGGTCCCGGCGTTTGACGGGCTTGGTGACGTAGTCGTTGCAGCCGGCGTCGAGGCACTTCTGCCGGTCCTGCGTCATGGCGTGGGCGGTCAGGGCCACGATCAGGCCGTCGTAGCCCTGGTCGCGCAGACCGCGCGTCGCGGTGTAGCCGTCCATGACGGGCATCTGCATGTCCATGAAGAGAACGTCGAAGGGCGCGCCGCGCTCGCGGGCGGCGAGGGCGGCCTCAAGGGCCAGTTGGCCGTTGTCGACGACGACGACCTCCGCGCCGGCGCGGCACAACAGGTGAGCGATGAGCCGTTGGTTGTCCGGGCCATCCTCGGCCAGGAGGATCCGCAGGCCGCCGAGCGGCAGGGGCGACGACTCGTCCGCCGGGGCAACGTTGGGGCGGGCTGGAGCGGCGCCCAGGAAGCCGTCCGTGATCATGGGGACGCCGGTCAGCGAACCGGTGGCCACTGTAGCGCGGAAGCGTGAGCCGCGGCCGCGCTGCGTTTCCACGAGGATGACGTCGCCGCCAAGCAACTGGGCGAGCCGTCGGCTGATCGCCAGACCGAGGCCGGTGCCGCTGAAGCGGCGGGCGGCGGAGGTATCGGCCTGGGTGAAGGGCTCGAAGAGTGTGGCGGTCTGGGCCTGGGTCATGCCGATGCCGGTGTCGACGATGTCGAATTCGATGGTGGTGCGGTCGGGACCGAGGCGAACGATGAGGGTGACGCTGCCGAGCTCGGTGAATTTGAAGGCGTTGCCCAGGATGTTGATGAGGATTTGGCGCAGGCGGGTCGGGTCGGTCTGGATGGTCTGTGGAACGGGCCCTTCGCTGCGCACGTGCAGTTGGACGCCGGTGCTGTCGGCGCGGACGTGCATCAGCGCAGTGACCTCGGCGATGAGCTGATCGACGGCACAGGGCACGGACTCGACCGCGAACTTGCCGGCCTCGATCTTGGAGAGGTCGAGAATGCTGTTGATGAGCTCGAGGAGGTACTCGCCGTTGCGACGGATGGTGCGGGCCGCATCGAGCTGGGCGGCGGTGGCGTTGCCGGTGGCCTGGTAGCCATCGAGCAGGATGTCCGTAAAGCCGAGGATGGCCGTCATGGGTGTGCGAATCTCATGGCTCATGTTGGCCAGGAACTCGCTCTTGGCCCGGCTGGCGGCCTCGGCCCGGCGTTTGGCGGTGCGCAGCGCCTCCTCGGCCTGGCGACGTTCGGTGACGTCCTGGTTAACGCCGTAGGTCTTGATGATGCGGCCGTGGGCGTCCTGCGTAACGAAGTAGTGGACGGCAATGTAGCCGATCTCGCCGTCACCGAAACGAATGCGGCGTTCCAACTGATGCCGGAAGTTGGGATCCGTGGCGGCCATCGCCCGGGCGAGCTCCTCGGTGACGATGGCTCGATCCTCGGGAAACAGGAAGCGCCGGGCGTAATCCTCGGGTGACATCGTGTAACTGCCGATTTCGGCCACCGAGGTGCGACAGACGGCGTAGAACTGGTCGTCGAAGTGGAAGAGGTTGGTGGCGACGTCATACTCCCAGTAGCCCAGGCGGGCGATCTTGGCCGCTGTGGAGAGCTTGCGTTCGCTGCTGCGCAAGGATTCCTCGGCCTGCATGCGGCCCGTGATATCACGGGCAAGAGCGAGCACGAGCCGCCGGCCGCCGAGCCGGACCGGCCCCAGCGTAACCTCGACGGAGAGGATGGTTCCGTCCTTGCGGCGGTGGCGGGCCTCGCAGGTCGTGTTGCGGCCGGCAGCAGCATCCGTCCAAAGGCGAACCAGGTCCTCGTCCCCATCCGTCTCGACACCGATGTCCTGGACGTGCAGCCGGAGAAGCTCGTCGCGCGTGTAGCCGGACTGCTTGCAGGCCACCTCGTTGACATCCAGGATTCGTCCCTGCGTGTCGTGCAGGTAGAGGGCGTCGCCGGCCTGCTCGACGAGGGCACGGAAGCGTTCCTCGCTGCCGCGGAGGGCCTCCTCGGCGAGCCGGCATTCCGTGACGTCAGAGGAGATGCCGAGCAGGTACTTCGGCTTGCCGTCCTGATCCCGGATGACCTCGCCCACGTTGTTGATCCAGACGAGGGAGCCGTCCGGGCGTAACACGCGATACCCCGTTTTGAGGGGGCGGCCGGTGCGGATGGTCTCCTTGTACTCGGCGAGAACGCGATCGCGGTCGTCGGGATGGAGGTGGCTCGGCCAGAAGTCGGGGTCGCGGTAGTAGTCTTCGGGCGAATAACCGGTGATTTGCTTGACCTGCGGCGTGACCAGAAGGTAGCGGGGCGGCACGTCCAGCACGGTGACATACGTGATCAGCCCGGGCAGTCGGTCGAGCAGTTCCTGAACGTTGATCCCCGGCTCGCGGAGGGGGTCGGCGGTCGCGGCGACGGGGGTGGTGCCGCGCAAGCGCTCGTTCTCGCGCGTCAGCTCGGCCAGCTGTGCGCGCAGCTTCTGGAGCTCGTCGAAGAGCTGTTGTTTTGACCTGGGTGTGTTGCGCACGACGAGTCCCGTCTGACTGACAACGACGAACGTTCGCGCGGTGGACGAGCGTAATCATCGCCCGTGTCGCCAGCGATTGCCTCCCGCACGCTCGGCTCGTGGCGCACAGGCAGGCGAGCAGCCGCTCGGGAGCAGTTGTTGCCGCACGAAGTCGTACACCAGCGGTATCGGAGAAGTGGGACTGCAGGATTAGATGGGGGAGAACGGGCCACGTGGCGGCCCCACGACTCCGAAAACGTCGCCGCCTATGGGAGGGGCCGACGTTCAGCAGGGTCCGGGAAAGCGACGTGCCCCGCCGCCGACGGGAGTCGGCGACAGGGCGCGTCGCAAAATCGCACCGGACCTGAACGGCGCCGCCGGCGTCTAGCCGCCGGTCAGCAGGCTTACGAAGGGGGCGATGTCGAAGTTGTTGACCGTACCGTCGCCGTTGACGTCGGCGCAGTCGTAGCAGCCGTCGGGGTAGTGGTCTTCGAACTCCGCACGATCATGCGTGACAGCGTAGACGAAGGGGGCGATGTCGAAGTTGTTGACCAGGCCGTCGCCGTTGACGTCGCCGGGGATGATCTGCGACTGCCCCACGAGGAGAGCGCGGATCATCAAGTCGCCAGCGAAGAGGTACGACCAGTCGCCGCCGGACGTCTTGAAGAAGCTATGCCCCGAGATGTTCTCGTCGACGCCGACGGGGTTCTCCGTGGCGCCTTCGACGATGCCGACGAAGAAGTTACCGCCGCCGGTGAAGACGGGCTGGAGGAACTCGGGCTGGATGTCGAGGATGTTCCAGCCGGGGCTAAGCAGCGCGGCGGGGTAGGTCAGTTGGACGAGGCCGGTTCCTGGGAGATAGCCGAAATCGTCGTCGTAGACCTTCACCGTCAGGCTGGCGTCGACGACCTCCGTGAGGTAGACGGCGACCTTGGTGAGGCGGACCTCATCCGTGGTGCCGAGCGTGTAGCTGACCGCCTTCTGGGCGTTGGATCCGCCGACGACGAGGCCGGATTCGGCGGTGCTGTCGTCGTAGCCGTAGGCGGTCTCGGTCGGCGTCAGGACGTAGGTGACAACGCTGTTCGAATCGTCGGAGAGCCACTCATCAGGGGGAATGCTGAGGATGGCTTCGACCCGGTAGTAGTGCTTGATGCCGGTCGGGGCGTCGTCGTGAGCGAACGTCGTCGGGCTCACCGGGAGGTTGTCGGCCAGCAGCGTGTAGCCGCCCTGCGGATCGGTCGTGTGGTACACCGCGTAGCCGGCCAGCAGGTTGGTGTGCGCCGGGGGATCCCAGGCGAGCGCCACCGTGCTGGAGCTGAAGACGCTGGTCCGCAGGTTCTGCGGCGGCTCGTTGGCGTTGACCACGTAGAGCGTGAAGGTCTCGGTGTCAGTGCCGGCGATGTTGTCGGCCTGGACGGTCACCGTGTGGGCACCGGCGTTGGCGCCGGTGGGCGTCCACTCGATCAGGCCGGTCTCTTCGTGGATGGTCATGTCCGCCGGAGCGACCGGCAGCGTGAAGGTCGGCGCCGGCGAGCCGGTGGCCTGGACCGCGTAGCTGAACGGCACGCCCACCTCGAGGACGGTCTGGTCATCGATGGCGGTGATGACCGGTGTCTCGATCGGGTTGCTGTTCGCATACTGGATCTGGAAGATGCCGGCGACGGCGAACTCCTCGGCCGGCATGCCAGCCGTCTCTTGCGTCGAGCCGATGTGGACGGCGATGCCGAAGCCGTGGGCGAGCCAGTAGTAGTTGCGGATGTAGTTCGTCTGCAACAGGACCCAACTGCCGCCGCCCATGTCCCAGTAGACCTCGTAGGTGGCCTCCTCCATGACGCGCAGGCAGTCGACCCAGCCGAAGTTGGGCAGCTTCATCCGGCCGTACGCGTTCACCGAGCTGTCCGCGTTGTAGACGATCTGGAGATCGAAGCCGCTCATGGCGGTGAGGTAGACGGTGTGGGCGTTCCAGTTCTGG
Organism: Phycisphaerae bacterium; assembly: GCA_050115495.1. Taxonomy (GTDB): domain Bacteria; phylum Planctomycetota; class Phycisphaerae; order UBA1845; family Fen-1342; genus JAAYXS01. The sequence goes on along the minus strand of JASFQK010000012.1, from coordinate 75,334 downwards.
AGATACTGGATCGGGTCGGGGAAGTCGACCATCGGCGGGTTGAAGACGCTCTCGGGCTGCTCGCTGTCATACGGCGTGTAGGTGCCGTAGATGGTGCGGCCTACGCCGGCGTCCTGGGAGATGTACATCCAGGCGGGAGCGGTGGGGGCATCCTCGTCGATCATGCGTTCGGCGAAGTCGGCACCGGGGAAGATGTTCTCCTGGCCGTAGCCGCCGTCGGAGGTGACCACGTAGTCGTAGCGGAGGTTGCGGGTCTGCACGCCGATGCCGGTGAAGTCCCACTCCTGATAGCCGGTGCCCTTGATAACGCCGTCCACGGGAACGTTGACGTTCTCGGGGTTGGCGGTGGCGACGTAGTAGTCACCAAGCTGCCACCAGTCGGCGGATGTGATGACCGGCTGCGCGAGTGCGCACTGGCACAAATGGACGGCCACGATGCCTGCGTAGAGCGCCTTCATCTTCGCCTCCAGTTCCACCCGGCCGCGAGCGCGGACGGGCCGATGCCGATAAGTCGATGCATGGATGTGCCAACCCAGCGTCGGCGTTCATTACATTATAGCGGCGAGGGGTACCCGGCCCGACAGGATTTCGGTGGGGGAGTGCCGAGATCCGGCGGCTAGGTCTCGTCGGCCGGCGGGGCGGACGATGCCCGGCTGCCGAAAACGACGGTGCCATAAAACACGTACTTGGCGAAGAAGGACGCCGTCTGGACGGTGATCATGGCCCAGATGTAGTAGAGGCCCAGGACCGTGTGCAGGCCGAGGAAGGCCAGGTACTCGCCGCCACGGAAACCGACGGCGGCGGCAGCGTGCAGGGCGAGTTGCCGGCCCGGGTGTCCCGCCCGGCCGCCGGCGAAGATGAAGTGCCGCATGATGAAGAAGTTCATGACGAACACGGTGATGAGCGACAGGCCGTAGGCGAGCTCCGCGGAGAAGTGGACGACCTCGTGGAGGAAGATGGCCAGGCCAAAGTTCACGCCGGCACTAAGCACGGTCAGCCCGCAGAAGCGGATGAAGCTGGAGAGGCGGGCGCGTAGTTTGTCGGCGTCTGGCGGAGATGGTGAGGTCTGTGGCGCGGATTGGCGTGACACGGGTCACCCGCCCGTCGGCGATGATGGACCCGGTTTCCGACCGACGGCGACGAGGTTCCAGCTCAGGCGCTTGAGCAGGCCGCCGAGGGTGGCTTCGAGGGCGGTGTCGGCGAGGCAGGCCGCAACCGCCGTCGGGAAAGTGACGATGGTCGGCTGCAGGACAACCTCGGCGAAGGGGGTGGAGAAGAGGCCCTGGGGGCGGATGCGGATGTCGACGAGGCCGCAGCGGCCGTAGGCGGCTCGCAGGCGGGCCTCGGACAGCTCTTCCTGCTCGTCGGAATACTCGGCGTCGACGCGCTGGCGGATCCGCCGGGCCCAGCAAACGAGCGGGTTGCCGGGGTGCGGCTCGTTGGCGGCGAGCCAGCCGCCGGGACGGAGCCAGCCGACCATGCGAGCCAGGGCGGCGTCGAGGTCGGCGAGGTGGTGCAGGACGCCGATCATAAGGATGACGTCGGGCGGTGTGGCCGGCTCGTAGGCGTTGATGTCCGCAACCTCGAAGGTGACGCCGGCATCGCCGTTGTGAGCGCGGGCGTAGTCGATCAGCTTCTCGGAATGATCGATGCCGTGGAAGGCGCGGTAGCGGCCGCGGAGATACGTGGCGGCGAAGCCGGCGCCGCAGCCGGGTTCCAGAATGGCGATGTCGCGTCCGGCGGGCACTCCGGCGAGCGTCCGGCGGAGCCGCTGGCGGCGGGCGGCGCGCGAGGTCGGGTGCAGATCCTTGCGGCAGTACGCCTCGGCGATGCGATCGAAGAGATCCCGGTCGCGGGCAGTCTGGCCGGCGCGGTCGGCAGAATCGACGTGTGAGGCGTGTTCGGGCATGGGTGGCGCGGGCCCGCTGTCTAGTTGCTGCGTTTGTCGATCATGTCCGCCAGTAGGGCAAACATGCCGGTGTTCATGGCGAAGAGGAAGAACAGGATCGTCTTGTCGGTGAGGTTGTTCAGAAAGAAGACGTCGTAGAGGGCGCTGAGGATGAAGGCGCCGAAGAGGACCAGGGCGAACGGGAAGAAGACGCGCATCGGGGCGAAGTAGGTGCCCGTACGGACGATGAGCTGAACGAAACGGACGGTGTCGCGAATGGGCCGGATCTTCGAGCGGCCCTTGCGATGCGCGTAGCCGATCGGGATGTAGCGCACATCGTGGAAGTTGGTCAGCATGGCCAGCGTGATGGTCGTCGTGAAGCTGAAGCCGTCCGGCAGGATACGCAGGAAGTGCTGCGCGACCGAGCGGCGGAAGACGCGCATGCCCGAGTTGAGGTCGGGAATGCGGCGGCGGGCCAGCCACGAAGCGTACGTGCGCAGGAACGCCTTCGGGATCTTGCGGATGAGCGGGTAGACGGCGTCGTCGGCGGTGCGCGCGCCGACGACCATGTCGGCGTCGCGAGCGACGGCGACGAGCTCGGCGATGCGCTCGTTCGGGTACGTGCCGTCGGCGTCGGTGATGACGATGAGTTCACTGTGGGCCCGTTGGATACCCGTCTTCAGGGCCGCACCGTAGCCGCGGTTGCGCGGATGGTGCTCGACGCGGAGATGGGCATCCTCGCGCTCGAGCTCGCTGAGGATCTTCGCCGAGCGGTCGGTCGAGCCGTCGTTGACGACGATGAGCTCGTACGTCTCAGGGTCGGGCAGGGCGCGTCGCAGAGCGGCCACCGTCTCACGAATGGCGGCCTCCTCGTTGTAACAGGGGACGATCACGCTGAATTGCGGTTGGTTCATGATCTGTATCGAAAGGTCCACTCGCTGACCCGTGGTCTTTGGCGCCAGAGACCACCCACCGGGCCAGCGCAGAGCATAGTCGCGAGGGCGCATCGACGCCAGACCGCGCCGGCTCAGTCCGCCGCTGTGACGGGCCAGCTCAGGAAGCGGCCCGTCTCGTCGACCCCGGCGCCGGTCCACCTGCCGGCGTCGCCGAGCTGCGGCAGCAGCCAGGTTTCGTTCGGCTCCTGGTAGACGCCGACGTGGAGGATCGCGTTTTGGACGGCGGCGGAGGGGACGATGTGCCAGCCGAAGCAGCGTTCATCGTCGTGGAGCCACGGCAGGTGCTCCGAGGCAGACCAACGTTCGTCGCCATCCGGGCCGACCAGGCGGCAGACCAGTGTCCGAGCCGGGGTGCGGTCGGCGTCGAAGGGGCCTGCGAACTCGTATTGCAGAACGTGCGCCTGTCCGTCGAGCGTGGGGACGCAGCGCAGGCGACGGAGCGTGAGTTCATCGCCGAAATGTGTGTCGATTTCGACGGCGGGGGCGGTGTCATCGTGAAAGATGAGCAAGCGTTCCGGGACGACAGAGCGCATGTCGGGGAAGCCGAATCGCTCGAAGGCCCGCAGGGCGGGCTCGCCGTCGCCGTAAGTCCAGGCGTAGCTGACCCAGGCCTCACCGGGCTGGACGTCGTCGAGGCACACGTTGTGGACGGTCTCGAAGTAACGGTCGAGGAGGTAGGCCTGGTCCGGCTGGGGATAGTAGAACCAGAGGCGGGTCGTGTTCGGCAGCGACTCGCGGATGTTCTTCACGGAAGTAACGACGGCGCGGCGTTCGTCGATGAGCCGGCGGACCGAAGCGTCGAGTGGTAATTCCTGGTTAAGGAAATGTGTGCGACGCATGCCGGCAGTGAAGCCCAGCAGGAGCACAATCGCCGCCGCGGCCGGCAGCCAGCGGCGCAGACCGCCCGGTCCTCGGGGCCAACAGCGCAGGCCGCCGGCGGCGAGGACCGCCAGCAGGAGCGACAGGCCGGGGAGCAGGAGCATGACGAGATGGCGGTGAATGATGCCGTGCTGCCTCAGCAGGATGAACCACACGGCGGCCGGCAGGAGCAGGGCCCCGGTAGCCCGCCACGCCGGCGTGAGCCAAGCCCATTCGTCACGGCGCCGGCGCCAGGCCAGTACGCCCAGCAGCAGGACCGGGATGGCGACGCTGGGCCGCAGCAGAGGGAACTCGAATTCGTACTCGAAGTACGCGCCCTCGAAGAACGCGAGCCCGAGGCGCTCGGCCCAGGTCCAGGCCAGCCGGCCGTAAGTGATGTCGGGTTGGCCGAAACCCTGGCGGTCGGCCACGGTGTCGGTCAACGTGGTCAGCACCGGATCGAATCCGCCGAGCGCGGTGGCCGTCTGCGTCACGCGCAGCACGCCGCTGAAGAGGGGGATGGCGACGAGCACGGCGGCCAGCGTCAGGCGTGGACGTAGCGGCCAGCGCCAGGTGCGCAGCGCGGCGAAGATCCAGATGAAGATGACGTGCTCGATCGTCAGCCAGGTGTCGATGAACAGCGCGATGGCCAGCACGGCCGTACGCCGGCGGCGCTGCGGCCCGGCCGTCGCACGTTCGAGCCAGCACCAGGCGAGCAGTAGGACCAGCAGCGACAACTGGGCGTACGACGTGTACCGCAGATTGTCCGCGTAGCCGCTGAACGCCGCATTGACTTGATAGAAGAATCCGGCCAGGGCCCCGACGCACCAGCTTCCGCTGAGGGCGGCGAAGACGGGCAGGGCCAGCAGGCCGGCCAGGGCCGTGACCGCAAGAGCGACGGCGCGAAAGTGCCACAGCTCGCGCAGCCCGCACGCCTTTAGCCCCTGGTGGATCCAGTCGGGCAGGGGCGGGTACGTGATGTACGGTTCCCTCGCCGGCGGGTCGTCGGAGAAGCAGAAGGGCTGCGGCACGGCGGATTGCGAGCCGAAGCCGTGACGGTCCCAGGTGCGGCCGGCGTTGAGCGTGTTGGCGTCGCTGTACCAGTCGCCATGATCCACGTCGGGGTGACGCAGCCAGACGACGCTCAGGACCGTCGTCCACAACGCCCAGAAGACCAGGTACGCGATGACCGCCCGCCGATCCCAGACGCGTGATGGCACCTGGGGCTCACCGCCGAGCTGGTCGGACGAAGCGTCGCCGGTGGTGGGAGGCGAAGCAGCTGGCGGCGGCATGGCTCAGTCCTGCGGCGGCCGCAGTCGGGCGTCGATACGCAGCGTTCGGGCGATCCCGCGAGCGGCGCGCCACCACCACCGGCTCTGCAGGTTGTTCACGAAGGCTTGCAGCCGGGCCGCCTGGGCCTGCTGGGCGGCGAGCTCCTGCTCCATGAGTCCGCGCGATTCCTTCAACTCCGCGATCGTGGTCAGGAAATACTCGCGGGCCTCGGCGAGTTCGGCGCAGTAGGTCTTGTTTGCGTCGATTTCGCTTTGCAGGCGGCGGTGCTCGAAGTAGGCCTCGTCGGCCACGGCGGTGATGCGGGTGAGCTCGATGCCCTGCACGGCGAGTTCGCGGGCCAGACCGGGGCTCAGCCGATCGCGCGGGGCCTGCACGTGCAGGTCGGCCGCGCGGGCGAACGCGCGCAGCAGACGCTCCATCATGCGCTCGACGGTGAAGTGCTCCTGCACTCGGCGGCGGCCGTTGCGGCCCATCTCGCGGCAGCGGGGCAGGTCGCGTACAAGGCGGGCCAGTTCCGCCGCATAGCGGTCGATTTCGGCTCGCTCGGTGGCCCGGTCGATGAGGACGCCGCAATCGGGCGTGACGAGCTCACGCTGGCCGCCGACGTCGGCACCGACGATGGCCAGGCCACAACCCATCGCCTCGTAGATGCTCAGGGCGATGCCCTCCCAGCGTGAGGGCAGGAAGAGAATGTCGCTGGCTCGCAGCAGTTCCAGGACCCGTTCGCTCGGCACGGCGCCGAGCAGGCGCACACGCTCGCCCAGGCCGCGTTCGTTGATGAACCCTTTGAGCCAGGCCTCGTCTTCGCCGTCGCCGGCGATCAGGGCGCGAAAGTCGGCACCCCGGTCGGCGAGGGCGGCGAGCGCCCCACCGAGCACGGCCGGCTGTTTCTGGTCGCTGATACGGCCGGTGAAGAGGATCACGGGGTCGTTGTCGCCGAGGTTGAACTCGGCGCGCACGCGGCGGCGGACGTCGGCGTCCGGTCGCCAGTGCTCGGGATCGACGCCGAGGTAGGCAATGTCGATGCGGGTGGGATCAGCGCCGCGCTCGCTCATCCAGTTCTTGAGATGCTCCGAGCAGACGATGTTGAGATCGAGCTGGTCCTGAACGCCGGCGCCGTAGCGCGGATAGCCTCCGCTCTTCCAGTCGTGCTGCTCCATGTGGCAATAGTCGATGTAGGTCGGCGTGGGGCAGAAGGCCCGCAGGTAAGGCAGAAGCAGGTAAGCCTGCTCGCTGCTGCTGAGGAGCACGAGGTCGGGCTGCCGCGAGTCGATCAGGTAACGCAGAAACGCCGGACGCTCCGCCGGCCGCAGGAAGTGCTCCAGGATGAACACGTCCGGCGTGTAGCGGGCAAAGAGCGGGGCGAGGTTGTGACTGCGGGGCAATGTCGTGACGACGGTGACTTCCCAGCCCTGCCGCGTAAGCTGTTCGAGCAGGTCGAGGTTGAACTTGTCGGCGCCGCCGTAACGGAGCCAGGGAACGATCATAAGCAGGCGGCGGGAGCGCTTGGCCAGGCGGTTGAGGTTCTCGGGCGGCTCGCTGATGGCCTCGAAAGACTCGGGCCAGGGCACCGCCGGGCGGGGAAACGTGCCGTCGTAGAGGCGCGGATAGCGTTCGCGCAGACCGCGGATGAACGCCTCGCGCCGTTGCGGGCCAGCAAGGTTCTGCCAACGATCGCCGTGGTCGGCCCGGCGGCGATACCAGGTGAGGTATTCGGGGATGGTGCCGCCCCACATGCCGCGGCTGGCCAGGTGGAGCCAGAAATCCCAGTCTTCCATACCGCCGCGAATGTCCTCGGCGAAGCCGCCGATAGCCTGGTAGGCGCTGCGGCGAATCATGGCCATGCAGGGCGTGAGGTTCTGCTGGAGGAACTCCGCGCCGCGCTCGAAGCCGAGCTGCCAGAGGTACGTGCTCGCCCCGAAGCCGACGGACCAGCCGTTGGCCATGGCGTACGACGGATGGGCCCGCAGATACCAGAAGGCCTTCTCCAGCGTCGTCGGCTCGATCAGGTCGTCATCGTCGAGCAGGAAGACGAAATCGCTGCGGGCTTCGGCGAAGCCGGTGTTGCGAGCGGCGGGCAGGCCGCGGTTCTGCGGGTGATCGATGACGCGGATGCGCGGGTCCCGCCGGCGGTACTCGTCGAGCAGACTGAGGGCGGCGGAATCGGTCGAGCCGTCGTTGACGATCAGCCACTCCCATTGCTGGAAGCTCTGGCCGAGGACGCAGGCGGCGGTCTGGCGAAACACATCGCCGGTGTCGTGGAAGGGGGTGACGACGGTGACAGCTGGCGGAGCGTGGGCATCGGCCGGGGCGTAGCCGAACGCCGGACGGCTGGGCGACGCCGGGTGGTTCGCGTAGTCCGGATGTTGCGGGTCGATCATGTCAGCCGCGTCTCTGAGGCTGCGGGCGCCCGGGCCGGCCACCACCGCGCTGGCGACATCGGAGCGGGCCGACCGCGGTCGGCGGCGTCATGATAACCGAAGGGGAGCGTCCTGCGCAGACCCGCGGCGTGTTTCAAGCGGGGCTGGCGGCGGGGAGGTAATGGCTGATCGTGTCGATCAGGGTAACGCGATCGATGGGCTTCGTGGCGTAGTCGTCGCAGCCGGCGTCGAGGCACACCTGCCGGGCGTCGGACATGGCGTGCGCCGTGAGGGCGATGATTGGGCGGCAGTAGTTGCGATTGCGCAGCGTACGCGTGGCCGTGTAGCCGTCCATGACCGGCATCTGCATGTCCATCAGGATCACGTCGAAGGGGTGATCCGCAGCGCAGGCGGCCAGGGCCGTCTCGACGGCGACGGCGCCGTTCTCGACGATGGTGACCTCGGCGCCGGCCTTCTTCAAATGGTGAGCGATCAGGCGCTGATTGTCGGGGCCGTCCTCGGCGAGCAGGATCCGGCAGTTGAGGTGACCGGGGCAGGGCATCCTGTCCGTCACGGCGCTGTTCTCGCCGGCGGCGACGCCGACGGCGACGGGATCGTCGATGAGGCGTATGCCGTCGAGCGGGCCGGTGGCGACGGTGACGCGCATGCGGGTGCCGACGCCGGACTGCGTCTCGACCAGTCGCACACCGCCGCCGAGGCTCTCGGCCAGGCGCTTGCTGATGGTCGTGCCCAAGCCGGTTCCGCCGAACCTGCGGCTGGTCGAGGCGTCGGCCTGCTCGAAGGCGATGAAGACGCGTTCGGCCTGAGCCGGGGTCATGCCGACGCCGGTGTCGACGATATCGAACTGCATGAGTGAGTTGGCGTCGTCGCGCAGCAGATCGAGGATGACCTGGATGCTGCCGATCTCGGTGAACTTGATGGAGTTGCCGACGAGGTTAATGAGGATCTGGCGAAGGCGGACGGGGTCGGTGTACAGCGTGTCCGGCACGGGCGAGGCGAAACGGATCTCGAGGCCGAGGCCCTTGGCAGCGGCCCGCGAGCCCATCAGCGAGGTCACCTCGGCGAGGACTTGACAGAGCGAGCACGAGACGCACTCGACGGCGAGCTTGCCGGCCTCGATCTTGGAGAGGTCGAGGATGTCGTTGATGATGGCGAGGAGGTACTCACCGTTGCGCTTGATGGTCTTGGCCGCCTCGATCTTCTCGCAGCGTTCGCGCTGGCTGTCGGCCTCGTCGAGCAGGACGTCGGCGAAACCGAGAATGGCGGTCATGGGCGTGCGAATCTCGTGACTCATGTTGGCCAGGAACTCGCTCTTGGAGCGGTTGGCCTGCTCGGCCTTGAGCGTGGCGGCGCGGAGCTGTTGCATGGCCTCCTCGGCAGAGGCACGGGCCCCTTCGAGCTCGACGGCCTGCTGCTTGAGCTCGCAGGCCTGGGCTTCGGCGAGCTTCTTGGCGGCAGCGAGGTCGTGCGTGCGCTGGGCGACGATGGCTTCGAGGGAGAGGGCCCGCTCGAAGGCCCCGAACGTGGAAGCGCCCGAGGCCAGCCCGCGCTCGACGCGGTCCATGAGTGACTGGTTCACCCGCCGTAGCCGCTCGACCTCTTTTTCGAGCTGGCTCAACTTTGCCGCCATGTGCTCGCTGTCCATTACGTGGGTGCTCCGAGGGCCACGCCCGTGAGCGTCTGGTTGACGTGCAGCCCGTTGTACTGCTCGCCGTACGTGTTGAAGGCGAACAGCTTCATGTCGTCGATGACCTGGCGCATCGGCTCGCGCACGTCGCGGTCGAGCACTTCGAGGCGGCGGAGGATGCAATCGAAGCCGAGTGTGACACGGTGCTTGGGCAGCAGGGCCTGAATCGCCCGGCGCTGCTGATCCGCCTCGCCGACGATGTCCAGGCAGCGCCCGAGGCGCATGACGATGCCCTCCTCGATGGCACAGAACATGGCCAGGCTGCCGTTCGGCTCGGCGTGGTGCACACTGCGGGCGTAGTGGTCCCCGCCCACCGGCAACAGCAGCGGATGGCGGGCGGCCAGGGTGAGGTTGAAAGCGTCAGGCGTGATGCCCGTATGCTCGACGTAGAAGTCGGCGGGGTTCATCCCGTCGATTTCGAGGATAAGGCGTTTTTCGGTGTCCGCCCCGGTCACCACGAAGCGTGTCTCGGTGGACTCGAAGTGGTCCGACTTGAAGATCGTGCAGGGCAGCGACGTCTGCACCACGGTCAGCGTGGCGGCGTTCGTCCGGAACTGGCCGTCGACCAGCACGCGCGTTTCGTTCAGCCCGCCGGGCTCGCCGGCGGAACCCCCGACGATCGGCACACCGGCCAGGGCGCCGTACACGTTGGCCGCGACGATCTCCTCCCAGCCGCACAGGCCGTCGATCAGCAGGATGCCGAAGCGCGTTTCATTGGCCGGGCACGCTCCGCCCAGCTTGTCGAGCAGCCGGATCTTCATCTGCTGGGCAGCCATGCTGTCGAGGGCCCGCACGTCCTTGATGGACTCCTGCACGACATTCAGGTGCGGCGAGCCCAAACTGGCGGCGGCGATCCCGTTGTGCACATAGCCATGTCCGGGCACAATCTCCCCCGCCGTCGTGCAGGCGAGTATCGGGCAGTCGTAAGCCTCGGTGAGCGCCCGGGCCAGTTGGTCGAGGTCGTACGTAGGCGAGCAGTAGTAAAACACACACGCCGGCGAGGGTTGAGCGATCTGCTCACGCAACTCGTCCAGCGCGGCGCGGGTGTTCTCCACGTCCGTCCAGGCAGACCGGAAGTCCAGTGACATGGCAGTCTCGCTTCCCCATGAATGGCCGCCACACCGGCAGACCGGTACGTTTCCGGTGGGCTGGCTGGTTTTGACGGCGAGGGCCCCGGCGCCGCGTCGCAACTACTGCATGCGTCGCGCCCGCGGAGATCATCGACAAAGCGTGTCGGGGTCTGCAGTATCACGGCCGGCCGGCAGGACGCGGCGACGGCGATCCGTCACCGCCGCCGTCGCGCCGATAACGGGTCCGGCCAACCGCGCCGGGGGGCGGATCCGGTATTACGGCGAAGCTGCCAGGTCGTTGGCAATACGGGCCGCGGGGGCAATAATGCGGACCAAGTGCTCTGGCAATATCGGCGCGGCCCGAGGGGAGCGAGGATGAGGGTGTGACCGAGAAGCTCGACCTGTTCAAGTTCACCACCGACAACGCCCCGGATGCTATCCACTGGATGAACAGCGAAGGCGGGTTCATCTACGTGAACGAGCAGGCCTGCCGGATACTCGGCTACACGCGCGAAGAGCTGCTGCGGCTGACGCTCTGGGACATCGACCCCGTCTACTCCCGCGAGCGCTGGGAGCGGGACTGGGCGCACTTCCGCCACGGCGGAGGCGTGACCACGATGTGCCTCGAGACGTGGCACCGCCGGAAGAACGGCGTCGTCTTCCCGGTGGAGGTCGCGGCCACGCACGTCGTCGGGGACAAGGTGGATTTTCACGTGGTGTTCGTGCGGGACATCACCCGCCGGCGGCAGGTCGAGCAGCAGTTGCAGCTGACGCAGGCGGCCATCGACCGGGCCTCTATCAGTTGCCTCTGGATCCGTAGCGACGGGCGGCTGGCCTACGTCAACCACGAGGCCTGCCGTGCCCTGGACTATGCGGCCACCGAGGTGCCCGGCCTGACGATCAGCGACATCGATCCCGACCTGCCGGCCGACGCCTGGCCGGACTTCTGGGCCGGACTGCTGAACGACAAGGTCCGGACCTTCGAGGCCACGTACTGTCGCAAGGACGGCTCGCGCTTCCCGGTCGAAGTGACCGCCAATCACATCGAGTTCGGCGGCCAGGGCTATGCCTGCGCCTACGTGCGCGACCTGACCGAAGCCAAACGGGTCGCCGTCGAGCGGGAGCGGCTCGAGGCCCGCCTGCGCGAATCGCAGAAGCTGGAGGCCATCGGACAACTGGCCGGCGGTGTGGCGCACGATTTCAACAACATCCTCACCGCCATGTTCGGCAACGTCGAGCTGGCCACCGGGGAAGTCCGGGCCCACTATCCGGAGGCGGCTCGCCTTCAGGAAGGGTTGCACCAGATCGAGCGCAGCGCGCAACGTGCCGCGGCACTGACCCGGCAATTGCTGGCCTTCAGCCGCCGGCAGGTCATGCGTCCCAAGGTGCTCGACCTCAATCGAATGCTCAACGAGGTGGAGAAACTGCTCCGCCGGCTGATCACCGAGGACATCGATCTCCGACTGGTGCGGTCCGCCGCGCCGGCGACGGTCAAGGCAGATCCGGGGCAATTGGAGCAGGTGGTCGTCAACCTGGTGGTAAACGCCCGCGACGCGATGCCCGAGGGGGGCAAGCTCACAGTCGAAACGGGCAACGCCGTGCTCGATGAGGCCTACGTCGCTAGTCACCCGGAGGCCAAGGCCGGCGCACACGTGCTCCTGGCCGTGAGCAACACGGGCACCGGGATCGAGCCGGAGACACTGAAGCACATCTTCGAGCCGTTCTTCACCACGAAACCGCTGGGACAGGGCACCGGCCTCGGTCTGTCCACCGTCTACGGGATCGTGAAGCAGGCCGGCGGGCACGTCAGCGTCTATAGCGAAGTCGGGCAGGGCTCGACCTTCCGCGTGTACCTGCCGCTGGTCCCGGCCGCGCCAGAGGTGGTGGCGGCCGAGGAGCGGGAGCGGATCCTACCCACGGGCACGGAGACGATCCTCGTCTGCGAGGATGATCTGGCCGTGCGCGACCTGACGGCCCGCATGCTCCGGGAGGCCGGCTACTGCGTGCTCGAAGCCCGCCGACCGCGTGACGCCCTACAGCTGGCCGCGGAGCACGACGGGCCCCTCCATCTGCTAGTGACCGACGTCATCATGCCCGAGTTGAACGGCCGGAAGCTGGCCGCGGCCATCACCGCCCGCCGGCCCGACGTGCGCACGCTGTACGTGTCCGGCTATACGTCCAACGTCATCGCCCATCACGGCGTGCTCGACAGCGGCGTCGAGTTCCTCGCGAAGCCCTTCAGCCGGCGGCAGCTTCTCGAACGTGTGCGCGAGGTCCTGGACCGCGAGACGCCCTCGGCGTAACTGCCCGAGCGGAGTGCCGCGCCAAAGCAGGGAGCCTGGCTTCCAGATGAGCCGTTGGCGGAAGATGTTACGCCACGATCCCGTCACGCCGCTGATGTCGGCCGACGATCCGGCACTGACGTATCACGTGCGGCGGGAGTTGCTGGGCGAGGACGTCGAACCCGCCCGCACGTTGTGGACGCCACCGGAAGTGACGAAGCTGCTTCGCCGGCAGGACGACAACGGCTCGTTCCGCTATCCCGGCCGGCAACCGCCCGTCTATCCCGCCCACCACTACGCATTGCTCGAAACGTGGAAGCAGTTCCGCGTACTGGTCGAGCAGTACGCCTTCACGCGCGAGCATCCCGCCGGAAGGCAGGCGGCGGAGTTCCTGCTCTCGTGTCAAACGCCCGCTGGCGACATCCGCGGCATGATCGCCAACCAGTACGCCACGTACTACACCGGGGCGATACTCGGGCTGCTGATCAAGGCTGGCTACGGGACCGATCCGCGGGTCGAGCGCGGCCTGCGGTGGCTGCTCGACATGCGCCAGGACGATGGCGGCTGGACGATCCCGCTGCTGACACACAAGCTCAACCGGGCGGAGATGTACCGCCTGACGAGCGAGTACGCCGAGCCGCTCGAACCCGACCGCGGCAAGCCGTTCTCACACAACTGGACGGGCATGGTGTTGCGGGGATTCGCAGCGCACTCGCGGCATCGTCGCTCGCGCCCGGTGCGGGCGGCAGCGGAGCTGCTCAAGACGCGTTTCTTCCAGCCGGACGTGTACGGGTCGTACCGCGCCGCCGACTACTGGGTGCGGTTCCAGTACCCGTTCTGGTGGAACCACCTGGTGGCAGCGCTGGATTCGTTGTCGCTCATCGGCGTGCCCGCTAACGACCCGGATATCCAACGCGGTCTGCGCTGGCTGATCGAGCGTCAGCAGCGCGACGGCCTGTGGAAGCTCTCGTACGCGAAACGCGGCGGGGCCTCACCCACTCGCGCCCGCTCGATGCAACTCTGGGTCACGCTGGCGATCTGCCGCATCTTTCGGCGGTACAACGAGTAGGGGGCACAAGACAAAGCCCGCGCCGCCGGGGAGCGACACGGGCTCGTCTGGTATCAGGGGTCTTGGGATTCGGTGCTACGCGGCCTGCCAGGCCTTGAGCATCCAGAGGGTCTTCTGGAGCTCATCGTTGAGGCCGTCGAGCAGGTTGGCCGTGCCGCGGTCGTCAGCCTCTTCGGCCGCCGCGATGACCTTGCCGCTCCGGTCGAGCAGGTGCTCGAAGTCGGCGGCGATGGCGGCGATCATCTCCGGGCCCGACTTGGTCCCGGTGTATTCCTTGATCTCGGCGAGCTCGAGGACGCCGCGCAGCGTCGCGACCGGCTTGCCACCGATGGTCAGGATACGCTCGGCGAGGTCATCGGTGACCTCCGCGAAGCGGTCGTACAGCTCCTCGAACTTGGCGTGGAGCTGGAAGAACTGCGGACCGGCGACGTACCAGTGGAACGCGTGGAGCTTCTCGTAGAGGACGGTGGAATCGGCCAGAAGACCGTTGAGACCTTTTTCGACGTTCGCGTTTGCCATGATGTTCTCCTTTCTCTTTGAATCAAGGCACCTGACTTAGAGCATGCGGCGTGCCAAAATCGCGTGCTTCCGTAAGTCATTGCTGCTCAGATTCTTACAGAGTACCACCGTTTACGCAACTTGACGATATACCGATAGTTGATACGATTGGTCGTGTGATGACGATATATCGCTGATATGGAATCTCGTGACCTCGATCAAATCCTGGATGCCCTCAACGCGGTCGTCGCCGCCGACCTGTTGGTCGTCCTGTCGGTGGACGATCCGCAGACCCTACGTGTGCGGGCGGCGTCGGGACCGCTCTCGAAGCCCGGACTCATCGGGCGGCGGGTTAGTCTCGCCGAGCGGCCCATGCTGTCGGCCATCGTCGCCGGCTCGCAGGCCAAGCTCGTCCACGACGAGGAAGAGCACGACGTCGACGAACCCGACACGTACGCGGGGGTCGTCGAACTGCCGCACGCGCACACGTGCCTGGCGGCGCCATTGCGCGCCAGCGGGGAACTAGTCGGCGTGCTGACACTCGACGCCGCCACCTGCCGGGCATTCAGCGAAGACCAGATTCGTGCGGTCAACGCCCTGGCCGGCCTGGCCGCGCGGGCGCTGCAAGCGCAGGAGGCCGCGGACCGGCTGGCGCGAGAAGTGGACGCACTGGCCGCACTGAACGCGACGCTGAGCGAGACCGGTCCCGCCGGCGCATCACTCGTCGGTCGCTGCCCGGCGTGGCGCGAGGTGGTCGAGCGTGTGCGATTGGTTGCGCCGACGCCGGCCACAGTGCTCATCACCGGCGCGACGGGCACCGGCAAAGAACAGGTGGCCCGTGCGATTCACCAGTGGTCGTCGCGAGCGAGCGGGCCGTTCGTTGCGCTGAACTGCGCAGCGTTGGTGGGGGATCTGGCCCTCAGTGAGCTGTTCGGCCACGAGAAGGGGGCTTTCACGGGTGCGGATCGGCGACGCGACGGGCGCTTCGCGCTCGCCCGCGGCGGTACGTTGTTTCTCGACGAAGTGGCGGAGCTGTCAGCGGCGGTGCAGGCTCAGTTGCTGCGTGTGCTTCAGGAGCGCACGTTCGAACGCGTCGGTGGGGCGTGTGTGCCGCTGACCGCCGATGTGCGGCTCATCACAGCGACGCACAAGCAGCTCGAAACCGAGGTCGGTGCCGGCCGGTTCCGCGAAGACCTCTTCTACCGGCTGAATGCGTTCCCGCTGCGATTGCCGTCGTTGAAAGAACGGCGGCAGGACATTCCACTGCTCGTCGCCCACTTCGTGAAGGTGCTCCGCGGTGAGCTCGAAATGCCGGAGCTGGAGGTCAGCGCGGGAGCGTTACGACAGCTTGAGGAGCACGACTGGCCGGGCAACGTACGCGAACTGCGAAACACGTTGGAGCGAGCGGCGATTCTCGCCAGCGGGCGACGGATTCGTAACGAGCACCTGGACGTTCGCGCCGATGCCGGTCTGGCCGCCGCGCGAACGAGTGAACGCCCGGCCAAGCCGGACGAGCGCATACCGGCGGGCTTGCGGCGGCTGGACGTTGCGCTGGCGGGAGAGATCCTGCGGGCGCTCGATGAGGCCGATGGCAAGGTCTCCGGTGCGGGCGGGGCCGCCAGCCGGTTGGGCGTGAAACCGACGACACTGCACAGCACCATGAAGCGTCTGGGCCTGCGCAAGCGGGCCTCCTAAGGGCGGGATTCCAGACGAAATCTGCCGGCGGATTTGCCTTGCCTAGGATTCCGTGGTATAGTACATAGGAACCCAAGGCATGGAGCCCACTGACATGAGCATCGATGTCGACTGGCTGCGAGGTAGTCTGCAAACCATTTTGCTGCAAGTGGTTGCGCCTCAGCCCACGTACGGTTACGAGATCTGCAAGCGACTCCGGCAGCGAAGTGGCGGCGCTCTGGATCTGAACGAAGGCAGTCTCTATCCCGCCCTGCACAAGCTGGAGCGGGACGGGCTGCTTACCAGCCGGTGGGAACCCACGGAAGACGGCCGTCGGCGGAAGTACTACGCGATCACGCCCGCCGGCCAGCAGCAGCTCGAACAGAAGCGGAAGCAGTGGCAGGCGTACCGGGCGGTCATGGAAGGGTTGTTAGGGGGTGGCGATGTCCAGCCGGCGTGAACCCACCGACATCCTCGCGGGAGCATGGCCGGCCGCCACACCGCCCTCGCGGGACGACATCCGCGATGAGATCGAGGATCACCTGGCGTGCGGCGTCGCCGACCTGACGGCGGCGGGCATGCCGACGGAAGAGGCGGAGGAGCGCTCGCGGGCGGCGTTCGGCGACGTCGAAGCCGTGGCTCGCGAGCTGTACTGGCTTCATCATGGGAGGAGACTCATGGTTCAGCGTGTCATGCTCGGTAGTCTGGCGGCGGTTTGTGCCGTGCTGGCCATCGTCAGCGTCATGGTCTATCGGCAGTCCGCAGCGACGGCGGGGGCAGTGTCCGACTTGCAGGCGACGGTGGCGAGTCTGGACGCAGGCATCACGCGCGTTCGCCTCACGCTATCCAGTGCGGCCGGCGAACCACTGGCCGGTCGCGAGGTGTACATCTGGCCGCGCCGTATCGAAGAAGCGCCGTTCCCGGCACCCAATACGTCGATGCTGTGGATGCGGCCGATGAAGGACGAGGCGATGATGCGGGTGACGTTGCCGGAGGCGTACGAGCTGCTGGTGACGGACAAAGATGGCGTCATCAACCTGGGTCAGCGGCCCGCGGGGACGTACACGGCGGCGGTGAGCGTCGACCCGGAACTGGAGGCGGGTGAGTGGATTGATGAGCAAATGCGGCGAAGGGACGAGCCGCCGGATCGCTCACAATCATTGTACTGGGTGGGTTACGCGCAGCAGGTGTTCGATGTGCCGACGACCAGTCAACCGGTCGCGGTGGAGCTACGGTTGCCGGAAATGGCGCGCACGAACGTCGAGTTCGTCGCACCGCCGGGTTTCGATGTTCGCAGGGCGATGGAGCCCAACGTGTGGCTCATGGTCGAGGGCCGGGGCAACGGCATGAGGGTGTGGCTGCGGGCGCGGACGAAGCTACCGCCGTTCGTGGACGAGATTACGTCGCTCGAGCTGCCGCTGACAGCCCAGGCCACACTGCACGTCGGCTATCGCGTGTTGCGACCACGGATAGGGGGAACGTCGCGTCCGGCGCGTGATGCTCGCGCGGACTCGACGATGCCGCTGGTGCTTCAGACCGATGTGTCGACGGGCGGCGGGATCGAGCCGCGCGTGCAGCTCACTGTTCCCGGCGGTGGTTAAGCAGAAACACGGTCCGCGGATTGTGCCGGCGGTGTTGCTTGTTGTCGCCCGCCGGCACAATTCGCTTGTTGGGGGGCATGGTAACCCGCTACTATGGCAGTGACGCGCTGTGGATGGGCGCGTTACGCGAGCCGTACACGCCGGGGCAGGCGGGGTTCTTTCGTTCCCAGCCGTCCTCTCGGGTGCGATGTGCCGCCCGCGCCCCCAGGACAGACAGGCAGACCCCAGACCGAATGCGGAGGGTGGCACCGTGACACCGAGAATCTGCGTGCGGATCGTCGTCGTCGTGAGCATGTTCCTGACGCTGGTCGGCGTATCGCCGGCGGCGGACGTGGCTCGGGACGACGGCTCGATCGATCTGGCGACGGCCGCCCGCGTGGCGGCCAAACACATGCTCCGGTCGCAGCCGCCGGGGACGTTCACCGTCGGCGACGGCCGGGCGATCGTCGATCCGACCGATAACCAGGTTCTGTACTACCACTTCGACCTCACGCCGCAGGGCTACGTGATGGTGCCGGCGTCGATGGCGCTGCCGCCCGTGATCGCGTATTCGTTCACCGGCACCGTGCCGGCGGATGGCGAAGCGGCCGACCCGCTGCACCGCTTGCTGCTGCTGGATCTGCGCTCGCGGCTCGGACACCTGGACGTTCTGACGCCGGAGACAAACGCCGATCGCCAGGCGGAATGGCGGCGGCTGGCCGGACTCGATGTTTCGCCGACGGGCGACCGCGGCTTCGAGCAGTGGCCGCCGTCCGGCTCGACGCCGACGGGTGGGTGGGTGCTGACGCAGTGGAACCAGAGCTCGCCGTACAACGCGCTGTGCCCGACGGACCCGGTCAGTCATGCGCGCAGCGTGGCCGGCTGTCCGGCGGTGGCCATGGCGCAGATCGTCAACTACCACGCGCGGCTGAACGGGAAGCAGTTCGACGACACGGATGATTACTATCATAGCTATGCCGGTCGGAACTACTGGATCGATGATGACCACACCGCGCAGGATTTCCCGTCGTTCCCGCAACTGAACACGTACCTCGACTCGCTGTTCGACAAGTACCATCACGGCAACGGACCGGACAGCACGGAGCGGGCGGCGCTGATCTTCGCCTGTGGCGTGGCCGCCCGACAGGTGTACACGAGCGGTGCCTCGGGGACGTTCAGCGTCAGCCAGGCGAAGGATGCGTACGGGAAGTTCAACTGCGGTGCGGCGGAGCTGCTCTACCAGGAATCCGTCGGGCCGTACCCGCGCATGATGCAGAACATGATAGACGCCTACCCGGCACACCTGGCCATCGTCGACCCAACCTGGTCGTCCGGGCACAACGTTGTCGTCGACGGCTACAACACGAACGGGTACTACCACATCAACTTCGGGTGGAGCGGAGCGTACGACGGTTGGTACCGCCTGCCGGCGGAGCTGCCGTATAGCCTGACCGTTGTCGAAGGCATCATCGTGGACATCATGATCGAGCCGTGCGGACCCATGGACTGCAACTGCGACGGGCTGGTGAACCTCCACGATCTGGACTACTTCGTCGAATGCTACAGCGGGCCGGCGGGGACGTTCACCGCGCCCGGCTGCACGTCATTCGACGCCGAGCCGGACGACGACGTGGACCTTCAGGATTTCGCGCTGTTCCAGGCGCTGTTCGGCGACGCGGCGATGTGATGTAGAGCAAATACGGCGCTGTGGAGAAAGCGCCGTGTGTGGCATGCTGAAGCCTTAGGCGCCGGCATGTTCTGCCTGACGCGAGACGAAGACATGCCGGCGCTGCGCTTCGGCATGCCACACCCTGGCGCGCGGCCCACGGCTCAAGACGCGCCGAAGACGCCAGCCACGGGGGCCGGCGCTACGGCGCAGGGGCGGCCGCAGGCTGCGCGTCCGGCCGTGATTCCGGTTGCGCTTCAGGCTGTGATTCGGGCTGCGTCGCCGGTTGCGACGTCGTTTGCCGGCGGTGGCGTAGGGGGACGCCTTCCTGCACAAACTCCCCGTTCCATAGCGTGCTGATGTCGATCGTCGGGCGAGCGAGGGCGGGGTTCGTCTTGAAGACGAGATCGACCGTGTCACGATCGCCGAGCGGCGGGGGAATGTACCCCAGCGGGTCGGGATACGGGTGATCGGCCTCAGCGTCCGGGCGAAGGACGACAGACATCAGCGGGTAGTCCTGCCCGTCGACGCGAGCGAAGACCTCGAAGCAGCAGGGTACGGGGACCTTCCAGCGCTCCGTCTGGCCGTAGCTGAAGCCGGTTCGGCGAAGGCTGATGTCGGCGACCTGGACGATCTCGCGGATGGCGGCGTCGAGCTCCGGCGAGGAGACGAGCGTCAGATCAGCGTCGCTGTCGGCGGGGAAGACATCGACCATGGCCGAGACGGGGAAGACGACTCCGCCGAGCGGCGAGCGGCTCGAACGGACACACAGATCGACGCGTACTTCCTGCCTGCCCGGGCGGTCGAACTGGATCTCGCCGGAGACACGGGACGGCGCCGTGGATCTCAGGAAGAACGGGAGCACGGAGAGGTCGGCGGTTTGGGCCTGGCCGCCGACCATGACGGTATCCTTGGCCTCGAGATTGACGTCGGCGTGCGGGGCCTGCATGCCGAGCGGGGTCAGCTCGTAGCCGACGCGCACCGGGACCGGCTCGCCGACACGGGCCGTCGGGCGAACGTCCAGGAAGATCTCGCTGTAGAGGCCCTCGCGCAGTCGGCGGCACTGGTCAGCGGTCAGTGTGCCCGGACCAACCGCGCCCATGAACATCCACCAGGTGAATGAGTCCAACCTGGTCGCCGGCGCGGAAGTGGTCGTCGTGGTGGGAGCCGCGCTGGCGGTCGGTGGCGTCTGCGTGCGCGGCAGGATCTTGTCGAGGCAGACGCCGACCAGCCGCTCCCGCTGTTCGACGGAGAGCCGGCCACTGAGCAGCCGGCCATAGAGCTCGCGCACGCTGTCGGGGTACGCCACCGGCGCCGTTTCGTAGCGGGTGATCAGCCAATCGGTGGGCACCAGGCGGACCCAGCGGTAGCGGTGCATGCCGGTACCGATCCAGGCCACCGGCACGCCGACGGCGATGATGAGCAGCAGGGCGCCGGGGATGACCAGGCGGTAGCGGGGCGAGCGCCGACCCCAGACGGCACCGTCGCGGATATCGCGACCGCACTCCGGGCACTTCTGGCTTTCGAGGCCGGAGAGGTTATAGCCGCAAGTCCGGCAGTAGAGCGTGCCGGTGTCCGTGCGTTGCCGCCAGCCGCGGAGAAACAGCCACAGCCCGGTGCCGGCGGTGACGAGCAGGGGGGGCACAATGATGAGCATGGGCCACATGGAACGCCTCGATCGACTGGTGTCATGCGCTGGCCGCTGTCCGGCCCGCGCTGGGCGTGGGGAGCTCTCTCGAAATGATACTCCCCGAACGAGCGGCACGCTGCCGCACCGCCACGTTCCCTCAGCATCATCGTACGCGCGGCGAGCACGGGTGTGCAAGGCGACGGTACGCCGAGGAAAGCGTGGTCACGGAGCCGGCGGCGGTGGCCAGATCGGGGGGTGGTCGGCGACTCCGTCCTGGTCGAGCGCGACTTGCTGGAGCACGCTGCCATCTGGCGCGAAGCTCACGAGCAACGTGTCCTTGAGCAACAGGTAGGCCACGCCGCTGGCGTCGTCCGAGTAAGCGCAGGAGACGGGGCAGCCGAAGCTGCCGATCTCGAACCACCCGGGTGGAGCGTCGGGGCGTCCTTTGATCGGCCACATCGGGTCGAACGAGTACCGTGTGATGAGCACGTTGTTCAGGTGGAAGTGGTCCTCAGACACGTCAACGAAGCGGCCCGACGCCAGCAACGCCTTGATTTGCTCGCGGTCCAACACGTCCGGCCGTCGCGGGGGCGGGCCGTAGCGGGCAAGCTGCTTCAGGATCGCGGCGTGGTACGCCTCTTCGAACGGCTTTGTCCTCAAACCCGCGCCGAAAGAGCGAAGGAGCATGCCCGTGTCCACATCGTACGTGTTGCTCGTGAGCCACGGGGTGGCGCTTCTGTCGATGTGGAAGAGCGGACAGTCAGCAGCCCAGTCGTTCTTCGCCGCCGCCCGGCCTTGGGCCGCGGCCACGCCATTGGAGATCGCCTGGAGCACGAACGGTGTGCTCGCGCCGGCGAGGATCAGGGCAATCGCGACGATCTGCGTCCGCCGCGGGCGGGCAGACTCCCGGGACGTGAGAGCGCTGGTGGCGTGCTCTGGATCGAATGGTCGGCCGCATTCCGGGCAGCGTGGCTCGGGCAGGTGCAGGATGCAGTAGCCGCAGCGCTGGCACAGACCTTGTGTCTCGAATCCGCGAACGAAGCGCAGCGAGTACTGGGCCACCTGCTCCAGGCACCAGGCGGCGGCGAAGACGATGCCCCCGCCTACAGCGGTGCGCTGCATGCACGTTGCCAGTGTCGGTCGGTACAACAGCAGGTAGAGTGGGCTGTGGAACGTTATCCGGAACACGTACCCGACGGCGAGGGCGTACAGGAGAAGCTGCCAGGTTCTGGTCCACCGCCGGTTCTCGCAAATCGCCGACAGCAGCACGGGAATCGGCCAGAGCCAGCGCATGAACCCCCAGAAGGGGTCGACGGGCGTGAAGACGCTGGCGGAGACTGCTGGCCAGCACAGCAGCCAGTAGACAATGGCGCCGCCGGCGAGAATGGCCGCGGACAGCCACGGCCGCCGGCGGAGGACGTCCCGACGGCGGTGGCGGGTCGGCGAGTTGTCTTGAGCGTCTGCCATGCGGATCTGGGCTCCATGGCCGGCGTTTCCGTCGCGGGCCGTGCTCGGTGCCCGCAACACACTCACCACCGCACGTGCAGGGCGACACAGCGATCGGTGTGCGGCTCGTGAAAGAGAACAAGCCGGCCGCCGCTGGCCTCGATACCGCCGAAGTCGAAGACCTCCGGTTCCGCCAACGGGCGGATACGCAGCCACGCGGCGCGGGCGAAGCCCATCGGGCACGGTCCGGCGAAGTCGTCGAACGCCTGCGGCCACCCGCCGCCGGCGGCATGCCAGGATTGGGCCGTCTCGCTGTTGGTGACCACGGGGTGCAGCGACAACAGGGCCTTCACCACGTCCGGGTTGGCGGTGAACTCGATGATGAGGATGTGCTCGCCGGGGCCGCCGACGTAGTGCCGGAAGATATGCACGTCGCGAACGCCGGCGGGGGCGTCGACGCCGAAGGCCTCCTGAAAGGCCCAGTCCGGCCCGACGCTGAGCAGCCGGCCGACCGCCAGCCCCACGGCGACGGCGACGATCAGGCGGAGAACAGACCAGGGGCGAATGCCGCTCACGACATAATCAACGACGATCGCCGCCAGGGCCGCCGGCAGGATGACGAAACACCAGTTGTTTGTGGAAAGCAGGGCTGCCGCCGCCGCGACGAGAATGGCAAGCAGCCGAACGCCGGCGCTGAGCCAACGGGAAGGGGGCGCAGATTCTGCGCTCGGCACGGCGGCGGGCTCGACAGGGCCGGCGGATTCACCCGGCATGCGCATCTCTCCCGCGCTGATCAGGAACCGAAACGACCTCGCCGCACTCGGGACAGCGTCCGCTGGCGTTGCCGGTGAGGTTGTAGCTGCAGTGCGAGCAGTGGCCGGTCTTACGCTGCGCGCGGCGGCGGCCGAGTATCGCCACAAAGGCACAGATGACGGGCAGCGACAGCGTGAACGTGGCGGTGCGGGCGACATAGAACCAGACGGTCACCATGCCCGCGTCGAGCGCCGCCCGGCCCCGTGTATCCGGCAGCAGAAGCGGCAGAAACCCGATCGTGCACAACAGACCGAAGGTAACTACGGGCCACGTCGGTAGCCGGTTCGAGCCTGCCCGGTAAGACGCCAATAGGATCACGGCAAACGGCAGGACGTGCAGCGGTGTCCACACGAGGTACGGCACGATCTCGCGTACGGTGGCCGTGCCGAACCACGCCAGCAGCACGGCCAGAACGAGCCAACCCAGCAGTTCGAGATAGGCCCGGGTGCGGTTCAAGGGCACTCCTTCCCTGCGTCCGCCGGCGACGCGGACTGTCCCGGCAGCGTGCAGGCGGTGCCACACTCGGGACAGCGCCCACTAACGTTGCCGGTGAGGTTGTAGCCGCGGTTCCGGCAGAGCCCGGCGGCTTCGCGGTCGGCCCGGCGGCGCTGGGCGCGTCGGGCGAGGATGTAGCCGGCGACGGCACCCCAGGGCCACACGCAGCCCCCGAATTGGCACCAGTGCAGCTCGGCCGTTCGCCAGAAGTCGGTTGCTCCGATCGCCGTTAGCATGGCCTCGGCGATGCCGGCCAGGATACCGATGACAGCACCCCAGAGCATGTACCGCCACACGCGGATCTCCCGCGCCGCGGGAGGTGGCACCGATGGCGCCGCCGCCGTCCGACCGGTATTCTGCGTGTCGTTCTCCCCGCAATGGCGGTGCATGCACAGAACCCTTTTACACCTTCTATTATACGCGCGGCAGGCGACGTTGACCTCAATCAGCGGTCTGGTCGGCGGCAGCCTGGAGCTGCTCCAGACCCCGGGTTTCTTCCTCGATGCCGGCCGTCAGCAGTGGGAGGATCGCGGCGATCCGCGCGGGAGTGCGGGCGCGGTGGAGTAGATCCTCGCGGGTCGGTTCGCCCGCCGTGACCGCCCGGCGATATTGCTCATACTGCTCGTACGCCGCCGCGTAGTGGTCGGCCGCGGCACGGAGCGGCTTCCTGGCGGGGGCGCCGAACCGCTCGGCCAGTCGGCGGAGCCACAAAGCGCAGCATTTGCGCGCCGTCAGACGCTCAAACGCCGCCCAACAGAACCATTCCGGCGTTTCCGCGAAGGCCTTGTTCGGATCGGCCACATCCACCAGATAGGCCTCGAGCGCCGCCAAGCCCTGCGGTACGCCTCGCCACGTATGCGGCGCCGCCTTGGCAACAGCTCGCCGTAAGGCCTCGGCGTCAATCTGTCTGGTCGGCTGCGGCTGGCCGTCGCGCTGCAGCACGTAGACGGCGTAGGGCTGCAATTCGCCGACGGGAACCCAGCCCGCCCCCACGGGCCCGTCGAAGAGCACGGCACGGTCCGGCCCGTCGCCGCGATAGGCCGTGATCAGGCCGCCGTCGAGACGCTCGCTGATGATCGGCGTGCCGGCGTCGACGTGGCGAACGACGAACGGCCAGAGCTCGTCGAGCACCTGCGTACGGGCCGATTCGTACCGATAGCCCAGCCGTTCGGGGAGGAAGGCGAAGACCTCGAACGGGCCGTCCCGTCCGGGCCGACCGCGCACGGCGAGGAAGGCGGGCGAGATATCGTCGTACCGATAGCCGAAACTGAACGCCCAGCCGCTGCCGGCGGCGAGGTCGATGAAGTCGACGTTCTCGCCCGCGCGGTGCAGGGCGGCCACCGTGGCCAGCGGCACGCCGGCGGCGGCGTATTCGGGGATCTCCTCGGGCGTGCCCAGGTGGACGGCGTCGAGCGAATGGTCCGTAACCTCGACGAGCGTCTGGAGATGGCGGCGCAGATCGGGCCAGCTCTTGAAGCCGTACGACAAGGCCAGCGCAAACTGCGCCTCGTGCAGCATGACCTTGGCGCCGAGAATCTCCTCGTCGCCGGCGTTGCGGAAGCGGTCGAGCAAACGCAGCGTGGGACAGGCGGCGGCGTTCGCGTGGCGCTGTGCCTGGAGCAGGCCCTTGACCTGAAGTTGGAGGAATCGCAGGTTTGGCTTCGGCGGAAGTGAACGGAGCATGAGGACCTTCCTTTCCATCACGCCCGAGGCCTGCTCATGCGGGCGGAAAAGAAGGTGACAGCGAACACGCCCGAAGGTGGATTCAATCCTTCCCGCAGGCCCGGCGGCGTCCTTCGTACGCCAATTCTACTATCCCGAATCGAGGCGGGTGGGTCAAGGGAGACTGCTACCACACCGGACCGGCCAAGGGACGTCGTGGGCGCCTTGCCATGGTCTGGGTGGCAGGCGACACTAGGGCCATGCTGACGCGGCTTCGCATCCGGAACTTCAAGCGGTTCGATGATATCGACATCGACCTCGGGTCGGCCACCGTACTCATCGGCCCGAACAACTCCGGCAAGACCACGGCCTTGCAGGCCCTCGCCCTATGGAACATCGGTGTCCGCCGGTGGCTGGAGAAACGCGGGGGGAAAGCGTCTCCGGAGAAACGCCCCGTCGTCACGATCAATCGCCGCGACCTTATCGCGCTGCCCGTGCCACTCGCCAGCCTGCTGTGGCGCGGCCTCCACGTGCGTAACGTCGAGCAGGTGGAAACGAACGGGAGAAAGAAGCCCAAGACCGAGAACATCCGGATCGACGTCATCGTCGACGGCGTCACCGAGGGTCACGCTTGGTCCTGTGGCATCGAGTTTGACTACGCCAACGAAGAGTCGCTCTACTGTCGCCCGCTGCGCGAAGAGGAAGGGTCGACGGTAACGCGCATGAACGTGCCGCCAGCGGCAGGGGATGTACGCATCGCCTTTCTGCCGCCGATGTCCGGGCTGGCGGCGGTGGAGCCGAAGTGGGAGCCGGGACGGGTCAACGTCTTGATCGGCGAGGGACAGACCGCCCAGGTGCTGCGGAACCTCTGCTACCAGATCCAGTCTCAAGCGGACTCGCAGAACGACTGGCAGGCGCTGGTCAAGGCGATACGGTCTCTGTTCGGCGTCGAGCTGCTGTCGCCGGAATTCAGCGTGGAGCGCGGTGAGATCACGATGGCCTACGAGGAGCGTGACGGCACGCACCTCGATCTCTCGTCCTCCGGCCGCGGATTGCAGCAGACGTTGCTGTTGCTGGCGCACCTGTACGCGAATCCGCGAACCGTGCTGCTGCTCGACGAGCCGGACGCGCACCTGGAGATCCTGCGGCAGCGCCAGATCTACAACCTGCTCAAAGAAACGGCAGAGAAGCAAGGCTCGCAGATCATCGCCGCCAGCCACTCGGAGGTTGTGCTGAACGAAGCCGCCGAGCGCGACGTCGTGGTAGCTTTCGTCGGTCGGCCGCACCGCCTGGATGACCGCAGTTCACAGGTTCTGAAGGCGCTGAATGAAATCGGCTTCGAGCACTACTACCAAGCCGAGCAGACCGGCTGGGTGCTCTACCTGGAGGGCTCGACCGATCTCGCGATCCTCCAAGCCTTTGCGGCGACGTTAGGACACGAGGCGGCAGCTTCTCTGAAGGAGCCCTTCGTTCACTATGTCGGGAACCAGCCCGATGCGGTGCGACGCCACTTCCACGGCTTGCGCGAGGCCAAGCGCGACCTCGTTGGCGTCGCCCTGTTCGATCGTCTGGAGCGCGACCTGCCGGACGACCTCGGTGCCGCCGGACTGAGCTGGAAGCGTCGCGAGATTGAGAACTACCTGTGCCTGCCCAGCGTGCTCCGGGCGTACGCCCGGCATGATCTGGATGATGATCTCTTTGGGCAGGCGGAAGCCGACAAGCGTGTGAAGCTGATGGATACCCTGATCCACGACCAGATGCCGCCGGTCGCGCTGCGCGACGCGGGGCATGCCTGGTGGGTGGACACCAAGGCCACGGACGCGTTCCTCGATCCGCTGTTTGCCACCTACTTCGATCGCCTGGGCTTGCCCAATCTCGTGCGCAAGCGGGACTACCACCAGTTGGCCACCCTGATTCCGCCGGACGAAGTTGATCCCGAAGTTCGCGAGAAGCTCGACGCGATCGTGGCGGTGGCCAGACAGGCAAAGCCCAGGCAGGACTGACACCCGTTCGCCACCGGGGCAGGGTCCGGGGACAGGGGGCTACTTGCTTTCGACTTCGATCGCCAGCGGCGCCGCGTCGGTGTCGGTGAGGTAGTCATAGGCGGTCGCATCGCCCTGGAGGCTGGCGCGGAAGAAGGCGGTCAGCAGGCCGGCGGTGAGCTGGCGCATCGCGGCGCGGTTTGGGCCGGTGGAGCAGGGCACGCCGGCGGCGGCCGCAGCGTCCTCGTCCAGCATGTCCCCGTGGCCGTGATCCGGCACGACGATGTGCCACGCCGGCGACGCACTCGCGGCGTAGAACTGCTCGTGATTGTCGCCGACGGGGGCGCAGTCTCCGCCGAGGCCAGTGCCGATGACGAGCGCGGGCAGGCTGAAGGCGAACGGACCCTGCACGACACGGGCCTGGTTCCCGAGCGGGCCGCCGGTACCGTCGACCAGATCGACGCCGGCAACGGCCCGGGCACGCGACGCGTCGGCGGTCAGCACGAGCCAGGCCACCTTTCCGCCGCGAGAGTGACCGGCCAGACCGACCCGGTCGCCGGCGGGGGCATAGCCGAGCAGCGTATCGAACCGCCCGGGCAGCGCTTCCAGCAACTCGCCGGCCACATCGGCTTCCTCGGCAGCCGACGGATTGCCCAGCAGAGCCGGCAGGCCGGGCTCGTACATCTGCGGGGCGACCACGACGAAGCCGTGGCTGGCAACGTGGCGCAGAATCTCGCTATAGGCAACATTCCGCGACAGAAAGCCATGAAAGAACACCACAATCGGATACGCGCCGGGCGTCTCCGGAGCATAGATCAGCAGCGGGACGGGAACACCGATCACACAGCAGTCCAAATTGACCGTCCGCACGGCCAGCGACCCGGGGGCATACGGGTCGCCCCGACCGACATAAGGCTCGACGGTCGGCGTTACTGTCATCGAATCGGCGACCGCGCCACCGTCCGGACAGCCGACCGGTCGCAGACAGCCCGCGATCGCCGACAGCAGCAGCACAACGATGAGACCGAACGTGAGTCGGTTCCGGTGCGACATGGTGCACGATTATAGCCGCCGGCGGCTGTGGGCGGTCCGCGTTGGCAGCGCCGTGATTGCCCCCCGCGTCGTTTGATGGTAGCACTGTGCGCCAGTTGGCGTGCGACGACGGTAGCCGACACAGTGTGGCGGAGACACACGTGGATCTGTGGACGGCACTCCTGGATGTGCTCATCCTCCTCGCGGCGGCGACGTTGCTCGGCGCGCTGTGCGAGCGGCTGCGGCAGAGTGCCATACTCGGCTACCTGCTCGCGGGGACGCTTCTCGGTCCCAACGCTCTGGACCTCATGCCCAGCCATAAGTCCGTCGCGGCCATCGCCGAGCTCGGCGTCGCCCTGCTCTTGTTCACGATCGGACTGGAGTTCTCGTGGCGCCGGCTGCGGCGTATCGGAGCGATCGCCTTCGGTGGCGGAACCGCGCAGGTGCTGCTCACGGGCGGGCTGGCCGCCGGAGCGTGCCTGGCACTGGGCCTAGGTGGGCGGTCGGCGGTCGCGATCGGAGCGATGATCGCGCTGAGCAGCACCGCGTGCGTGCTGCGCCTGCTGGCACGGCGTGCGGAAATCGACGGCCTGCATGGCCGGAGCGCCCTGGGCATCCTGCTAGTGCAGGACATGGCGGTCGTGCCGCTCGTGCTCGTGGTGACGGCACTCGCCCGAGAGGGGGCGGCGTCGCCGCTGAGCGTCGGCTGGGAGCTGGGCCGCGCGGTCGGCCTGGGCGGACTCCTGGGCGCCGGGTTGTTCGTCGTGCTGAACTACGTCGTCCCGCCACTGCTGGGCACGTCGGCAGCGGCGCGGAACCGCGACCTGCCGATCCTGCTGGCGATCGTAACCGCGGTCGGAGCGGCGTGGACGTCGCACGAGCTGGGGCTGTCGCCGGCGCTGGGAGCGTTCGTCGCCGGCCTGCTCCTCGCGGAATCGCCGTTTGCTACGCAGATCCGCGCCGACGTCGCGTCGATCCGCACGCTCTTCGTAACGCTGTTCTTCAGCTCGATCGGCATGCTGAGCAACCCGGCGTGGGCGTTGACCCACTGGACGACGGTGGTTCCGGTCGTGGTGGCCATCGTGGCGGGCAAGGCGATGGTGGCCGCCGGTGTGGTGTGGCTGTTCCGCTGTCCGCCGGGACATGCCGTGGCTACCGGCGTCTGCCTGGCCCAGGTGGGCGAGTTCTCGTTCGTGCTGGCGGAAGTGGCACGCCAGGGACGCGTGATTGACGGCGGGCTCTTCGACCTCCTCGTGGCGGCGACGATCGCGACGCTCTTCCTCACGCCGTACCTGGTGGCCGCTGCGCCACGACTGGCGACAGCCGTGGGTCGCCGCTTGGCCGTAGTCGGGCAAACGCTATCCACTGAGGGAGAAACGGCAGGGCGATTGCGCGGCCACGTCATCATCGTCGGCTTCGGGCCCGCCGGGCGGCGTATTACCGAGGCGCTGCTGCCGCGGTACAAGTCGCTGCTGGTCATAGTCGAGTTGAACCGGAAATCAGCGGCCGTCGCCCGCAGCTACGGATTGCCGACGCACATCGGCGACGCGACGCAACGAGAGGTGCTGGAGCATCTGGGCGTCGAGGCTGCGCTGGCCGTGGCGGTGACGCTGCCGGACCCGGCGGGAGCCCGGCAGGTAATCGAGCAGGTCCGCGCCATTGCTCCGGAGGCGACGATCATCGCCCGGGCACGCTATCACGTATATCGCTGGGAGCTGATGGTGGCTGGCGCCCCAATCGTGGTCGACGAGGAGGACCAGGTCGGCCTGCACATGGCCCGGGCCGTTCGCAAGGTGCTCAGAGGCACGGCACACGCTGCGCCCGATGGCTGAGCCTGGCGACGCGTCGCACCCAACCCGATCAGTGCGCCAGCTTGATCGCCAGAAGCTGCCGGGCGATCTTCGGGTCGGCGGCGGTCTTCACTTCGACGCGGGCGGCGCGGCCTTCGGGGTACTTCGGCGACTGGCGGATTTCCTCGACGACGTGCTCGGGCAGGTCGGATTCCTCGGCGGCTTTCGCGGCCTTGTCGCCGAAGACGAACGTCACGTTGAACCGCCCCTTGGCGACAGGACGCATGTACAGCAAGTTCCGACGTTTGCCCCGCAGGAGAAACGTCCAGCCGGTCTTCTTCATGTAGTACTTCCACTCGGGCACCGCCGCCGGATCGGCTTCGAGCGCGTGCGCTGTCAGGCTATCCCAGTGGCGCTTGGCCGCGCCGAGGACAGCTTGAAGATCAGCGTCGGTCGGCTTATGCGACTTGTCGGGGAAGAGGGGCTCGTCCATCTGCGCAGTACTCCACTTGCCACGCGACCAGCGGATTCGCTCAGTCGACGGCGTGCGAACCCGCCGCCGGGCCGAGAACGTAGATCGTCCACGGGGCCGTCGTCGTCTCGCTCACCCAGGCGTGCGGCTCGTCCGGGCGGCCCAGCGGGCGATGCACGTCCACGACCTCCAGGCCGGCGGCGGCGTACACGTCGCGATACGCGTCCTCTGGCCACAGAACGTCCACCGCTGGCCGATGATCGTCCAGGGCGGTGACGACGATCCGCACTTCGTCGCCGCATTGGGCCTGTCGATTCTCCGGAAAGTCCTTCGTGCTGAACGACGCCCACTCGTGCCAGTAGATCTCCGGCGACGAGACGAGGTTGATCAGCCGGCCAGAAGGGCGCAGCAGGCGACACAGGGCGCCAAACAGCGCCACTTTGCGCTCGCGGGTGGGCACGTTGTCGAACGTGAACGCCGACAGAATCAGGTCGAAGGATGCCTCGGGGAACTGGCTCAGGTCACCGTCGGTGATGAGGCGGTAATCGCCGGCGGCGTCGATGGTCCGCGCCCGCTCCACCATACCGGGCGAGATGTCGACGCCGAGCGCATCGAAGCCGTGCCGTACGAGAAAACGTGTCGAGCGTCCCGTGCCGCAGCCGAAGTCGAGCGCCCGCCCGCCGCGGGCGTGTCGGCTGAACAGCTCGGGCAGATCGCGGAAGGCGAGGTAGTACGTGCCGGGGAATTCGAGCCGGGCGTAGGAAGCGGCGTACGCGTCATCCTCATAGCAATTGCGGAAGTCCATGCGCTGACCTCAGAGCCCCCGCTGAAACCAGGACCGGCGCCGCGCGGGGGAACTGCATGCGGGCCCAGACGCCTGGACACACAGGGCAAACAGGATGCTACCGTGGCCGCAACGCCGGCGGAAGCAGG
The DNA here is from genome assembly GCA_050115495.1 of Phycisphaerae bacterium. GTDB lineage: Bacteria > Planctomycetota > Phycisphaerae > UBA1845 > Fen-1342 > JAAYXS01. The sequence goes on along the minus strand of JASFQK010000012.1, from coordinate 44,177 downwards.
GGAGGGACGGATGTGGTCAGGACGGACGGGGGCGGTCGGCGCGAAACCTGGGCCGCCGGCGAGCGGGCGCGTCGGAGCGCACACCCGCTCGCCGGTTGGCTGGTCAGCTAGAAGCCGGTGACGTCATCGTCGACCGTGTAGTCGCGGACGGCCGGCCGCCGCTGCTGCGGAGCAGGCTGAGCAGGGCGCCGCTCCGCCTGGGCACGCGTCGCCTCGGCAGGCGGCGCGGGCTTGTCGGCGTTGTCGGCGGAACGGATCTCGCCGCCGACCACGCGAGCCAGACCGCTCACAACAGCGTTCACCGCATTCGCCTGGGCGGAAAGCTGCTGCGCGGCAGCGGCGGCCTCTTCGGCGGCGGCGGCGTTCGACTGCGTGACCTTGTCCATCTGCGAAACGGCACCGTTGACCTGCTCGACACCCTGGGCCTGCTCGTTGCTGGCCTGGGCGATGCCGTTGATGATGTCCGTCACTTTGGCCACGTCCGTGACGATGCGGGAGAGGGCCGCGCCCACATCCCGGGCGACACCCGCGCCTTCCTGAGCGCGGTCGACGGACTCTTCGATCAGGCCGGTGGTCTCACGCGCAGCGCCGGCAGCACGCTGGGCGAGGTTGCGAACCTCCTCGGCCACGACGGCAAAGCCCTTGCCGTGCTCCCCGGCCCGGGCGGCCTCGACCGCCGCGTTGAGCGCCAGCAGGTTCGTCTGGAAAGCGATCTCCTCGATGACCTTGATGATCTTGCTGATCTTGTCGGACGACTCGTTGATGGCACTCATAGCGTCATTCAGCCGGCTCATGGTCTGGTCGCCTTCCTGGGCGGCACCGCGGGCCTGATCGCTCAGGTCGTTGGCCTGGCGGGCGTTCTCCGCGTTGGTGCGGGTCATCGCGGCCACCTCTTCGAGCGCGGCGGAGGTCTCCTCCAGCGATGACGCCTGCTCGCCGGCACCGTGGGCCAGTTGCTGCGACGTGGAGGCCACCTGTGAGGAGGCTTCGGTAACCTGCGACGCACCTTCCGAGAGCTGCTGGATGGCGCGGTTGATCGGCTTGCTGATCGAGCGGGCGACGAAGAGACTGATGAGCGTCACCGCGATCACGGCCAGCCCGACACAGGCACCGACCCAGACCAGCAGCGTCGTGCCGGCCGACTTCGAAACCTGTCCGGCGTGCTGGACGGCCGCCAGCGCTTCCGCCTCGTCGATCTCGGCCAGCAGCGCCCACCGCGTGCCGAACACGTCCACCGGCGCGTAGGCGCTCAGCACGCGCTTCCCGGTGTAGTCCGTGGCGACCTTGGTGTCGGTCTGGCTGTTCAGGGCGGCCCGCGCAGCCTCGGTGTCCACGGCCCCCTTGCTCGGGTCCTTGAACGAGGCGACGACGGAATGCCCCGTCGGATCGAGGTACGAGTCCGAACGCATCAGCTTGTCAGGCCCCACCAGGTACGTCTCCCCGGTTTCGCCCATGCCGCTGCGCAACGACATGATGTTGTTGATGCCTTCGAGCGGCAGTTGCAGGGCCACGACGACCTCCGTATCCCCCTCGTGCACGACCGGCTGGGCGATGAACGCCGCCGGATCGCCGTTGCTGGGTGCGTACGGCTCGAAGTCGGCGAAGCCGAACTGCCCACTCTTGAGCACCTGCCGGAAGACCTCGCCCAGGCCCGTCTGGGCGTACGGACCATTCACGAGGTTGGTCTGGTAGTCGGACTCGTGGCAGACAGTATAGAAGCAGTAGCCGTCCGGGTTGAGCAGGAACAGGTCATAGTACCCGCACATCTCGATGTACTTCTTGTAGTACTGCTCGCCGCTCTCGCTCTTCGGGCAGAAGGCCTCGGTCACGTCGATCTCGGCCACCAGCGTCCAGGTGAAGTCGCCGACCTTGACCGGGCAGTAGGCGCTCAGCACCGGGTGGCCCGTGTAGCTCGTGAGCAGTTGCATGCCCGACTCACCGGCCAGACCGCGGGCGGTGGAGCCGGTGTCGATCTTTCCCGTCTCCGGCTGGCGGAACGCGGACACGACGTTGCGGTGCTGCGGATCGAGGTACGAGTCCGAGCGCATCAGCTTGTCGGGGCCGACCAGGTACGTCTCGCCGGTCTCACCCAGCCCGGAGCGCTCGCCCATGATCGTGTTCAACCGATCGATAGGCATCTGGAACATGGCCACGCCGATCTTCTCGTCGCCGTCATAGATCGGCGAGGCGATGAAGCTGGCCGGCGCCTCGTACGACGGCAGGTACTGCTTGTAGTCCACCAGCACGACGGCGTCCCGGTCCGTCGCCGCGTTGGCGGCCCGGAAGGCCTCGCCGAAGTTCGTCCCGGCGTTCGGCCCGTCCAGCAGCGACGTGCTGAAGTCCAGCTCCTTGAAGACGGTGTAAACGATGTCGCCCGTATCCGGATCGACCAGGAAGATGTCGTAGTAGCCGAACTTCTCCAGGTACTTGCGGACGATCGGGTGCAGCCGGCCGTGCAGCCTGCTGTAGCTCGACTCGTCCTCGGCCCGGTCGAGACGGTGCTTCGAGCCCAGCGGGTTGCTGTTGGCGCGGATGTACGCGTGTTGCAGGGCGATCGAGTCGTCGTCCAGCTTGGAGAAGTACGAATCCATGTCGGGCGTCTGGCCGCCGTTCTGGTTGCGATACTCGGCGGTGAACTCGCCCGCGTAGTAGGTGCGCAGCTCCTCCTTCTGTTTCTGAAGCGTCTCTGCGGTGACGTGGTTCTCGTCGCGGAACTTGCGGAAGTCCTGCCGCAGTTCGCGCATGGCGTCGATGACCATCTGGTCCTCGGAGAAGGTGAGGATCTGGTCATGGATGGACTGGAAGTAGCGCTCGACGGCGGCCCGCTTCACGTCGCGATTGGCCTGCAGCTTGCTGAACGCCTCCTGCCGGAGCGTACCGACAGTCTCCACCAGGCCGGCCAGGTCACGGTGCCGTTGGGCGAAGTAGCTCTCGACCTGGGCCTTCTTCACGTCACGCAGGGCGGTGAGCTGGTTGAACGCCGCCGCGTTCAGCGCCGTGCCGGACTCCTGCGTGATGGCGTGCATGCCGTTGTCGGCGGTGCGATAACTCACGACGGCGACGATGGCCACAGGGAGCAGGCCGCAGCCCAGAAAAGCGGACACGAGCTTGGTACCCAATCTCATGGCGTGCACTCCGGATCTAGTTATCGGGCGACATAGCGGCGATGTCACGGCTTGTGTGGCTCGCGCAGTACTTCGACACCGCCTCGGCGAACACTCCCCGGCTGAGAATCGGTTCCCGGCAACCGGGAGTTTCGTAAATCCGGTATGTGCGCTCTGTAATCCCCCCTGGACCCTGTGAATCGTGACCGCGCCAACGCGCAGGTCTTAACAAAACGGCGGCGAGTCCGATCTGCCGTCTTCAGTTGGCTGCTCGTGCGCTATGCCGTGAGGTGTGGCGGGGGAGACGGGCCGGCGCTGACAGAGGGAGTGAGTGGCGAGCGGGAGCGTCACGCGACGCCCCGCTCGCCGTGCGGGTGAACACCTAGAAGTTAGCGAGAGTATCGTCTGCACAGCCGCCCGACGGGGGCATTGGGGCGGGCGAGGCGGGAGGCCGTTTGGGCGATGTCGCCGGCGCGGCTGCCTTGGTCCTGGCCGGTGCGTACTTGGTCAGCGCGGGCGTCGTGTGGGCACTCACGCCTCCGCCGCCGACCAGGCGAGCCAGCCCGTCGACGACGGAATTGACCGTGTTGGCCTGGGCGGACAGCTCTTCGGCCGCGGCGGCGGATTGCTCGGCGCCGGCGGCGGCGGACTGCGTCAGCTTGTCCATCTGCGATACGGCGGTGTTGACTTGGCTCACACCCTCGGCCTGTTCGTTGCTGGCCTGGGCGATGCCGTTGACCAGCTCGGTGACCTGGGCGACGTCGGCGACGATGCGGGAGAGGGCCTCACCGACATCGTGCGCAACGGTCACGCCTTCCTGGGCGCGCTCGACCGATTCCTCGATGAGGGAGGTCGTCTCGCGGGCGGCGCCGGCGGCGCGCTGGGCGAGGTTGCGAACTTCCTCGGCCACGACGGCGAAGCCCTTGCCGTGCTCGCCGGCCCGAGCCGCCTCGACCGCCGCATTCAGCGCCAGCAGGTTTGTCTGGAAGGCGATCTCCTCGATGACCTTGATGATCTTGCTGATCCTGCTGGACGACTCGTTGATGCCACCCATGGCGTCATTGAGCCGGTGCATGGTCTGGTCGCCTTCCTCAGCGGCGGCGCGGGCCTGACCGCTGAGGGTGTTGGCCTGCTTGGCGTGCTCCGCGTTGGAGCGGGTCATGGCGGAGACTTCCTCCAGGGCGGCGGACGTCTCCTGGAGTGACGAGGCCTGCTCGCTGGCCGATTCGGCCAATTGCTGTGAGGCGCTGGCGACCTGGGTGGACGCCTCGGTCACCTCCAGGGCGCCCTCCGAGAGTTGCCGAATGGCACCGCTGATCGGCTTGTTGATCGACCGAGTCACGTACAAGCTGAGGATCGTCACCAGCGTGGCGACTACGCCGGCGCAGACCAGCATCAGGGTCACGAGCGTGGCGCCGGCGGTGTGCGCCGTCTGCTCCGCGTGGACCACGGCAGCCAGGGCTTCGGCCTCGTCAACCTTGGCATTGAGGCACCACTTGCGGTCGAAGACCTCCACGGGCGCGTAGGCAATCATCGTCTTGTTCCCGACGTAGTCGGTCATGCCTTCCAGGAGCCCCTTCTGGCCCTGCTCGTGAACGGCCCGCGTGGCCTTGGTGTAGACCTTGCCCTTGTCGGGGTTGGCGAACGAAGCCTTGACGCTGTGGCTGGCTGAATCTCTGAAGGAGTCGGAGCGCATCAGGTAGTCGGGGCCGACCAGGATGGTCTCGCCAGTCTCGCCCATGCCGTCCCGGATGGCCATCATGGCGTTGATGTCGGCGAGCGACAGTTCCAGGGCGACGATGACGTCGGTCTGGCCATCATTCACCACGGGTTCGGCGATGAACGCCGCCGGGTCGCCGTTGCTGGGCGCGTACGGCTCGAAGTCGGCGAAGCCGAACTTGCCGCTCTGGGACACCTGCTGCACGAGCCGGCCGAGGTTGCTGTCCTTGTACTGGCCGCTGGCGAAGTTCGTGTGGTAGTCGGCCTCGTGGCCGACGCTGTAGAAGCAGTAGCCCTGGCTGTTGATGAGGAACAGATCGTAGTAGCCGTTGAGCTTGGTGTACTTGGTGAGAAGGTCGTCCTGCTCACCGGGCAGCTTCGCGGCAATCTGCTCTTCGAGGCTCATCTTGGTGATGCAGGCCCAGTGCAGGTCCTTCACGTCGACGGGCTCGGCCACGACCAGGACGGGATTGCCGGCACTGTCGACGTACGTTTCCTGGAAACTCTGCCCGCTCTCCAGGATGCGGTCGATGTAGGCCGTGTGAATCTCTGCGCCCACAACGTACTTGCCGTCACCCATGGTGAGCATGTCGCTGCGGAAAGCCGTCTTGCCGTGATCGAGGCCGACGAGATACGTCTCGCCGGACGTCCCAAGACCCTCACGGCGCTGGACGATCCGGTTCAGGTCGGCGACCGGGATGCGGAACGCGACCAGGCCAATCATCTCGTGCGCTTCGTCGAACAGGGGCGCCCCGACAAACCCGGCCTGCTCTCCGTCGCTCGGAGCGTAGGCGCTGAAGTCCTCGACGGTGAAGTCCTTGGCCCCACAGGCGTCATGCCAGAGGTGGGCCAGGCCCTCGTCCTTGTACGGCCCGTGGCTGAGGTTGGTGCCCATATCACGCCCCCGCGCCGAAGAGTACATGACGTGTCCGTGGGGCCCGCAGATCAACAGAACATCCTGGTAGCCCTTCATGCGCACGTACGCACCGAGCGACTTGTCGTACTTCTCCCACAGCGCGTTGTATGCATCCGTGGAGACGTCGTACGGCTCGGTCGCACCGGTGTGCATTTCCTCGTGGTAGTCGCGCAGGCCGTCGAACGCACTGCGCAAATCGTGGCTCTGGGCCAGCGTCAGAATGTCTTTGCGCAGCCCGACGAAGTACTCCTCGACCTCCATCCGCTTGGGCACCTGCACGGCGGTCAACTTGTTGAACGACTCGTGCATCAGTGCCCGGACGTTCTCGGTGAGCACGTTCAGGTCCCGCTCGCGTGCCTTGAAATACGACTCGACCTGCGCCCGCTTCACGTCCCGCAGGCCCGTGAGCTGGTTGCCGGCCGCGGACTTGAGACCCGTGTTCGCCTCCGCGGTCATGTCGTCCATGCCCTTGTTCGCGGTCACGTAGCCGACGAGGGCAACGGTGGCCAGCGGGATCAGGCCACAGCCCAGGTACGTGACGATGAGTTTGGTGCTTAACCTCAGCTTCATGGGGTACTCTCAAAGATGCGTTCAGACTGCCGCGAAGCCGGCGATGCGATCGGAGAAACGAAGAGCCGGCCCGCGCAGCAGGCCGACACGCTGTATCGAGGGTGTGATCGGCGTTTTGAGTTGGGCCGTCCAATCGTTGGCGCGCGGGCTCTCGACAAGGACAGCGCTGATCCACGTCAACCGAGGTGGCGAATCCGAAACGTTGGCGACGATGCCGACATGTCGGAGCCGGCAGACCCCTCGTGTCGCAGGAACGCGCCGCCGCTACGGAGTGCCCGACAGCGCCGTCTGCAAGCCGGCCAGGTCGAACAGGTCCACGTCGACATCGTCGTCGAAATCAGCCCGGAGGAAGTGTGTGGGGTCACAGCCTGGGGGAGGCAGGCGCGCGTCGGGGCCGGCACAGACGTCGGCGAAGAGAACCAGATCATCCAGATCGACCATGTCGTCGCCGTCCACGTCGCCCGGCAAACCGCTATCGACGCCGACCGGCATCGACCAACGCAGGATCGTGCTGTCCGGCTGGCAGCCGGCGAAGACGATCTGCGCCTCCGTGGCGCACATCTGGTAAATGGCCTGCATGCCGCCGAAGGGGCCGATATAGGGGTTCCCGAGCGAAAGCCAAGTCGAACCGTCGTCCTCCGAAACGAACAACTGCATGAAGCGGTCGCTGCTGCCGCCCTCGATGCAGCAGGCCGACGCCAGCAGGCTATCGCCGACCTTGATCACATCACGCCAGTACGTCAGCGTGGGGCGCTGGAGGTTGACCTGCACGGACAGGCTCCACGTTAGACCCTGGTCGAGGCTGCGGTACAAAGCGATGGGCGTGTTGGCTGTCGTCCGCACGTCGCCGCAGAAATACACCCTATTCCCGGCGTCGCACAGCGGCTGGAAGAGCGACGCTCCCGGCACCGTCACGGCGGACCAACTGCCGCCCTGGTCGGTCGACCGGTACATCCTGTTCGTGAGGCACGACGGCCAGAGCAACACGTTGTCGTTCGTGAGGATCATCTGCCGCGCCCACGACGATGCATTCTGCCCCGGCTGGGCGGCCGGCACGTACCACGTCGCCCCGTTGTCGTCGGACATGATGACCTTGCGGAGCGTGTCGAAGCTCTTGACGTTCACGATCCAGCGGTCGCTGCCCAGGCACACCGGGCTGAACACCGCCTTGGCGTCGGCGCTGCCGATCAGGCTGTTGATCTGCGCGGCCGTCAGGGCCACCGACCACGTCCGGCCGGCATCGACGCTCTTCATCAGGCAGGCGCTGCCCGTGTCCCCGGTACCGGAGAAGACGAGGTCGCCACTCTGCCCGAAGAAATACGTGTGGGCGCCGGTCGAGCCGGGGCAGGAGACGACCCGCCACGTAGCCCCGTAGTCTTCACTCAGCAGGAAGCGGTTGGCTGACGAAGAGGACCGCTTACCGGCGATGATCCGCCCGTTGCCGAGATAGTGGATGGCGCTGAAGGCGTCGGAAGCCTGCCCACCCTGGTAGACGGCCTGGGCACCCAGCTCCCCGTCCTGGGCCGGTGCCGGCGCCGGCACGAGCAGAACACAGAGACACGAAGCGGCGAACGCCCAAACCGCACGACGCTGCATACTTCCCACGTCGACACTCCCAGCTCCCGTTCCGGCGGCGGTCCGACCGCCCCATTCGAACGGCAACACCTGCATGATACCGTATCGGCGACGCGGATCGGACAGCTTCTGCGAGCCGGCATGGTCCAAGCGTTTCAGGACATCGGGATCAGGGCGCGATAGTCGGCCAGCGTGCCGCCGGCGAGGCAGCAGTCGATGATCTGCCGGCCCAGGGGTTCGAGTTCGGCTTCGCGCGGATAGACGGCGAGTTCCTGATGGAAGAAGTCCGTCAGCATCTGCGCGCCGGCGTCGTAGCCCGACTCGGTGACCTCCGGCTGCAACTCCACCTGGAGCAGCCACGGGCTGATCGGCACCCCTTCGACGAGCATGGACGTCAGCGTCATCCCCAACAGCGGACAGCGGGCGGGGACCAGTTGGTCGGGTCGGAACCGCGCACCGCTGCGCCGGGCCATGTACTCACGGGCGATCCACTGCGGCATGAAGCCGACCTGCCAACAGCCGATGTGCTGGTTGGGGATCAGCACGTACCGCGTCTTCGGCGTGGCCAGAATCTGCCGCAGGAGCAGGTTGGCCTGGCTCACCCGGCGACCCGTAGCAAACGGCCAATACGAGCCGACGCCCTCACTGGCTAGGCCGGCGGAATCGGTGATGCTGGGGTTGGCGTAGCCGCGGGGCGCGACGAGCCGCCAAAGCCAGGCCAGCGCCGGCGGCAACACGTGCAGCAATCCGACCATGCCGTAGGACGGAGCCTGCGCCGTGCAGGGCGGCGTGCGAATGCCGAAGCTGCGCACGTCCACTTCAACGGGGCCCGTAGCGACGCCGGGGACGATGCGTCGGGGCACGATGACGCGCGGGTTGGGGCAGGGGCGTCCGGGGGCATCCTCGACGTGCTCCCAGATCAGGCAGGTGGCACCCGGGACGGCGTGCAGGTTCAGGAAGATCAGTGGCTCCGCCGGCTGCACGCAGAGTCGTTCCAGGTGCGGGTCGATGCCGTAGTGATCGATGTGGTTGATCCGCAGGAACCAGCCGTCCTCGGCGTCGGCGACGACCAGCCGGCCGGAGTCGTTCTGCATGCTTGGATGGCAGGAGGTCATGTCGTCCGTCACGGGGTGCAGTTCGCAGCCCCGGGGCAGGGTGAGGTAGATACTCTCGTCGGTGACGAGGTTGCGGCCCAGACACAGACGGCCGTCGGCCTCGCGGTGCGCATACTCCAGCATCTCGCTCTTGCCGCCGCCGCTGGCGCCTTCATGCATGATGGTCGTGACGTGGTCGTAGGGCGTGACCACCTGCACGCAGGACGCGTGAGCAGTGACCCAGCCTTCGGCCGCGCCGATGGCCAGCAGAACGCCGTAGACACCCTTCTTCGCGCTGGGGCCCGGGTAGAGATTGAGGGCGAACACTTCGTGCACGCCCGCCAGGCGGTTGTGAACGACCACTTGCTTGCCGTCGCAATGCGTGTGGCGAAAGGGCGGGGCGATGTAGATGATGGCCCGCGGCGTGAAGCTGTCGCCGAGTTCATCCGGCGAGAGCATCCCCTGTAGATCGGCCAGGGCGGCGGCGAAGAATGCCGCATTCTCCGGAGCGATGAGCACCGCATCGTAGTCCGACTCGCTGCGGCCGGCGCGGAAAGGCACAACGACCACGGACTGCTCCGCGAGCCAGGAGAGAATCGGCTTGCGCCAGTCGGCAAACGGGACGCCGAAGCGATCCTGGAAACGCTGCTTGTCCGTCGGCTGCTCGTCGGCGACGACCATGCAGTCCGGGTCACGCCGACGCATGTACGGTTCCGGCACGTGAACGGCGAGACCGTTGCGGCAGCGTACGACCTCGACCTCGACCACGCGGCCCCGACCCGGCACGTCGTAGGCGACCTCGAAACGGTCCTGACCGTGCGACGCCCACTCGATCAGCTCCGCGCGGTTTTGCGGCATGAGGACAGCGCGCCCGGGGCGTGGCTCCAGCAGAGGCCGAACGTCCGGCGGCACGCACAGGCGCAGCATGGCCCGATCGGGCATGGGGCACCTCCGATGTTGTGTGTTGGCCGATCTCCCGCGGAGCGTCCCATGCAGATCGCTCGCGGGAACGGCCCGGCCCGCAGCAGGATTGTCGCATACCGGCCTGCGGCGCACAACGCAGGGACGCCCCCTCCTCACCTCAACCGTGACCGCCCAGCAGCCACGCACCCAGCGCCAGGAAGATGCCGAAGCCGGCCACGTCCGTGATGGTCGTCAGGATAATGCTGGCCGACTGGGCCGGATCGAAGCCCAACCGCTGCATGCCCAGCGGCACCAGCGCCCCGCTGACCGTCGCCACCAGCATACAGGCCACCATGGCCAAGCCGATGACGGTCGCCAGCCACGGGTCGCCGCGCCAGGCCAGGCAGACGAGCGCGCAGGTCAAGCCAATGAGTAAGCCCGTCGCCAGGCCGATCCCGATCTCCCGCGTGAGCACGCGGGTGAGCCGCCGGCCGCGCGTCTCGCCCGTCGCGATGCCTCGAATGATCACGGCCATCGATTGCAGTCCGGTGTTGCCCGCCTGGCCGGCCACGACCGGCAGGAGAACGGCCAGGGCGGTCAGCTGCGCCAGCGTCGACTCAAACAGCCCGACCACCAGCGACGCCATAAAGGCCGTTCCCAGATTCACGAGCAGCCACGGCACCCGCCGCCGAAGAACGAACGGGATCGGCGACGCCACGTGCTCGTCGGCACCGGCACCCACCATGCGGTGCATGTCCTCGGTGGCCTCGTCCTGGATGACGTCCACCACGTCGTCGACAGTGACGATGCCCAGCAGCCGCCCGCCGGCATCCACGACCGGCAGGGCCACATAACCGTACTTCGTGAACACGGCCGCCACCTCCTCGCGGTCCATCTCGGCGGGAACGCTGACGAGGTGCGTGATCATGATTTCGCGCAGGTGTTGCGTGCTCCGTGCCAGCAGCAGGTCCCGCAGCGACAGGACCCCGACCAGCCGCTTATCCCGGTCCACCACGTAGGTGTAGAAGACCTGCTCCGACTCGTCCGCCAGCCGCCGGAGGGCACTGACCGCGTCGGCGACCGTCAGGTCCTCGGCCAGGGCGGTCACCTCGGGGGACATGATGCCGCCGGCACTCTCCGGCGGATACGCCATCAGGGCTTCGAGCTGGGCCCGATCCTCGGCGTCGAGGCCGGCCAGGATCTCCCGCCGGCGGTCGGCGGGCAGCTCGGCCAGCAGGTCAGCCGCGTCGTCCAGGGCCATTTCCTGAACGGCACTGGCCGCCAGCGCCGGAGCCAGCTCCGCCACGTACAGCTCCGCGTCCTCCTCGTCCATGTGCTCGAGGGCGTCGGCGGCGGCTTCGGGCGGCAGGGCGGCCAGCAGCTCGGCACCCTCGGCCGCCGGCATGGCCTCGATGGCGTCGGCGACGTCGGCGGGGTGCTCGTGGGCCAGGGCTTCGAGCTCGGTATCCGTGATCGGCGGGTGCTCCGCCGACGGCGGGATGTTCTCGTTCTCGGTCGGCGGCATGTCCGACTCCTTTCGGGCGCAGTCCGTGTCGGCAGTGTCTCCGGTCCCTCTCTGCCGGGCGGTCACCCCGGTCTTCGGGGCCACGGAGCCAAACCCGGCCAGGCGTAGAAAGGGACTCCGGCCCGCAATCTCCGCCAAACTGTGCCACACCGCCGCCGGCTGTCAACTGGCAGCATCACGTAGCGTCCGGGTTCCGCACCGGACGTCCGTAGCCTCCGATCTCCGTGTCGGCCGTCTTCGTAGCGCCGGCCCCCCGTGGCCGACGTCTTCGCCGGGCGTTGAGCCGTGAGCCTTGAGCTATGAGCCGGAAGAAGCGTCCCAACCGTTCACGCGGTGTGGCATGCCCAAGCTCTAAGGCGCGGGCATGTCTTCCTCACGCGCCAGCAAAGACATGCCGGCGCTGCGCTTCGGCATGCCACACACCGTAGCCGACGTCGAACCCCGATCGGACGTCACACGCCGGGCGACTCCCTCGCCTATCCACCTGCTCTCGCGCAGCGTACTACTCGAATTCCGCCACCGCGGTGAGCAGCGCCTGCGTGATGCCCGGCTCGGCTTCGGAATGCCCGGCCTCTTCGACGATGACCAGCTTGGATTTCGGCAACTGCCGATGCAGACGCCACGCCGTGATCGGCGGACAAACCACGTCGTACCGCCCGTTGATGATGGTGGTGGGAATGTCCACCAGCTTCTTCGCCTCGCGCAGGAGCTGATCGCCCCGCACGAAGAAGCCGTTGACGGCATAGTGACAGTCGATACGCGCCCCCGGCGTGGCGTCGAAATCGCCCCAGCCCTCGTCCAGCTCTTCATCCGACACGTGCAGCGCGCCGGTCTTGATCGCGCAGCGAATCCAGGCGTCGGCGACCTTGCGCTGCGTAGGCCGATCGTCCCCCGTGAACAGCGTCAGGAGCTTCTGCGGCGTGCACGGCTTCAGTTCCTCCGGCAAAGCCGCGTCGAACTCGGCGGCGGAGTCGGGAAAGAAGGCCCGCGGCATCGGTCCGACGTAGCCGTTCAGCGGTTCATCTTCGGAGGCGGTGAAGATACCACGCAGCACCAATCCCCGAACCGACTCCGGATGAGCCTCCGCATACGCCAGCGCCAGCGTCGAACCCCACGAGCCGCCGAAAACGAGCGCCTTCTCCTTGATGCCCAGGTGCTCGCGCAGTTTCTCGATGTCCTCGACGAGGTCCTGCGTCGTGTTGTTGCGTAGCTCGCCGGCGGGGTGGCTCTGGCCGGAGCCGCGCTGATCGTGCAGCACGATGAGCCACTTCTGCGGATCGAAGTACTGCATGAGACGCGGGTACGACCCGGCCCCCGGCCCGCCGTGCAGGACGATGACCGGCTTGCCCTGCGGGTTGCCGAACACGACGTAGAAGATCTCGTGCACGTCGTCGACCTTGAGGTAGCCGCTTCGCAGCGGCGGTGCGACGTCGAACAACTTCTTCTCGCTCGGCCGATCGTCCGCACGCCCAGTCGCCGCCAGAATGCCGGCCAGAAGCGTCAACAGAATCGGTGTGCGCAGAAAGGGCATGTATGTTCTCCTTCCCTCATTTTCACTTCGCGTCCGACAGCAACGCGACCAGCGGCGGACACTCGCTCCGCAACAGCGAGAACGTTTCCCGATCCCGGTACTGCCCGCGCAGGAAACCGCCCTGGCGCTGCGTGCCTTCATACTGGTAACCGCATTTCTCGGCCACCCGGCGTGAGGCGGCGTTCCCGGCGAACATCCCGAGCTGCAACCTCGGCACGGACCGGAGCTCGAACAGGTACGCCGAAAAGATGCGCAGCGCCTCGCTCATGTAGCCATGTCCCCGATCTTCCGGCCGGAAGACCACGTAGCCGATCTCGTACCCGACCAGTATCGGCGACGGCTTGAAGAACACGATCGCACCCACCAGCCGACCGTCCGGAGCAACAATGGCCATGCGGCCCTGGTCCTCCTGCCACCAACCCGTCTCCCGAAACTGCTTGCGCATCTCCGCCAGCGGATGCAGCGTGATCGGGAAGTGCTCCCCGCGAGCGGCGATGTCGGCGTCCAGGCCGTGCAGCTCATCGACGTCCGCTTCGGTGAACAGACGAAGCGTTACCTGCTTACCTTCCAACATGCTCAGGCCCCTTTAACAAACACGTGCGAACATGGCCACGTGGTGTCCCTGGAACGACACCTCGCGCTCATGCCGGAATCCCGCCTTCTCGGCGACTCGTCTCGAGGCGTGATTGCCGCCGTGGATTAGCGCGATCAACCGCCGCTTGTGCAACACCTGCTCCGCGTAATCGCGAATGGCAATCGCCGCCTCGGTCCCCAGCCCGCGTCCCCAGTACGGGCGACCGAGCAGGTACAGCACCTCCAGTTCGTGCTGCCCCTCGATCTCCCACGTCATCAAACCGCAGCGCCCGATGAACGTCCCGGTCTCCCACTCGATCGTCGCCCAGACACCGAAACCCTGGCTCGCCTCGGCGTCGATCAGCTCTCTCAGCTTCTCGCGCGTCCCGTCACGCGTACGGACGCCACCCACGCCGATGTACCGCATCACGTCCGGATCGGCGTACAACTCGGCGAGCGGATCGAGATCGTCCATGGTCAACCGCCGAAACTGCAGCCGCTCGGCCTGCGGAAGTCTCGCCGACGAGCTCATCACCGGCTCGCCCCCGTCTCGACCGCGCCATCTCCGGGAGGTTGCAGGAACTCCGCCAGTGGCCGGCACTCGCTGCGCAGCATCGAATACACGGCGCAGTCATGGAATCGCCCCCGCAGGAAAAACGCCTGCCGCAGCGTGCCGTCCTGGTGATAGCCGGCTTTCTCCGCGACCCGCCTGGAGCCGGCGTTCTCCGTCGCGGCGAAGAGGAACAGCCGCCCGATCGGCTTGGCCTCGAACAGGTACGCCGAGAAGAGCGGCAGAGCCTCGCTCATGATGCCCCGCCCGCGGTCCGCCCGCCGAAAGATGGTGTAGCCGACCTCGTAGCCGTCCTGGTAGGGGGCCCCCTTGAAGAAGAAGATCGAGCCCAGCAGCCGTCCCTGCTTGTCGGTGATGAGCATGCGGCCCGTGTGCTCCTCCCACCAGCCGCCTTCCTTCATGTCCCGGGCCGCGGCCGCCGGCGATTGCAGACCGAGCGGGTAATACTCGCCGCGCTCCGTGCACCGGTTCTGAAGCGCGATGAACTCCTCCAGATCCGACTCTCGAAACAGCCGCAGAATGACGTGTTTCCCTTCGAGCATGGCAGAGCCTTTCCTTTCCAGCCGGCCCTCGGGCGGCGTCCCGGCGGAGGATCTCTTGAAGACCCGCAACTCAGGTAATCCGTCAGATCACGCTCGTAGCTGTCATATGCCGCCGTGCCGGCGCTGAGCGACTCGCGGCGGGTCCTGGCCGCGTCGCCCGCTGGAATTCGTTTGACATGACCGGTTCCTGTGCTATATTCAACACAGTGAGCTTTGTCGTACAAAGTATACAGCATGGGCAAGACAGCGGCAAGTGATGTTTTCTGCGGCTGGAAACTGGGCGTTTATCGGATCTCTATTGCACCGCCGAGGCTTTCTCGGCGGCAATCGCATGGGCCCCTCGGAGAGCCGGCATGATTCATCCTCGATCTCGCCACCATTTTGGCGTCGCCGGCATCCTGGCGCTGGCGTTCCTGCCGGCGGTGTTCGCGCACGCCGCCGACCGCGGCAACCAGGAGGACGTGACTTTCCGTAGCGGTTCCGCAACCCTCGCCGGCACGCTGGTCGTTCCGGAAGGGCAGGGCCCACATCCCGCGGTGGTACTCATCAGCGGCAGCGGACCGCAGGACCGCAACGGCAGCATGCGGATGTTCCCCGGCTACGCGCCGTTTCAACTGATCGCGGATCATCTTCAGCGGCAGGGCGTCGCCGTCCTGCGCTACGACGACCGCGGCGTGGGCGATTCGACCGGTGACTATCTGGACGCCACCGAAGACGACTTCGTGCAGGACGCCGCCGCGGCGCTCGCCTTCCTGAGACAGCGTGGGGATATCGACGCCGGCAAGGTCGGTCTGCTCGGTCACAGCGAAGGGGCCCTCATCGCGGCGTTGGTCGCGGCCCGCGATGACCGGGTGGCTTTCGTGGTATCGCTGGGCGGGCCGGCGGTCGAGGGGATCAAGCTGCTGCTGCAACAGGCCCGCCGTTCGGCCGAAGCGGAAGGCATGAGCGAGGACGAAGTCGCGGAGCTGCTTCGGGACCAGGAGAGGCTCTTCAAGCTCGTGCTACACGAGGATTGGGCGGAAGCGGAGCGTGTGGTCCGCGAGATCACGTTGAAGAGAATCGAGAAGCTGCCGGCTTGGAAGAAGGCGCTGCTGCGTGATCCGAGGAACATCGCGGCGAAGAAGGCGGCCCAGGCCATGGAGGTATTCCGCTCGCAACGCTACCGGTACCTCCTCTCGCACAACGCCGCCGAGGACTGGGCGAAGGTCAAAGCGCCGGTTCTGGCATTGTTCGCCGAACTCGACGTGCAATGCGACGCAGCGCAGAACCGCGCCGGACTCGAAGAGGCCCTGCGCCGCGGCGGCAACCGCAAGCTGACCGTCCACGTGCTCCCCTGCGTCAACCACCTGTTCCTGGAAGCGGAGTCCGGGAGTATGTCGGAATACGCCACGCTGCCGAAAGAACAGCTCGCCCCCGGCGTGCTGAAGACGATCTCCGACTGGATTCATGAGACTGTCGCGGCCGACTAATCCGCCAGGAAGGGAGACCGCAACGATGCCAAACCGAAGCGCTCCGGCCGATCGACACTTAATCACGACCGGTCCCCGCCACGCACGCCGCACGCTGCTGGCTTTGATCGCGTGTCTATTCTTCCTCGCGCTGCTCGTGTCGGCGGTCCGCGCCGACGACGGCCCGGTAGACATCGCCGCGAAGCTCGACAAACACCTATCCTCGATCTACCCGGCCGACGAACCCGGCGCAGCGGTGCTGGTCGTCCAGCGCGGCGACGTCGTGCTTCGCAAGGGCTACGGCATGGCGAATCTGGAGCACGACATCCGCATCACGCCGGAGTCCGTGTTCCGCGTCGGCTCGATGACCAAGTTCTTCACCGCCACGGCCATTCTGATGCTGGAGGAGCAGGGCCGGCTCAGCCTGGACGACGACATCACGCAGTACCTTCCGGACTACCCCACGCACGGCGAGAAGATCACGATCAGGCACTTGGTCGCGCATACGTCCGGCATCTGGGATTACCTGAACCTGCCCAAGATGCAGGAGGGCTGGCACGACGACATCACACCTCAGGGCCTCATCAACCTCTTCAAGGACAAGCCGCTCGAATTCAAACCCGGCGACGGCTTCGCCTACAGCAATTCGAACTACATTCTGCTCGGCGTGATCATCGAGAAGGTCAGCGGGCAGTCGTACCAGGACTTCGTGCAGGAAAAGATCTTCACGCCAGCGGGGATGAAGAGCACACGGTACGGCGGCCACCTCCCGATCATCCCCAACCGGGCCGCCGGCTATGAACCCTCCGGCGACGGCGGATACAACAACGCCCGGTTTCTGAACATGAGCGAGCCCTACGCCGCCGGCGGCCACGTGTCGACCGTGGACGACCTGTACCGCTGGGATCAGGCGTACCTGGGTGGCAAGCTCATCAGCAAGGACACGCTGGGCCGCGCCCTGACGCGTTTCCGGCTCAATAACGGCAAGGAAGTCCCCGTGGCCTGTGGTTGCGGCATCAGCGACTTCCTCGGTCACCGGATCATCGTCTACGCCGGCGGAATACACGGCTTCGCCACGCAAGCTGTGATCGTGCCCGACGAGGATCTGCACGTCATCGTGCTGTCGAACAACCCCCGCCATCCCCGGGGCGTGTCCGACGTGGCCGCCGACCTGACGGCAATCGCTTTGGGTCAGCCGCTCGCTCCGCCGGAGCCGGTCACCGTGGACACGAAGATCCTCGAATCCCTGGCGGGCACGTACCGCGTTCCCGACGATGAGGGATTCCTGGCACACGGCGGTGCCGAGTGGGTCTTCGAGTTGGAGTCCGGACAGCTCTGGTGGGTGCAACCCGCCCTCGGCCGCCGGCGGCCACTGCTGCCGGCGAGCGACACGGAATTCCACTTCGACAGCGGCTCACGCCGGCACTTCGAGTTCGTCCGCGACAAACATGGCAACGTCTCGCACGTGCTGCTGCGGCTCCCGCTGCTCTACCCGCAGAGAGCCGTGCGCGTGACCAGCCCATGATGCTGGCGGAGCCGCGGCTCAGGCAGGGAGACAGCGTGCAAGAGCTTGACTTCATGGGCATCGAGAGAAGAGCCTGGCAGTCCGTCATCGAAAACGGATTGCTCGATCTGGCCCTGGGCGTGCTGCTGCTGTGGTGGGGGGTGATCGGCCTGCTGGCCCGCACGGATCTGTCCAAACCGGTGATGACGGCGATCAACCTCTGCGGTTACGCGATGCTGGCGGCGACCTTCTTCGCGGCTCGGCGCCGCATCGCGATCCCGCGGGCGGGACAAGTCCGCTTCGGTCGACGGAGAATGACGCGAGCGGCCTGGGCCATCGGCATCGTGGCCGTCCTGGTGAACGTGACCTTCGCCGTGACGCTCGTCGCGGCGGCCAGACAGCGAAGTCTCTTCGGCGAAGCCCTGTCGCCGTTCGTATCGCCCGTCCTGCTCGGCGTTTTCTTCCTGCTGCTCTTCGGCGTGCCGGCGTTCATCCTGGACTATCGCCGGCTGTACGTGATCGCCGTGATGTTCGCCTTGCCGGAGGTGGTGCGCACGCTGTGTCGCGAGGCAGGGGGCCTCGATCCGGGGCCACTGGTCTTCCGGGCCGCCGGCGCGGCGGTCGTCATCGCGATGGGCGCAGTTGTCCTGACGCGGTTCCTGCGCAGCCACCCTGTCATTCACGAGCCGAAGGAGCCGTCGGAAGATGACCGCCGTGGATGATGGTCACCAGGACGAGTCGCCGGGCGCGGTGGATCGTCTGATCCACGAGCCCGCGCGCCTGCACATCATGGCGCTGCTCTCCGTCGTGGAGAGCGCCGACTTCACGTTTGTGGTGTCGCAGACGGGGCTGTCCTGGGGGAACGTCTCATCGCACGTGACCAAGCTGGAGACTGCCGGCTACGTCGTGGTCGAGAAGGAGTTCGTGAAGCGCAAACCCCGCACATCGCTGCGCATCACCGACGCCGGCCGCACCGCACTGCGCGAATATCGCCGGCACATGCGCACGATCCTGGACGACCTGCCTGAGTAGAACGCCGCCGGCACGACGCAGACATGCCCTTGCTGGGAGAAGTCGGCGGGGCACGGACTTCGCGCGAAGTTCGTGCCCCGCAGAGCGTTTCAGAAGACTCGGCGTAAGATCTAACGGCGGCGCATCAGGCAGAGGGCGCCAACCAGGACGAAGCTCGCCGCGGTACCCGGTTCGGGGACAAGACCGGCGAAGACCGGGGCACCCGTATCGTCGTAACCCCAATCGAGAATCGCCGCCGGGTAGCCCCCGCCGGACGTAGTCGTGACGCGAATCCAGCCGTAGTTGTACACGTTGGTGTCATGGTTGATGAAGCGAAAACCGGCGATCTCCGTGCCGGTCTGGTGGAAGGCGGCCCCCAGGCCTGTGCCGTTGTAGAAGGCGGAATCCGGACCGATGTAGGTGCCCGGGGCGAGGTTCAGCGGGCTGTTGAGCAGGGCGCCCTGATAGCCGCTGCCGCTGCCAGTTGGCACGCCGAAGTGCAGCATCGGGAGGACGCCGGACATCGTCGTGTACCAGCCGATACTGGGATTCTCGACGGTGCCCATGGGTCCGAAGTCGCCGTTGGTCACGTTCATGTAGTAGCCGGTGTCGGTCGACGGGGGAATCGCGATCGGGGTGGCAGGATCGAAGTGGATGAAGGCTGCGGGGGCGGCGGGGATGGCGATGATCAGGCAGGCGACAGTCGCAAGTCCCAGATGCAGCCCATGCCGGGCGAATCGTGAACGATGAGCCATGTTCTCTCCTCTGCTCCTTGCTAAGTACTCGGGGAATGGTGCGGTTCGGACACAACCTC
Source organism: Phycisphaerae bacterium (assembly GCA_050115495.1). Lineage (GTDB taxonomy): Bacteria > Planctomycetota > Phycisphaerae > UBA1845 > Fen-1342 > JAAYXS01. The sequence continues at coordinate 24,777 of JASFQK010000012.1, read as the reverse complement.
CGCAGGATAGCGTTTGCCGATCCGGTGTGTCAAGAAATATTTCAGAATTTCTGAGACGTATGCTCGAAGACGACATTTGCGCTGGATTTCGTTGGGAAAATCGGGTTAGATAGGGCCATGAGCCGGGAAGATCGAGGACAAGAAGTTCTCAAAGACGCTGATCGCCAGCGTGGCAACCGCCTCGGCACGCGCCTGCTCGCCGAGCTCAAACGCGTCATGTATGTCCTGCCCACCGCGGACTGCACCGCCACGCAGCTCGCCAAGAGGCTCACGCTCGACAAGTCCAGTTGCCACCGCATCCTCACCGGCGTGAACCAGGGTAGCGGCGAGCCGATCGAACGCCTCGCCCAACTGCCGGGAGCAGATGGCATGCGGCGTTTCGTCAAGGCGCTGCGCGAGGCCGGTACGGATGAGCAGCGGCTCGTCGGTCTGCAGGCGGCGATCGACCTGGCCGACGAGTACGTGCGCCAGACCTTCCGCAGCCAGGCCGGTCTCCGCCGCGCGTTGGCCAACGCCGTCCCTACCTCCAACAAGGAGGCAGCGCCCGGCGGCATCGACGATGGCATCGCCGAACGAATGCATGAGAACGCACTGCTGCTCGAAGGGTGCGAGTCAGACGTGCAGTTCCAGATCGGGCTGGACTTCCTCAATGCGCGAAACCCTGCGCACATCGAGACGATCTACGGCCGGGGCATGATCGGCTTCCGCGCGCAGGCCCGGGCGCGGCCACTGGCGCTTTGGAACCTCTACGATCCCACGGACGACCGGGACGCGAAGTCGCCGCCCGTGACCAGCGTGCAGGGCCGGCCGGCGGTCGGTCGCAACTGGAACTGCGTTCTGCCGGAGTTCAGCTCGCATCCGCTACCAATCGTCGTCGGGGGCAAAACGGGGTTTCGGCAGGGCGTCGTGCACATCATCGATCCGCAGTCCTTTCGCGACGGCGGCAGCATCGACGTCGTCACCGCCGTGCGATTCGTCGACCCGAAGCACAATCCGCTGCTCGACCCGCCGCACGCCTCGGAAGCGTGGCAGCTCGTGAACTACCCGGCCCGGCACCTGATCTTCGATCGCTACCTGCACCGCAGTCTGATGAAGCACGCCTCGATACCGACGGTCGGCTGCCACACCTGGAACCCGGACTTCGAGACCGGTCAATCGACACGCTGGCTCAGCCAGTTGTCGCTGAACCCCACGCTGACGGTCCTGTCCAAGGACCTCAATCGCATCAGCGATCCGGCCTATCCGCGCATCACAGAGCTGACCCACGAGCTGTTCGACCGCGCGGGCCTGAAACGCGAGGACTTCGACGGCTTCCGTCTGAGCGTGCGTTTCCCAATCTGGCGGACGGCGTATCGCATCTCGTTCGATTACACGCCGATCGTCCGGCGACAGCCGCGCGACTGATGCTCGCTCATTCAGACCCCTCTCATTCAACGGGCGGAGCCGGCCTGTCCGAGCACAACTCGAGCAATCCCGCGACGGTTATCTGTGTTCCGGGAAGCTGCCAGTCAAGACTCTGCCCTTTGATTCTGAAATGCATGGGCTCCCCGTTGATGCGTACGATAGCCACCTTCTCATCGCATCCAGCAGATCTAACGACCTGCAACGATGCAACATCCTCCTCCCGCATAAGCTCAGTTGCCAAGCCCTCCTTGCTTCGAGTTTTCCACAGAAATACGTCCCATTGACCCGCCTCATACGCGGGCTGCAGGCCCTTTGTTCTCACGTATCCCAGAGAACCTCGATAGGCGACAACGTATCCCACCTGGTCACACTCGCTGCGCAACCGAACACTGAATTCCTCCGCCGCCCAGAGACTCGGCCCCGCGCCGGCGTTGGTCTGCATGGAAGAATCACACCCACCCAGCAACAGTAGGCCCGTAATCGCAGCAATCACTTTGCCCATTGTCCGACCCCTCTCACTGAGAGAAACTCCCCATCAGAAATACCAACCCAATTCAGAACCGCCTGAAATCGTGGGCACCAGCAGCAAGCCTCCCTTTTCGAGTGTGCATGCGTTGTACCGAAGGTCCCAATGGGAGGACGTATCGCATTACTGATCTTGTTTGCCAGGGTCTGCGCCGCCCTCCACACGTGTCTGTCGTGCATGACTGCTCTTCCCATCATCGAATCCGATCTTGTGCGAGCAGGTCTGCGAAAAGAAGCACATTTCGTAACCACTGAACGGTAGGCAGATCAGCCACGAGCCGTAGCCGACGCTCGCCAAACACATGACCAGGATGACGGCGGTCCCCACGCGCACAGACACTCCAGCACGAAGACCCCGGCGTCACCAGCCGGTCGGGTGACGCCAGGGGCGAGGTTACCGGCGACGCACTTGCGGCGTCAACGCCGGTGCGCCCCACTGGACGCGCCGACTCACCGGCCACATCCGCCGCCTCGGCGGAGCCGGCGACCTGATGTGGGCCGGCACACTGGAAGGGATGCTCTACGTCTGGTCGGCGGAAGGCCGCGCCGCGCGGGGTCAACCGTAAACCGAGTGCCCGGCGTTCCGGCCGCCGCCGGCGGTTAGCCAGGCTGGTCCATCCGACGACCAGAACTGCCGCCGCGCCGTTGCAGAAACAGGTGAACAACGGAGCAGTCGACCGCAGACGAGCGAACCCAACCGGCAGCCACGCACGCCGCTCGATAGGCGTGGGTCTGCCTTCACCTGTCTTCGTAATCTCCCGCCCATCTGCTCTACTCGCGGCCCGGATCGCGAATCGTGGTGACCGGCCAGGGCCGGAACTTCCTGCCGGAGGTTGTGCGTCTCCCTCATGCGCGAATCCATCCACGGGAAAGACTCGACTACTCCTGAAACGCTCGCTGAAATTCCGCGAAGTCCGCCAGGTCGATGTCGCCGTCTGTCTCAGAGTCGCCTGTACTGCAACAGGAATACGAATACAGGAACGGCAGACACACAGGATCGCCGCATGGCCCAGTGAAGCAGGAAACGAACGTGGCGGTGTACGTGCTGCTGAAGTCAGCAAACGTGACAACGCCGTCCCGCGTGTAATCGCCGAAGAGGTGCGGAATGCCCAGTACCTGGGCGTGATAGCCCATGTCAACGGCCCCGGTGTCCGGAGCCTCGTCCGTGCGGGTTGTCCGTGTAACAGGGTCGAACACGTCACTTCGTCCCGCATCCACGCACGGGCTTTGCACGGGCTGGCCGGCGGCGTGTTGGCACAAGTACTGGCACGTGGCTGGTCCCGCCAGGAAGAGAGGATCGGCGTCAATATTGCCTTCGCCGCCCCAACCACCTTCGACGTCGCTGTACGTGACAGTCACAGTGCCGTCGCCGTCGGCAATCTGCGGTCCCACCGCAGCGAAGTTGTCCCAGAAGATGCAGTTCACGGCAGAGGCGGTACTGTCACTGCCGTTGGCCAGCGCACCACCCGTATTGGCGTTGTTCCACACGAGCGTGCAGTTGGTCAGAGAGAACGAACTCCCACCCTCACTGGAAATCACGCCGCCCCAATCGTTCGCCGTGTTGGCAAAGAAATAGCAGTTCACGAACTCGGCGTGGCTGCCGTCGGCGTTCTCAAGGACGCCGCCGTCTTCGCCGCCTGCCGGTGAGGCAGCCGAGTTGCCCACGAAAGCGCAATCGGAGAACGTCGGCGCGCTTTGCCAGCTCTGGAGCGCCCCGCCGCCGCCCTGCGTCGTGTTCGACCAGAAGGAGGTGCTGGTTATCGCAGGGTTGGCGCCGTTCTGGTTGATCATCGCGCCGCCGCCGGCCGAGGCGATGTTTGACGTGAACGCGCAGCTGCTGATCTCCCAGTTTCCCGGGCCGAAGTTGAACATCGCGCCGCCCGACTGGGACTCGTTGCTGCTGAACTGGCAGTCCGTGAAACTTGCCCCATTACAGCAGTTATAGACGGCACCGCCCCAGTCCCCGGCCTCGTTGCCATAGAACAGACAGCTCGTGACCGCGGTGCTCGTTCCGCCCTCGGTGAACATCGCACCGCCGCCGAACGCGGCGTAGTTGTCGTGGAACACGCACTGGTAGATGGTGGGGCCATCGCCATACACGACGATCATCCCGCCGCCGTGATCGCCGAGGTCGTGCGCCGCAGTGTCCGCGTTCCCGCCGACGATCACGAAGCCGTCGAGCAGGCAGGCGTTCGTCGTGCCGGAGCCGTCAACCACGTGATAGCTGTTGTCGCCCAGCGCGGGGTCGTCCTCCGCGAGGTCGCCGCCGAGAATCGTGGGCTGGCTCTCGACGTCGCGGAAGTCCGGGTCCGGCTCTCCGAGTCCGGCATAGCCGCCCAGCAGTGACACCCCGTCCGGGAGCTGGAATGTAGCGGTCTGATCGAACGGTGTGACGACCCCCGCCTCATCCTGATCCGGTCGATACATGCCCTGTGCGACGTGGATCTCAACGACATCGCCGTTGTTCATGGCGTATAGCAGGGCGTCCTGAAGGTGCCGGTAGGCCGTCGCCCACGACAGGCCGTCGCCGCCGAGCGGGGCGTCGTCGTCGACGTGGAGTGCGATCTGCTGCGTCGGGGCCTTCAGGGCCAGGCTGCTGCGTCCGTCGTAGCCTACAAATGCAGCGACGTCCACGAAGCCAGTGTTCGGCGTTGGGACGTCACATTGGCCGGCGACGTTGTCTCCCCATGCCACGATCGAGCCATCAGACTTGAGGCCGAGACTGTGGCGGGAGCCTGCCGCAACACCCACGAAGTCCATGTTTGGCGCAGGTACGCTGCACTGGCCGTATTCGTTCCAGCCCCACGCCACGATCGAGCCGTCTGACTTCAGGCCGAGGCTGTGCATTCCACCCGCCGCGATCTTCACGAAATCCGTGTTCGGCGTTGGCACGTTGCATTGTCCCCAGTTGTTGTATCCCCAGGCTACGACTGAGTCACCTCGAAGGCCGAGGCTGTGTTCACAACCTGCCGAGACCGCCACGAAGCCCGAGTTCGGCTCGTACACCGCGCATTTGCTGTAGGCGTTGCTTCCCCAGCCCACGATCGATCCATCAGTTCGCAGGCCAAGACTGTGGTTATGGCCCGCCGAGATGGCCACGAAGTCCGAGTTCGGTTCTGGGACGTCGCATTGACCGATGGCGCTGAGGCCCCATGACACGATCGAGCCGCCGGATTTCAGGCCCAGACTGTAGCCCTCGCCCGCTGCGATAGCCACGAAGTCTGTGTTGGGCGCTGGCACTTCGCACGCGTCCCACATATTGAGGCCCCAGGCAACGATTGAGCCGTCTGTTCTCAGCCCGAGACTGTGTTCGTCGCCGCCCGCGACGGCCGTGAAGCTCTCGTTCGGCGCCGGCGCGTCGCATTGGGCGTACTCGTTCCATCCCCAGGCGACCACCGAACCGTCGGCTCTCAAGCCCAGGCTGTGCCGGTAGCCAGCCGAGACGGCTACGAAGTCCGCGCTCGGTGTCGGAACGTCGCACTGGCTGTATTCGTTATTCCCCCACGTTACGATCGAGCCATCGGACTTCAGGCCGACGGTGTGGATTCCGCCTCCCGCAACAGCTACGAAGTCAGAGTTTGGTGCCGGAACGTCGCATTGGCCATACGGATTGTAGCCCCAGGCGACGATCGAACCATCCGACTTCAGGCCGATACTGTGGCCTCCGCCTCCCGTAACGGCTACGAAGCCAGAGTTTGGCGCCGGAACGTCGCATTGGCCATACGGATTATAGCCCCAGGCGACGATCGAACCATCCAACTTCAGGCCGAGGCTGTGTTCATGACCGGCCGAGACAGCCACGAAATCAGTGTTCTCCGATGGGACGTCGCATTGGCCGTTGTGGTTGTATCCCCATGCCACGATCGAGCCATCGGATTTCAGCCCGAGGCTGTGGTACCAACCCGCCGCAATCGCCACAAAATCCGTGTTAGGCTCCGGCACCTCACACTGGCCTTGAGAGTCGCATCCCCATGCCACGATCGAGCCGTCGGACTTGAGTCCAAGACTGTGATACCGCCCAACTGCAACGGCCACGAAGTCAGAGTTGGGTGCGGGCACATTGCATTGTCCGAAGTAGTCTCCGTAGACGTCAAGATTCCATCCCCAGGCTGCGATCGAGCCATCTGCCCTTAGGGCAAGACTATGGTGGCAGGCCGCCGCGATGGTCACGAAGTCCCTGCTCAGGCCAGTACCCACGACCTGCGAACCCCAACCGACAATGGACCCGTCGCCGTTGTCGGCCATGAGTGCCGGGGGCACGAGGAGCGCGAACAGCGCACAGCAGATGATCGCCCGAAACGTCTTTCCCACACTGCTCATCACAAGCTTCCCTATCCCGCGAAGACCGGTTGCCTCCCTTGGAGCGCTACGCCCGCCTGCACCGCGGATTCACTGGGGGCGTCCTCTCTTCCAGATAACGCTATCCTAACGTCTGTATCGGGCTGGAAGAAGAGCTGCCGCGACAATCGGGCGACAGCGTCTGGAGTTCATCGCCGCATTCCCGCCTTTGCGTCGGCGAAGCGCCTGCCGAAGGCGACGTCCGGTAACAACGTGGCAAGGCCTGGCGTCAGCCGCGACGCTGTGTCGACCGACGGCGTCCCCGACGATTGCCAGGGGGCGCAGCCGGTCACCGGCGCGTACTGTCTAAGCTGCGCGTGCATCGCCGCAACGGAGTCCGCATGCCCGGCCACGGGCGATGCCGCAGGAATGCTTGCGGTCCGCCTTGGTGAACCGTCCGTTGCCCTCCGCCAGATTGGCCGAAATCGAAACCGACGAACGGTTTAACTGGTCCGCCAGGGACCCGTATCCCCGCAGGAAGTGCTCGGCGGCTTCTTCATTAACGCGGTCGAGCCGAGCCGCCTACGCCGCCGGACCCACTCACCTGGCCAATGCGCGCCGGCTGCTACCGGGGAGCCGGAATAATCCAACTTGGCCACTGAATACACCTGCGTCAGCAGGCGTGCCACGGGCGCGCTCTTCTCCGCAATGGCCCATTGGCACGATGCCCGGGCGTTGGAGACTGCCGATCTGAAACACATTGGCCACATCTTCTGGAATCGCCGCGAGGACCGCCCGCGAATGCTCTGTCGGCTTGCCGCCTTCGGGGTCGGGTACGTCCTGTTCGTGATCCTGTTTCTGCTCATCGCCAAGGCAATCATCTGGGCATGCCTGGGCGGGCAATCGGAGTTACCCGAAGATTGGGAAGCGGTCGTGGAATCGGTGGGATCCATCGCAGCGGTCTGCTTGGCAGGCCGGGTCCTCGATCGGCGGCCATTCACCGGCTTCGGTCTTCGTTTCGACCGGGATTGGGCGATTGACTTCGGCTTTGGACTAGCTCTCGGCGGTTTGTTGATCTCGACTGTGTTCCTGGTTCAGTTGGCCGCCGGCTGGGTGGAGATCACCGGGACTTGGGTTACCGCCAAGGCCAACACCTGGTTTTGGGCTGCCTTCGCCTTGTCGGCGTTCACGTTTGCACTGATTGGTTTCGCGGAAGAGTTGCTCTTTCGCGGTTACGTCCTGACCAATCTTGCCGAAGGATTCCATTTCAAATCCGCCGGTGCGCGCGGCGCGTTGCTCACCGCCATCCTGTTCTCCGTCGTGATCTTTGGTGCACTGCACCTGTCAAATGCGCATACCAGCACTATCAGCACGATCAGCGTCTGTTTGGGCGGGGTCCTCCTGGCGTTGGGCTATATCCTGACCGGCAGCCTGGCAATCCCAATCGGCTTGCACATCACGTGGAACCTGTTCCAGACAAGCATCTTTGGCTTCCCCGTAAGTGGCGAGCGTTTCTCTGGCACCACGATGCTGGCCACCTTGCGAAATGGCCCCCGACTCTGGGTTGGGGACGAGTTCGGACCGGAGTCGGGGCTGATCGCCTTGGCAGCGGTGGTACTCGGCTGTCTACTGATCGTCTCGTGGGTGCGTTTGCGCTATGGGCAGGTAAGGCTATGCACGGCAATTGCCGAACCGCCTCTCCCAGATCCCGCCGCGCACACTTGACGGTTACCCATCGGGGATCAACGTGACGTGTTCCTGGACGGGTTCTGCACGGGGCCGCCCATCGAAGCGGATGTTCATCCAAGAGGAAACGGTGCGTTTTGTGCGTTGACTTGGCGTAACGTGGTCAGGCTGAGTTCAACCCGCGACCTACTGGCCCACCGCGGCTCCGGTTTGGATGCCGTAGCCGGGTGGTCGGGTCAGCAAGACTACGCGCGCACCATAGCCGCTGAGGATAATCTCGTCGGTCGTGTTTCGTCCATCGACTTCACCAACCACCAGCCAGTGCCCTTTGTCGACGTCTTCAAAGATGGTCTCGGCGCGCCACTGGCCGCCGTCCTTTCGCGTCAAGAGCTGAACCTGCTTGGAGTATCCGAACACGGCGACCGACTCGACGCTCGGATCTGCGTGAAAGTGTCCTGAGACCAGGCCGCGAGGTCCTTGCGGGCCGGTGAAGATCACCTCTGACTCAAAACAACCGTCCCCGCGCTGCTCCATCCGGATGACGCAACCGTCATCGCAGGTCACGTAAAGCACGATCGGACCACCGGCGGTGCGCGGCCTGACGGCGAGGCGGCCAAGCCCCGTATCAGCCCCGTAGAGTGTCGTCCACTTCGGCTTGCCTGCGTCGATCTGCATCAGACAAAGCTGACCGCTGCGCGAGACCGTCGCAACGCCGATCGCTTCACCGTTCGAATCACGGAGAATGGCGGCATCACGAACTCGACCGGGCAGCTCCTCAACAAGGCGGCACGTGAAGGCGTTGCCCGGTTCCGCCTGAGGTTGGATTTGATAGAGCCCTCCCGGCCGCGTGAAGGCGTACAACTCGATACCCTCGCGTGTTTGGTCAAGATCGGCGGCAACCAGCGTGTGAATCTCCCTTCCCGGTAGGTACGCGATGACGTTCGTGTCGAACCCGCCGTGGGGATGTGGCCAGATCTGGTAGAGGTTGCCGCGTTGACCGCCGACGTAGAGCTCCTTGCCGGGGCGTCGCGGATCGACGTCCGCGTGGGCAATACCCCCCAGCCAGCGTCCATCCTGCACGGTCAGCCAGGGTGTCCACTTGCCGCTGTAGGAGATGAGCACAGTGCAGCGCCCCAGATCGTCCAGGGCGACGATCTCGGGGCAGGCGTACTGCTCCAGGACCGGCAGGCATTTGACGGTCCAGATACCTGCGTCGCCCTGATGCACCAGATATGCACGAAAGCCCGCGGCGGCGGGCAAGGGAACTTCACCCGACGCCGGATCCTGAGATGGATCAGCCATCGGCGACGGTGCCTGGCAGCCGAACAAGCCCGCAAGCAGTATTCCCCACGAACAGAGAGCCGTTTTCGCCCAACCGGAGGTACTTCGGCCGATCGCCAAGCCCAGTCTGACACACTTACGGGTGCGTTTCATAGCGCTATTCTCGCGGCTGCATGCCGGTTCGCAACCCGGCATCGACAGCTCGCGAATGAGAGGCCTCCTCTGTCTGCCTCGCGGCCAGCGGGAATAGCGCCGGTCAATCCGCGGACAACTGAAATCGCCGGTGGATTCCTGCTGCTACATGGAGGGAGGTTTTTCGAATCGGGGCGACAAGATTTGAACTTGCGACCTCTGGCACCCAAAGCCAGCGCTCTAGCCAGGCTGAGCTACGCCCCGTCAATACCGAATATTATATCCGCCCGCCGCCTCGCCGGTAGTGCCGCCGCCGGCACCGGCGGGGGCCTCAGGGACCCGTTATGACCGGGGCGACTTCCTGCTCACCGTCCTCGTGGATGCGCAGCGTGCCCGTCGACAACCGGAACCGCAGCAACGCCTTCCACCGCGACGTCTTCGCCCGGCTCAGGGCGTTGCTGACGCTCGTCCAGTCCGCTTCGGCGTCGAGCAGCTCACGCACCTCGATCTCGCCGTCGTCGTAGCGGATGCGGGCGTATTCCACGCGGTTGTCGGCGACGGCCAGGTTGCGCTGCTGGATCTCGACCGAGCGGTCCTCCAGCCGCAGGTTGTTCACGGCGCTGCGCACTTCGGCGCGGATGCTCTCCAGCGCGTCCTGGTAGTCACGTTCGGCCTGCCGCACGTCGAGCAACGCCGCCCGGTACTGATGCCGCTCACGCGTCCGCTCCAGCGGCAGCTCGAGCACCAGTTCGCTCCGCCAGGTCGTCCGCTCGAACGAGAAATCGCCCAGCCGATAGTGGGTCGGATCGGTCTCCCAGGCCACCGTCGTGTTCAGGTCCAGGTCGGGCAGCATGGCGTTCTCGGCCACGGCCACTCCGCGGCGGGCGTCGTCGATCCGGTCATGCTCCGACAGCAGGTCCAGCCGGTAGTCGATCGCCACCTGCTGGGCCAGTGCGTCCTGCTCGACCGCCGCCGACCGCTGCAACAGCGGGAACTCCCCGCCGGCGATGCGCCCTTCAATGGCCTGGATATCTTCGAGCTGATCGCGGCCGAGCGGCTGATCGACCGACATGCCGATGAGCAGCTTGAACTGGTCCGCCTGGGCCCGGAAGCTCTCGCGCACGCTTTCCAATTCGTTCTCGGCGAAGAGGTAGTCCTGCTCGGCCCGCTGCGTTTCGAGCAGACTGCCCAATTCCCGTTTCTCGAACTCGCGGGCCCGCTGAAAAATCTGCCCGCGGCGGCTGAGGCTCATCTCGCTGGTGACCATGTCCTGCTTGGCCCGCAGCAGGTCGAAATACGCCTCGGTGACGAGCACGAGCTGCGTCCGCCGAAAGCGCTCGTAGGCCCGAACCGCGTACGTCAATTCGCGTTCGAGCTGAATCAGCTCCTCCTGGGCCACGTGGCCGGCGTTGCGCAAAAACGGCACGTTCAGGCCCACCTCGATTGTGCTGCCCTCCGCCGACGTGATCGTCTTTTTCACGTCGCGAATGAGCGTACTGACGGCTTGGGCGGTGAACTCGCCGCCGTAGGGCAGCCGTTGCGACACGGACAGGTCGGCCACGAAGCGCATGGCTTGGTCGAAATGCTGGATCTCGCCGAAGTTGCCGTACACGGTTCTCAGGTTCGATGAGAAGATCGGCGTCCACAGGTGCCGTTCGAGCGTCAGGGCCAGGGCAGCCACGTAGAGCTGCTCCTCCGCCCGTTGCAGTGCCCGGCGGTGCTGCTGGGCGTAGGCCAGGGCATCCGTCAGCGTGAAGATGACGGGCGGGTCGTCGGAAACCGGGTCGGTGATGGCCGGCGGCAGCATGCCCGACCGCGAGTTCGCCGCGCCCGTCATCGTCGAGGGGGGTGCCGTGGTTACGATCTCCGGCGCATCGGTGGTCGCCGGCGGCTCGGCCGGTTGTTCAAAGGCGGCGGGAACGCCGGCAGGGCGGGGGTTGGGCGTGCTGTCGAACGCGCTCCGCGGCGGCCGCTCGAAGCTGTCGTCCTCAGAGCTGATGCGCACCGGCACCTGGATATCCAGGGCCGCACGCTGGCGCTCCGCGATGACCGCGGCTACTTCGCGGTCGGTCTGATCGACGGCGGTGCGGCAACCACCGAGCATCGTGAAAGATGAGCAGGCGATGAGGACAATGATAAGGCGCAATTCCTGGTGCTGCATGGCGTGTCACGACTCCGGGCCGGGCAGGGTCTTCGAACTTCAAGACCGAGGGCGGCGATCGTTCGCGCAAGCGCCGATCGGGCCAGCGGAACACGCACTATAGGGCAACACCCCCGCCGGGAGCAATCGCGTATGCGCGCCTCCCGAGCCGCCACGCTGCGCCCGTCGCGAAGCGTTCGACGTTCTCAACCACCCCGTCTGGATTCCGCCCCCAGACGTGTTGCTTCAATCCGCCAGCGCCTGCCTCCGTACAGAGCGCCAAGCTTTCCCCGTGCACCGGAGCGCACCTCTGGACCGCCGGGAACATGACTCCTTCGTTCCTGCGTCCGACACGGTCATGGTCAGAACGTTCGTAGTTGGCATGCGAGCAATCTGTCGCCGATTCATGGAAATGCTAAGGGAACCACCACTTCGCCAACGTCGCGTAGTGTACCCGCCGGCGGGCCGCCGTGGCAAGACCGCTATTAAGGTGAACGTATAATGAGAAGCCATTGTCAACTGCCGGCGGGCCCCGTCCGCCAAACTGTGTGGCCCACGCAAGTTGCGGGCTGGACCGTTTCGTGCTAAGCAACTCGCACGGCCCGGCGATCTCGGAAACGCTTTATGCGATTTGCGCGAATTTCACTGGCCACCAAATACCGCATCCTCTTCGGGGCGGCGGTTCTGCTTATCATCGGTGCAGCGCTCGCTGTGCCGTGGTATCGCATGGAACAGCTCGTCCTTCAGCAGCCTTTCTACGAAGCGCAGCGCATCGTCGAGGATTACTTCCGCCAAGCCATGCCCGCCACGGACGGCCCCGGCGCCGGCGCCGGTCCGCACGGCGACGAATTCAGCCTTTTGCCCGACGCACCGAAATATCACCCGCGCTTCGTCCGCCTGGACCTGAGCGTCACCGATCCGAACGCGCTGCCGCAGCAACTGGCCAAGGATCCGTTCGTGGCCCGCGCCGTACGAGCCTTCCTGGGCAACCCGACGCAGGATTCGGTCTTCCGCACCGAGCAGCAGGCCGGCGGCCGGCAACTGCACTACGCGCACGCCGTGCGCGTCTCCAGACGCTGCCTCGCCTGCCACGCCGAGGGCAAGGGCGCCACCCCGTACCAGGAAAACCAGTTGGCCGGGATGATCGTCGTCGATCTGCCCGCGGAGCTGAGCCGCTACGGAATGATCTGGAACCGCCTCGTGGTCATCGCCGCCGGGGCCCTGGCGGGCATCCTGGCCATCCTCGTCTTCTACGTCATCACGCAGCGCTACATCCTCTCGCCCATCCACGGCCTGCGCGAGGTGACCATCCGCGTGGCCGACGGCGACCTGGACGTCCGCTCCGACGTCCACACCGGCGACGAGTTCGAGCAGCTTTCCGCCAACCTCAACAACATGCTCGAACGCCTGCGCTCGTCGCAGGAGGAACTGCGGCGGGCCAACGTGCTGCTCGACGAGAAGCTCGGGCAGATGGCCGAGACCAACGTCGCCCTCTTCGAGGCCAACCGCGTCAAGAGCGAGTTCATCGCCAACGTCTCGCACGAATTGCGCACACCCCTGACCAGCATCATCGGCTTCGCCGAGCTGCTGCGCGAGGGACCGCGCGCTACCGGCGACACCCGCGCCGCCCGCTACGCCGAGAACATCCTCATTTCCGGCCGCATTCTCCTGGAGATCATCAACGACCTGCTGGATCTGGCGAAGATCGAGGCCGGCAAGATCGAGCTGCGCATCGAAACGGTGGATCCCGGCGAGCTTTGCACCACATTGCTGGATTTCGTCCGGCCGCTGGCGGATGAGAAGCGCCTCGTGCTGCTCCTCCAGGCCGACGAGAACCTGCCCAAGCTCCAGACCGACCAGAGCAAGCTACGGCAGATCCTCTTCAACCTCCTCTCCAACGCCATCAAGTTCACGCCCATAGGGCAAAGCGTCCGGCTGACGGCCAGGCGGATCGGGGAGCGGCACGTGCGTCTGTCTGTGGTCGACAGCGGCCCCGGCATCGCCCCGGAGTACCACGAATCGATCTTCGAGAAATTCCGCCAGATCGACCAGTCCGCCACCCGCGAGCACCACGGCACCGGCCTCGGCCTGGCCATCGCCCGGGAGCTGACGCATCTGCTCGGCGGGGAGATCGGGCTGGAGAGCGCCGTGGGGCAGGGGGCCACGTTCTGGGTCGAGCTGCCCACCGACACGCCGCCGACGCGCGAGCGCCCCCGACCCTCACTCGTTTGAAGCGCGAGTTTCTCGGACGTGGGGCTGCGGTCCGGGCCCTGAGGCGGTAGGCTGGTGCAACGCGTGGAACGCTCCGATAGGACGAGCGGCGCCCCGGGAGCACGGATGATCGCGATCGAGGAACTCACCAAGGTTTTCCCCAACCCGGATGGGACCGAGAAGGTGGCCGTCGATCGGATCAGTTTCCAGGTTGCCCCAGGGGAGATTTACGGTCTTTTGGGTCCGAATGGTGCCGGAAAGACCACCACGCTTCGCATGGTCAGCGGCCTGCTCCAGCCGAGCGGCGGCCGTGTGCTCATCGGCGGCCACGACGTCACGCACCACACCGCCGACGTCAAACGCCAGATCGGCTACCTGACGGCCAACACCGGCCTCTATCAGCGGCTGACGCCGGTCGAGGTGCTCGAGTACTTCGCCGTCCTGTACGACATTCCCAAGGCCCAGGCCCGGGCCCGCATCGCCCAACTGATCGAGTGGCTGGGCATGGAACCGTTTCTGAAGCTCCGCTGCGGGGCGCTGTCCACGGGGCAGCGGCAGCGGACGAACATCGCCCGGGCGCTCATCGCCGACCCGCCCATTCTCATCATGGACGAACCGACGCTTGGCCTGGATGTGCTGTCCAACCGGCTGATCCTGCACTTCATCGAGACGCAGGCGACCGCGGGCAAGGCGATCCTGCTTTCCACGCACGCCCTGGACGAAATCGAGAAGATGTGCCGGCGGATCGGCCTCATCCACGATGGACGGCTGGTCGCCGAGGACACGCTCGACGGTTTGAGACAGAAGACGGGCCGCCAGCGGCTCAGCGACATCTTCCTACACCTGGTGCACGCGGATGAACCGCTTCTCGCGCATTAGTACAGTCTGGCGCAAGGAGTTCGCCGACACGCTCCGCGACCGCCGCACGCTGGTCGCCATGGTCCTCGTGCCCATGGTGCTCTATCCGGCGCTCATGCTCGGCTCGCTCCAGGCGTTCGAGCTCCAGGTGGGGCGGCTCAAGCAGGAGGAGTACACCGTCGCCGTCGGCTCGCCCGACATCGCCCACTGGCTGCGGACGCGCATCATCGACCCGGATCCGGCCCGTCATCCGGCGGCGATCGGCCGAGCCGCTGAGGATGTCCCCGCCGCGATCGAGGCCGCCACCGAGAGCCAGCCGAGCGATGTGACCTCGCCGCAGCACGAAGGCAGCGCCGCCGAGACTGCCCAGGCCGACGTGCGCCACCGTCCGCCGCCGTACCGCGTCGAGGTCTTCCCCGACGTGCCGCAGGCGGTGATCGACGGCCGGGCCCACTCCGGCGTGATCGTGGTGGGCGACCGGCTGCCGCGTCCGGATTCGCCGTTCTCCACGCATATCATGCTGGTCGTTGACCAGACCGAGATTCGCAGCCAGATCGCCACGGCCGGCCTGGAGGGCATCTTCCAACGGGCGAACGACCGCATCGTCGAACGCCGCCTGGCGGACGAGAACAAGACGCTCGACTTCATCCAGCCGCTGCGTCTGGAGGCATCAGACGTCGCCTCGCCCGAGAAGCTCGGCGGCTCAGTCCTCGGGCAGATCGTCCCCCTGATCCTCATCATCATGACCATCACCGGGGCCATCTACCCGGCGATCGACCTCACCGCCGGCGAACGCGAACGCGGCACCCTCGAAACGCTCATGGCCGCCCCCGTGCCCACCGTCGATCTCATCGCCGGCAAGTTCGTCGTCGTCGCCTCGATCGGCATGCTCAGCGCCATTCTGAACCTGCTCTCCATCGGCGGGACGATCTACCTCGGCGGGCTGGGCAACGTCCTGACCGGCGGCGGGCACGTGACCATCCCGCTACGGACCCTGCCGCTCGTGCTGCTGGTGCTCATCCCGCTGGCGGTCATGTTCAGCGCCATGCTGCTGGCCGTGTGCAGCTTCGCCCGCAGCTTCAAGGAAGCGCAGAACTACGTCATGCCCGTGATGATGGTGGCGCTGATCCCCGCCGTCATCGGTGTGCTGCCCGGCACCGAGCTGAAAGGACCGCTGCTCATCCTGCCGGTGACGAACATCGTCATCCTCACGCGCGAATTGTTCATGGGGCAGATCGACCGGGTGGCCATCCTCTGGGTCAGTCTGTCCACGTGCGTGTACGCCGCAGCGGCGGTGGCCGTCGCCGCCAAGCTGTTCGGGCAGGAGGCGGTGCTGTTCGCGGACAGCGCCTCGATCCGCACGCTGTTCAAACGCAAGTTCTTCCGCCCGCGAAACGTGCCCACCGCCGCCCAGGCCATGCTGCTCGTGGCCGTCGTCTACTCGCTGAACTTCTTCGTGCAGCAGTCGATGCTCAAGAGCGGCCTCGTGCCGGGCAGCGTCGAGCACCTGGCCGGTCTGGCCCTGACACTGGCCATCCTCTTCGCGGCGTTACCCATCGCCACCGCGGCGTACCTGCGCGTGCGCATCACGTCTGCCCTGTCGCTCGGCCTGCCGCGACCGGGAGCGTGGCTGGCGGCCCTGTGCTTCGGCCTGGGCACCTGGGTACTGGCTCTGGCGTGGCTCTCCGTGCAGCAACGTTTCCTCCCGCTGCCGGCGGAATTCGAGGAAGCCGCCCGTCCGCTTGAAGAGCAACTGCGCCAGCTCTCGCTGATCGGCACGATCTTCTTCGCCGGCATCGTCCCGGCGTTCTGCGAAGAGCTCTTCTTCCGCGGCTTCGCCCTCAGTGGCCTGCGTGCTGCCCTCGGACGCGTGGGCGCCGTGCTCGTCGTGGCCTTCGCCTTCGGCGCGACGCACTACAGCGTGCACCGCCTCGCAGTCACCGCCGCCCTTGGCGTCCTCTTCGGTATGCTCGTCGTGCAGTGGGGCTCGATCTGGCCGGCGATGCTGGCCCACATGATGCACAACTGCATGGTCGTGCTCATGGCCCGCGACGACGGCCTGCTGCCCTGGCTGCAAAAGGTCGGCTTCTTCCAGGAGGGAAGTGAGAGCGTCATGCCGCCGGCGATCTGGCTTGGTGGGGCGGCGGCCCTGGTCACCGTCGGCATCCTGCTGTCCATCTTCGCCAGCCGGCCGAGACCCGCCGCCGGCCAGTGATCCGCTGCGCCTAGTTGTCGTAGAGCGGCTGGGTGAGGAGGGACATCAGCTCCTCTTCCGTGAACAGCCGGGTGATGACCTCGGCATGACGGGCGGTTTCCAGGTACGTCGGATCGAGCACCAGCGCCCGGTGCAGGGCGGCCGCCGCCGGCTCGCGCCGCGCCGCCTTCGCGTGGGCCAGGGCGATGGCGAAGTGCGCGGAAGCCCGCCGCTCGTTGACCTCGACCGCCTTTCGTAGATTGGTCAGGGCGTCGGTCAGATCGCCCTCGTTGAGCGCCAATTGCCCGAGCATCTCCCACGCCGGCGCATAGCGAGCCGACGTCGCCAGTGCGTTCTGCAAATAAAGCCGGGCTCCGGCCACGTCGCCGTCCTGGTACGCCAGCACCGCCCGCCAGTAGTACGCCTCCGGACGATCGGCCCGCAGGCCGGCGGCCCGCTCCAGCGTCTCTCGCGCCGCCGCCACCTGCCGCCCATGCAGCAACGCCACACCCTGCCACAGCGTGATCTCGTACGTGTCCGGCCCCGTCGCCCCGGCCGCCGGTTCGTCGCCCGGCCCCTCCGCCGCCAGGTAGGCCAGAACGCTGCCCGCCTCGGCGAGGTTCCCGCCCCTCTGGATCAGGGCCACCGCGTACAGGAAGTTCCGTTCGCGTTCCAGCGCCGGCGGCGCCGTCTGGATCGAATCCATCACCTGCGCAAGCTGCTCCCACCGCTCCAGCGCCAGGCACACCCGCCCCAGCGCCAGCCGATCCGGCACGGACAGCGTCTCGTCCACCGCCACGCCCGCGACGATCTCGTCCGCCGAAGCGGGGTTGTCCAGGGCCAGCGCCACGCGAGCCAGGAGCACGCGAGCCGTGGGCGAGCCTTCAGTCTGCTGGTCGAAATGCTGGGCGTGCAGCAGCGCATCGGTAGGGCGGGCTTCGTCGAGGAAGACGCGGGCCGAAACCTCGCTGAACGCCGTCAGCGGATCACCCGCCCGGTACGCCGCCTCGGCGAACCGTTCGGCGGCAGCGTGCTGATCCAATAGGCGGGCCACGATGGCACAGCGAGCCCAGGTATCTCCGCTCCATTCCGCCTGCCGCAGGTACCGCAGCCCCGTGGCCGTGACCTCCTCCGCCGCCGCCCGATCGCCGATGACCAGCGGCGCCAGCGTGCCCGCCACCAGGGCCTTGTCGAGCAGCGTGCCCATCACGGGCCCATCAGGGGGAGGCGGTTCACGGGTCGGTTCGCTCACGGGCGGTGTCGGCGGTGTCGTGTTAACAGGCGGCGGCGAGGGCCTCACGCCCGGCACCGGGAACGACGGCGGCAACTCGGGCTCTGCCGGCGGATTCTCCTCGGCAGTCGTCGCCGGCGCGGTCGCCACCTCGCCGTGCCCGCCCGTCGCCTCCAGCGCCTCGACCCGCTTCGTTAGGTTCTCGAGCGCCTCCTGCTGCCCGGCGTACAGCGACGCCTGCTGGCTCAGCGCCCCGCGCATCGCCAGCACGCTGGCCACCAGGGCGAACGCCAGCACCGCCGTGCTCAGAATCCAGTAGCCGTACAGACGCTCGAGCGCATCGGCGGGACGTTTCTTCGTCGGCGTGCGCGAAGCGGGCGACTTGTTGACGGGCATGGGTTCAGTCCTCCAGACCAGGTTCGTCGTCATCCTCATCGGCAGGGGGGCGGGGCGGGGCACCGGGCCGGCGGGGGCGTTCCTCCTCCCGCGTGGCCGCTTCGATCTGCTCATCGCTGAGCCGGTACTGGCTCCACGCGTCCACGTACTCCGTCGGCTTGCCGCCCAGGCGTTGCCGCGACACGGCCCGCCCGGCCCGCAGCAGCAGGTACGCCCCGATGGCGAACATCAGAATCAGCAGTGTGGCGCACAGCACGATGAGTAGCAGCAGCGTCAGTTTGCCGCGCAGGGCGACCGCCGGATCGTCCGTCACCTGCGACGGCCCGGGCGTCTCCATCACCCGCACCAGCGCCAGGTACATGGCCACGCAGACCGTCAGCAGCAGGGCGATCACCATCAGCAGCAGGACGAATCGCCCGGAAGTTGACCCCCGCCTGCGGCTCATGGCTGTCCCTTCATGTTGACCAGTGCGCCCGCGGCCGCTGCCGCAGCTCCTGCTCGAGCTGCTCCAGCAATTGGCGGGCCTCCGCCGACACCTGCCGCGGCGCCTGGATGCGGACCACGGCCAGCAGATCACCCTGCTGCCCGCTGCGCTCCTCACGCACGCCACGGCCACGCAGCCGCAGCTTCGAACCGCTCGACGTCCCCGGCGGAACCGTGACGATCGTCGTGCCGTCCGGCGTAGGGATCTCCACCTTGGCCCCCAGCGTCGCCTCGGCAAACGTCAGCGGCAGATCGAGCAGCACATCCAGCCCATCCCGGCGGAACAGCGGATGCGGGCGAATCCGGCAGCGGATGAGCAGATCGCCGCGTCCGCCGGGCCCGGGTTGCCCCTTGCCGGAGACGCGAATGCGCCTGCCGTCGCTGACGCCGCCGGGAACGCGCACGGAGATACGTTCGGACTCCATGCTCGGACCGCCGAGGACGACCTCGCGCTGGCAGCCCTGGACGGCTTCCTCGAAGGTGAGCTCGATGGAGGTTTCGAGGTCGGCTCCACGTCGCGCGGGCCGCCGTCCGGAAGCCCGTCCACGGGACCGGCCTCCGCCGACGCCGCCGCGGGCGAAGAACTGCTCGAAGATACTCGTCAGGTCGCCCATGCCCCCGAGGTCGAAGCCCATGTTACCGAAGGGGTTGCCACCGACGTCGGCGCCCCAGTTGTGGAACTCGGGCGTGGGGCCGCCGGCACCGAACTGGTCATACTGGGCCCGGCGTTGCTTGTCGCCGAGGACCTCGTAGGCGGCCTGGATTTCCTTGAAGCGTTGTTCCGCAGACTTGTCGCCGGGATTGTGGTCGGGGTGCGTTTCCTTCGCCCGGCGGCGATAAGCGCGCTTGATCTCGTCCTGCGAAGCGGTGCGCGGGACGCCGAGGATCTCGTACGGGTCTTTGTTCGTCATAAGTCGCTGGCCGCTTCGCCCCGGGCGCGCCCCTGCGAGCGAAGCCGGGGGGACTAAGGCAGCTCACCGAGCATGCGGTACGCCTCTTCCTCGTACTTCGTGTCGGGATGCTCGTTGATGATGCGGCGAAGCAGCTCCTTGGCCTTGGGGACGTTGCCGATGCGGATGAAGCTGCGGGCCTGGCCCATCCAGTTGTTGCAGTCCTTGGCCGCCTTGTGGTCGCGCACGTAGCCCATGATCGTCTGGTTCTTGCCCATGCGCTGCATGATCGTGCGGGCGTCAACCGCCACGGGGGTGTCCGCGTAGTCCTTGGTGATCTGTTCCAGCGTGTCGTAGGCCGTGCCGAAGTCGCGGTCCCACAGCGCGTCGCGGACGGCCACCAGCAGCCCGCGGGCCTCGGCCTCGTGTTGCAGCCGCTCCAGAACCTGCTTGACTTCGGGGAAGTTCTCTTCGAGCGAGCGCAATCGTTGGTTCGCCGTCCGCGCCGATTTCATCCCGCGGAACTTGCCCGACACCTCACGCAGCAGCGTCACACCGTCCTCGAACTTCTTGAAGTCGATGTCGGCCAGGGCCTCGGCCAGCTTGTCGCGGCCGATGGCCTCCAGCAGGTCGAGCATGTCCTGGCACTCGGTCTTCAGCGTATCGCCCGTCAGGGCCCGCTCGTACGCGTCCTGGGCCGAGCGGTAGGCGGCCCGGTAGTCGCCGCCCCGAATCTGCTCGCGAGCATGGTCGAGGTGACGCCGGGCCTCAGCGGCCTCACGCGGGTGCGTGCGCGTCGGCGGCGTCTCCCGCACGGCGTCGATGATCTGCTGGATAAACCGATCGCCGCCCCCGGTCGTGGCCGAGCCCGAGAAGGCGATCTTGCCGTTCGGATCGATGACCACGACGTGCGGGAACGAGTCGATGTCGTATTCCTCGGCTGCGTCGCACTCCAGGGCAATCGGGAAGAGCAGGCGTTCCTCCTTCACCATCTCCTCGACGCGCGAGCGGTCGGCCTCGGTGACGCCCATCAGGAACACGCCCTGCCGCCGGCCGAGATACGGGTGGTTCTCGACGATGTTGACCAACGGCATGTAATACTCACCGCCGCGGCTCCACGACACCCAGAAGTACAGCACGACCACCATGCCGCGCAAATCGGACAGCGAGAGTGGCCCGTCCTCCTCGCTACCCAGCAGCTCCTTGGTGTTCATCCACTCTTTGGCCTCGAGATCCGGGGCGTAAGTACCTTTCTCGAGATCCGCCCGGGCCACCGTCGGCAGCAGGATGCCCATGCACAGGACGGGAATCAGCATGTACTTCATGACAGGTCTCCGTTGGCGGCGTCTGGCACGCTCGCCGCTCGCGCCGTGTCTCGGCGCAAATCCCGACTGTCCCCCGCACAGCGCTATCAGTGTAGTTAACCCAACTCGGAAATCCAGTCCGCCACCGTACCGGCCGGTCTCCGTGCCGGCCGTCTTCTCTCGCGGCCGGCCTCCGCACCGGACCGTAGCGTCGGCCCCCCGTGGCCGACGTCGACCACCGACAAACGACCATTCTCGCAATCTCCGTAGCGTCCGACCTCCGTGTCGGACGTCGGACGCCAACTACCGCGCCGCCCGCCCATCAGCGCCACAACAACAACAGCGCAACAATCAACAAAATGCACGCCACCAGCAGCACAACATACGCCGGCCCGCGGCTCACCGCCCCGTGCTCGCCGCCCTGTACGACCCAATCCCCGCAATATGGGCAACGGTCGGCCGTCTCCGGGATCTCCTCGCCGCAATGCGGGCAGGGGACCGTGACGGTCTCGTCATCGTCGTCCAGGTCGGCCCCGTCGGGCTCCTCCGGGTCGTACCCGTCCTCTTCGTATTCGTCGTCCGTCGGGTCGTAGGGCACGATCGCCTCACCGCACGAGGGGCAGAATGCGCTTGAACACGTCCGTACCGGCCCGTACCAGCATGTCGAAAATCGCCGACTCGACCGTCGTCACGACCGCCCCCGCATCCCGCATTCGAGTCAGGGCCGTATCGCGATCGGTGGGGCGGCGCGACCCGACTGCGTCGACCAGCACCACGGGCAGGTGCCCGGCCGCCAGCAGGTCCAGCGCCGTCTGCTGCACGCACACGTGCGTCTCGATGCCCACCAGCAACACCTGCGGCCGCGACAGTCCCAGGATACGCCTGCTCAGCGGCTCGTCTCCCAGTAGGCTGAAGCTCATCTTCTCCAGCCGCTCGGCGTCACCCGTCGCTTCGAGCACCTCGCCGACCGTAGGCCCCAGCCCCCGAACGTACTGCTCCGAGACGGTCACCGGCAGGCCCATCTCGCAGGCGGCGCGGATCATCCGCACGGACTGTTCGAGCACCTGCTCGCGCCCGGTAATGTGCGGCAGCATCTTCTCCTGGATATCGACGACGACGAGCTGGGCTCGGTCGAGCACCAGCCGCTGTGCCACCTGCGTAGGCATCCTCACCTCGTCTTCCTGCCGGCCGTCCTCCGTCGCACCGTCGACGGACGGGCCGTCCAGCGACCGTAGTCTGCCACGGGCCGCACGACCGGGCAAACGCTGCCCGCCCGGAATCAGCGCCGCCCGCGCTTGAACACGCTGGACCGCGCCTCTGGGGCGTGGTACACTCCTGCGGGTTTGTAGCGAGGAGCAAGACGTCATGGATGACGAAACGCAAGTTCTCGACCGTATGACGTACACCACCACGGAAGGCACGGGGGACGCGATTCCCGACGACAACCCCTGTTCGACGGACCTCGCGGATCTCGTTGACCTCGATTCCACCACGATGAGCACACCGGCGGACACGGACGTATTGGAGCCTGTCGTCGACGAAGAGGACGCACTGCCGGCCGACGCCACCGCGACTGCCGACACGCCGGAAGACGTCCAGGCCCGCCAGGTCCTCGAAGCGCTGCTCTTCGCGGCGGACGTGCCACTGCCGGCCGCTCGCCTGGCCGATCTCATCGACGGCTGCACGCCGCTGAAGATCCGCCTGCACATCGCCGCCCTGAACGACAAGTATGCGGCGGCGGGTCTGACCTTCCGGATCGAGGCGATCGCCCGCGGTTATCGGATGATGACGCTGTCAGAGTTCGAGCCGTGGCTCTCTCGGCTGAACCAGCAGCGCCGCCGAACGCGACTCACCGGCGCCGCCCTCGAAACCGTTTCCATCATCGCCTACAAGCAGCCCATCATCCGCGCCGACGTCGAGGCGATCCGCGGCGTGGCCTGCGGCGACGTGCTGAACCGCCTGCGGGAAATGGGGCTCGTGAAGATCGTCGGCCGCGCGGAGGTCGTTGGTCGACCGCTGCTTTATGGGACGACGAAGAAGTTTCTGGACGTCTTCGGTCTGGAAGACGTCGAGGACCTTCCGCCGCTCGAAGCCCTGGCCATCCGCCGGCAAAACCAGGCCGAACCCGATGCCGAGGCGGAGCCAGCCGAGCCACCGGTCCTGGCCGCCAGCGCCTGACGCGCTCACTCACATCGCAATTGACCCGCGCCGATAAAAGAGGCGATGCGTGGGTCTGCTCCCAAATTGCACTTGCGTTTACCGTCCAGTCTTGAGCTGCGCGGCATACTGCTCGTATTGCTGGTCGCCGGGACGGTGGGACTGGCCGGGTGGTGGGGGCATCTGTTGCTGGCCCGGCGTCAGGAAACGCAGTTCGTCCGTAGCTCGGAAGCGCTGCTGGCGGTCGCGCTCAGCTCTCACCTCGACCGCCAGCCGGGCGCTGGCGAGTGGGTGCAACGGCTCAGTAAGCTCGGCATGTCCGTGCGCTGGGCAGGGGTGTTCAACGCGCAGCGCGAAGGGCTCGAGTTTCGGCGGTTGACGAACCTCCGTCGCGAGGAGATCCTCGACCAGATCCCGTTCGGCCAGCAGACGCCCACGTGCGCCCCGGTCGTCGTCAACGGCCGGCCTTCCAAGCAGTTCCAGTTGCTGACCATCCCCCAGAGCGACGGCGGCGTACTCGCCACGATCATCGATCTGGGAACCGCGGCGCCTACCGGCAGCGGCGGACTGGCTCTGTGCATCGCCCTCGCCCTCGCCGGTCTTCTCGGCGGACTGCTCTACTACCAGTTGGCCATCCAGAAACCCCTCTCAGCCCTCTCCGGCTGGGTGACCCAGGCCTCTCGCGGACTGACAGCGGCCGCCCTCGCCGACAACGCCCCTCAGGAGCTCCGCGACCTCGCCCAGTCCATCGAGCAGGTGCAACGAGAAATGCAGCACTGGCGGGCCGAAGCCGGCGACTTGCGTCAATCGCTCGACGCCCGCGTCGAGGCCAAGACCAAGACCATGTCCCGGGCCCTGCACGAGAGCACCCGCCAGGCCGACACCGACCCGCTCAGCAAACTGCTCAACCGCCGGGCCATGATCCGCGACCTGCCGGGTCTCGTCGAACTCGTCTACACTCGCGGCAGCGAGCTCACCGCCCTCATGATCGACATCGATCACTTCAAGAACCTCAACGACACCCTCGGCCACCAGACCGGCGATGAACTCGTGATGTTCGTCGGCGAGCTCGTTCGGGCCACCATCCGCAAACGCACCGACCTCGCCGTCCGCTACGGCGGCGACGAGTTCGTCCTCCTCCTCCCCGACACCAACACCCTCGAAGCCGGCATCCTCGCCCAACGCCTCCGCGAGCTCTTCACGCAGCGTGTCAAGGCCCTCACCGGCGTCGATCCGCGTCCGAGCCTCTCCATCGGCGTCGCCTCGCTCCGCCAGCATCGTGCCGGCTCCTGGGAAAGGCTCCTCGCCATGGCCGATACCGCCATGTACCACGCCAAGCGGCACCACCTCGGCGTAGCCACGGCCCGCGAGGTCGACCCCACCGCCAGCGCGTCCGCCGCCCAACCCAACCGCCGCGGGTTGACGTCCCGCCGATCCTCGACATGATGACGTCCCTGAACTTGTGAGATGATCCCCAGCACTGGGTGGGGCGGGCGTCTGAGCTTGTGAAATAATCGTTGACGGCCAGGGTAGAGTAGGTGCGAGGGGCAAGGAAGGTCATCAGTGAGGGAGCAGGGCATGGAAGCGAAGCCACGCACGTCTGCGAT
>JASFQK010000011.1:2500-158489 GCA_050115495.1 Phycisphaerae bacterium | reverse complement strand
TCGATGGGATCCCCGGTACTATTGACGGCAACCATCTGCACCTCCTTGGGGTGTAGCTTGGCCAGAGCCGGGTTGGTGTTGCAGCACCTTCTCGGCTCGCCTTGCACATAGGCGGAGCCACCGTGTGATCAAACAGCACGAACCGCAGCGCCGCGAGGGCGCATTGGAAGGCTCACGATGACTCCGCAAACTCAAATTGTCTTGCATAATCGCATTGCGCGATTCGCCTGTTTGATCATAGGCAAGTATGCCCGATAAACGCGTGCAAGTCAAGAAAAACTCGCAAAAAAGGTCCTTCAAGAAATGTAGGGCGGGCCGTGCCCGCCGGACTCTCTGGCGGGCACGGCCCGCCCTACATTGCTATGCCCGCGCGGGGCGGCGGGCTTGTGGCGTCTACGGTGTCAAAGTCGATGGTCTGACTTGTGACATATTACGATTTATACTATCGTCATACTACCGGTCGCGGCCTCCGTGGGCCGCGAGCGGCATCTGAATGGACCTGGCATGGCGGGGATCCGAATCCGGCGCGGGGCCGGAGGAGCGGTCTTCGACCTGTGTGGGCGATTCCAGGAGAGGTGACAGGATGGATAGGAGCATTGGAACAGCGCTCATCGTTGCGGTTATGTGCACCGTGGCGGCGTTCGCGGACATCGACATGGCATGGGTCTCGGTCGGCGACGCCGGCAACGCCGCGGACATCCATGGCGAAGGATATGGAGCAGTCGGCCGCGAGTACTGCATCGGCACATATGAGGTGACGAACACCCAGTATGCCTCGTTCCTGAACGCCGTGGCGGCTACGGGCGACGCGAACGGCCTCTACAACGCCGACATGGGCGGCGGATGGAACAGCATCGGCGGAATCGCCCGCACCGGGGCCGGGACCGACGCGGATCCGTGGGTCTATACGGCGCGGGCCAGTCGAGAGAGTCGGCCGGTGAATTACGTCAGTTGGTACGACGCGTTGCGGTTTGCGAACTGGATGCACAACGGCTGCCCCGTCGGCACGCAGGATGAGACGACGACGGAGAATGGGGCGTACAACATGTCGCTGGGCGCGAGCGTGACGCGCAATCCAGACGCATTGGTGTTCCTGCCGACGCAGGACGAGTGGTACAAGGCGGCCTACTACAAGGGCGGCGGGCTCGACGCGGGCTACTGGGACTACCCAACGCAGTCCGACGCGGCGCCGACGGCCGAAGCGCCCCCAGGCACGGACATGACGAACGGATCGGTCAACCAGTTCAAACTGCCCGGCGGTTACATCGACCCGACCTATTTCACCACGGAAGTCGGAGCCTACACGGCCAAGCCCTCGGACAGTGCTTATGGGACGTTCGATCAGGGCGGCAATGTGTGGGAGTGGAACGAGAGCGTCGTCGGCGGGCAGCGCGGGATGCGCGGCGGTTCGTTCAGTGAACCGACGCCGTTCGTCCTGAGCGCTTCCGCCTGCATGAGCAGCGATCCCAGCAACGAGCCGTACGGGATCGGTTTCCGGGTGGCGATGGTTCCGGAACCGGCGGCCGGGCTGATGCTGCTGCTCACGGGCGTCGTGGCGATTCGCCGCCAGAGAGCCTGATGGCAAGGGCCGGATAGGGCAGGTCAATGACCTGCCCTACATCGCTATGTCCGCGCGCGGTGGCCGCTACGGCAGTGGGCCGGTGAACTGCTGCTGGAACAGCTCGAAGTCGTCTATGTCCACGTCGCCGTCGCCGTCGAGGTCAGCCGAGCCGGCAACCTGCCCGACAGACTCGAAGGCTCCCATGTCGACGACCGGCGACTCGCCTTCTCCGCCATCCGGGCGGTTCACGTCATTCACAAACCGGGCGTTGCCCGCGACATCGAACGGAATCGGCTCAGTCGTGTCGCCGTCGTCGTCGAGATCAAACGTGTCGGCCGGAACGATCGCATTACTGCCGGCATCGATACAGGGCGATGCCGTGGGCATCAGACGCAGATCGTCATCCTCCGTGCCGGGGATATCGTCGGGCCCGTCGGCGTCCACGAAGAACGGGTTGGCACTGATGTTGCCCTCGCCCGGCCAGCCGCCCTGGATGCAACTGTAGGTTGCTGTCGTGACGCTCTCATCACCGTCGATCTGTGGACCGCTGGCAGCCGTGTTGGCCCATAGGGTGCAGTTCTGTACCACCGCGCTGCTGTACCAAGAGTTGTAAATCGCCCCACCTCCGTAGGTGGCCGAGTTCCTGCAAAACGTGCAATTGGCCAGCGTCTGATCACTTTCGTTGTTGTATGCCGCGCCGCCGTAATCGGCCGAGTTGCCGCTGAATACGCAGCATGTGAGCGTCGAGTTCCCCTGGTCGAAGCTGCACACCCCACCGCCGCTATGGACGGCCGAGTTGCGGCTGAACGTGCAATATATGAGCGTTGGGTCGCTGTGGTCGTCGTTGTACACCCCACCGCCACGAAGGTCGGCCGAGTTGCGGCTGAACGTGCAGCTTATGAGCGTTGGGGCGCTGTGCTCGACGATGGCCATGCCACCGCCGTAAGTGGCTTTGTTCCTGCTGAACGTGCAGTAAGCGATCGTCGGGCTGCCTTGAACAATTCGCGCGCCGCTGCCGCTGGTTCCGTTCCCTTTGGTGATCGTGAATCCCTCAATCACAGCCGACGCGTCCACGTTGCGACCGGCCACGACGTGGTTGCTGTTGTCGCTCGTATCGTCGATGACGCCGATATCGCCGCTGAGGATACTCTCGAAGGCGGCGATGTCGCGGTCATCCGGTCCACCCCCGCCCGCCAATCCGCGATAACCGCCGCGCAACGCAACGCCGTTCTGCAAATCGAATGATTCGTTAGGGACCGTCCCCGGCTTGTACGTCCCACCCGCCACGCGAATCTCGGTGATCTGCCCGGTACACTCCGCGTAGGCCAGTGCGTCGCGCAGTTCCACAAACGCGTCCGCCCAGCTCGATCCGTCATTCAGACCGCCGCCCGCGTCGTCATCGACATAGATGACGCCGGTCGGCAGTGTCTCGCACTCGTCCGGCACGCCGCTGCCGTTGCAGTCGTCGGCGATCGCCAGCCACGCCGGCGGGCCAACCAAATCCCCGTCGCTGTCGCCCGCCGAGTCCGAAGCAATCGTGCCTGCTCCCTCGTCGAACCGCCAGTACGCCGCCAACAGCCACTCGTCGCCCTTCAGAACCCTGTACATGTCTGCCGCAATCTCGGCCTCGCTCCGCGCCGTGTTCCACACACGCACGTCGTCCATCGCTCCCTCGAAGTACGGCGGGTTCGTTCGTGCATCACGACCTATGTACGTCGGATTCACCGAGGAGAATGGCGAGGACTCCTCCGCGACCTCGGTATCGAGCACGCCGTCGATAAAGATCGCGAGGCTGCCCGTCCCCAACCGCCTCACCGCGGCCACGTGATGCCACGCCCCGTCAGTGACGGAGACGGTGCCCAGGCAGTCCTTCTCGGACACGCCGTCGTTAATTCTGAGGCGGATCACGCCACCATACTCGAAGCCACGAATCACGAGATTCCACATGCTCGCCGCACCGCCGCCATTGCCGATCAGAACACCGTGATCCTCATCCGTCGTGCATACCCACGCCTCCAGCGTGAAGTTCCCCTGCCCCAAGTCGTCCAACACCGCTGATGCCCCCGGGTCCACATAATCATCCACGCCATCAAACAACAGCGCGTGACCGTCGAGCGGCCCCACTTCGATCGCGTCAGCAATGCCGTTGTTGTTGCAGTCGGTTCGGCCCTGGCGCAGTCGCCCACCGTCGTCGGCGTAACCGTCGCCACCCGGAGTAGCCTGAGAGGCCACGGCCATGATCAGGGCGGTGACGCACACAAACACAAACAGACTGGATCGCATCACTCCACACTCCTTCCTCAACTCATCTGACTCCCACGGGACGCGGTGCTCTCGGGCCTGGCTTGGTCGGCTTCATTCCTTCTGCGTCGCTGGAATAAGACTGCTACACTACGGCAGTGGACCGGTGAACTGCTGCTGGAACAGCTCGAAGTCGTCCATATCCACATCGCCGTCGCCGTCGAGGTCGGCCAGCAGCGGCTCAGGACACTCGACGCCGCTGCACATCATGCCATCTCCATGATACTCGCCGCCCGCCGCCAGACAAGCCGCCTCCTGCGCGACGATGCAAGCGCCGCGCAAACAACAGGCCCCGGCAGGCTGACACTCATCCGGAATGCCGTCGAGGGGGCACACGTCCAGGCTGGTCCCGTTCTCGATATCGCACGCATCCGGCACGCCGTTGCCGTTGCAGTCCCCGCACCAGGGGCTCCCGTCGCAAGCGGCGATATCGCACTCATCCGGAATGCCGTTCTCATTGCAGTCCGGACTGGTGCCTTCTTCGATATCACAAGGATCATCGCCGCCGTTGCCGTTGCAGTCGATGATCCAGTGCGGCGACTCGTCCGCCCCCATGTCCACCTGGCACTGCTGAATGCGGTCCTCCCCTTCGTAGTCTGTCGTCAGGCCGCTCGGGATCGCGGCGTCATCCCCGGTATTCACGCACGGCGAACCCGCTTGGAGATGCACGTCGTCGTCCGGGGTGCCAAAGACCCCGTCGGGGCCGTCCGCGTCGACCAGCAGCGGATCGGCGTCGATGTTGCCATCGCCTTCATGTCCGCCCTGGATGCAACTGTACGTGACCGTCAAGCGGTAACCCCCCTGGTCGTAGATTTGTGGGGAAAAGCGGGCCGTGTTGCCCCACACGATGCAGTTCACGATCAGCGCATCGAAGCCGTACTCCCCGTTGTAGATTCCTCCAGCGGATTGAGTGGCGGCGTTGCCGCTGAACGTGCAGGTTACCAGCGTCAGAGAGTGGCTCTCCTCGTTGTACAGCCCGCCCCCGGAGTTGGCCGAATTGCCGCTGAACATGCAACTCGCCACCGTCATGTTGCTGCTGGTGTTATCGCTGAACATCCCGCCGCCGTAGAACGCGGCCGCGTTGCCGCTGAACGTGCATTGCGTCACGGTCGGGTTGCCGCGGCTGTTGGACATCCCGCCGCCGACGATGCCAGCTTGGTTGTTGCTGAACGTGCAGCCCGTCACGGTTGGGCTGCTTTCGTAGCTGGACAACCCGCCTCCGCTGTCCGCGGTGTTGTCGCGGATCGTGCAGTGAGCGATTGTGGGGCTGCCTTCCCAAGTGCATACGCCGCCGCCGCTGCCGCTAACGCTGTTGCCGCTGATCGTGCAGTAAGCGATCGTGGGGCTGCCGTTTAAAATGAATACGCCGGCGCCCCGCCCCCCCGGATACGCGCGCTCATCCCTCCCGCCTGTGATCGTGAAGCCCTCGATCTCGGCCGTCGCATCCGTGTAGCTTCCAAGGACAACGTTGTAGCAGTTATCGTCCGGCTCGCCGCTGACGCCGATGTCGCCGCTGAGGATGCTCGGGAAAGCGTCGATGTCGCGGTCGTCCGGATCGCCGCCACCCGCCAGGCCGCGATAGCCGCCGCGCAGCGCAACGCCGTTAAGCAAGTGGAATGAGTCGCCCCGGTTCGTCCCCGGCTTGTACGTCCCGCCGGCCACGCGAATCTCAGTGATGCGGCTGTCGCACTCGGCAAATGCCAGCGCGTCCTGCAAGTCCTCGAACGCATTGGTCCAACTCAATCCGTCGTTCAGGCCGCCCGTGGCGTCGTCGTCGACGTAGATCACGCCGTTGACGATCGTCTCGCACTCGTCCGGCACGCCGTTGCCGTTGCAGTCGTTCGCTTGCAGTACCCACACCGGGGGGCCGATCAAGTCTGCGTCCGGGCCACCTGTCGAATCCGCGGCCGTTGTCCCTTCACTCTCGTCGAAGCGCCAGTAACCCACCAAGCCCGGCTCGGTTCCATTCAGCGTTTGGTACATGTTGCCGGCGATCTCGGCGCCGCTGCGAGCCACGGACCAGATCCGTACCTCATCCATCGCGCCGTTGAACCACCGTTTATAGGAGTCATAGGCTTCACGGCCGATGTAGGTTTGGTTGTAGGCGACGAAGGGAGGAGAGTTTACTTCAATCGTCGCGTCCAGGATGCCATCCACATAGACCGACAGGCTGCCGTTCGCCCCCACGCGCCGTACGGCAGCCACATGATGCCATGCACTATCCGTGACGGTCGTGACGCCGTCGCAAAGAGCCTCCACGTCGCCGCTTTCAAACCTGATGCGGACCACGCCGCCTTGAGCTTCGCCGCGAATCACGAAGTTCCACAATTGGGGCTCGCTGCCCGCGTTTCCGACCAGAATGCTGTGGCCCGTGTCCGCCGTCCAGATCCAGGCCTCCACGGTGAAGTCTTCCTGGCCCAACCCGTCCAGGGCCCATGACTCTCCCGGAACCACGTAATCGTTTTCGCCGTCGAACAGCAGCACGTTACCGCCCAACGGACTCATTTCGATCTCGTCGTCGATGCCATTGCTGTTGCAGTCGGTTCGGCCCTGGCGCAGTTGCCCACCATCGTCGGCGTAATCGTCGCCACCCGGAGTGGCCTGCGAGGCCGTGGCCATGATCAGGGCGATGACGCACACAAACGCAAACAGACTGGATCGCATTACTCCGCACTCCTACTTCAACTTATCTGACCGCCATGGGACGCGGGGCTCTCGCGCCCGGCTCGATCGGCTTCATTCCTTCTGCGTCGCTGGATTAAGGTTGTTGCACTACGGCAGTGGGCCGGTGAACTGCTGCTGGAACAGCGCGAAGTCGGCCAGGTCCACGTCAAGGTCGGCATTAATGTCGGCGCAATCACAACCCTCGCTCGGCGTCTCATCTGGCCCGAACAAGCAGCCCAGCATGGCCTCCAAGTCGTCCAGATCCACATCCAAGTCGTGGTCGCAATCGCCGAATATCTCGCATTCGTCCGGCACGCCGTTGCCGTTCAAATCCTCACTCGTGCCTGACGCAATATCACACTCGTCCGGGACGCCGTTGCCATTGCAATCCCCGCACCAGGGGCTCCCGTCGCAATCGGCGATATCACACGCATCCGCCACGTCGTTGCTGTTGCAGTCTTCAAAGTACGGCGTCTCGTCCGCGCCCATGTCCACGCGGCACTGCTGAACGCGGTCCTCGCCTTCGAAGTCGGTCGTCACGCCGCTCGGAATCGCCGCGTTGTCGCCGGCGTTGATGCAGGGCGATCCTTCCAGCAGATGCAGGTCGTCGTCCTCGGTTCCGAAGACGTCGTCGGGCCCGTCCGCGTCGACGAATAGCGGGTCGGCGTCGATATTACCGTCGCCTTCCCAGCCGCCCTGGACGCAACTGTAGGTGACTACCAGGTGACCGTCTGAGCCTCTTATCTGTGGATCCTGGGGGGACGTGTTGCCCCACACGACGCAGTTCACCACCGCCGAATCGTCACTGAGGTCGGCGATCCCGCCGCCGTAGTTACTGGCCGAGTTACCGCTGAACGTGCAGCCCGTCACCGTCACGCCGCTGCTACCCGAATCATTGAACAGCCCGCCGCCACGACTGGCCGAGTTTCCGCTGAACGTGCAGTTCGTCAGCGCGAGGTTGTAGAGGCCTTCGTTGAGCATCCCGCCGCCATAATCGGCCGAGTTTCCGCTGAACGTACAGTTGGTCAGCGTTGGACTGCTCCCTCCGCTGTACATCCCGGCGCCGCCGTAGCCCGCGCTGTTCGCGCTGATCGTACAGTCACGGATCGTGGGACTGCCGGACGAGAGCCATACGCCGCCGCCCGCCATGCCCGCGCTGTTCGCGCTGATCGTGCAGCGCACGATTGTGGGACTGCCGTTCGGAATGTACATACCGCCGCCGTAGAAGTTGGCATGCCCCTCCGTAATCGTGAAGCCCTCGAGCACGGCCGAGGCATCCGTATCGCCGCCGTCGACCACACTACGGGAGTTATCGCCCGGATTGCCGACGACGCCGATGTCGCCGCTGAGGATGCTCTCGAAAGCGCCGATGTCGCGGTCGTCCGGATCGCCGCCGCTCGCCAGGCCGCGATAGCCGCCGCGCAGCGCCACGCCGTTTTGCAGGTAGATTGAGTTGTGGGGCGACGTCCCCGGGAAGTAGGTGCCGCCGGCCACGCGGATTTCGCTGACCAGGCCGCTGCACTTGCTGTAGGCCAGCGCTTCCTGCAAGTCAACGAACGCATCCGCCCAGCTCGACCCGTCGTTCAGGCCGCCGGCCGCATCGTCGTCGACGTAGATCACGCCGCTCACCAACGTTTCGCACTCGTCCGGAACGCCGTTGCCGTTACAGTCCGGACTCGTCCCGGTATGGAGATCGCACAGATCCGAAATGCCGTTCGCATTGCAGTCCTCCGTACCGCCGGGCTCGCACTCGTCCGGAATTCCGTTCGCGTTGCAGTCCTGCGCCGTACCGCTGGCGATGTCGCATTCGTCCGGCACGCTGTTGTTGTTGCAGTCCCCGCACCAGGGACTCCCGTCGCAATTCTCGATATCGCACTCGTCCGGAATTCCGTTCTCGTTGCAGTCCTGCGACGTACCGATGGCGACGTCGCATCCGTCCGGCACGCCGTTGTCGTTGCAGTCCCCGCACCAGGAACTCCCGTCGCAATTGTCGATATCGCACTCGTCCGGAATTCCGTTCTCGTTGCAGTCCTGCGACGTACCGCTGGCGATGTCACATTCGTCCGGCACGCTGTTGTCGTTGCAATCCTGACTCGTGCCGCCGAAAAGATCGCAGAAATCCGGCACGCCGTTCTCGTTGCAGTCCTCGAGCCAGCCGGGCTCACACTCGTCCGGAATACCATTCTCATTGCAGTCCTGCGCCGTACCGTCGGCGATGTCGCATTCGTCCGGGACGCCGTTCTCATTGCAGTCGCCGCACCAGGGACTGCCGTCGCAATTCTCGATATCGCACTCATCGGACACGTCGTTGCTGTTGCAGTCTTCGTCGAAGTACGGCGTCTCGTACGCGCCCATGTCCACGTGGCAGTGCTGAACGCGCGGCTCCCCGTCGAGGTCGATCGTCACGCCCGCGGGAATCGACTCGTCGTCGCCGGTGTTGATGCAGGGCGACCCCTCCAGCAGACGCAGGTTGTCGTCCGCGGTTCCATAGATGCCGTCCGGACCGTCCGCGTCGACGAACAGCGGATCGGCGTCGATATTGCCCGACCCAGCGTAGCTGCCCTGAACACAACTGAAAGAAACGTCTGCACCAGAATCCAATTGTGGATTCACGGGAGCCGTGTTGCCCCATAAGACGCAGTTCACAGCATGTATAGATGAGTAGCTATTCAAAATACTGAATAGTACTCCGCCTAACGTGCCGGCCGAGTTGCCGCTGAACGTGCAGTTTGCGAACGTCATGGACAAGGAACGGTGATCCACGGCCGCCGCGCCGCCATGGGTGCCGGCCGCGTTGCCGCTGAACGTACAGTTGGTCAGCTTTATTGTGCCGCTCGCGAAGAATACTCCGCCGCCCATTCCGTCGGCCGAGTTGCCGCTGAACGTGCAGTTCGCGATCGTTACGGGGTTCGCGAGCAAGCCGCCGCCGTACATCGCGCCGCCCCAGTTAGCCGAGTTGCCGCTGAACGTGCATCCCGTCAGCGTCGGGCGGCCGAAGTCGTTGTATATCCCGCCGCCGGAATCCGCCCTGTTCGCAACGAACTTGCATCGAGCAATCGTTGGGCCGGCGTCCTCCGCGATGAACATGCCGCCGCCGTACTCGTCCCCCTCGCCCTGGCCGGATGCGTTCCCCTCGGTAATCGTGAAGCCCTCGATCACGGTGGATTCATCCACGGTCTCGCAGACGACCACATGCCTGCAATTATCGTCCGGATCGCCGGTCACGCGGACGTCGCCGCTGAGAATGCTCTCGAAAGCGTCGATGTCGCGGTCATCCGGATCGCCGCCGCCCGCCAACCCGCGGTAACCGCCGCGCAGCGCGACGCCGTTGACCATGTGGAATGAATGGCTCTCGTCCCACCCCGGCTTGTACGTGCCCTCGGCCACGCGAATCTCGGTTACGCGGCTGTCGCACGTGGCGCACGCCAGCGCGTCCTGCAAGTCCACGAACGCATTCGCCCAGCTCAGTCCATCGTTCAGGCCGCCCGTGGCGTCGTCGTCGACGTAGATCGCCCCGTCGACGATCGTTTCGCACTCGTCCAGCACGCCGTTGCCGTTGCAGTCCCCGCCGAACGGCGCCCACGCCGGCGAACTGACCAACGTCCCGTCGTTGTCGCCCGCCGAGTCATGAGCGACCAAGCCCTCGAAAACGCCAATACGCAACCAGGCCCGGCTCGTCGCCGTCCAGAACCCGATACATGTCGGCATGGATATCGTCCCTGAACCGCCCGACGTTCCACACCCGCACCTCGTCCATCGCGCCGTTGAAGTAATGCGGCGACGCCTGCTGATCGCGACCAATAAGGGTCGCGTTGTCGGCCGTGAACGGCGTCATATCAAAGTCGCCCCAGCACACCGCGGTCTCTTCACCGTCGACATAGAGACGGATGCACCCTGGCCCGTTGATCCAGCGCGACGCCGCCACATGATGCCAGGCCCCGTCGTTGATGGCAACGGCGCCGTCGCAGATGTGACTGGTCGTTCCGTCCGCTGTACGGAGGCGGATTACGCCGCCTTCGTCGTGGCCGCGAATCACGAAGTTATACAGCCGCGACGCGCTGCCGGCGTTGCCCACCAGGATAGCGTGCCCCGGATCATCCGTACGAATCCACGCCTCGATCGTGAAGTCCCCCTGCCCCAGCTCAGCCAACGCCGTCGACGCCCCCGGGTTCACATAATCGCCGTCACCGTCGAACACCAACGCATGCCCCGGCAGCGGGTGCATTTCGTCCTCATCCGCGACGCCGTTGCCGTTGCAGTCGGTCCGGCCCTGGCGCAGTTGCCCGCCGTCGTCGGCGTAATCGTCGCCACCCGGAGTGGCCTGAGAGGCCGCGGCCATGATCAGGGTGATGACGCACATAAACGCAAACAGACTGGATCGCATTACTCCGTACTCCTACTTCAACTTATCTGACTACCATGGGGCGCGGGGCTCTCGGGCCCGGCTCGATCGGCTTCATTCCTTCTGCGTCGCTGGAACAAGGTTGTTGCACTACGGCAGCGGGCCGGTGAACTGCTGCTGGAACAGCGCGAAGTCGGCCAGGTCCACGTCAAGGTCGGCGTCACCGTCGCCGCATTCGCAACCCTCGCTCGGCGTCTCATCCGGCCCGAACAAGCAGCCCAGCATGGCCTCCAAGTCGTCCAGGTCTACATCGCCGTCGAAGTCGCAATCGCCGAACAGTTCGCATTCATCCGGCACGCCGTTGCCGTTCAAATCCGTACTCGCGCCTGACGCAATATCACATTCGTCCGGGATGCCGTTCTCATTGCAGTCGCTGCACCAGGCGCTCCCGTCGCAGGATGAAATATCGCACGCATCGGACGCGCCGTTGCTGTTGCAGTCTTCAAAGTACGGCGTCTCGTCCACGCCCATGTCCACTCGGCACTGCTGAACGCGCGGCTCGCCGTCGAAGTCGATCGTCACGCCTTCCGGAATCGCCTCGTCGTCGCCGGCGTTGATGCACGGCGATCCTTCCAGCAGATGCACGTCGTCGTCCGCGGTTCCATAGATGCCGTCCGGCCCGTCCGCATCGACGAACAGCGGATCGGCGTCGATATTGCCGGATCCAGGGTGGCCGCCCTGGACGCAGCTTGAGTCAATGTCCGAATAGCTGGCTTGTGGACTATCCGGGGCCGTGTTGCCCCATATGATGCAATTCTTACACGTCGTGACGCCGTCCGTCTCCCACCAGTTGAAGCATCCTCCAGCCCACATGCCGGCGGAGTTGCCTACGATCGTACAGTTAACCGCCGTGGTATGCCCATCATGCTGATACATCCCACCGCCATAGAGGTCGGTCGAATTGCCGCTGAACACGCAGTTGGTCAACGTTGGGGAAGCATTCTCAGCCAACATCCCGCCGCCATAAACCTCGGCGAAGTTGCCGCTGAACGTGCAGTTCGTCAGCGTTGGGGAGCCATCCTCGGCGTACATCCCGCCGCCTCCATCGCCCGAGTTATTGCTGCTGAACGTGCAGTTCGACAGCGTTGGGGAGCCGGCCACGATGTACATCCCGCCGCCATTACCCGCCGAGTTGTTGCTGAACTTACAGTCTGCGATCGTCATGCCGGTCAAGGAGGAGCTGCTCAGCCCGCCGCCTTTGGAGGCCCGGTTGCCGCTGAACGTGCAGTCCAGGATCGTTGGGGCGGCGTTAGAATGGCTGATGCGTATACCGCCGCCTTGCGAGGCGCCGTTCGCGACAAACCTGCACTGGACAATCGTCGGGCTGCCTTCCTGCATGATCAACATGCCGCCGCCCGACGCGCCGGACGCAAGTCCCTCGGTAATCGTGAAGCCCTCGATCACAGTGGTTGCATCCGCATTCTCGCACACGACGACATGCCTGCAGTTGTCCCCCGACTCGCCGATCACCCCGATGTCGCCGCTGAGAACGCTCTCGAAAGCGTCGATGTCGCGCTCATCCGGATCGCCGCCGCCCGCCAGCCCGCGGTAACCGCCGCGCAGCTCGACGCCGTTGACCAGGTGGAATGAATCCTCCTGGTCCGTCCCCGGCTTGTACGTGCCGCCGGCCACGCGGATCTCGTAGACAAGCCCGCTGCATTGGGAATACGCCAGCGCGTCCTCCAAATCCACGAACGCATCCACCCAACTCGACCCGTCGTTCAGGCCGCTCGTGGCGTCGTCGTCGACGAAAATCGTGCCAACGACTACCGTTTCGCACTCATCCAGCACGCCGTTGCCGTTGCAGTCCTGCCCGGCGCCGCCCGACAGGTCGCACTCGTCCGGGACGCCGTTCCCGTTGCAGTCCTCACTTGTCCCCGCCGACACGTCGCATTCGTCTGGAACGCCGTTTCCATTGCAGTCGCCGCTCGTACCTTCGATGATGTCGCAAAGATCAGGCGTGCCGTTGCTGTTGCAGTCTTCCGTACTCCAGGGTTCGCACTCATCGGGAATTCTGTTCTCGTTGCAGTCCTGGCTCGCGCCGTCGGCAATGTCGCATAAATCAGGCGTGCCGTTGCCGTTGCAGTCTTCCTGGCCGCCAGTTTCGCATTCGTCAGGGATCGCGTTTTCATTGCAATCGGCGCTCGTTGCGTTGAAGATGTCGCACAGATCGGGCACGCCGTTCGTGTTGCAGTCTTCGGTTCCCCCGACTTCGCACTCATCCGGGATTCCGTTCTCGTTGCAGTCCTGGCTCGTCCCGTCGGCGATGTCGCATTCATCCGGATTGCCGTTTCCGTTGCAGTCCTGGCTCGTCCCGTCGTAAATGTCGCACTCGTCCAGGATATCGTTGCCGTTGCAGTCGGCGTCCAGCAGCCACTCAGGCGAACCGACCAGCTCACCGTCGCTGTCGCCCGCCGAGTCATGAGCGACCAAGCCCTCCCCTTCGTCGAAGCGCCAATACGCAACCAGGCCCTCCTCGTCGCCGTCCAGAACCCGATACATGTCGGCCCTGATTTCGTTCCAGAAGCGACCGACGTTCCACACCCGCACCTCGTCCATCGCGCCGTTGAAGTAATGCGGGGACGGCTGCTGGTCCCGACCAATGAGGGTATCTTTGTCGACCGTGAATGACGTCATATCAAAGTTGCCCCAGAGCGTCCCGACCTCTTCACCATCGACATAGATGCGGATGCCCCCTGGTCCGTTGATCCAGCGCGCCGCCGCCACATGGTGCCAGTTTCCGTCGTTGATGGAGGCGCTGCCGTCGCAGGTGTGACTGGTTTCGCCGTCCACTATGCGCAGACGAATCACGCCGCCTTCATCTTCGCCGCGAATCACGAAGTTATACAGCCGCTGCGCACCGCCCGCATTGCCCACAAGGATGGCGTGCCCCGGATCGTCCGTACGAATCCACGCCTCGATCGTGAAGTCGCCCTGCGTCAGATCAGCCAACGCCGACGACGTCCCCGGGTCCACATAATCGCCGTTCCCGTCGAACGCCAACGCATGCCCCGGCAGCGGCCCCAACTCGATCTCGTCCTCAATGCCATTGCCGTTACAGTCCGTCCGCGAATCATCACGCCCAGCCTCGACGATCGGCGGTTTGGCGTCCGCATGCCGAATGTCCCGATCGTACATCCACCCAGCCACGGCAATCACACACAGGAATACGACCGTCAAATAGCGCTTCACTGCCAGTCTCCTTTCAGACTGCACTCTCTCCCCAAACGTACCAGCCGTCCGAGAAGTACGCGTGCCCGTAAACGTCGCACCATCACGCCTGCGGACCGGTAAATTGCTGCTAAAACAGCTCGGAAGTACCCACATCCTGGTCGCCGTCGAGGTCGAGCACGTCGACAGGCGCGGCGGCATTGCGCCCCGCGTCGATGCAGAGTGACAGCCCGCCACAGACGAGGCTCGGTCCTGCGTATCTGACGATGCCCGGCACCAGGATTGTGATTACAGCGATGTCGTGGCACATGATCATACTTCCATGGCGCACAAGATGCCGCCGCGTTGTCTCAACCGGGCCCCCACCAGCGCAACCGCACGCTCACCGACCCGCCCACCCTGAGACCGCATAGTAGGGTGAATCGGCAACTGACCAAAGCACTTTTCGCGGAGATTTCCCTGTTCGTTCGATTTCGTCGGCGATGAGCAGGTCGCGGAGTTGCTTATCCAGAACTCGCTTGCCGCGACCGTCTCAGGGCGTTCACCACCCTGCACCGCCACAGCCCCTTAAAGGTATTTTTCGCTTGCGTCACCGTCCGCGGTTCGGTTAGGTTTATTTATGGTCCCTGCCTCCACCAGGGGAACCGGACCAGCGGGGACCCGGGGTAGGTCACCGGTCCGGAAATCATTTCTTTCGTTCAGGAGAGAGGAGAACACGATGAAAAGACTTCTGGATGTCATTGCCCTGGGCTGTACGCTCCTGCTGGTGCTCGCCACACCAGCATGGGGCCAGACCGCGGTCGGTCTGACGGGTGGCACGCAGGCCCCCATGGGCGCCACCACGAATCACGGCTGGCGCTTCACCGCCAACGAGGCCATCACCGTCACCGAGCTGGGCCTGTGGGATGACGACAACGACGGCATGGACATCGATCACCCCATCGGCCTCTGGGAGTTCTCTTCGGGAACGCTGCTGACCTCCGGCATCATCCACGCCGGCACCGGCGACGAGCTCTTCGACCACTTCCGTTACGTGGACGTCGACGATGTCCTCCTCCAGGTCGGCGGCGATTACGTCGTCGGCTTCTACACGCACACCAGCAACGACGACAAGATGGTCTACGCCTCGCCCACCGATCTGTGGGTCGACCCGGCCATCAACTACATCGAAGCACGCTACGGCGGCAACGGCAGCCTGCTGATGCCCGGCCCCAGCACTTCCACGACCTATTACCGCTTCGGGCCGAACTTCAAGTTCATTCCCGAACCGGCGACCGCAGGGCTGCTTCTCATCGGCGGGCTCTGGCTGCTGCGCCGGCGTTAGCGATACGTCGCAGAAGGGGACGGACTCCGAGCAGAGAGGCCGCCAGTGCCTCCGGAGCCGGACACGGCGAAGTGCATATCCCCTTTCTCACGCGCAGGGCCGCGGTCGGCCTCAGTCCGCCGCGGAGCCGCGCGCCAACAGGGACGGAGAAGACCGGTGTGCGCCGGCCTTCTCCGCCCCGCCCCGTGCAGTCCCAGTGCGCGCACGTTGCGCCCGCCGCGTGCCGGCCGAGCAGGCGGCTGCGCTAGTTCAACACATGGTTTCCCACCACATTGGCCACGACCCACACGACCGCGGCCCCCGGGATCAGTATGGTCACGTACCGCCTGAGCTGCGCCGGCGTCGCCGGCTCACCTGTGACGGTCGTCGCCGTCCCGGAACGCTGTTCGACCCAGCGTCCCAGCAGCATCAGCAACACAACGATCGCGAAGCCGACGTCGAGGCCGGTCAGCCAGCCGGCACCGCTGGACACGATGCCGTAGACAAACCCGATCAGCGCTAACGGGCCGGCGAGCACCCAGGTGAGCCGGGCGACCAGCACGCCGAAGCTGGTGATTTCGCCGGGCTTGGGGCCGATATCCTCCGGTTTTGCCGCGTCGTGCCGGCGTACGGCGTGTCCCTGGTCGGGTGCACCGTCCTCCGCGGCCGGCCGCTCGCGGTGTGATGCTCTACTCGTTCGGTGGTGTCCGCCCATGCCATCACCTCCTTGGTCCCAGCCTCAGCCCCCTGCGCGCGTCGCCGGCGCCTCGAAACGGACGCATCACGCCGGCTGGTGAGGAGACAGGCCGGAAGTTGCAGGAGTGGCGGCCCGACCATCCGAAATGCCTGCGAGCGTACACAGCGCCCGCACCCTTTCTCAGGTTATTCCAAATAGAGGCTAGCGCTGACAGCATGGCCTGTCAACGCCAGCCGTCAGCCATACCGGACGTTATCAGCCAGCAGATCGAAATGCAGCCTTCGCGCATTCGCTGTCACACCGGCTGACGGGCGCGCGTGCGCTCGCCGCCGCTAGCGCCAGCGACGCAAGGCCACCGTACCGAGGCTAACCGAGAACCCGGTCATCGGCTCGGGCAAGCACAACGCACTCCCGGGCCCGACGCCCAGCCTGAGCCCGTGCACGTCCGCGATGTCCGCCCCGGCGAAGCCGGGCATGTCAGGGAACGTAAGCTCGACTCGGGGCTCGGCCAGCACGTAGCCGCCGAGCTCCCCCGTGCTCGCGTCGCCCGCGTACAACCCATACACGAACGCGCCGACGATGTCGCAGTCGAAGCCGCCGGCGTCAAGCGCTGACTGGGTCACCGTGCCGACGCGAAAACCCACGCGCGGCATGTCGGCGTCGGCCAACAGGCGAAACGGCCACGCGTCCGGCTCGGGATCGACCGCCCGGAGTTCCGCGGATGCGTCACGGGCCTCGTCCGGCGGCCAGCAACCGGTCATCCACGCCTGTTCCGGCGCGCCGGTGCAGGTCGGCGTCGGCCGACGGCCGCTGCCATTCACGACATCAAGGCAGTAGCTGCACAGCAGATCGTCCAGGCCTGAGCAGGCCACGGTCGACGCGTTGCAGAACTCGTGGATCGGCGCATCGCCGTCGGCGTGAAAATGCCCTGCGAGACCGGGCGCATTCCCCGCCACCGAGACTTCCGTCACCGTGTGAATCACTTCCGCGCTGGCGGGCGCCACCAGCGCGCAGCACACGGCTACCGAGATTACAACTCGCCCGATCGACATCCGCTCTCTCCTCCAAATGTAGCGTGCCGGCACACGCCACTCGTGCGCCGGCACACGTTCGGAGGGGATCCTATCACGCATTTTCGCAAACGCTATCGCGTTGCGACGTCTTCGCCGTATTCGTCACAGAATTCGCCGTACGCGAACGCCAACTCAACCGGATCTTCGCGATAACGCCCGCCGCCTCCGGCGCAACCCCAGCGGTGATGCCGCCGCCGCTGCTGCTGCAGTCTGCGCGACCATCTCGGCATAGCTCCCCGTTGCTCAGCGCTTACGGCTCGCGCGCGTCACCCGCCGGCGAATCCTGCTCCATCCACCCGTACGCCCGGGCCACCAACTCCGCCGGATAGCCTTCGCGTTCCAGGATGCGCAGGGCGTTGCGCGTCTGCGCGGGTCCGTCGTGCAGTCGATAGTCAAACACCGGCGTGCCGCTGCTGAGGTTCTCGCGGAAGTGGAAGTTCGCCGCGTCCGGCCCCTCGCCGAGCGCCGTCAGGTGCCGATCGTGCGTGGCCACGAGGATGAAATGCCCCGCCCGCAGCAGGTAGCCCAGCACGGCCACGCTCGCCGCACTCTGATCCTCCGAGTTCGTCCCGCGGAACGGCTCGTCGATCAGGCCCAGCAGCGGTGCCGAGCCGGCGGCGGGCTGGATCATCCGCCGCAGATGCCGCACTTCGGCGAGGAAGTAGCTCTCATCCGCCGCCAGGTTGTCGCGGGCCCGCAGGTCGGTGATGAGTCGCACCGGTGCCCAGCGCATGGCTCGTGCCGTGGCCGTCGTTCCCATCTGCGCCAGCAGCGTGTTGAGCCCCACCATACGCAGGAATGTGCTCTTGCCCGCCATGTTCGAACCGGTCACGACCCACATCCGCCGCTCCGGATGCAGCGTGACCGAGTTAGCGACGACCCGTTCCGGCGGCACGAGCGGATGCTCGCCTTCGGTAACCTCCAGGCCACCCTCCGCCAGCGGCTCGCCGAAGCACGTCCGCGGCTGCTCCCAGGCGAAGGCCGCCAGGCTGCACAGCGCGTCCAGCTCGGCCAACGCCGAAATCGCGCAGAGCAGCCGCTCCCGCTGCGGCACCACGCACGCCGCGATCGCCCGGGCCACCTGCGCATCGAGCAGGACCAGCGCGTTCATCACGACGTGCATCGGCCCGCCCTGCTCGGTCCAGGCCAAACGCCAGCGCAGCCGCGGCAGCACGCCCCGCGTCTCCACGCCCGCACAGCACCCGCGCAGCCGCGCCAACCCCGTGTCCGTCGGCAGATCCTCCGCCGCCTGCCGCACGCCGACGGCCAAAGCCCGCACCGCCCAGCTCACGTCCTGCCACAGCTTCAGACCGGCGTCGAGTAACTGTCTCCACCGGCGAAGTAGGCCGACGTTGACCGCCATCACCAGCAGCAGCCAGCCAAACAGGCGAAAGTCGCCACCGGCCGTGGCCGCGATCGCCGCGATCAGCAGCACCATCGTCGCCGCCGGCCAGGCCCACAACAGCCAGCTCGGCAGGGACAACGCAAACGGCTGCGCGGCGGCGACGGCTCGAATGAGCTTCGCCAGGCGTTGC
The DNA here is from genome assembly GCA_050115495.1 of Phycisphaerae bacterium. GTDB lineage: Bacteria > Planctomycetota > Phycisphaerae > UBA1845 > Fen-1342 > JAAYXS01. Next base: position 139,782 of record JASFQK010000011.1, on the reverse strand, counting down.
GCCTCGGGCCGCAACGCCGCCAGCGACGCCATCAGCCGCAGCCGCTGCTCGCTGTGCTCGGCAAGCCAGCGCACGGTGGCCTGCGCCTCGCGGATTTCCGCTGGCTTGACGCTGGGGTTTTCGAGCCGATCGCGCAGGCGGCGCGCTCCCATCGCCGCCGACGTGCGATTCAACAAACCGAAGATGCCCACCGGCCCGCTGAACAGGTCGAGGTCATCACGTTCCTGATCCGTCAGCGACCAGGTGTGCTCCGGGGCGAGCATGGCGGGCAGCACGGCGTCCTCTTCGGAATCATCGTGCGGCCGCTCCCAGTCACGAATGCACACGACCGCCCCGCCGCAGCGCTGGAGCGCTTCGTCCACCATCGTCAGCAGCCGATCGAGCGCCTCCCGCTCGGCCAGCGCCCGCAGGTGCCGCAACACGGTCCAGGCGAACAGCACGATGCCGACGACACTCACCACCAGTGCAACCAGCGGATGCGCCCCCAGCACGAGCCACGGCAACACGATGATCACGAACGTGCCCAGCCGCGCCCACGACCAACGCCCCTCCCGGCCGGCGGCGACGGTCCGCCGCTGCTCGAAGATCCCGCGCTGCTCGCGCAGCCACGCCCGTTTGTCGATCGCCGACCGCTCGTCTGCCTCGCCCACTGCCGCCCTCGCCGCCCCGCTAGAAGATGAAATCGGTGGACAGGAACTTCGACCGCCGCTCCGCCAGGATCTGCGACACGATCCGCTCGTTGGTCTCCGTCGACTTCGCCGCCACCAGGCTGCGAATCGAGAACACGCGCAGCGCGTCGGACACGGACAGCGTCCCCTCGGCCGAGTCTTTCCGGCCGGCGAACGGGTAGCGGTCCGGCCCGCGCTGGCACTGGCTGTTGAGGTTCACGCGGCACACCTGGTTCACCAGGATGTCCAACAGCCGGCTGAGCTTCGTCGGGTCCTCGCCGAACAGGGCCGCCTGCTGCCCGAACGGGCAGGCGACGGTCCAGTCGATAACCTCCTGCTCGTCGTCGAACGGCACAACGGGCAGCACGGGTCCGAACTGCTCAACCTGGCAGATGCGCATCTCCGGCCGCGTCGGGTAGAGCACCGCCGGATGGAAGAGCGTGTGGTCGATCGTCGCCCCGCCGCGGTTGATGATGCGGGCCCCGCCGCCGACGGCATCGTCGACCAGCTCCTTGAGCCACTGCGGCTTGCCCTCTTCGGGCAGCGGCGTGATCTTGACGCCGTCTTCCCACGGCATGCCCACGACGAGCCGATCGACCTGGGCGACCATCTTCTCGCAGAACGCATCGACGACGCTGCGATGGCAGAAGACGATCTTGATCGCCGTGCAGCGTTGGCCGTTGTACGAAAACGCCCCAAGCGTGCACTCGCGGGCGGCGAGGTCCAGGTCCGCATGCGACAGCACCGTCGCCGCGTTCTTGGCATCGAGCCCCAGCACGCAGCGCAGCCGGTTCGGCTTCGGGTGTTGGTGCTTGAGCAGTGCCGCCACGCGCGACGAACCGATGAACGCCAGCACGTCGATCCGCCCGCTCTGAATCAGCGGGCCGACGACTGTCGCCCCATCGCCGTACACCGTGTTCACCACGCCCGGCGGGAACGACTCGGCGAACGCCTTCAGCAGCGGGGCATGCAGCAGCACGCCGTATTTCGGCGGCTTGAAGATGATGGTGTTGCCCATGATGAGGGCGGGGATAAGCGTCGTGAACGTTTCGTTCAGCGGATAGTTGTACGGCCCCATGCACAGCACGACGCCGAGCGGGCTGCGCCGCACCTGCGCCAAAAAGCCGGGTTCGAGCACAAACCGCGAGCTGACGCGGTCCAGGTCCTTGAGCGCCTCGACCGTGTCCGCCACGTACTCCACGGTGCGGTCGAACTCCTTCGCGGCGTCGCCGGCGGTCTTGCCGATCTCCCACATGAGCAAGCGCACGACTTCGTCGCGCACGGCCTGCATGCGCGGCACGAACGACTCGACGCAGCGGATGCGGTCGGCGACGGACATCGTCGGCCACTCGCCACCGCCGTGACCGTACGCGTCGCACGCCGCCAGCAGCGCCGCCTGTGCCTCGGCCTCTCCCATCAGCGGGTAGCGCCCGAGCCCCACCGGCTCGACCCCGCCGGGCCCGCTCGTGCATACCGGCGAAGCCACCTCGTGGCACGTCCCCGACCAACTGTGCACCTTGCCATTCAGCAGATAACGGGCCTCCCCCGGCGTTGGTGGGCGGGCGTCCGCCGGTATCGCCTCCACAGCCGGGAACACGTTGCGCGGCTCACTGGCAGTCGTCGCCATGGTACGTTCTCCTGGATGGGTCTTCGGCCTGAAGGCAACCTACCCGCACCGTGGCCGCCGATCAACGGCGCGCACGGTATGCTTCAACCAGACGGCTCAATCGAAACCCCCGCCCCCCACTCAACTCAGCTCCCCTGCCGCGGCTCGCCCAGTTCGAGCACCCAATATGTCCCCTGGGAACCGCCCGCGCTCACCCCCACGCCAACGTCCTGGAAGGTCGGACTCAGCATCTGCTGCCGGTAGCTCGAGTTGGCCAGCCACTCGGCCACCGCGTCCGCCGAGTCCGTCGGCCCCGTGCCGAGAATCTCGGCGAGCGTCAAGCCCACGTAGCCGGCCGCCTCCGAGCGCTCCCGCAGCGTCGCCCCCGTCCGCGGGTTCACGTGCCCCACGAACCCGTCCACGCACATCTCCCCGGCGAATGTCTGCGCCTGCTCGGCCAGCGCCGCGTGCCAGACCAGCGGCGGCGCGCCGACGGCCGCCCGCTCCGCGTTGATCCGGGCCAGCACGTCCGCGCCCCAGGTGTCCGCGTCGGCCGGCTCAGCGCACACCCGCCCTTGCTGCCCCGCGGACGGGAGCCCGAGTTCGAGCACCCAGTACCAGTCGCCGTCCGCAGCATCCACGGCCACGCCGACGCCGCCCTCGGTGAACTCGGCCCGCAGGATGTTCGCCCGATGGGCGGGGCTGTCCATCCAGGCAGCCACGAGTTCCGCGGGCGTCGCGTAACCCCGCGCCAGGTTCTCGCCGACCAACTCGTACTCATAGCCGAACTCGGCCGAGCGGTCGGCGAGCTCGGTCCCGGTGCAGGGATTGTCGTGTGCGACGACCCCGCACTCGATCATCTCGCAGGCGTACTGGTCGGCCTGGTCGCCAAGTGTCTGGTGCCAGGTGAGCGTGCCCAACCCCGCCGCGGTGCGCTGCTCGTTGACCAGGCGCAGGACTTCGGCGCGCGCAGCCGCGCCGCCGCCGGGCTCGGTGCAACCTTCCGCGCCGGGCAGGATTGCCGACGTAGACGGCGAACCGCAGGACGAGCCGAGCAGAAGGATGCTGCCGACGATGAGGGCGAGCGAACGCAGGAAGCTACCCATTCCCCGTCTCCACGCCCGCAGACCTTGAGTCGCCGAGAGTCCGCGGAGGACCCGTATTCTCGCAAATCGCCGGCGTGAGAGCAACAGAAGCGGCGCCCCGCCGGCGACCAAGGCCGCAGAGACGCCGCAAGCATTTACCAAAACTGAAGTTATCGAGATCGGCTTCGGTCGCCGGCTAGCGCGGCGTACCGAATTCCTGCACCCAGTACAGGTCGTACTCGCCGCCCTCACGCACGCCGACGCCCAGCTCCGTGAAACGCGGGTCGAGGATGTTCTCCCGGTGGCCCTCGCTGTTCATCCAGGCCGTCATCACGTCGCTCGGCGTGCGTGGGCCGGCGGCGAGATTCTCGCCGATGACCTGGTACACATACCCGAACTCCTCCGAGCGGTCCGGCAGGGTTGAACCGGTTACGGGATTCACGTGGGCAAAGAAATCGTAGTACACCATCTCGCAGGCGTACTGTTCAGCCTGCGCCGTGAGCGTCGCATTGGCCGTAACGGGCGCCAGCCCGTTGGCCGCCCGCTCCTCGTTGACCAGTTGCAGCACTTCGGCGGCCCAGGTCTCGGCGAGATCGGGGACGTCACAGTCGAGCACCGTCGTCGTGCCATCGCCATCGGTCCCGCCCCCGGCCGGCGGACCCTCAGTATCATCCGAGCTGCCGCCCCCCGGGACGACCGTACTCGAGCTGCCGCCCCCGCCCGGGCCCGCGATCCCGGTCGTCATGGGGCACCCCCCCGCCAGAAGTGCGATCACGCCGCCGGCCAGTACCCATCCGAGCCATCGCGTCATTAGCTGCTCCGTACGCACCGTCCGCCCCCTCCGGGTCCGCTCCTCATATTATTCGCATCGGCAAGACCTTGATCCGACTCGTGGCCTCCCTCATACTTGTTCGGGTTATTCTCAGGGCTCGGAACCCTGGTCGTTGAGGAGTATCGCATGCGTCTGTCCCGTACGCCGGCCCTATTCTATCTCGCCGCCGCCGCCTGTCTGCTGCCGCTCGTTATCTCTGGTTGCCCCGGAACGGGCACCACGGACGGCGACGGCAACACGACGCCCACCTTCAACACGCCCCCCGCGGTCGTGTTGATGGTCGACGTCATCCGCGGCATCGCCCCCCTGACGGTGACCTTCAGCTCCGTCGGCAGCACCGACGACAGCCTGATCGTCGCCCGCCAGTGGGATTTTGGCGACGGCACGACCAGCCGCGACATCTCCCCGTCGCACACTTTCGAGACCACGGGCGAATACACGGTGACGTTGACGCTCACCGACGACGCCGGTGCCGACGCCTCGCGTTCCGTGATCATTACCGTCACGCAGGCCCCGGTCGCCGTCTTCACCGTCGACAACACGACGGCCCCGTCGCCGCCGGCCCTTTTCAGCTTCGACGCGTCCGATTCATATGACCCGGACGGCGAGATCGTCCACTACCAGTGGGACTTCGGCGACGGCTCGCGCGAGCTCATCCCGGTCCTCGTCCACACCTTCGCCACCGCCGGCACCTATCGCGTCCGGCTGACGGTCACGGACGACACTGGCGTAACCGATTCCACCAGCCGCATCATCCAGGTTGGTATCCCCGAGCCGGAGGTCTCCTTCCGCCTCCCGCCGGATGACGCGCCCAATATCGCCGTCTCCCCCGATTCTCCGTTATGGGTCGTTGTGGAATACGACTCGGAACCGGGCGTGCCGCGCACAATCCGCGCGGGTCTTGACGCCGACCGCGACCCCTGCGACGCCCAGGCCGCGCTGTACGAGGTCCTCACCGGCGACCTGGACCGCCGATTCACCGGCCCCGATGACCGCGTCACGTCGGTGGTCATCTCGCCCGCCGGGACGCAAGCCCTGGTCGGCAGCGAAGACGGCACGGTCAGCCTGTACACACTCAACGCCACCACCACCACCGGCCTGACCCTGGCCGAGGTGAACGGCCTCATTGACACCATCGCGTATTCGCCTAACGGCGGTCTCTACGCATACGGCACCAACACCGGCACGGTCGTGGTCCGTGACGCCGTCACCAACGTCGTCATCCACACGTTCAACGACCACACCGGCGGCGTGAACGGCCTGGCCTTCTCCGCCGACGGTCTCCGCCTGGCCAGCGGCTCGGACGACGCTTCGGCCATCGTCTACGACGCCGCGACCGGCAACATCATCCGCGTGCTGGATACGACGGCCGACGCCAACGGCCACGCCACCACAATCACCGCCGTCGCCTTCGCCCCCAACAACTCGAACCTGCTGGTCACCGCCAGCACCGACACGACCGCCAAGCTCTGGCGCGTCGAGCAGGGCGACGTCATCAGCACCTTCGCCGGCGGTCACAGCGCCGCCATCAACGCGATCGCCTTCTCGCCGAGCTCCGAGTTCATCATGACCGGCGGCGAAGACTCCCGCGCTCTCTACTGGAACATCCTCGGCACGCCGGCCACCGTCGAACGCACCTTTACCTGTGGCGCCCGGGTCACCTCGGTGGCCTTCTCCCCCGACGGCCTCTCGGTGCTCACCGGCAGCGGCGACGGCACGGCCACCCTGTGGAATCTGGCCACTGGCGAGCAGGAACGCGAGTTCACGCCGTGCACGTCGGCCATCAGCTCGGTTGACTTCTCGCCCGACGGCGAGCAGATCCTGCTGGGCATCGGGGCCCGCAACAGCATCCAGCTCGACACCGATCCCCCCACCGGCGACGACATGAACCTGACCATGCCCGCCGCCCTGGATCTCAGCGTGCTCGCCCCCGACCAGTACCCGGGCACCTACTTCCTCTGGGCCGAGATCGACACCGACCGCACGGAGCCGGTTCGCGAATACGCCACGTTGTCCAACGGCAATCCGCAGCGCTTCAACGTGATCCGTCCCTTCACCACGACGGTCTCGGTGGACACGCCGCGCGTGCCGCTCATCGACGACAAGGCCGAGGTCCTGGTCGCCGCCACGACGTCGCGGCAGATCTTCGACCTCGGGGCCCTGCGCCGCGGCGATCGCGTGCACCTCTCTCTGCTGACGACACCCGGCTACAGCGAGACGTACACGGCCGAGCGGTACAGCGTGATGATGCTCGACTACGACACGGAGCTGTTCACCTGGTACCAAGCGGGCCTGCTGCTCTTCGACGCCGATGCCAAGCTGATCATCGGCCACGACAGCCCGAACTACTACTTCGTCGTCGACGGCTGCCGGCCGCCCGAGTGCACCGGCGTCCACTACGGCCAAAGCCTCTCCATCGAGCTCGAGCGGCAGGTCGGCCTCACTCCGCGGGCCCAGCGTGTCTACCTGGACTTCAGTGGTGCCACCAACCTGACCGTCGGAAACGATGATCCCGTGTCCTTCGGTGCATTCAGCGCCAACAGCATCAACGCCGCCTGGGGCGCATCCGAGACCATCACGATCAAGGCCGCCATCCTCGCCCGGCTCAACACGATCTTCGGCGCGTATAACATCGTCTTCACCGACACGGACACGCCCGGCTTCCCGCCGGCGCTGCCCTACCAGACGGTCTACTTCGGTGGCTCCAAGCTTGACCCCACATCGTTCGGCACCGTTGCCTACGTCGATCCGCGGAATGACACGCTCGGCGGTGTCGCCCGCGTCGCCGTGGAGAACGTCGTCGACGAGGTAGGTAACACCGACACCGCCGTCGTCGGTTTGTCGCTCGGCAATGCCGCGGCGAAGTTCGTCGCCATCCTGATGGGTCTGCGGGTTACGACCGGCGGGAACACCGACCTCATGGATGCCGACGCGCCGGTGAACTCCCCGGCGCTTCAGTTGATGCGGGCGCCCTTGGACGACCGCTGGCAGTACAACGGCCAGATCGGCATCCAGGACGCACCGCAGCTTCTGCAAGAGCTCGTCGGCTCGCCCTGACGCGGGCCGTCACTGCCGGTAAACCGTCACAGCGTAAGGACGGCCGGACACCGACCATGAAGTGTCCGATATGCGCCTCCGCCTCGTCTGCGGAGGCTGCAACCGCGGGTCGCGTCCGTTCACCTGCCGTCGGTCGATTCCCTTTCCTCAACGCCCTGAAAGGGCGATCGCGGGCAATCCTGCGCTTTTTTTTCGGGTCTTCGTTTTGAATATTCGGACGCTTCGGGTAGAATGCCGAGGGCTCGGGTCGATCGCTCGAGTACTCAGGTCCTGGTATGTCTACGGTGGGTCCCCCTGTGGGGGCCGCGCGAATCTGGGGCGTAGCCATGGCTAAGGTCACCATTGAGGATATCAGCCGGCAGACGGGCTTGTCACGCGGGACCGTCTCCCGCGCGCTCAACGACCGGCCGGACATCAGCGAGCAAACCAAGCAGCGGGTCCTGGAAGCCTGTCGCAAGCTCAATTACTCCCCGAGCTATGCGGCCCGCTCCCTGGCCACCGGCCGAAGCTTCGCCATGGCCGTCCTGCTCGACGACCTGCAGTCCGTGGCGGCGGCCTCGTATCTGCGCGGCGCGCTCAGCCGGGCCCGCTCGGCTCGCTACGCCATCCACGTTGCCGAGCTCGGCTCGCTCCGTGACGAACAGCCCGGTGCCATCCGCGCCCTGGTGAACGAACGGATCGACGGCGTCCTGGTGCAGACCAACCTGTCCGAGGACGGCGTCGCCATGCTGCGTGAGACGATCGAGAATCGCCCGGTGGTCGCCTGCTCACTGCTGGCCACCCTGCCCTGCGACGTCCTGGTTCCGGACCATGCCGAGTCGGGGCGGCTCGTCGCCCGCCACATGCTGCGCGGCGCCGGTGGGCAGATCCTCTACATCCACGTCTCCGGACCGGTGGCCAACGAGCGTCTGGCCGGCTTCCAGGAGATCTGCCGCGAGCACGGTTTGAACCCCGCGGATCTCACGATCCAGTTGCCGGCCAGCGGTCTCACGCCTGAAACCCAGCATCTGATTACGGACCGCCTGCCGCACGTGCGGGCCATCGCCGCCTGCGATGACTTCCTCGCCATCCAGATCATGGCGCTCTGCTGGCGGACCGGCCGCGAGCCCGGCCGCGACGTGGCCGTCATGGGTCAGGGTAACGAGCGAGCGGGCCAGCACCTGACCCCGACGTTGACGACCGTCGACGCCTGCACCGAGGAGATTGGCCGCCGGGCCACGGACACCGTCCTCCAGCGGCTCAGTAAGTCACGGATGGACGCCCCCCAGCACACGCTGGTCACCCCCCTGCTGGTCGCCCGGCAATCCACGCAGAACCTCGCCTGACCGCGTCCTCAGCCCCTCATCCGCCATTCCAGGCCCGTTCACCCGCGGAAATTGCGCCGTTCGGCGCGTCCGAGAATCCGGAGCGAAGGGGACGGGTAACGCATCCTTGACGCCACCGCGGCCGATCCGCTACAGTCTCAGCCGGTAGGTGTCTGCACCTGCCGGGGTACAGTATGTCGTCGCGCGCCGCTGCCGGGGGGGGCGGATCGGGGCGCGGCGTGGCGCGGTCGTCCCGACCGCTGGCTGCGCGGTACGGCCCGGGCCGAAGCGGGCCGGCGCTGGTCAGAAGGAGAATACTATGCAGGTCACCGTTTCCGGTCGCCATATGAGCGTCACTGAATCGGTGAAGGAATATTGCCAGGACAAGGTCTCACGGCTCACGCGCTTCTACGACCGGATCCAGTCGATCGAGGTCATCCTCGACGGCCGCAACGGTGTGCACGAGGCGGAGATCATCGTCCATACAGAGCACGCCGACCCCTTTGTGGCCCGTGAGCGTCACGGCGACCTGCACGCGGCCATCGACCTGCTGATGGACAAAATCGAGCGGCAGTTGTCCCGGCACAAAGAGCGGATTCGTAACCGCAAGCACCCGCCCCCACCGCCGACCGCCCCGGAAGGCGGTCTGGCTGAGTCAGAGCCGGAGGCGGGGCCGGAGGCGCCGCAGGAGCATCCATGAAGCTGTTGGACCTCGTTCACCCGGACTCGATTATTGCCGAGCTGGCGTCGACGGACCGTAATGGCGCCATTCGCGAACTCGTGCAGATCCTCGCCGACGGAAATCACTTGGCGCAGGACGCCGTGGATCGCGTCGTGAAGTCAATCATCACTCGGGAGCGCACGCGCGGCACGACCGGTTTCGGCAAGGGCGTCGCCGTGCCGCACGCCAAGCTCGAAGGCCTGCACCACGTTGTGGCGGCGGTGGGTCGCAGTACGCACGGCATCGACTTCTCCTCGCTCGACGGCGAGCCCGTCTATGCCGTGTTCCTCATCGCCAGTCCCGAGGATCAGCCCGAGGAGCACCTGCGGGCGATGGACCTCGTCTTCCGCCACTTGCAGCAGGAGAAGTTCCGCAAGTTCCTCCGGCAGTCGGACGCGCCGGAGAAGGTGCTCGATTTGTTGAAGGAAGCCGACGAAAAGACGCTCGTGGCCTGACCGCCCGCGCCGTCGTCGGCAGATACAGGCTCGACCCAGACAGACGGTTCACCGCGTGGCTTGCGAAAGGGATGTCGTCATCGCGAACAGGGAAGGACTCCACTTCCGCCCCATCATGCAGTTCGTTGACGTGGCCCAACGCTTCACCTCGCAGATCACCGTCCACTGTGGCGAACGCCAGGCTGACGCCCGCAGCCCCATGGAGTTGCTCATGCTTGTGGCGACCCACGGGTCGACGGTTCGCGTCGTGGCCGATGGGGCCGACGCCGGCCCCGCCGTCGACGCCCTGGTCACCCTGATCGAATCAGGATTCGGCGAAACGTAGTTGACACAGGAACAACAACCAACGGCATGCTCCGGCCTTGATGGCCGGCAACGCCGCGGTGTCCGCGGCTCATGATCACGAAGAAAGGCATCAGCGCGTCGCCCGGCGTGGCGATTGGTCCGGCGTTTGTCCTGGATACCGAGGAGTATCGGATCCCCCGCCGTACCATTCACCCCTCCCAGGTGACTGAACAGGTTCGCATCCTGGAGGCCGCTCTTGAGGCGTCCCGCCAGGAGGTGAACGAGCTGCGCCTTGCCGCCGCCCGCAAGCTCGGCGACAAGACCTCCGCCATCTTCGAGTTTCACGAGAAGTTCATCTCCGACCCCAAGCTCCACGACAGCGTCGTCGAGCTCATCGAGAAGCAGCTCTTCACCGCCGGCTACGCCCTCAGCCAGGAGCTCAACCGCCAGCAGCGCGCCTTCCGCGCCGTCCCCAACCTGTACATCCAGGAACGCGTTCACGATCTCTTCGACATCGAGAAACGCATTCTTCGACACGTGCTCGGCCGCGCCCGCGAGAACATCGCCCGCCTCACCGAGCCCGTCATCATCGTCGCCCACGACATCACGCCGTCGCAGGCCGTCTCGCTCGACCGCGAGCACATCCTCGGCTTCGCCCTGAACGTCGGTGGCCAGACCTCGCACATGGCCATCATCGCCCGCATGTTCGGCATCCCGACCGTCGTCGGGCTGACGGACGTGACCGCCGACGTTTCCGGCGGCGATACGATGATCGTCGACGGCAGCCACGGCGTCGTCGCCGCCAAGCCCGACCCGGCGACCATCGAACGCTATCTCGAACAGCAGCGCGACTACCAGCGCTTCGAGAACCGCCTGCGCGGCCTGCGCGACCTGCCCGCCGTCACCCGTGACGGCGTGGCCGTCTCGCTCCAGGCCAACATCGAGTTCCCGCCCGAGGCCACCTCGGCCGTCGAAGTCGGCGCCGAGGGCGTCGGCCTCTACCGCACCGAGTTCCTCTTCCTGGCCAGCGACCGCCCGCCGACCGAAGAGCAGCAGTACGAAGCCTTCTGCGCCGCCGCCCGCGACGCCGGCAATCGCCCGGTCAGCCTGCGTACCATCGACCTCGGGGCGGACAAGATGGCCCCGGCGATGACGCCGCAGCACGACCAGAACCCGGCCCTCGGCCTGCGCAGCCTGCGCTACTGCCTGTTCAATCTCGACCTGTTCAAAACGCACCTGCGGGCCATGCTGCGGGCCTCGGCCCACGGCGACGTGCGCATCATGTTCCCCATGATCGCCACGCTGCTCGAGCTGCGCCAGGCCAAGGCCACGCTGGCCGACGTGATGGAGGACCTCGAGGAGGAGGGTATCCCCTTCCGCCGCGACATCCCGGTGGGCATCATGGTCGAGACGCCCGCCGCGGCCCTGGTCTGTCGGGCCCTGGCCCGCGAGGCGGATTTCCTCAGCATCGGCACGAACGACCTGACGCAGTACACGCTCGCCGTGGACCGGGCCAACGAACGCGTCGCCCACCTCTACTCGCCGCACAACCCGGCGGTGCTCCAGCTCATCCGCCAGGTCGCCCGCGCCGCCCGGGCCGCGAGCGTCCCGGTGAGCCTCTGCGGCGAGATGGCCGGCACGCCGATCTACACGCAGCTCCTGCTCGGGCTCGGGCTGCGCCACCTGTCCATGGCCCCCAAAGACATTCCCGAGATCAAGCAGCTCGTCCGCTCGACGACCATCGCGGCCTGCGAGCAGATCGCCCGCAAGGTCATGCGCATGGACGCGGATCGCCAGATCTTCAACTTCCTGCGCGAGGAAGCCCGCAGGATCCTGCCGCCGGAGGCCCTCTGATGACGGACCGGCCCCTCGAGCGACAGGTGCCCGACGCCCCGGCGGAGCGTTTCCGCGCCGCCGGCGAGTACGCCGTGGCGGGCGATTTGCGCTACCTCTCGCATCACGACGAGCTGCGCCTGCTGGTTCGCGCTTTGGTGCGGGCCCGCTGGCCGCTCCGCTATTCGCAGGGGTTCAACCCCCTGCCGCGCCTGGTGCTACCCCTGCCGCGCAGCGTCGGCATGGCGTCTACCTGTCAGTGGCTGCTGGTGGAGTTGCGTGAGCCTCGCCCCGCGCGGGAGCTCGCCGACCGCCTCGCCGCCACGCTGCCGCGCGGCATCACGCTGCGGCAGCTCATCGCCCCGGCACCTGCGGGAACGCCGCACCCGGTCGGCGTCACGTACACCGTGACGCTGCCCGCGCGCGAAGCCCGCGACATCAGCCGGCGGCTCGAAGACGTATTGGCCCTTAACGAAATCCTCGTCCATCGCGAGACCGACGCCCGCCGGGCGCCCGCTCCGTTGGACATCCGACCTTACCTAGAGACATTAACGCTGGACGGCCCGGTCTTGCGAATTCAGTTGCGCTGCGATGGGCAGCGCACCGCCCGGCCGTCCGAAATCCTCACGGCATTGGGCCTCGCCGGCGACGCGCACAACCACGCCGTCTGCCGCTGCGAGGTTCGCTGGGACATGGAGCTGGTGGGCCCCGACGGGCCCCCGATCACTCCGGAAGGAATACAACTTGGCAGAGCAGAAGAAATCCCCAACGGTTAAGAAGCGCCGCAAGACGACGCGAACCAAGAAAGTCGCGGCCGCCGCCGCCACGCCCGAAGCCACCGAGGCTGTCGCCCCCGAGGGCGAAGCCGTCGCCACTCTCCAGGCACCCGCCGACGGTGCCCCCGCCACCGAAACGCCCACACCCGTCAAGAAGGCCAAACGCAAGACGTCGCGTCCTCGGAAGAAGAAGACGCCGGTCGTCGAGCAGCCCGAGTCGGCGGCCGCGGTTGCCGAGCCTCCGGCGCCTGCGGACACCACGACCGACGTGGAAGCGGAAGGGTCCGAAGCGCAGGTGGAGCAGGCCGGCGGCGCTATCGTCATCCGTTTCCCGCCAGTGGCCCCCCCGCCCTTCCAGCCGCTACCCGAGAAGCCGCAGGCGGCCCGGGAGCCCGAGCCGGTCGACGTCGAAGCCGAAGTCGAGGCCGAGGCCCCACCGGTCAAACTGGCACCGCCAGAGGAAGCACCGGCCGACGAAGAACCGGCCTTAGCGCCGGAAGAACCCGAGCCGGTAGCGGAGTTCACCGACGACACCGAGGACCGCGGCGATCTGTTCGACGAAGACGTCGAGCCCTCGGCGTTTCGGGTCGAGGAACCCGCGCCCGACGCTGGCGAGCAAGTCGAAGCCGGTGAGACGCCGGCACCGCGCAAGCGGCGGCGTCGCGGCCGTCGGCGCAAGCCCCGCTCTGCGGCGCCCGGTGCCGACCAGCAGCCCGCCGAAGCCCGCCAATCCGCCGGTGGCGATCGCGCCCCCTCGACCGAGACCGCGCACCGCGAGCCGGCCGACGAGGAGCTGGAACGCCCGGCGACATCGGCTCAACAGCGCCTCACGCCCAGTCAGAAGCGCCGCATGCGCCGCCGGCGACGTACGGAGACGCCCCGCGACGGCGAGCCGGTGGCCCGTCCGGCGCTCGCGCCCGCACCGGAGCCGGCCGCCGCGCTGGAACCCGCCGAGGACGAGTTCGACGAGGACGTTGAGCCCATCGAACCCATCGAGCCGGTCGAGCCTTCCGAGCCCGCATCCGTCGCCATCGCCGACGCCCCTGCCCCGGCTCCGGAGGACGACAACCGCCGAGGCCGTCGTGGAGATCGGCGGTCGCGCCGTGGCCGGCGTTCCGGCGGAAAGGCCCAGCCCAAGCCGGCGGAGTTCTCCGAGGAGGACGACGAGCCCGCCCGGGCGAGCCACGTCCGCCCCGACAAGGAAATGATCATCAACGTCTTCCCCCGGGAAGAATGCCGCATCGCCATCCTGCACAAGGGCGTCCTCGAAGAGATCTACATCGAGCGGGCCTCCTCCGAGAACCACGTCGGCAACATCTACAAGGGCGTGGTCACCAACGTCGAGCCCAGCATCCAGGCCGCCTTCGTCGACTTCGGCCTGGGCAAGAACGGATTCCTGCACATCTCCGACCTGCACCCGCAGTACTTCCCCGACGGTGGCCAGCCGGCCGAGAACGTCGGCTGCAAGATCCCCCGGCGGAACCGCCCGCCGATCCAGCGCTGCCTCCGCCGCGGACAGCAGGTCATCGTGCAGATCACCAAGGAGGGCATCGGCACCAAGGGCCCGACCCTCTCAACGTACCTGAGCATCCCCGGCCGCTTCCTGGTCATGATGCCCGGCATGCGCCGCCTCGGCGTCTCGCGCAAAATCGAGGACGAGGACACGCGGCACACGCTGCGGCACCAGCTCGGCGAGCTCGAGCTGCCCGACGGCATCGGCTTCATCGCCCGCACCGCCGCCCAGGGCCGCACCAAGCGCGAACTGCAATCGGACCTGCGCTACCTCGTCCGCCTCTGGCGGGCCGTCGAGAAGCGCATCCAGGCCGAGCGTGCCCCCGCCGAGCTGTACCGCGAATCCGACCTCGTCATTCGCACGATTCGCGATCTGTACAGCGCCGAGATCGGCCGCATCGTCGTCGATGACACCGCCGTCGCCAGTCGGGCCCGCGAGTTCCTGCACATTTTCAGCCCGCGCAGCGGCGACGTGGTCACCGAGTACACCGAAGCCCGGCCCGTCTTCCACAAGTACGGCGTCGAGGCTGAGCTCGACCGGCTGCACTCGCGGCATGTCCCGCTGAAGTCGGGCGGCTCGCTGGTCATCGAGTCGACCGAGGCCCTCGTGGCCATCGACGTCAACAGCGGCCGCTTCCGCACCGAGGACGACGCCGAGGCCACCGCCTACAAGATCAACTGCGAGGCCGCCGACGAGATCGCCCGCCAGCTCCGCCTGCGCGACCTGGGCGGCGTGATCATCTGCGACTTCATCGACATGCGGGTCGAGTCGCACAAGCGCGAGATCGAGCGGCGCCTGGCCCAGAACCTCAAGGCCCACAAGGAACGCGCCAAGATCCTGCGCATGAGCGCCTTCGGCATCATCGAGATGACGCGCCAGCGGCAGCGGGCCAGCCTGACCCGCAGCGCCTACCAGGACTGCCCGCAATGTCGCGGGACGGGTATGGTGCGCACGGCCGAATCGGTCACGCTCGACGTGATGCGCACGCTCCAGATCAACGCCGTCCGCGACAACGTCTACCTCATCGAGGTGACGGTCTCGCAGGAGGTCGGCGATCTGCTGCTCAACCGCAAGCGGGCCCTGCTGCACGATCTCGAGACCAAGCACCGCCGGACGATCGCCATTCGCACCGGCGCCGGCTTCGGCCTCGATCAGGTGGACATCCGCTGCTGGGACCAGCGTGGCCGCACCGTGCCGCAGATTTGAGAAGAGACCTGAAGTGCCGGATTTGAAATCTCAGATTTGAGGTCTCAGATGCGATATCTGAGATTTGAGATTTCAAACCTAGGATCTCAGCATAGTCGCGGCGGGCCCGGAGCATCTGGCTCTGGGCCCGCGCTGTGTATTCGAGGAGCTTGTCCATGCCGCCGCAACATCTTGGCGCCGATCTCCCGCGTCTCGTCGACCGTCTCGTCGAAAGCTACTTCGCCGACGAGCGCACACACCGCATCGACAAGGAGTACCTCCCCTCCACCGCCGCCATCATCGGCATCTGCAACATGCTGATGGAGCTGACCTATCCCGGCTTCTTCGGCCGCATGGGCCTCTCGCGTCACAACATCAGCTACCACGTCGGGGAACTGCTACCGCGACTGTGGGAACAGCTCGTCGACAACATCCAGCAGTGCCTCTGCCACGAGGCCGAGCTCGCCGCCGGCGACGGTGAACGCATCGAGCTCTGCGCCGACCGCGCCCGGCAACTGGCCAGTCAGTTCCTCGAATGCCTGCCCGAGATCCGCCGCGCCCTCGCCGAAGACGTGCAGGCCGCCTACGACGGTGATCCCGCCGCCGCCAGCACCAGCGAGTGCATTCTTGCGTACCCGTCGGTCTTCGCCGTCACGATCCACCGCTACGCGCACAAGCTCTACGAGCTCGGCGTGCCGCTCATGCCCCGCATCATGACCGAGCACGCTCACCATCGCACCGGCATCGACATCCACCCCGGCGCCCGCATCGGCCGCAGCTTCTTCGTCGATCACGGCACCGGCGTCGTTGTCGGCGAAACAACCGACATCGGCGACCACGTGAAGCTCTATCAGGGTGTCACCCTCGGCGCTCTGTCCTTCCCGAAGGACGAGCGTGGTCGGCTGATCCGGGGGCACAAGCGCCATCCCACCGTGCGCGACAACGTGACCGTTTACGCCAACGCGATCGTGCTCGGCACGGCCCAGTTGGGCGAAGGTTCTATTGTCGGCGGCTCGGTATTCCTGACGAAGGATGTCGCCCCAGGCCACCAGGTCTCGATCACACCGCCCGTGCTGAAGGTCCGTCCGCCGCGCTCGGAGAACGCCGACGACCCGCCTCCGAAAGGCGAATCCGGACAGCAGTATACGATGTGAGGGTATCCAGACGCGCGTGCGCCAGTTTGCGCAGCGACCGTCGACCGCGACCTTGACCGATAATATCTAGCTCAAATCACGATAATCACCGATTTCTCGCCGGAAACACTGACCGGCTCGGCCTGTGCGATATGTGACAGCGTTCCACGCCGCACAGCAAACGGCAAACGATATCGTTAAATCTTGGCGCGCCCTCTTGACGATACCGTTCTATTATGCCATATTGTGATTAATGTAACGATGCTAATCGAGTCACGAATGGCTCTTCATCGACCACACACAAGCCTCCTTCCCTCCCGGACCCCGGTCGCGGCGTCTTCCGCCGCGACCGCTGGTCCGCCCTCCCCCAACCCCGGAGGTCTCCCATGATTCCTGTCCGAATTGTCGAACGTCTCTGTGCCTACCGTCGACACCTGCGCCGATGGCTCGACCAGGGCCGGGCCCGCATCTACTCCCATGAGCTGGCCAGTCTTCACAACGTTACGCCGGTACTGGTCCGCCGCGACCTCATGACCATCGGCTTCACCGGCAGTCCCGCCCGCGGCTACGACGTCGCCGGCCTGATCGCCCGCATCGACGAGCTGCTCGATCCGGCGGACAACGAAGCCATCGTCCTCGTCGGCCTCGGCTACCTCGGCCGAGCCATTCTCAAGTACCTCAGCCGCGTTCACCCCGAGCTGCCGGTTGTGGCCGCCTTCGACGTCGCGCCCGAGAAAGTCGGGCGGATCATCGACGGTTGCCGCTGCTACTCGGCCAGCGAAATGGAGGACATCCTCCGCGCCGGCCCCGTGTCCGTTGCCGTCGTGGCCGTGCCCATCGACGCCGCCCAGGACACGGCTGACCGCCTCGTCCGGGCCGGGGTGCGCGGCCTGTTGAACTTCACTCCCGTCCGGCTGCACGTGCCGCCGGACGTGTTCGTCGAAGACGTCGATATCGCCGCCTCGCTTGAAAAGCTGGTGTTCTTCACGCGACCGACGGCGAAGCCTGCGGAGTCCCGCGAATGAAATCCACCGAAGTCGAGAGCGTCCTCAGTCAGTATCCCGACGCGCGACGCGAGCACCTGATCCCCGTCTTGCAGGCGGTCCAGGACCGCGAGGGCTACCTGTCGCGCGAGGCCATGGAGCAGATCGGCCAGCGCCTGCACCTGCCGGTGAGCAAGGTCTACGGCGTGGCCACGTTCTACAACCAGTTCCGGTTCCAGCCGCGCGGCCAGGTGCACTGCCAGGTCTGCCGCGGCACCGCCTGCCACGTGAAGGGCTCAGCCGCCGTGCTCCAGGCGACGCAGCAGCTCCTAAAGATCGAGCCGGGCCAGACGACGCGCGACGGCAAGTACAGCCTCGAAGTCGTAGCCTGCATCGGAGCCTGCGGCCTGTCGCCGGTCATCACGGTCAACGGCGACTTCCATGCCGCGGTCACCCCGGACAGCGTGCAGCGCATTCTGAAGCAATACGGCAAGCCGGCCGCCACTGCGGCACGAAGCAAAGTTGCCGCCGAGCCGTCCAAGGAAGTGCAGGGACAACATGCCAGCGAGTGAAAGCGCTCTGGAAACGAGCGAGGGTGCCGCGGCCGTCTGCGGTCTGCGGCCACACCAGGTGATCGATGTATTGTGTCAGGACAACGGCCATCGCGTGAATGGCCACGGTCCTGAGGGGAAGGCCTGGCGGACGCAGATGACCCGCCTGCGCCGCGACGTGCTCAGCCGGCCCGCAATCTTCATCGGGGCCGGAACGTGCGGCCTCGGTGCCGGCGCCGGCCGAACGCTCGAGGCCGTCGGCGACTATCTCAAGCAGCGGAAGGTCCAGGCCGACGTCGTTGAGGTCGGCTGCATCGGCCTGTGTTCGGCGGAACCGCTGCTCGACGTGCAGTTGCCCGGCCGCACGCGCGTCTCATGCGAGCGCGTCACGGCCGACCGCGTCCCCGACGTGCTCGACGCCCTCCTGGCGGGCAAGGTCCCGGCCGAAGGCGTCATCGGTCAGTTCCACCCCACCCCGCCGGTGGACGACGCCAAGGCGGGCACCGACGTGCTCCAGCCCTGGGCCGACGTGCCCTACCTCGACGAGCACCCCTTCTTCCGCCCGCAGACCCGCTGGGTCCTGCGCAACTGTGGCCTGATCGACCCGCGCAGCATCGACGAATACCTCGCCCGCGGCGGCTACCAGGCCTTCGCCCGCGTCCTGCGCAAGATGACCCGCACCGAGCTGTGCGACATCGTCGAGACCAGCGGCCTGCGTGGTCGCGGCGGCGGCGGTTTCCCGACCGGCCGCAAGTGGCGCATCGCCCTGAACACGCCTGGCTATCAGAAGTACCTGATCTGCAACGCCGACGAGGGCGACCCCGGCGCATTCATGGACCGCGCCGTGATCGAGGGTGACCCGCATCGCCTCGTCGAGGGCATCGGCATCGCCGCCTACGCCATCGGCGCCACCAAGGCTTACGTCTACATCCGCGCCGAGTATCCGCTCGCCATCGCCATGCTCGAACGGGCCATCGAACAGGCCGAGCACTACGGCCTGCTCGGCGAGAACGTCCTCGGCAGCGGCTCGAACCTGCGCATCATCATCAAGCAGGGTGCCGGTGCGTTCGTCTGCGGTGAAGAGACCGCCCTGATCAACAGCATCGAGGGCCGGCGGGGCATGCCCCGGCCACGGCCCCCTTTCCCCGCCGTCAGCGGCCTGTTCGCCAAGCCGACCGTCATCAACAACGTCGAGACGCTGGCCAACCTGCCGGCCCTGGTCGGCATGGGCGCCGAGGCCTTCGCCGCCGTCGGCACCGCCAGCAGCAAGGGCACGAAGGTCTTCGCCCTGTCCGGCAAGGTCCAGCGCACCGGCCTAGTCGAAGTCGCCATGGGGACGTCGGTTCGCCAGATCGTCCTCGACATCGGCGGCGGCCCGGCTGACGGCAAGGCCTTCAAGGCGGCGCAGATCGGCGGCCCCTCCGGCGGCTGCATCCCCACCTCGCACCTCGACATCGAGATCGACTACGAGTCGCTGAAGACCGTCGGGGCCATGATGGGCTCCGGCGGCCTGGTCGTCATGGATGAAGACAACTGCATGGTCGACGTGGCCAAGTTCTTCATGGACTTCATCCAGCGCGAGAGCTGCGGCAAGTGCATCCCCTGCCGCGAAGGCACGCGGCACATGCTCGAGATCCTCCAGGCCATCACCCGGTCCCGCCGGAGCGAGACCGGCTATCACGCCCTGGAGCGATTCAAGGGCGTGATGTACCTGACGCGTCTGGCGGAGGTCATCAAGGACACCAGCCTCTGCGGTCTCGGCCAGTCGGCCCCGAACCCCGTGCTCAGCACGCTGCGCTGGTTCCGTGACGAGTACGAAGCGCACATCTTCGAGCGTAAGTGCCCGGCGGGCGTCTGCACCGAACTCCTGCATTACCGCATCGACCCGGACAAGTGCCGCGGGTGCACCGTCTGCGCCAAGGCCTGCCCTGCGGAAGCGATCATGGGCGCCCCCAAGAGCCCGCATTACATCGTCGAAGAGAAATGCCTCGGGTGCGGCTCCTGCGTGCAGGCCTGCCGCCTGGGCGCCGTCATCGCCGAATAACTGATCGGAGCCAGAAGTGATCACCATCGAAGTCAACAACCGTCCGATCCAGGCCCGGCCCGGCGAGATGCTGCTGACGGCCATGCGGCGGGCGGGCATCAACGTTCCCACCCTGTGCAACCTGGAAAACCTCACCCCCACCGGTGCCTGCCGGCTGTGCGTCGTCGAGATCGAAGGGCAGCGCAACCTCGTGCCGAGCTGCGCGTTCCCCGTGGCCCCCGGCATGAAGGTGCAGACGCACTCGCCGCGCGCCGTACGGGCCCGCAAGACGATCGTCGAGCTGCTGCTGGCCAACCACCCCGACGACTGCCTCTACTGCATCCGCAACAACAACTGCACGCTCCAGTCACTGGCCGCCGAGCTCGGCGTCCGGCAGCGCCGCTACTTCGGCAACAAGCCCGAACGGCACGCCGACCTGTCCAGCGCCTCGATCGTGCGCGACCCGTCGAAGTGCATCCTCTGCGGCAAGTGCGTCCGCGTCTGCGAGGAAATCCAGGGCGTGGCCGCCATCGACTTCCTCAAGCGCGGCAGCCAGACCTACGTCGGCACCGCCTTCGATCAGGGCCTGAACGTCTCGAGCTGCATCAACTGCGGCCAGTGCATCATGGCCTGCCCGACCGGGGCCCTCACCGAGCAGAGCCACATCAAGGAAGTGCTCGAAGCTCTCAACCATCCCGATCAGCACGTCGTGATTCAGCACGCCCCCGCCGTCTCCGTCAGTCTCGCCGAGGAATTCGGCCTCAAGCCCGGCACGGACATCTGCGGGCGGCTGACGGCGGCCCTGCGACGGCTCGGCTTCGAGCGCGTCTTTGAGACCTCGTTCGCCGCCGACCTGACCGTGATGGAAGAGGCGTCCGAGCTGATCTACCGCATCAAGACCGGCGGCCGTCTGCCACTGCTGACGAGCTGCTCGCCCGGCTGGATCAAGTACGTCGAGGAATTCGCCCCCGACTTCGTGGGCAACCTCTCCACCTGCAAGAGCCCGCAGCAGATGCTCGGTGCCCTGGTCAAGACGTTCTACGCCGAGCAGCAGGGCCTCGACCCCGCGAAGATCTACAGCGTCGCGGTGATGCCCTGTACGGCGAAGAAGTTCGAAGCCGGCCGCACGGAGCTGACGCGGCACGGTCTGGCCGATGTCGACGCCGTCCTGACCACGCGCGAACTGGCCCGCATCATCCGGCAGCGCAGCCTCGATCTGCGGCAACTCAAGCCCGAGACGGCCGATAATCCCTTCGGCGAACGCAGTTCCGCCGGCAAGCTCTTCGGCGCCACCGGCGGCGTGATGGAGGCCGCCGTACGCACGGCCTACCATCTGCTTACCGGGGACGAGCTGCCCGTGTTGAAGCTCAAGGCTCTGCGCGGACTCAACGGCGTGAAGCAGGCCACCGTGAAGGTCGGCGACGTCAAGCTGAACGTGGCCGTCGTCAGCGGTCTGGCCAACGCCGGGCGGCTGCTCGAACAGATTCGCGACGACGAGCACAACCTGCACTTCGTCGAGGTGATGACCTGTCCGGGCGGCTGCATCGCCGGCGGCGGTCAGCCGGTGGGTGCCGATCAGGCCGCGCTGCGAGCCCGCATGGACGCCCTGTACAAAATCGACCGTGACGCTCCGCTGCGCACCGCCCACCAGAACGCGTCGGTGCAGCGGCTGTACGCCGAGTATCTCGGCGAGCCGCTCGGCGAGAAGAGCCACGAATTGCTGCACACGCATTACCACGCCCGCGAGGTGGTGCGTTAACATGATGGATTCCCGGAACAGCCGGCGGATCGAGGTTGAGCCGACGCCGGCCAGGCCCACGGGCCCCCGGAGACGCTGAGAGAAACGACATGGATCCGCCGAGTGCACCACTGGTCACGACCATCCAGGAGCGCTGCCGGCTCTGCTACACCTGTGTGCGCGAATGCCCCGCCAAGGCCATCCGCGTCACCAGCGGGCAGGCCGAAGTGCTGCCGGACCGGTGCATCGGGTGCGGCAACTGCGTGCGGGTCTGTGCCCGCGGGGCCAAGCGCGTCCTCGACGAGATCGACCTCGTCGAAGAGCTTCTGGCCTCGGGCGCGCCGGTGGCGGCCATGCTGGCCCCCAGCTTCCCGGCGGAGTTCACCGAGGTCGACTACGAGTACGTCGTCGGCATGATCCGCAGCCTCGGCTTCCACCTCGTTGTTGAGGTCGGCTTCGGTGCGGATCTCGTCGCCGCCGAGTACCAGCGCCTGCTCCACGAAAACCCCGGCAAGCGCTACATCGCCACGACCTGTCCGGCGATCGTGGGCTTCGTCGAACGGTACCACCCGGAACTCGTCCCGATGCTGGCCCCGGTGGTCTCGCCGATGCTGGCCACGGCCCGGGCCTTGCACCGGCTGCACGGTGACGGGCTGCGGCTCGTGTTCATCGGCCCCTGCATCGCCAAGAAAGGCGAGGCGTTCAGCGCCCCCGTCTCCGGTGAGGTCGACGCCGCCCTCACGTTCATCGAGCTCGAAGAGATGCTCCAGCGGCACGCGATCAAGCCGGAGTCCGTCTCCCCCAGCGATTTCGACCCGCCGCACGCCGGCGTCGGCGCCCTCTTCCCCATCAGCCGCGGCATGCTCCAGGCGGCGCAGCTCCCCGAGGATCTGCTCGCCGGCGAAGTCGTCGCCGCCGACGGACACAGCGAATTCGTCGAAGCCATCCGCGAGTTCGAGCACGGCGATTTGCAGGCCCGGTTGCTCGAAGTGCTCTGTTGCAACGGCTGCATCATGGGCCCCGGCATCAGCGGCTCGGCCCCCCTGTTCAACCGCCGGGCTCAGGTCAGTCGCTACGTCAAGCGGCGGATCTACGACCGCGATCGGGAGCACTGGCACGAGTACTGGTCGCAACTGATCGACCTGGACATGCGGCGGACGTTCACGCCGCACGATCGCCGGGTCGGTGCACCGTCGGCCGACGAACTGAGCGAGATTCTGGGCCGAATGGGCAAGTTCAGCCCGGAAGACGAATTGAACTGCGGGGCCTGCGGGTACGAGACCTGCCGGGCACACGCGGTCGCCGTCTACAAGGGTCTGGCCGAAAGCGAGATGTGCCTGCCCAACACGATCGAGCAGCTCAAGCAGACGTGCAAGGAGCTCGAAGTCTCGAACCAGCAACTCGCAACGACGCAGGAAGCGCTGATGCAGTCGGAAAAGCTGGCCAGCATGGGCCAGCTTGCCGCGGGCATCGCCCACGAGGTCAACAACCCGCTGGGCACAGTGCTGATGCTGTCGCACACGCTGCTCGAAGAGCTGAAAAGCGACGGGCGGCAGCGCGAAGACCTGACGCTCATCGCCAGCGAGGCCGACCGCTGCCGCAAGATCGTCTCCGGCCTGCTGCAATTCGCCCGCAAGAACAAAGTGGAGACGCAGCCGACGAACGTCTGCGCCCTGGTGGACCGCACGGCGCGCACGCTTTGCGCTCCGACGCCGATCAAGGTGCAGGTCGACCACGCCGACCGCCAGCTCGAGGCCGATCTCGACCGCGATCAGGTCACGCAGGTCCTGACCAACCTGATCCAGAACGCGATCGACGCCATGCCCGACGGCGGCACGCTGACGCTGCGCACGGCGCCGGCCGGCGAGGACATCCGCATCCAGGTCATCGACACCGGCTGCGGCATCCCGCCCGAGCAGCGCAAGCAGATCTTCGAGCCCTTCTTCACGACGAAGCCCGCCGGCAAGGGCACCGGTCTCGGTCTCAGCGTGACCTACGGCATCGTCAAGATGCACAGCGGCGACATTCGCGTGGAATCCAACGCCGACTCCGCCGCCGGCCCGACCGGCACGATCTTCACGGTGATGCTGCCGCGCCGGCGCCGACTCGACAGCTCGCGCGGCGGCGGAGCGATGAAGGCATGAAGTACTTGCAGAGTCATCCCGGTGCAGCGGCACGGCCTGCTGCCCAAGGTCAGTGAGAGCAACGCATGGCACATACGGTACTGGTTGTCGACGACGACGTGGATTTTCAAACGCAGATGCGCATCCAGCTTGAGGCCGCCGACTACAAGGTGCTGCTCGCCGAGACGGCCACGGCCGCCCGCGAGCTCCTGGGCCGCCGGAAGCCCGACATCGTGGTGGTGGACCTGATGCTCGAGCAGCCCGACGCCGGCTTCACGCTGTGCTACCAGATCAAGCGGGATCACCCAGACCTGCCGGTCATCATGGTCACCGCGGTGGCCACGGCAACGGGTTTGAGCTTCGACGCCGAGACGGACGAGGAACGGGCCTGGATCAAGGCGGATGGGCTGCTGGCCAAACCGGTGCGCTTCGAGCAGCTCCAGCGCGAGATCCAGCGTCTGCTCAAGGACGAATGAGGATGGACACGCTGCACGTACTGGTCGTGGACGATGAAGCCGGCATGCGTCACGCGGTGGGCCGCGCCCTGCAAACCTTCCACGTGCACCTGCCCGACGTCGAGGGCGAGGTCCGCTTCGAGGTGACGCCGGCCGGCAGCGGCGAGGAAGCGCTCCAGAAGATCGCCGCCGCCGCCCCGGACATCATGCTGCTCGACCACAAGATGAGCGGCATCACCGGCGTCGACGTCCTCGAACGCCTCCACGAACGCGAAACAGACGTGCTCACCATCATGATCACGGCGTTCGCCACGCTGGAAACCGCCATCCGCGCGACGAAGTCCGGCGCGTTCGATTTCCTGGCCAAGCCGTTCACGCCCGAGGAGCTGCGCGAGACTATCCGCAAGGCCGCCGCTCATCTCGTGGTGCAGCGACAAGCCCGCAAGCTGGCCGCCGAGAAACGCCGCGTCCGCTTCGAGTTCATCTCCGTTCTCGGCCACGAGTTGAAGGCCCCACTGGCTGCCATCGAGGGCTACCTCAACATCATCCGCGACCGCGCCCTCGGCACCGACCTCAGCGCCTACGACCAGGTGGTCGAGCGCTGCCTGCTTCGCGGCGAGGGCATGCGCAAGCTCATCTTCGACCTGCTGGACATGACCCGTATCGAGTCCGGCGAAAAGGGCCGCACGCTCACCACGGTCAGCCTGCACGAGGTGGCCGAGTCGGCCATCGAGACCGTCCGCCCCGCCGCCGCCGACCAGGAAATCGAGCTGCACGTCGATTGCCCGGCGGACCTGAACCTGCGGGCCGATCGCGGCGAAATCGAGATCATCTTCAACAATCTCCTGACCAACGCCGTCAAGTACAACCGCAAAGGCGGCAAGGCGAACATCCGCGTCACCGGCGACGAGCAGCGCATCACCATCGAAGTGAGCGACACCGGCATCGGCCTCTCGCCTCAGGAAGCCGCCCGCCTCTTCCACGACTTCGTGCGCATCAGCAACGCCCGCACACGCAACATCCCCGGCAGCGGTCTGGGCCTGTCGCTGGTGAAGAAGCTGGCCCTCATGTACGGCGGCGACGTGGACGTGCAGAGCGAGCCCGAGGTAGGCAGCACGTTCACCGTGATCCTCCAGCGGGACTACAGCCCCCCGGGAATGAACGATGCAACGGGACGAGGTCCTGAACTGGCTTCGCGAAACTGACCCCCAGCGGCTAGAGACGCTTTGGCAGCGGGCGGACGACGTCCGCCGCCGGCACGTCGGCCCGGCGGTCTACCTGCGCGGGCTGATCGAGATCTCCAACCATTGCGTGCGCAGTTGCGCCTATTGCGGTCTGCGGGCGCCGAACACGTCCCTCGCTCGTTATCGCATGACGATCGACGAAGTCCTCACCGCGGCTCGCGCTGCCGCCAGCTTCGACTACGGCACCGTTGTGCTCCAGGCCGGCGAGGACCCGCAGCTCACCGAGAAGTGGGTCGCCGATCTCGTCCGACGGATCAAGAACGAATTGCCCGTCGCCGTGACGCTCAGCCTCGGCGAGCAGAACGAGCAGACGCTCGCCACCTGGCGCGAAGCCGGCGCGGACCGCTACCTGCTGCGTTTCGAGACGTCGAATCGGACACTATATGACCGAATCCACCCGCCCCGGCCAGGTCGGACCTTTGACCGGCTCGCCCTGCTCAACGTCCTGAGAGACCTTGGTTACGAGGTCGGCAGCGGCGTGATGATCGGCATCCCCGGTCAGACGTTTGACAGCCTCGCTGACGATATTGAATGGTTCCGCCGGCTCGATCTGGACATGATCGGCGTCGGTCCGTACATCGCCCACCCGGACACGCCGCTCGCGCAGGCGCCGCCGGAGCCGGTGGCGGACCAGGTGCCGGCGGACGAGCTGATGACGTACAAGGTCCTGGCCCTGGCCCGGCTGGTCTGCCCGTTCGCGAACATCCCGAGCACGACGGCCCTGGCGACGTTGAACAAGGAATCCGGCCGCGAGCTTGGGCTGAGCCGCGGGGCGAACGTGGTGATGCCGAACGCGACACCGCCGGAGTACCGCTGCCTGTACGAGATTTATCCCGATAAGGCATGCTTGAACGAAACCGCCGAGTGTTGCCAGCTTTGCCTGCGCGGGCGCATAGAATCCATGGAGCGCACGGTGGGTACAGGGCGCGGCGACTCGCCGAACCGCCGGCGGCGTGATGTATCGCCGACCGGTGCTCCTTCGCCGGGCGGTGCGGGATGCTGATATGAGTACGATGGCACCAATGACGTTGAGTGAAGGGGCTGTCGATTTCATCGACGAACCCCACCTATTGAGTCTGCTGGCCGGGCCGCGGCCCGACGCCGGCCACGTGCGCGAGATCATCGCCAAGAGCCTCGACAAGCAGGCGCTGTCGATCGAAGAGACCGCGGTGCTGCTGACCGCCGACGATCCCGAGCTGGTCGAGGAGATCTTCTCCGCCGCCCGCGACCTGAAGAAGCGGGTATACGGCAACCGGATCGTCCTCTTCGCCCCGCTCTACATCGGCAACCACTGCGTCAACGACTGCGCCTACTGCGCCTTCCGCCGGTCGAACCCCGATGCCGTCCGCCGGACGCTCAACATGGACGAGATCCGCCGGCAGGTCGAAGCGTTGGAGAACAAGGGCCACAAGCGGCTGATTGTCGTCTTCGGCGAGCATCCGCGCTACGACGCCGACTTCATCCACGACTGCGTGAAGCTGATCTACGAGACGAAAATCGGCCGCGGCGAGATCCGCCGGCTGAACATCAACGCCGCCCCACTCGACGTCGAGGGCTATCGCCGCGTCAAAGAGGCAGGCATCGGCACGTACCAGGTGTTCCAGGAAACGTACCACCACGCGACGTACGCCCACTGCCACCCGGCCAACACGCGCAAGGGCAACTACCTCTACCGACTCGACGCCCTCAGCCGCGCCCAGGAAGCCGGCATCGACGACGTCGGCGTCGGCGTGCTGTTCGGCCTGTACGACTGGCGGTTCGAGGTGCTCGGGCTCGTCCGGCACGCCCAGTACTTGCAGGAGCGCTACCACGTCGGCCCGCACACCATCAGTTTCCCGCGGCTGCGGCCGGCACAGGGCGTGCACCTCGACGAGAGCCACCTGGTCGATGACCACGACTTCAAGCGCCTCATCGCCATCCTGCGGCTGGCCGTGCCCTACACCGGCCTCATCCTCACCGCCCGCGAGAACCCACAGTTACGCAGGGAGGTCATGGCGTTCGGCGTTTCGCAGATCGACGCCGGCAGCCGGATCGAGCTCGGTGGCTACACCGAGGCCGGCGACGCCCAGGTGCAGATGACCGAGAAGGAGCAGTTCGAGCTCGGCGACATTCGCCCGCTCGACGTGGTCATGCGCGAGCTGATCCAGGACGGCTATCTGCCCAGCTTCTGCACGGCGTGCTACCGCCTCGGCCGCACCGGCGAGCACTTCATGGAGTTCGCCATCCCCGGCTTCATCAAACGCTTCTGCACGCCGAACGCCATCAGCACGCTCATGGAATACCTGACCGATTACGCCAGCGAGGAGACGCGAGCCGCCGGCGAGAAGCTCATCACCGCCGAGATCGAGCAGATGACCGACCAGAAGCTCAAGACTCAGCTCCTCGACCGGCTCCGCCGCATACGTGAAACGGACGACCGCGACCTGTACTTCTGACGCAGGCTTCATGGGGACACACCGCACAGAACGGGACCTGCTGGGTGAGAAGCCCGTGCCGGCCGAAGCGCTGCACGGCATCTGCACCGAGCGGGCCATCGAGAACTTCCCGCTCAGCGGCCGGCGCGTCGCCCCCGAGCTCATCCACGCCTACGGTGCCGTCAAGCTGGCGGCGGCCCGGACGAACCGCGAACTCGGCGGCTGGGATGACGCCACCGCCGACGCCATCGAGACCGCCTGCCGCGAGATGATGGACGGGCAGCTCGACGCCCACATCGTCGTCGACGCGTTGCAGGGCGGGGCCGGCACGTCGCTGAACATGAACGTCAACGAGGTCCTGGCCAACCGGGCCCTCACGCTACTCGGCCGCCCACTGGGCGACTGCGAGTGCATCAGCCCGCTCGACGATCTCAACCGTCACCAGTCGACGAACGACACGTTCCCGACGGCCCTGCGCGTCGCGGCCATCTGGCGGCTGCGCGACCTCGAGGCCGCCCTCGTCGCCCTGGTCGAAGCGTGGCAGGTGAAGGAGCGGGAGTTCGCCCACATCGTGAAGATCGGGCGGACGCAGTATCAGGACGCCGTGCTCACCACGCTCGGCCGCGAGATGGGCACGTACGCCGAGGCGTTCAGCCGCGACCGCTGGCGGGTGTACAAGTGCGAGGAGCGGCTGCGCGTCGTCAACCTCGGCGGCACCGCCATCGGCACCGGCCTCGGCGCCCCGCGGCAGTACATCTTCCGCGTGGTCGAACACCTGCGCGAGCTGACCGGCCTCGGTCTCGCCCGCGCCGAGAACCTCGTCGAAGCCACGCAGAACGCCGACGTCTTCGTCGAAGTCAGCGGCATTCTCAAAGCCTGCGCCGCCAATCTGCTCAAAGTCGCCGGCGACCTGCGACTGCTGGCGTCCGGTCCGGACGGCGGGCTCGGCGAAATCCGCCTGCCGCCTCGCCAGGCCGGCTCGTCCATCATGCCCGGCAAGGTCAACCCGGTCACTCCCGAGGCTGTCTCGCAAGCCGCCCTGCTCGTCATGGCGCAGGACCAGGCGATCGCTCACGCCTGCGGGCTCGGCTCGCTCGAACTGAACGCCTTCCTGCCGCTCGTCGCCTGCACCCTGCTGGACAACCTCGGCCTGCTGACCAACGCCTGCTCGATCTTCCGGCGGCTGTGCGTCGACGGTATCGAGGCCGACGAGCAGCGTTGCCGCCAACATGTCGAAAGCTCAACGGCGGTAGCCACGGCTCTGGTCGGCACCCTCGGCTACGCCGCCGTCCAGGACCTCGCCGCCACCGCCCGCGCGGAGCACAAGACAATCCGCCAACTCATCCTCGCCCGCGGCCTGCTCACCGAATCCGAGTTCGACCAACTCCTCACCCCCGAAGCCATCATGCGCCTCGGCTCCCCGCCGAAACCCTGACGCCGAACGGCCCGCCCTATCGAAGCCGTTCCGGGTGCTTGCGGGCGTATTCGAGCCAGTAGCCCATTATGCCCCTGTCCCTGGGTTCGAGGATGGCCCAGGCAGCTTCGTTGAGCGGGGCGACCGCCTGCGCAAGTGGCGAATCGGGGTACCATTCGGACCAATCCTCCCGGTCCAGCTCAACCCAATACTCCTGAGCCAGCAGGAACGCTTGGCGAAAGAGGCTGGCCAACTCCCTCGCACCGAGCTCTGTCAGTCCGGCGAGAGTCTCCTTGGCAAGGCTCTTGTGGTGCCAGTTCCCGAAATGCCACCCGATGTCGTCAAGTGTCATCGATACGTCGAGCTCATAGGTGGCCGCCATCGCACGGAGACCGCGCGGCAGCCGCCTGAGTTCTGCGACAAACTCGTCGTCCGCTCTCGGGCCCTTCGGATTCAGCCGATCAAGCTCGTCAGAGAGCAACTCGAACAACTCGTCGTTAGACTTCGCGCTCGCGACCTTCTCAGGCGTGATTCTGCTTCTCACCGGGTACCTCCAAAACGATGGGACATGCGCTGTCCACCCGCGCGAGCCCGCGCCGATCCGGCCTCTTGCTGACACCGAGGCACCGGGCCCGCCCTGCACCTTCAGTCCCCGAAGGGGACGGCTGATTGTAGCCCAGTACGAAGTGCTGGGACCATGGCGGCAGAGTCCCCCTCTCTCTCCTCCCAGTCCCGTCGGGACGACTGAGCGCTGCGGCCTGCGAACCGCGCCCGCCCGCCGCGCGCAAGCTGGGCGTCCGTCGGCGTTCAACATCGGCCACGAAGTCCATCGCCCCGCACAGGGCCGGCTGCCCATCCGAGCCCCGAGCGGCAGCGAGGCGGTCATCCGCAAAAACAGCCCCACACCCCGCAACCAGCTCCCTACCGGTCGCGGCTCGGACAGAGCGTGCCTCGCGTGTGCTCTTCAACGTCCAACCGCCGACACAGAGCTCGCAAGCCCACTGGTCCCGCAGGGACCGCGGAATCTAGCCCCGGGTGGAGTCCGCCGGCGAGCGAGCGCGAAATGCGCGACAGATCCCTTGCCGCCATCGACGACCGCTCCCACGATGCATCGCAACCGGCGGACGGAACCCGGGGACACGCGCATCGTCAACCCCTCTTCAGCCCGCGAAGCGGGCGACGGAACGCATCGCCGGTCATACGTCCCGCACCGCCTTCCGTCACCCGCTGCGCGGGTTGGGACGCAGGCCGGCCGTTTCCCCCGGGTTTCGCGATCAGCCGCTGTGCGGCCGCTCGCTCACCCGGGGCTACATCCCATCGCCCGCTCCGCGGGCTGAAGACGGTCGGCATCCCGGCGCGCCGGGAACCGCTGCGGTAACACGTCCGGTACAGAGCCCGACCACCACCTTCTCGGCAACCCCCGATTCCCCGCTATCATACTCATATGCAAACCACCCCACGCGGAATGCGGATGCACATCGGCCTCTTCGGCCGGCGGAACGTTGGGAAATCGTCGCTGCTCAATGCGCTGACGCGGCAGGATGTGTCGATCGTCTCCGACACCGCCGGGACGACGACCGATCCGGTTGAGAAGCCGATGGAGATGCTGCCGATCGGGCCGGTGCTGTTCATCGACACCGCCGGCATCGACGACAACGGGGCGCTCGGCGACATGCGGATCGAGCGGACGCGACGCGTCTTTGACCGCACGGACGTCGGCATCGTCGTCGCCGAAGCCGGACGCTGGGGCGAGTTCGAAGACGGACTCGTCCAGGAACTGACCGGCCGCTCAGTGCCCGTCATCGTCGTGTTCAACAAGACCGACCTCGCCCCGCCCGACCCGCAGGTCGCCGGCCGGCTCGAAGAGAAAAAGCTCCGCGTCGTCCAGACGGTCGCCAGTCGCGGCGAGGGCGTGCTCGAAGTGCGCGAGGCCCTCATCCGCTCCGCCCCCGACGAGCTCATCAACACGCCGACGATCATCGGCGACCTGGTTCCGCCGGGCGAAGCCGCCGTTCTGGTCGTACCGATCGACAAGGAGGCCCCGAAGGGCCGGCTGATCCTGCCCCAAGTGCAAACGATCCGCGACCTGCTCGACAACGACTCGTACTGCATGGTGGTGAAGGAGCGCGAGCTGCGCGACGCCCTCGATCGCCTCAAGCGCCCACCCGCCATCGTCGTTACAGATTCACAAGCATTCCTCAAAGTCGCCGCCGACACGCCGCCGGCGGTGCCGATGACGTCGTTCTCCATCCTCTTCGCGCGGTTCAAGGGCGATCTGACCGAGCTCGTGCGCGGAGCGCTGGCGATCGAATCGCTCCGCCCCGGTGATCGCGTGCTGATCGCCGAGGCCTGCTCGCACCATCCGATCGTCGACGACATCGGGCGCGTGAAAATCCCCCGCTGGCTGATGCAGTACGTCGGCGGGCGGCTCGACTTCACCACCATGCAGGGCCACGACTTCCCCGCGGACCTCGGCGAGTACCGGCTCGTCGTGCACTGCGGCGGTTGCGTGCAGAATCGGCGGGAGATGCTCTCGCGCATCCTGCACTGCCAGCGGGCCGGAGTGCCCATAACCAACTACGGCCTGGCCATCGCCTACTCGCTCGGCATCTTCGAGCGGGCTTTGGGCCCCTTCCCGGCGGCGCTCGAGGTGTGGCGAAACGCGCGGCGATAGAGCGAAAGCTCTACTGCCGGCGCGTGCGGCTCGCACAGATCGGCGGTAGAACGCCGATTGATATACCGGTCTTCCGCGTTGCACACTGTGTTAGGTCCCGGTCGATGCTGGTGATTTGCCGCTGTGCCCGTTTTCAACTCACTGTGACGATCGTAACAGTGTGAACTGACTGGCGCGGGTCCTGACTGTTCGTCGCGGTTTCACAGCGGTAAACATGTTCATCAGGGTCCGTGGTATCCCGGCCCGTCGCCGCCGGTAACTGCGCCACTCCGACGGCGTCTGGCCCGCCGCTTGCCAGTCTGTATTGGCGCAAGCCGTCTTGGTTGCTGCGCGCGTTCTCGACCGAAATCCGCACCAAAACGTGTAACCGGCCCGCCCGGCCGCAAGACCTCGGGTGACAGGATGAAGCTCGAAGAATTGGCAGTCAGAATCGGAGCCCGGGTGCATGGCCAGCCCAACGGGGCGCGGGTCAGCATCGACCAGGTCTACGCGGGCGACCGCATCAGCGACCTGCTGGCGGCGGCCGGCGAACACACGCTGCTGGTGACCAACCTGGCGAGCAGTCACCTGCTGCGCGTCGCCGAGCTGATGGACATTCCGGGGATCTGCCTGGTCAACGGGCAGCAGCCGGATGAGGCGATGCTGGCCGCCGCCAGCGAACATGGCACGCAGGTGCTGGTTTCGCCGTGCGGGCTTTTCGAGACGTGCGGTCGCCTTTACAAGTGCCTTGGAGCGTAAGAGCGGACCCGACTGATGCCGACGTTCCGCTACGAGATTGAGGGCGGCGACTATGAGCGCGGGGGCCGCGCATCTCGTGCGCTCAAGGAGCAGCTCAAGCGGGTCGGCGCAGATCCAGCGGTGCTCCGGCGGGCGATGATCGCGGCGTACGAAGCCGAGATGAACGTCGTCATCCACGCCCATCGCGGCCACCTGAGCGCCGTGCTCGATAACGGACATCTCGAGGTCGAGGTGGCGGACACGGGGCCCGGCATCCCGAACGTCGAGCAAGCCCTGCGCGAAGGCTTCTCGACGGCCAGCGCCGAGGCGCGGCAGCTCGGTTTCGGGGCGGGCATGGGTCTGCCCAATATCCGAAAGAGTGCGGATTCGTTCACGATCGAATCGACGCCGGGCAAAGGCACGCAGCTGTGCTTCGGCCTGTCGCTTCGCCCCCCTGCCCTGTACGGCGTCGGGCGGCATTCGCTGCACGTGGCGCCCGAGCGTTGCCGGCAAAGTCTGCGCTGCCTGCACGCCTGTCCGACGCAGGCGGTACGGGTGTTCCGCGGGCGACCGGACGTGCTGGACTACCTGTGCATCGACTGCACGGCGTGCATCGCCGGGTGTCCGACGGGAACGATGGGCGTGACGGGGTTGGGGGACGCGTTGCCGACCGCGAAAGACGCCGTTTTGGTGGTTTCTGCCGAGAGTCTGGCGCAGTTTGGCGCTGATGCTGACCCAGCGGCCGTGCTGAACGAAATTCGGCAACTGGGTTTCCGGGACGTGCGCGTTACCGCCGGCTGGGAAGTGGCCCTGCGGCAGGCGGTCGTCGAGTACGCGAAGACCGAGGCCGCGGGTTGGCCGGTGATCTCGCCGGCGTGTCCGGCCGTGGTCAACCTGATTGAGACGCGGTTCCCGGGATTGCTGCCGCACGTAGCGCCGTTTGATACGGCGGTGGTGGCGTTGCGGGCGACGCTCAAGGGCGAGCGCGTCGTCTGCGTGGTGAGCTGCCCGGCTCAGCGGACACTGGTGGTCGGAGATGGGGTGGAGGTCGTTTCGCCCGCGGCGCTGCGGGCAGCCGTGATGCCGCGGCTGACGGGCAAGCATACCGAGGAGCAGCCGGCGGCGGCGTACGTGGCGGCCACGCCGACGACGGACGAGAACGGCGTGATGCGGGTCACCGGCCTGCAACACGTGCTCCGCGTCCTGGACGACGTCGAAGACGGTCTGGCCGAAGACGTCGAGATTATCGAACCGTGGGCGTGCGACGAAGGCTGCTTCGGATCGCCGCTGCTGGCCGCCGATGCGTACCTCGGTTCCCGCCGGTGGCATCATGCCGCGGCAACGCCGGACGGAGAGGCAAAGGCCCAACGACGAACGGCTGAGCGTACGCCGCGACCGGGTTTGCGGCTGGACGACGACATGGCCAAGGCGGTGCAGAAGCTCGCCCGGATCGACCGGCTGGCCCGCAGTCTGCCCGGGGACGATTGTGGGCAGTGCGGGGCGCCGACGTGTGCCGCTCTGGCGGAAGACATCGTGCTGGGGCGGGCGGACCGCGATGCGTGTCCACGCGGTGAGCGGAAGAAGGAGAAGGCCGAATGAACCTGAAAATGCTGGCCGAACGGCTCGACTGGCAGACCTTGACACCCGAGGTGGCGGTCGACACGAAGACCGTCGCCGGCGGGTATGCGTCGGATCTGCTGAGTGACGTGCTGGCGCACGCGCCGGCGGACGGGGTGCTGGTGACGGTTCAGGTGCACCTGAACGTGATCGCGGTCGCCCTGCACGCGGGTCTGACCGCGGTGGTCTTCGCCATGGGTCGCAAACCGGACGACGCTGTGCGGGCCAAGGCGATCGAGGAAGGCATCGCGCTGTTCGTATCGGACGATACCGCGTTCGACATCGCGGGCCAGATGTACGAGCTCGGGTTGCGAGGACCTCGCCGGTGAAGACGTTCGCGGCCGATCTGCACATCCACACGGCGCTGTCGCCCTGTGCGTCGGAGGAGATGACTCCGCCGGCGATCGTGCAGGCTGCCGTAGACCGCGGGTTGGCCATGATCGCCATCTGCGACCACAACGCGGCCGGTAACACGGCGGCGACGCAGGAGGCGGCGGGCGAGCGGTTGTCGGTCGTCGCCGGTATGGAAATCACGACGGTCGAGGAATGCCACGTGCTAGGGCTCTTCCCCGACGTGAAGTCGGCGGAGGCCGCGGCGAGCGAGGTGCTCGGCACGCTGCCGGTAGCGAGCGCCGGCGATGAGCAGCAGTTTGGGTCGCAGGTGCTGATGGACGCCGCGGGGCGAGCCGTCGGCCGCGAGAAGCGGCTGCTGGCGGTGGCGTCGGGGCTGGATCTGCCGGCGGCGGTCCGGCTGATCCACGAGCACGACGGGCTGGCGCTGGCGGCTCACGTGAACCGGCCGTCGTTCAGCGTGTTGAGTCAACTGGGCGTCTTCCCGGCGGACGCCGGCTTTGACGCCATCGAGGTCTTCACGCCGGCCGGCGGAGCGGCGAAAGCCCTGCCGGAGGCGGTGGCGGCATTGGGACTGGCGGTGGTGGCGTCGTCGGACAGCCACTACCTCGGCGACATCGGCAGCGTGCAGACGACGCTGGTGATGGAGGCGCCGACGTTCGCGGAGCTGGTGCAGGCGATGCGTGGCAACGGCAAACGGGAGGTGCGCGTTGCGTGAGCTGTCGCTGCACATCCTGGACCTGATCGAGAACTCGCTACGGGCGGAAGCGAAGGTGATCACGGTCACGGTCGAGGCACTGCCGCGGGAAGACCGGCTGCGGATCGAGATCGAGGACGACGGTCGCGGGCTGAAGGTGTCGCCGGATGATGCCCTCGACCCGTTCTACACGACGAAACAGGGCAAACGAACGGGGCTGGGACTGGCGCTGTTTCGGGCAGCGGCGGCGGCCAGCGGCGGCGACCTGACGATCGGACGGTCGGACCTGGGCGGGACGGCGGTCCGGGCGGAGTTGGGCCTGACGCACGTGGACCGGACACCGCTGGGTGACCTGGCGGCGACGCTGTCGTCTGTGGTGTGCACGAGCCCGGAGATAGACTTCCGCTTCCGCCTGCGGGTGGGCGGCCAGAATGGCCAGGCCGCAGGCGAGCAGGAGTGGCAGATAAACGTGAAGGAACTGGCCGAGACGATCGGCCGGGAGCGCGGCGGACTGGCCGTCGCGCAAGAGGTTGGACGGTTGATCGAAGCGGCGCTGGCGGCGACGGACGTCCTCCGCTGAGGGCGTCGCCCGGGTCGCCAGCGGCGATCTTCGTAATCGAGGTTTCCGCGGCAGAGCAATCTGGAGTTGAGTATGGCGCAAGACGAGAAAGTGCAGTGCCAGTGTGGCGAGGAGGTCTCCGAGGAGGAGCTGCTCAGCCGGCTGGACACGGTTCTGGAGGAGTATCGCGACAAGCCGGGAGCGCTCATCCCCGTGCTACAGATCGCCCAGAGCATCTTCGGGTACCTGCCCGAGGTGGCTCTGAAGCGGATCGCGCTGGGACTGGGCAAGTCCTACAGCGAGGTCGCGGGCGTGGTGAGCTTCTACTCGTTCTTCTCGACGAAGCCGCGGGGCAAGCACCTGGTGCGGGTGTGCCTGGGAACGGCCTGCTACGTGCGCGGCGGGAAGCGCGTGCTGGACACGCTCAAGCAGAAGCTGAACATCGACGTCGGTGAGACGACCGCCGACCGGCTGTTCACGCTCGAAGTGGCGCGCTGCTTCGGGGCGTGCGGCCTGGCCCCGGCCATCATGATCGACGACGACGTGCATCACCGCGTGAAGCCCAACCGTCTCGACGCCGTGCTCGATCCCTACCGCACCGGCGACGCGGCCGAACAGAAGAGGAGTGCGTAGCCATGGCGAAGCGCATCAACAGCCCGGCGGACCTGAAGGCCATGCAGCAGGAGGTCCAGGGACAACTGGATCTGCGGACGGGACAGAAGGACATGCGGGTCACGGTGCACATGGGCACCTGCGGCATCGCCGCCGGCGCGCGTGACATCATGACGTCGCTGATGAACGCCCTGACCGCGGTGCAGGCGAACAACGTGCAAGTGCAGCAAAGCGGCTGTGCGGGGCTGTGCGACCAGGAGCCGATGCTGACGCTGACGGACAACGCCGGCGGCAGCTTCCGTTACGGCAAGCTGGACAAGAACAAGATCGGTGAGATCGTGCGGGAGCACGTGGTGCGCGGCCGGCCGGTCGTGGAATACCTGATCAAGAGCTGAGCGACAACAGGGAGAATACCCGTCCATGAGTAATATCAGAACGCACATCCTCCTCTGCACGGGCGGCGGCTGCATCGCCTCCGGGGCCCTGGAGGTCGGCGAGGCCCTGCGGACGGCGATCAAACGCCAGGGGCTCGACGAAGAAATCATGATCATCGAATCCGGCTGCCTGGGGCCATGTGCCGCGGGGCCGGTGGCCGTCGTCTATCCCGACGGCGTGTTCTACCAGGGGCTGCGTCCGGACGACGCGGCGGAGATCGTCGAAGAACACCTGCTGAAGGGCCGCGTGGTCGAGCGGCTGGTGCACAAGACGATCGCCGGCCAGACGGTGCCCGGGCTGCACGAGATCGGCTTCTTCCAGAAGCAGGTGAAGATCGTACTGCGTAACTGCGGCGTGATCGACCCGCTGAAGATCGAAGAATACATCGCCCGCGACGGCTACCAGGCGCTGGGCAAGGCGCTGGCGGACATGACGCCGGAGCAGGTCATCGCCGAGATGAAGAAGTCCGGTCTGCGCGGCCGCGGCGGGGCCGGCTTCCTGACGGGCCTGAAGTGGGAGTTTACGCGGAAGTCGCCGGGTGACGTGAAGTACATCCTGTGCAACGGTGACGAAGGTGACCCCGGGGCCTTCATGGACCGCAGCGTCCTCGAAGGCGACCCGCACAGCGTGATCGAGGGCATGGCCATCGCCGGCTACGCCATCGGCGCGAGCCAGGGTTACGCGTACATCCGGGCCGAGTACCCGCTGGCCGTGGAGCGCTTCAAGAAAGCACTCGAGCAGGCCCGCGAGTACGGGCTGCTGGGCAAGAACATCATGAGCCGCGGCTTCGACTTCGACATCGAGGTCCGCATGGGCTCCGGGGCGTTCGTCTGCGGCGAAGAAACCGCGCTGATGACGTCGATCGAGGGCAACCGCGGCGAACCGCGTCCGCGACCGCCCTTCCCGGCCCAGCAGGGTCTGTGGGGCAAGCCGAGCTGCCTGAACAACGTCGAGACGTTCGCCAACGTCGCCCCGATCATTCAGAAGGGCGCCGACTGGTTCGCCTCGTACGGCACCGAGAAGAGCCGCGGCACGAAGGTCTTCGCCCTCGCCGGCGCCGTGAACAACACGGGCCTAGTCGAGGTGCCCATCGGCATGCCGCTGGGCGAGATCATCTACGATATCGGCGGCGGCATCCCGGGCGGCAAGCGCTTCAAGGCGGCCCAGATGGGCGGTCCTTCGGGCGGCTGCATCCCGAAAGAGCATCTGAACGTCCCGGTCGATTACGAGTCGCTGAACGAGCTCGGCGCGATCATGGGCTCGGGCGGCCTGATCGTGATGGACGAGGACACGTGCATGGTGGACGTGGCCCGCTTCTTCCTGGATTTCGTCCAGGACGAATCGTGCGGCAAGTGCCCGCCGTGCCGCGTCGGCACCAAGCGCATGCTGGAGATCGTGACCCGCATCTGCGAGGGGCACGGCGAGGAAGGCGACATCGAGAGGCTGATCGAGCTGGGCAACGTCATCAAGGACGCCTCGCTCTGCGGTCTGGGCCAGACGGCCCCCAACCCGGTGCTCTCGACGATCCGCTACTTCCGCGACGAGTACGAAGCGCACATCCGCGACAAGCACTGCCCTGCCGGCGTCTGCGCGGCCCTGACGCGGGCCCCCTGCCAGAGCGCCTGCCCGGCCAGTGTGGATGTGCCCGGGTTCGTCTCGCTCATC
Source organism: Phycisphaerae bacterium (assembly GCA_050115495.1). GTDB lineage: Bacteria > Planctomycetota > Phycisphaerae > UBA1845 > Fen-1342 > JAAYXS01. Next base: position 101,057 of record JASFQK010000011.1, on the reverse strand, counting down.
GGCGAGAAGCGCTACGCCGAGGCCCTGTCCCTGCACCGCAACCGCAACCCGTTCGCGTCGGTCTGTGCCCGCGTGTGCTTCCACACGTGCGAGGACAAGTGCCGCCGCGGCTCGCTGGACGAGGCGGTGGCCATCCGCGCCCTGAAGCGCTTCATGGCCGAGCAGGAAGTCACGGTGCAGTTGCCCGAGGTGCGCGAGAGCGAGAAGAACGCCGGCCGCAAGATTGCGGTGATCGGAGCCGGTCCGGCCGGCCTGTCCTGTGCGTACTTCCTGGCGCGACTCGGCTATCGGCCGAAGGTGCTCGAAGCCGAACCGCGACCGGGTGGCATGCTGGTGCAGGCCATTCCGGCGTACCGGCTGCCGCGTGAAGAGCTCGCCCGCGAGATTCGTATGATCGAGCGGCTGGGCGTCGATATCGAGACGAACATGCGGCTCGGCCGCGACTTCACGCTCCAGAGTCTGCGCGATGAGGGCTACGAGGCGGTATACGTCGCCGTCGGCGCCCCGCGCGGCACGCAGTTGGGCATTACCGGTGAAGACCAGGAAGGCGTCGTCGACGCCCTGGCCTTCCTGCGGCAATACAACATCCGCGGTAGCGTCCCCGTCGGCAAGAACGTGGTGGTGATCGGCGGCGGCAACGCGGCCATCGACGCCGCCCGCACCGCCCAGCGGCTCGGCGCCGAATCGGTCACGATCCTGTACCGGCGGACGCGTGCGGAAATGCCCGCCTACGCCGAAGAGGTGGACGAGGCCGAGCACGAGGGCGTGCGCATCGCCGTGCTGGTGGCTCCGCTGGAGCTGGTCGGCAAGAAGGGCCGCGTGACGGGCGTGAAGTGCCGGCACATGGTCCTGGGCGAGTTCGACCGCAGCGGCCGCCGGCGTCCGGTGGGCAGCAGCGAAGAGGACTTCGTCGTCGAGGCCGACCAGGTCATCGCGGCGATCGGGCAGAAGCTCGACACGGGCGAGATGCTGGACGGCACGAAGCTGGCGATGAACGCGGGCGGCTTCATCCAGGCCGACCCGGTTACCTGCAAGACGTCCGTGGACTGGATCTACGCCGGCGGCGACGCGGTCATGGGACCGTGGTCGGTGGTGGCGGCGATCGGTGCCGGCGAGAAGGCGGCGGTGTCGATCGACAAGACCCTGACCGGTGCCGAGCACGCCTTCTGGCGTGAAACGAAGCCCGCGGACACGACCTTCGATCCGGACGCCGAGCCGGTCGAGTACGCCCGGGCGAAGATGCGGACGATCCCCGTGAATAAGCGAAAGAACAACTTCCAGGAAGTCGAGCTGCCGTGGGCGGAGACGGTGGCGGTGCGCGAGGCGCATCGCTGTCTGCGCTGCGACTTCGGCCACGACTGCCACCAGGACTAACCTGGAAAGGAGAGCGTAATCCATGCCGAAACTGACGATTGACAACGTACCCGTGGAGGTGCCCCAAGGGGCGACGGTCCTCCAGGCCGCCCAGCAGGCCGGGGTGCACATTCCCACGCTGTGCTACCTGAAAGACGTGCAGGCCATCGGTGCCTGCCGCGTGTGCACGGTGGAGGTCGAAGGGGCCCGCTCGCTCGTGGCCTCGTGCACCGCGCCGGCGACTGAGGGCATGAAAGTCAAGACGAACAGCCGCCGCGTGCGCGAAGCCCGGCGGACGGTCGTCGAGCTGCTGCTGTCCGAGCACAACGGCGACTGCCAGACCTGCGCCCGCAGCGAAGACTGCGAGTTGCAGGCGGTAGCTCGGGAACTGGGCATCCAGGACATCCCGTATGAAGGTGAGCGCAACAAGCGGATGCTGGACTTCAGCACCGCCGGGCTGACGCGCGACGCCGGCAAGTGCATCTTCTGCCGGCGGTGCGTGACCGTCTGCGGCGAGGTGCAGGGCGTCGGCGCGATCTTCGCGCAGAACCGCGGCTTTGACACGGTCATCGGACCGGCGTTCTGCCAGGACCTGAGCGACGTCGTCTGCGTGCAGTGCGGGCAGTGCGCCGCGGTGTGCCCCGTCGGAGCCATCAGCGAGAAGGACGATATCCGCACCGTCTGGGACGCGCTGGACGACCCGAACAAGCACGTGGTCGTGCAGACGGCGCCGGCCATCCGGGCGGCGCTGGGCGAGTGCTTCGCCTATCCGCCGGGCACGCTGGTGACCGGGAAGATGACGGCCGCGCTGCGGCGGCTCGGGTTCGACGGCGTGTTCGACACGAACTTCACCGCCGACCTGACCATCATGGAAGAGGGCACGGAGCTGCTCATGCGGCTCAAGCAGGCCCTGGTCGACAAGAAGCCGGTCGCCCTGCCGCAGTTCACGAGCTGCTCGCCGGGCTGGATCAAGTACATCGAGCACTTCTACCCGGACATGCTGGACAACGTGTCGACGTGCAAGTCGCCGCAGCAGATGTTCGGAGCGGTGGCCAAGACGTACTACGCCGAGCAGATCGGCAAGAAGCCCGAGGACATCTTCGTCGTGTCGGTGATGCCGTGCACGGCGAAGAAGTACGAGTGCGAGCGGCCGGAGATGAACGACAGCGGCGTGCGCGACGTCGACGCCGTGCTGACCACGCGGGAGCTCGGCCGCATGATCAAGCAGGCCGGGATCAATTTCCCGGCGCTGCCGGACGAAGAGATGGACGCCCCGCTCGGCTTGTCCTCCGGTGCGGCGGACATCTTCGCCAACACCGGCGGCGTGATGGAAGCGGCCCTGCGTACGGCCTGGGAAATCGTCACTGGCAAGCCGCTGCCGTTTGAGAACCTGCACGTCGCGCCGATCGAGAGCCTCGAAGGCGTGAAGGAGGCTTCGGCCAAGATCACCGGTGCTCTGCCGGAGTGGAAGTTCCTCGAAGGTGTGACGCTGAAGGTCGCGGTGGCCCACGGGCTGGGCAACGCCCGCAAGGTCATCGAGCGCATCCGCAAGGGCGAGGCGGAGTATCACTTCGTCGAGATCATGACCTGCCCGGGCGGCTGCATCGGTGGCGGCGGACAGCCGCGCATGACCGACAACAGCGTGCGCCAGGCGCGCATCGACGCCATCTACCGCGAGGATGAGGGTAAGGAGCTGCGCAAGTCGCACGATAACCCGGCGATCAAGGAGATCTACGAGAAGTATCTCGGCAAGCCGCTCGGCGAGCGGTCGCATCACCTCCTGCACACGAAGTACTCGGCCCGCAATCGGGTCTAACCTCGGTCAGGAGTTGGCCGGCCGGCCGCGGGTCGCCGTCGCCCTCATGCGGCGGCGCCCCGTCGGCTGCGGCCGCCGGCGGAAGGAGACTCCAGGGATGTCCGCAGAAGCCCCTCTGATCCTGCTCGTCGACGACGACATCGACTTCCTCGAGATCAACCGGCACATCCTCGAGCCGCAGGGCTATCGCGTGGAATGCTGCACCGATCCGGAGGAAGCCTGGGAGCGCATCCACCGCCAGCCCCCTGCCCTGCTGATCACCGACCTGATGATGAGCAATCTCGATTCGGGGTTCTCGCTATCGCGGCGAGTTCGCGAGGAACCGGCCCTGGCCAGCCTGCCGATCATCATCGTCACCGCCGTCTCGAGCCAGTGCGGGCTCGATTTCCACCCTCGCCGGCCGGAAGACCTGAAGGCGATGGGCGTGGATGCGTATTTCGACAAGCCGATTCCGCCGAAAGCCCTGGTGGCGAAGGTGGCCGAGCTGCTGGGCAAAGCAGACGCCGCGTCATAACGGTCTGAAGCGAGGTTCGTCGAAGACGCTGCCGGTGTGCCACTGCTCTTGAGCAGTGCGTTTCGGAAAAGGGGGAGACAGAAGCCAGAAGTCAGGAGTCAGAAGGCGCGAGGTCGGGCATCTGTCGGCAATCGACGTCGGCCACGGGGGGCTGACGCTACGGTGTGTGGCATGCCGAAGCGCAGCGCCGGCATGTGAACCCTGGCACGTGGAAAAGACATGCCGGCGCCTAAGGCTTCAGCATGCCGCACTCCGGCTCAGGGCTCACGGCTCAAGGCTCGTTGCTGACGGCTGACGGCTCACCCAGAACGTCACTTCACGCGCAGGCGGAATTCGGCGTAGATGATGCGGGGGACCTCGGCGCTGTTCAGGAACATACTGCCAGCCTCGGCGTGTCCGTTGTCCAGCAGGTTGTGCACGCCGACGGCGATCGCGGCGCGGTCGTCCCAGAACTCGTACTCGCCGCGCAGGTCGAGGCGGAAATACGGGCTGAGGTGGCGGGCCGCCAGGGGAAAAGTCGAGTTCGCCGCAGTGACCGCGTCCACGTAGTGGAGATACGCGGAGAGCGAGAGGTCGTCGGTCAGCGCGTAGTTGCTGCCCAACATGAACTTGTGCTTGGGCGGCCAGATCAGGTCGGAGCCCATCGTGTAGTCCCACGACGAGCGCCAGTCGAGCAATTCGAGCGTGTAGTGGCCCAGGAGCGTCAGCCGGTCGGTGGCGCGATAACGGGCGTCAAACTCGAGCCCGTACGTGGTCGCCGGCACATCGTTGTCGCTCACCACGCAGATCAACCCGGGCGGGCCGAGCCCGGGGCTGAACTGGCCGAGATTGCCATACTGGTGCCAGTAGAGGTTGACGTTGGTTTCGAGCCGGTCGAAGAAGCGGCCGCGATACCCCAATTCGTAGGCGAGCATGTTCGTGCTGGCCATGTCCTGGTTGGCCTTGAGCCGAACGAGCGGCGTGACCGCCGGCACACTCAGGAAACGGGCGGCGGCCGGAGGCATCTGGAAGGCACGCGAGGCGGCGATCCAGACGAGCGAGTTCTTACTCAGTTCGTAGGACAAGGCCGCCCGGCCACTCGGCTGGAAACCGCTGTAGAACTCGTAATCGAGCCGGGCGCCCAGGTCGAGCGCCCATTTCGGCGCGAAGCGCCACGTGTCCTGCACGTACAGCCCGATCAGGCCTGTGCCCACGAAGCTCTTGGACATGAGGTAGGGATCAGCTCCGCCAGCGTCCAGCAGGTCGGCCCGCGTGTCCACGCCCCAGGTCAGCGTGTGGTTTTTCGCCGGCTCGAGCGTGTGGCTGAGTTGCAGGGCCAGTTGCTGGAAGCGGAAGTCGAGCCAGGGCGACGCGCCGTGACCGTGGTAGTCGTTGACAAAGCCGATGAGCTCGACGTAGTCGCCCGCCCCTCGCCGGTGCTCCCACTTGCCCATGAGGTAGTTGGCCTGGGCGTCCGAACGTTGCACGCCAACGTAGTTGACCACCCCGGGCGGCGCCCACTCGCCGACCAGACCGCTGCCGCCGGAGAACGTGAACGTATCGTCGGCACTGGCCGCGTACACGCCGTGGACGCCGACGTTGCCGACGCGATAGCTGTCTTTCAGCGGGTACAGCGGCGAACCGCCGTCGACAAAGCCGTCGTTGGCGGCGTACTCCCCCGAGACGCGAAGGCGGAGCTTGCCCTCCTGGATGCCGTAGCCGAGGTGCGTCTTGTGCGTGCCGCGTGAACCGCCGAGGGCCTCGAAGGTCAGTCCCGTCTGTTCGGCGGGGTCCTTCGTGACGATGTTGATCACGCCGTTGAGCGTGTTGCCTCCCCAGCCTACGCCGCCCGGCCCGCGAATAACCTCGATGCGGGCGATGTCGGCGATCTGAAACGGCCAGGCGTGCCAGGACGTGCCGCCAAACAGCGAGTCGTAGAGCTGCCGGCCGTCGACCAGCACGAGTGTGCGACTGTTGTAGAACCCGTGGAAGCCGCGGGCCGATACGGCGGGCACCGTGGCCGAAAGTGCCGCTACGTCAACCCCCGGCACCAGGCGCAGCGCGTCCGCGACGGTGTGGGCGCCGGCGCGACGAATGTCCTCGGCGGTAATCACGCTCGCCGCGTAGGTCACCGTGTGAATCTCCTGCCGTCGGCGGCCGGCCGTAACCACGACCGGAACCTCCAGGTCCAGCAGGTCGATGTCCTCGAGGCCGGACAGATCAGCGGACGCCGGCTGGCGGGCGGGAACCGGCTGCGTGGCCGGTGGCGATTGGGCCAGGGTCTGCGCCTCGGCGAACACCAGCGTGCCGACCAGCAAGACCCCTCCCAGACGGATTGTCATGGGTAAGCGGATCATGCGTCACCAATTCGACTGGCAGAACTCGTAAGAGACCTCCGCCTGACCGGGGAACAAGACGCGCCCGTGGCCCGAAGGTTCGGCACACGGCCGGCGACAAACGTCTGCCGTCCGGCGGCTGGCGGCATCATGGCCGTCCTCCCACTTTCCTGACACCGCTGCGGAGCAAGCGGTCGCTCAACCGCACGCCGATCATCTCCGCCGTATGCACGTTGACGACCTTGTCGACACTCTGCGGATAGCGCAGGCCGAGGCTGACCGGCGTCTTGCCGGACAGCACGTCGCGAACGAGTTGCGCGGCCTCGCGGCCGACGGCGTCACTGCGGGCCGCCAGGCCGGCGAATGCCCCAGCTTTGACGACGTTTTCCGAGAAGGTCCAGACCGGCTTCCGCTGCCGGGCACCCCACAACAGGAGCCGCTGCACACTGGGCGAGTCGTAGACGTCGGCATCGGGGATCATGAGCACGCCATCGCAACCGCTCTCATGCAGTTCGTCGATGGCACGGGGGAATGCGTCGCGCGAAGCAGGCAGCGGCTGGACCGTGAGGTTTCGCTGGCGGGCGGCTTCGCGGAGAGCCTCGACGGTCTTCTGCGACCGGCTGCTGCACAGAACGGCGATGCGATGAGAATCGGGGGACGTGGCGGCCAGCCACTCCACTTGCGTGGCGGGGTCGACGTCGCTGGATACGCCGGTCACGCGCGCGCGGTCGGCGAAGTCCGGCGCGAGGAAGGGCGCATCCTGCGCGTTGGGCACCATGAAGAATACGACGGGAATGGTCTGGATTTCGGACAGCACCACGGACGTCGCCGTGGGGCCGCCAGTGGCCAACACGTCGGGTCGAAAATCGCGCACGGTGGCCAGCGCCCGAGTGCGTGCATCGGGGTCGCCGCCGGTCAGTTCGACGGCGAGGCACTCGACGCCGGCGGCGCGCAGTGTGGTAAGCAGGCTGTCCGCCGCCGACTGATACGGGCTCTTCTCGCCGTAGACGACGGCAACGCGTTGGCGGGCAGACTGTGTGTCCTGCGGAGCGCCGGGGACGGCGAGGGCGCAGCAAACGCCGGCCACGAGCGCAGTGCGAGCCCATTGGCGACGAGCGGAATCGCGAATATCGGCGTTCACGATGGACATTACTTGCGAGCCGCCGCGTCGATCGGCGTCGCGGACCGCTTCCGGCCGGACACCGACGTCACCGACGTACGTCAGACAACCTTATCGGCCGCCCCCGGCAGATGAGAAGAGTGCTGTTGTCGTGATGGCGGCTCGGCGCCCGGATGGTGATGTAATCGCGCGTCGTGATCGGTTCGATATGCTCTTGTAAGGCCGCCAGCCGTCGCACGCTGTCGCGTCGGTGCCGCGCGGTATTGACGTGCCTTCGCATCCAACCGTTCGGAGTGAGCCGACATCATGTTCGCGATCAGCCGTGGAGGTCTGAAACGGCAAGCCGTCGGCCTTTGCGCGCTGCTACTGACGGTGACGGTCGGCACACTCAGCACGGTGCTGATCTCGCAGAATTACCGCGATTCGCTGCGTCGGATGAACGCGCACGCAACGGTGCACGCCCGGGCGATCAGTCACAACGCCGAGCCGCTGGTGCTTCTCGACGACCGCGCAGCCCTTGAGAACGTCGCCGAGGCGGCGGCGCAGGACGGCGCTCTGGATCGCGTGCTCATTCTCGATGACCAGGGTCGCCAACTGGCTCTGTTGCAGCGCTCGCCGAGGTTCGTATCGGAAGCGGCGATCGACATTGCAGCGGTGAAGGCGAAGGTCGGCGCGGGCGAAGCGGTGCACACAGAGCGGACGGCCAACCAACTGCTGGTCGTGGCGCCGATCCACCGCCAGCAGGATCGCATCGAACTGGGCCTGCTCGATGCCGAGCAACCGCCGTCAAGCCAGCCGGACCAGCCGATCGGCTACGTCTGCCTGACGTATGGGCTGGCCGGCGTCCGCGCGGAGCTGGCGTGGCGAATGCTGTCGAGCCTGCTCATTGCCGGGGCGGTGATCGTCGCCGGCGTCGGCCTGACGATGGTGGCCGTCCGGCAACTGCTGACGCCGCTGAAGGACCTCGTGGAGACGAGCGCGGCCATCGCGGCGGGCGAGCGTGGCAAGCGGGCCCGCGAGCGTGCGCTGGGCGAGATCGGCGCGCTGGCCCGCTCGTTCAACCGCATGGTGGACCGCGTTCAGGAGTCGTACGACTCCATCGAGCGTACCGTCGCCCTGCGAACGGCGGAGTTGCTGAAGGCCAACCGGGCCAAGAGCGACTTCCTGGCCAACATGAGCCACGAAATACGTACGCCGATGACGGCGATCATGGGTTTCGCCGAGAACCTGCTGGACCCGTCCCTCAGCGAGGAGGAGCGGCGCGAGGCCGTGCAGACCATCCGTCGCAACGGCAGCCACCTGCTGCGCATCATCAACGAGATCCTGGACCTCTCGCGGGTTGAGGCAGGGAAGATGCAACTGGACATCGACCCGTGCTCGCCGGTGGCCATGATCGAGGAAACGGCCGCGCTGGTGCGGCCGCAGGCCGAGCACAAGGGCATCGCCCTGCTCGTCCGGTATGAGGGCGTGATCCCGGAGTCCATCCAGACCGACACGACGCGGTTGCGCCAAGTGCTCATCAACCTGCTCGGCAACGCCATCAAGTTCACCGACCGTGGCCACGTAAGTCTGACCGTGGAACTGGTCCACGCCGCCCAGGCGAACGATGACCAGAAACCGCAACTGCGCTTCACGATACAGGACACCGGGATCGGCATGACGCCCGAGCAGCTCGCCCGCGTGTTCCGACCGTTCACGCAGGCCGACGAGACGATGTCGCGGCGGTTTGGCGGAACCGGCCTGGGCCTGGCCATCAGCCACCACCTGGTCCGGATGCTCGGCGGCGAAATCGTGGTCACCAGCGAATTGGGCGGCGGCAGTCGCTTCGTCTTCACGATCGCCACCGGCGATCTGAACGGCGTGGCGTTGATCACACCGTCGGTGACCGCCGCACCACCCCCGGCGGACGACGACGCCGCGCCACCGCCGGCCGCGGCCGACCTCCACGATCTGCACATTCTTCTCGCCGAAGACGGGCCGGACAATCAGCGGCTCATCTCCTTTGTGCTGCGGCGGGCCGGCGCGGAGGTCAGCGTGGCGGAGAACGGCCAACTGGCGATCGAGGCAGTCGACGCCGCCGGCGAGCAAGGCCGGCCGTTCGACGTGATCCTGATGGACATGCAGATGCCCGTCATGGACGGCTACACGGCGACGACGCTCCTGCGCCAGCGTAGCTACACCGGCATCATCATCGCCCTCACGGCCCACGCCATGGCCGAGGATCGTGACCGCTGCCTGGCCGCCGGCTGCGACGACTACGTCAGCAAACCCGTCGATCGTCGCCTGCTCTTTCGAACCATCCAACAGCGCTGCGCATCGCGAGCCGCATCTTCGTGAGCCGCGACCACGCCGACCTCGTGATCGTCGACGGGCGCGTCACGCTACACGACAGGCGGCGGCAAGCTCGGCCAGGGTCTGTACAACCAGGTCAGGCTGGATGACCACGTCGGGAGTGCGGGTGGCGCCGCTGCCCGAGCGGCCGGCCCTTCGATTGACCCACACCGTGTGCAGGCCGAGGGCCTTGGCGGGAACGTGATCGTGGAAGAGGCTCTGGGCGACGTGCAGGACGCGCTCGCGCGGGATCCCGCGATCCGCGAGGGCCGCCAGGGCCGCCGTGAAGTGCCCCGGGGCCGGCTTGTAGCTACCCACATCCTCGGCGGTGATGACCAGATCGAACGCCACACCCAGCTTCCGGGCGCTGTGGGCGAAAGATGCGTGGTCGATATTCGAGACAATCACCAGCTTGTGGGATTCCTTGAGGCTGGCCAGCGCCGCCGGGCTGTCAGCGAACGCCGGCCAGTCGCGGACGGACTCGCCGAACGCGGCCAGTTCGTCGACAGTCGCGTCGACGCCGAAGTGGGCGGCCATTTTCGCCAGGACAGCTCGGAGAATCTCGGGATATCGCGTTGTCGGGCGGGCGGCCTGCTCGGCGGGCTCGAGCTCGCCGAAGACCGTGAGCAAATCCTCGTCAGCGGCCCCCAGCCCGCAGCGCTGCGTCCAGGGGCGCAAAGCGTTCAGCAGGCCGGTTTCCCAGTCGATCAGTGTCCCGTAACAATCGAAGGTGAGAGCCTGGAAATCGTGGAGATTCACCGCCGCTCCTCCGAAATGACGACCGCGACGCGGCCAAACAGAGGAGGCACCGGCGGGTCCGTCGCCGGTGCCTCTGCTGGTTCTCGAATGGGCGCGGGTGGATTCGAACCACCGTAGGCGTAAGCCAACGGGTTTACAGCCCGTCTCCTTTGGCCACTCGGACACACGCCCATCGGGTTTGCGGCCTGGAGCCGTCCCGCCATACTGGTCGGTGCGGCTGTCGTCGCCCCTTAGGAGCGAGACGGGAAATATACCGCGCTCGCTCGGGTGCGTCCAGATCGAACACGTTGCGCAGTGTCGCCACGGGCGCAGAGAGTGCGCGAGAGAGTGCCTCGGCTTAGAGCATCTGCTCGTGCCATCCGTTCGTGAAATGCAGTTAATGAGACAGGGAGTGTCCGCTTCCCGACGTTAGGACGGACAATTTAAACAGCTTTGTGAAAACGAGTTACAGTGAGAATGTGCGTTTTGCAAACATTCTCGACGCGGGCTATTGATTCTAGTCAAATCTAGGGTATATTCCCTAGAGAGTCGTTGTACGGGGACCTCCCCTCCCCCCGGTTTGAAAGCGACTCGCTGGGCGGCATGCTCGGCTGTGGCGTTTCCCCCCGGCGCCCACCGACATCCGCCCTCTTTTTTTGCGCTAACGTCTGGCGTCCGCAGCGCTGCGGAATCGCTCCCAATCCGCGGGTTCATGGCGATGTCCGGCTCTCCGGCCACGCGGACACGTGACCGTCATCCGACTCGCGCGTGCCGATTCTGCGCAGGTTGAGACCGCCGGCGGCGTCGAGCGTGACTTCCCAGATCTGATTCGGCTTCAACAGGACAGACGGGGCCTCGCATTGCGCGATCCGCACGCCGAACTTCGCGGCCAATTCGGGATCGTCGATCAACTCCCAGAAGCGCTCCCACAACTCGTCGTGCAACGCGGGTGCATCGCCGGTGAGAACGGGGGGGCGCGCGGAGCGGTCGATGTCGTCGACGGATTCGGGAGCCTGCCGATCGCCGAAGATGCGGCGGAACATGGCGAGGCTGGTGCCGCGTTCGGCGTCGCCCTCCTTGACGAGCTCCGGGTCGAACTTGATGACGAGAGCCTCGAAGTAGACCTGTCGGCCGATGGTTTCGAGGGCGAGCGGTTTGCCGAGCGTGCCGTCGGCGCCGATTTCCTGCCAGAGCAAGGTGCTGATCGTGCGGCCGTCGCGGTCTTCGCGCTGACGGACGACGTCGACCTGGGCCACGCGACGCGAGGCGCAGAGGCGTCGGGCGTAGGTCAGCAGCTGCTGACGCTCCTGCTCGAGGCGGCTGACTTCCTGCTGGAGCTGCCGGACCTCGTAGCTGCCAAACTGGACGGCGACGAAGACAGCCGTGCCGACGAGCACGACCGAGCCGATGGCGAGTCGCATCCACTTCATGCGTGGCACTCCCTTGCCTCCGGGCGGTGAACCATGCGCCGCCCGCCTGCTCCTCTGCGTTCAGGTTCGCATCGTCGACGCGCGGGGCTCGGCGGGTTCCGACCGCGGGCGGAACCCCTGCGTTTCCTTGTACCGCCGCAATACGTCGCGGATGCGTTCGTCCGGCACGTAAGCGAGCGAGAACAGGGCATTATGGGCGATGACGGCCGAGGGACTGGCGACGAGGCCGATGAGGCCCTCGCGCACGTCGGGTCGACCGCTCGCCCCGAGCCAGATGCACGTCGCTCGGACCAGATTGTAGTCGTACGTCACGGTCGAAATCATCACCGGCTCGGCCTGCGTCGAACAACGGACGGCGCGGACCTCCGGCTGATACTCCCAGCGGTCGGCCGGCCGACGAGACAACACCTTCCACAGCGGCTCGGGCTGCGGGCGCAGCCGGCGGCATTCGGCGACGAGCGACGCCCGATCGCGGTTTTCGAGCCACCAGCGGTGCAAGACCTGGCGGTCGGCCTCGACGTCGATTCGGCCGGCTAGATGGTGATCGAACTTGCCAGCGTAGAGCTCGTGCCACGTGGCGGGCGGGGATGGCGAGGCCAGCAGCGGCGTGCCCAGCCGCTCACCGCCGACCTTGAGGTCGAAGTAGAGCACGTCGAGGCTGGTGTCCAGGCAGGTCGCGGTAACCGCAGGCCGCAGGCCCGGCTGAATCAGCAGACGCACAAGGGAGGTGTGCGTCAGGACCGGTAAGCTGTCGGGCGCTGCCGGGTGGCAGAAGTCCGGCTGCTCGGCGAGGTAGGTCAGGCTCGCCGGGGCGAGGTCGACGAGGCGGTTGTAGCAGTCGGTCCAGACGGCGTCGGGGTCCATTTCGAGGATGGGGCGGGCGGCGTCGGCGACGGCCTGCTCGACGGGTGTGAGCGGGCGGGGACCGGCGGCGGTGCAGCCGGCGAGGCCCAGCAACAGGACAGGCAGGAGCAGCAGCCCGCAGCAGCGCGTCATGGCGAGTCACCTGGTCCGGCGGGGGCGCGGCTTTCTCGCCCCTGCACCATCCGCTACAATCCCGCACACAGCATAATCCTTAGGGAGCCCGTATGGAACGCACGTTGATTATCTTCAAGCCGGATGCCATTCATCGCCTGCTGGTGGGGCGCATCCTGGCCCGTTTCGAGGACAAGGGTCTGCGGATTGCGGCGATGAAGCTCCAGCAGTCGCCCCGGGCGCAGGTGGAAAAGCACTACGAGGTGCACAAGGACCGGCCGTTCTACGGATCGCTCGTTGAGTTCATGACGGCCGGTCCCGTGATCCTGGCGGTGCTCGAAGGGCCGTCGGCGATCACCGTGGTGCGCAACCTGCTCGGAGCCACCAACGGGATCCAGGCGGCGCCCGGCACCATTCGCGGCGATTTCGGCCTCGACCAGCAGTACAACCTGGTCCACGCCAGCGACGGTCCGGAGACGGCGGCGAAGGAAATCGCCCTGTTCTTCACGCCGGCGGAGATCGTCTCGTACACGCGCGCCCCCGATCAATGGATCGTGCGCGACTAATCCCCGGAGAGCCAGCCATGAAGATCAGGCCGCTGGTCCAGGTCGAGCAGAAGGACGTCACGCACGAAGGCGCCGAAGGTGTGCGTATGCGTATGCTGATCGGCCCCGACGAGGGTGCGGACGTCTTCCACATGCGTCACTTCGAGGTGGCCCCCGGCGGGCACACGCCGCACCACACCCACGATTACGAGCACGAGGTGCTCATCGTGAAGGGTGCCGGCATCGTGCGGAGCGCCGGCGGCGACCACCCCTGCCGGGCGGGCGACGTGGTATGGATGCCGCCGAACGAAAAGCACCAGTTCCAGAACAACGGTCGCGAGCCGCTGGAGTTCATCTGCCTGATCCCGGCGCCGCAGAACTGCACGTAAGCGACGAACGGAGCAAGGCCAAGGAGGGCGCCATGAGCGTCTTATCACGCCGAGAGATTCTGGGTTCCGCGGCGCTATTGGGTGGATGGTATGCACTGGGCAGCGCCTCGGCACAAGCGGCGCCGGCGGCCGACGACCAGCCGGCGAGCGAGGTACAGGGCCCCTACCGCCTGCCCCCCCTGCCGTACGACTACGCCGACCTCGAGCCGCACCTCGACGCCCAGACGATGAAACTGCACCACGACGTGCACCACGCGGGGTACGTTCGCGGGGCGAATGCGGCCGTCGCGGAACTGGAGGAAATCCGCCGCGTGGGCGGCAACGAGATCCACCGCGTGCGGACGGTGACCGAATCGTTGGCCTTCAACGCCTCCGGGCACCTGCTGCACACGCTGTTCTTCGAGAGCATGAAGCGCGGTGGCGGTGGCGACCCGGCGGCGGGCAGCGAGATCGCCCAGGCCATTACGCGAGATTTCGGCACCATCGACGCGTTTCGGGCGCAGTTGGCGGCAGCCGCGCAGCAGGTGCAGGGCAGCGGCTGGAGCGTACTGGCCCTCGAGCCGGTGTCGCAGCGGCTGCTCGTGCTCCAGGCGGAGAAGCACCAGAACCTGGGCGTGTGGGGCTGCGTACCACTGCTGGCGATCGACGTATGGGAGCACGCGTATTATCTGAAGTTCCAGAACCGCCGGTCTGACTTCATCAAGGCGTTCCTGAACGTGGTCAACTGGGACAGCGCCCAGGCCCGCCTGCAACAGGCTCTGAAGCTGGTGTAACTCGTTGAACTCGACAGAGCACAGACCACCACTGGCCTACGCCCCTCGTGAGGAAGCCTATCGGCCGACGCCGTGGCCGCTGCTGATCACGGTGGTCGTGGCCCTGGTGGGGCCGATGATCCTGCTGTCGCAGGTGCTGGCGTACTACCGGACGGACGTGGTCGACGACCAGATGTTCGGGTACTACGGCTGGCGGATCGCACACGGGGCGACGGTGTACGTCGACGTGTGGGACAACAAGCCACCCGGCATCTACTGGATCAACGCCCTGGGGATGCTGGTCGGCGGGGGCAGCTACTTCGGCGTGATCGCGATGTGCACCGCGGCGCTGGTGGTGGCGCACGTGTGCTTTTTGGCGATCAGTGCGTCGCTGTTCTACCGGGGGGCGGCGGCGTTCGCGACGGTGCTACTGAGCTTCTGGCTGACACACGGCTTCTATACGGGAGGAACCAACCGCACGGAGACGTTCCTGGTGGCCTGGGAGCTGGCCGCCGTGCTGTTCTACGTGCGCGGCTATGCCAAAGACCGGTGGTGGAAGTGGTATTTGGCGGGGATGTGCTGCGGGGCGGCGTTCCTGTTCAAGCAGGTCGGGCTGGCCGCCTGGGGGGCGATGGGCCTGCACACGATCATCCTGATGCTGACGCGGGAGGTGCCGTTCCGACAGGCGGTGGCCCGCTGCTTCCTCCTGCTGGGCGGGCTGTGCGCGACGGTCGCGCTGGCGGCGGCGTACCTGGCGAGCCAGGGGGCGCTGGACGACGCGTGGTTCGCCACGTTCACGTTCAACCACGCGTACTTCGCCACGGGCAAGAGCCAGTTTCCGTACAGCTTCGTCTCGTGGATGCTGCTGAAGGATCACTTCTTCCCGATCATGCGGCTGCCGCTGCTGATGGCGATCGCCGGCTGCATCCACGCCGTGCTGTGGCGGCTGCGTCCGCAGCATCGGCCGCCGGAGATCGAGCGGCCACTGCGTCAGATCGGGGCGGTCTGTCCGCGATACATGCTGCTGTTCGCGATCTGGTACGCGGTGGCCTTCTATGGCGCGCTTATCAGTCCGGACGCGTTCCGGCACTACCTGGTGCCGAGCATACCGCCGCTGATGCTGATGGCCGCCTACCTGGTGAACGTCCTCCAGGCGGAGATGCGCCTGCCGGTGCGGCTGGAGCAGCGGGCGTGGGTGGTGGCGGCGTTCGTGGCCATCGCCTACTTCTCGATCGACGCGGTGACGCGGCAGTGGGAAGAGGTCAGCAAGGTCTGGGTGTTCCGCAGCCTTCAGGGGCAGCGGGCGGAGTGGGAGATCATCGGCGACGCGGTCGCCGGCGTCACCACGCCGGATCAGAAGGTCCAGTGCTGGGGCTACTTCCCGGGCGTGTACCTGGAAGCGCGGCGGATCAACGCCGTCCGCTACACGACGACGGAGAAGGTCGGGCAGGTGCCGGGGCAGGCCCAGTTCGTGCTGGATGAGCTGCAGAAGGACCTGTTCGCCAACCCGCCGGCGGTGATCGTGCTGTCGTATTCCGACTACCTGTGGCTGCACGGCCAGAGCCCGGACAAGCCGAAACCGCAAGCGGAATTCGGCGAGTGGATCGACGACAACTACGAGATGGTGGCGGACATAGCCGTCTCGGACAACGTGCGCGTGTACAAGCGCAAGGACCTCGTCCGCCCCGAGGACTTCAAGATCATCGACCGGATCAAGTTCCGAGACTGACGGCGGTAGCGTTCGTGGGGGACAGTGTCAGAGAGGGAAAGCGGCGCTAGCGGCGGGAGGCGACGATCTCGGCTTCGCGCTCAAGCATCGCGGCCAGAGCTGTCTCCGCGTCGTCGATGTCGCGCAGGCGCAGGGCCATATCCGAGCAGAACATGAGAGCCAGGCGGGCGAGCACGCAGAGGTGCTGGCGCTCCTCGTGGCTGCACACGAAGACGAAGACGTAGGTCATGCCGCCGTCGGGTGCACCGAAGGGAATGCCGCCGGGGACACGGGCCACGCAGATCAGCGGTTCGGCGGTGGCGTACGGCATGGGTCGCCGGGGGTGGGGAAAGGCCAGGCCGCCGGGCAGCGCGGTCGAGACCAGCTCTTCGCGTTCCTGCACTGCTTCGAGCAGGCCGGGGCCGTCGTAGACGAGGCCGGTGCGTTCGGCGAGAACGACGAGCTCACGCAGAACCGAGGCCCGCGAGCGAGCGGGCAGGTTCATGTTGATGCCCTCGGTGGGGATGAGCTCGGTGACGAGATGCTCGTGGTCTTCATCACTGGACATGGCCCGTTCGAGGTTCTGCACGTGCACATGCTCGAGGCTGTGGATTTCCTGCTGAAGCCAGTCGAGGAGCTGAGCGCGGTTGAAGCGCCATTCGCCCTTCACCATCGTTCCGGGGAGCTTGCCGCGCTCGGCCCATTTGCGCACCAGCCGGGCGTCCATACCCAGATGGCGGGCGAGCTCGTCGATGTTCATATTGCGATACGGCATGGCGCAGTCCAGCGAGACCTTGCCCCTGCTATCGGCGCATCCCGCAGACTCGGGCAGTTAAGAACCGCCCTGCCCATATGTTACAGCGGCTCCGCCGCCTCCCATGCCCCTCCTGGGCGCAAATCTTGCGCGCAAGTCCGTCCCCGACCCATCCCCCCTGGGGGGGGTGTCAGAGCCGGCCCAGGCCGCGCAGATAGCCGAGCGACTCCGCGATGCGGTCGCAGACGAGGCGCTCGGTCCGTTGCTCGCCCTCGATGCCCTCGATCTCCAGCGTGCACGGGCCGTTGAAGCCGGCGCTATCGAGCAGGCCGAAGACCTTCGGGAAATTCACGACACCCCGGCCGAGTGCGGGAAAGTGCCAGTGCCGGTAGCCGCCGTCGGTGTCCTTGAGGTGCACGGCGGCGACGTAGGGCAGTATGGTGCGCAATTCGCGGGCAGCGTCGGTGTCGTGGTTGTAGAAGTAGATGTTGGCCGTGTCGAAGTTGATGCGGACGTTGGGGTGATCGACGGTCTGCATGGTGCAGAGGGCGATCTCGCCATTGGTGGCCAAGTCCGGATGCGTCTCGACGACGATGGTCACGCCATGCTCGGCGGCGACCTCGCCGGCAGTCCGCAGCCGATCGCAGGCGGTCTTGAAGGGCACGGTGCCCATCTTGACCGCGACGAACATCAGGCGCGTGCCCAGGGCCGAGAATAGCGGCATCTGGGCCGCGATCTGGTCGGCGACGTCGTCCCGCGTCAGATCACAGGGCGCGTGCACGGTGCTCGCGCGCAAACCCCAGCGCTCCAGGTCGGCCCGCAGTTGGTCCGACTGGTCCGGCGGCGGAGCCAGGACCTCGACATGGCCAATGCCGAGACCCGCCAGATGTTCAAACGCCAAGTGCTCGAACGGACCGTAGGCGGTCGTTCGGCAGGCGATCAGGCTGTGGGGCATGCTCACCTCGCCAGACGATGCCGGCGGCCGAAGGAAACCGGCCGTCGCGGCGTACTACTCCAGCACGCGGGAAACCAGGTACCAGACGCCGCCGGCGGCAGCGACCATCGCCAGGTCACCCACGGTGGCGGTGTACTGGGCGCAGGTCGGCGCCTGCAACAAGAGGGCTCCACCGGCCAGCAGGCAGCTCCACTTGATCCACGAGCTCTTGCGCATGGGCTCAGTCCTCATTGAAAACGGGCAGGGCCGCGGCACGGGGACGCCCGGCACCGGGGCTCCTGCTCCAGAGGCGTCACTATCACCGCCGGAAAGACGTTCGTCAACTGGCGGGGCCGTGCGGCGGGCGTTTGGGCTTGCGTGGGCTCGGGCAATTCGGCATCATAAATGGGATATGCGCGTGCGGCGGGGCGGGGCCGCGGTTCATCCAACTGGTTGGCCGATAAGGACGGGTAATGAGAGCGGTGTGGACTGCAGTAAGCGTGCTGTGCCTGGGGCTGATCGGGGTCGCTTCCGCCAATGGGCCCGACGGCGCGGAGGTCTTTCAGAAGGCCCAGGCGTCGGCGAAGAACCTCAAGGCGATCACCTACGAGGCGACGCTGCACACCGAGTGGTCCAACGGCGACAAGCAGCGGGACCAGACGGCCCGCGTGACCATGCTGCGCAACGCCCCCGACCTGCCCAAGATCCGCATCGACGCGCAGAGCCGGGCCGGCGATGAGGGTGGCGAGGGTGCCACCAGCCAGCCGACGACCTCGACGCAGATCGCCAGCGACGGCAAGGTCGTCTGCGCCATCAGCCACCGGGAGCGGCAATATCGCCAGGCCGAAGGACCGCGGGGCATCAGCTTGCTCACGCCGTACGTCGGCCTGCTGATCGGGGACCTCGTGGGCGAGACGCCGTACGCCGAGGAAATCGGCGCGACGGGCGTCACGTACGTCGGCACCGAGAAAGTCGGTGAAACGGAATGCCAGGTCATCGACGTCCGGTACGCCCGGAGCCGGAGCACGGCACGGTGGTACTTCGGGACCGAGGATTACCTGCCCCGGCGGATCGAGCGGAAGATCGTGCTGCCGATGGGCCAGATGACGCGGGTGCTGACGCTGACCGCCCTGGACGCCAACCCGACGGTGGCCGACAACCTGTTCCACCTGGAGATCCCGGAGGGCTACAAGCAGCAGTCGGCGACGCCCCCCCTGCCGCCGACGGCCGGCGGTGGCAGCCGGGGCGACCTGCTGGCCGTGGGGACGGAGGCGCCGGATTTCAAGCTGAAGACCCCCGACGGTCAGGAGGTCCACCTAGCGGAGCTGCGGGGCAAGGTGGTCCTGCTGGACTTCTGGGCGACGTGGTGCGGACCGTGCAAGCGGGCCATGCCCGGCCTCCAGAAGCTTCAGGAGCGGATGAAGGACAAGCCGTTCGTGTTGTACGGCGTGAATACGTTCGAGCGCGGGGGCGACCCGGCGAAGTACATGAAATCACAAGGGTTTACGTACGGGCTGCTGCTGAAGGGCAACGCGACCGCCCGGCAGTACCACGTGAAGGGGATCCCGACGTTTTACGTGATCGGTCACGACGGGAAGATTGTGTACGTGGGTGCCGGTGGCGGACGGGAGGCCGAGCTGGAGGCGGCGGTCCAACGGGCCCTGAGCCAGATCAAGTAGCCGTGGGGGCCGTGTGCGCTCCCGGGGGCCATTTCCGCAGTATCGGCCCCGCCGAGGCGGGTTTCGTCCCCCTCAGGCTTGCAGGCATCGCAGAATCTGGATTATACTGGAGATTGGTGCGTGGGCGGTCGGACCGGACTGTCTGACCCACGTAATCCGCTGGATTGAAAAGGGTTAGGTGTGCATGATCAGGGTTAAGGTACGCAGCAACGAATCCGTTGAGCAGATGGTGCGCCGCTTCAAGAAGCTCTGTGAGAAAGAGGGGCTCACGCGCGACATCAAGCGCAACAGCTACTACGAGAAGCCTTCCGAGCGCCGTCGCCGCCGGGTTCGCAAGTCACTGAAGCGTATCGCCCGCGAGCAGCCCTAACCCGCGCGCGGTACCAGCACGGGCAGCCTAGTGATCGACCGGCTGCCTTTCATCGCTCATGACAAGGCCGCTTTTCGGGCGGCGGACTTGTTTCCCTGTCTGCATGGATTACATTGCGGTTCTCGGGCGGCCGTGCGCTGGCGCGACGGACGGTGCGTCCGGCACCTTTCAGTTTCAGTATCACAGTCTCTGCGCTGACGAAGGAGCGTAAGCGGTGAACGCATTTCGTGGAAAGCAGTGGGGGATCGGCGTACTGGCCCTGACCGTCGTGTTGCTACTCGCGGCACCGGCCCTGGCCCAGACCACCACAACCACCACGGCGGCGGCGAGCGAAGAAGCGGTTTCGCACTCACTCGGCGACATTCCGTGGATCTGGTGGATTGCGCCGGTGGGAGCGATTCTGGCCCTGGTCTTCGCCCGCATCTTCTACAAGTCGATGCTCGAGGCCGACGAAGGCACCGAGGACATGCAGCGCATCTCGGGCTATGTGCGGACCGGCGCGATGGCCTACCTGTGGCAGCAGTACAAGGTCGTGGTGGTGTTCTTCATCCTGGTTTCGGCCATCCTCTTCTGGATGGGCTGGAACCTGCACGTGCAGCACAAGATCGTCTTCTTCGCCTTCCTGACGGGCGGTTTCTGGAGCGGCTTGTGCGGCTACCTGGGCATGAACACCGCCACGCGGGCCTCGCACCGCACGGCCGCTGGGGCGCGCAAGTCGCTGAATGACGGCCTGGTGGTCGCCTTCCGCAGCGGAGCGGTCATGGGCCTGGTGGTCGTCGGCTTCGGCCTGATCGACATCGTCGGCTGGTTCCTGGTGCTGTACTCCGGGATCCTGCCGTTCGACTTCACGCAGAACATGACGCTGAACGACATCACGGTCGTGATGCTGACGTTCGGCATGGGCGCCAGCTCGCAGGCGCTGTTCGCCCGCGTGGGCGGCGGTATCTACACGAAGGCCGCGGACGTCGGGGCGGACCTGGTCGGCAAGGTCGAAGCCGGCATTCCCGAGGACGACCCGCGCAACCCGGCGACCATTGCCGACAACGTGGGCGACAACGTCGGCGACGTGGCCGGCATGGGTGCCGACCTGTTCGAATCGTACTGCGGCTCCATCCTGGCCACCGGCGCCCTGGGCGTGGCGGCGGCCAGTGCCCTCTACGGCGGCGAAGGCGGCACGGGCTTCGGCCCGGCGCTGAAGATGCTCAGCGCCCCGATGGCCCTGGCCGGCGTGGGCATCATCCTCTCCGTCCTCGGCATCTACATGGTGCGGACGAAGGAAGACGCCACGATGGGCCAGTTGCTCAACGCCCTGCGCATGGGCATCTACGGCAGCAGCGGGCTCATCGCTGTCGTCGCCCTGCCGCTGTGCTTCCTGCTCTTCGGCGGCATCGAGGGCGTCAGTTCGATCGGCATCTGGATTGCGATTCTGGCCGGCCTCGTCGCCGGCAACGTCATCGGTTACGCGACCGAGTACTACACGAGCTACGAATTCAGGCCGACGCAACGGATCGCCGAACAGGCCATCACCGGGCCGGCGACGGTCATCATCGCGGGCATCGCCACGGGCATGAAGAGCACGTGGGCCTCGCTGGTGACGATCATCATCGCCATTCTGGTGGCCTTCGTGGCGGCCGGCGGGCAGCAGGAGTTCCTGCTGGGTCTGTACGGCGTGGGTATCGCCGCCGTGGGCATGCTGGCCACGCTGGGCATCACGCTGGCGACCGACGCCTACGGGCCGATCGCCGACAACGCCGGCGGCAACGCCGAAATGACCGGCCAGGAGCCCTACGTGCGGCAGCGGACGGACGCCCTCGACTCACTGGGCAACACGACCGCGGCGACGGGCAAGGGCTTCGCCATCGGCTCGGCGGCGCTGACCGCGCTGGCCCTGCTGGCGGCGTACGTCGAAGAGGTGCGTATCGGGCAGATCCGCGAGGCGCAGGCGGCGATCGTCCAGACGGTCGAAACGGCCAACCCGGACCAGGCCCAGTACTACGGCAACGGCAAGCTGGCGACGCGGGTCGGCGAGGGAGCGGGCAGCGGCGCCTTCGAGTGCTACATGCTCATGGAGCCGAACCCCGCCCCGGCAGATCTGAAGGTCGACTCCGTGGTCACGGGACTGTCGGCACCGGACGAGGAACACGTACGGACGGCGATGTTCGGCGAGCACACGTTGCGGCTGGTGCCGGCGCGAAAGGCGTCGCTGGCCCAGTACATGTCGTTCTACAACGTGACGCTGATGAACCCGAAGGTGCTGTGCGGCATGTTCGCAGGCGTGCTGCTGGTGTTCGTGTTCTGCTCGATGACGATGCAGGCCGTCGGGCGGGCGGCGTACCGCATGATGCGCGAATGCCGCGTTCAGTTCGAGAAGATGCGGGCGTACCTGCGGGCCAAGGGCCACGACGAGGCCTTTGTCAGCGACCCGGACAACTGGCCGCGGACGCAGATCGAGCACGGCGGCGAGCGCATCCCCGACTACGCCAAGGCCGTGCACATTTCCACGCGCGGCGCCCAGCGCGAGATGATCATCCCGTCGCTGATGGCCATCGTGACGCCGGTCATCGTCGGCCTGCTGTTCGACGTGCCGGGCGTGATGGGCCTGCTGGCCGGCGGACTGACCTGCGGATTCGCCGTGGCCATCTTCATGGCCAACGCCGGCGGTGCGTGGGACAACGCCAAGAAGCTCATCGAGACGTTCGGCAGGATCACGGCCGAGCAGGTGGTCAACGACGCCAGCGTGCGGGAGAAGGTCCCGGCGTCCATCCGCGAGGACATCGTCAACCGCGCCCAGTTGGCCATCAAGGCCGGCCGGCCGACGGCGATCGTCTACGGCAAGGGCTCGGACGATCACAAGGCCGGCGTCGTGGGCGACACGGTCGGCGATCCGTTCAAGGACACCTCCGGCCCCAGCCTGAACATCCTCATCAAGCTGATGAGCATGGTCTCGGTCGTATTTGCGGGTCTGGTCGTGAAGTACGCCCCGCAGATCAGCCAGTGGCTCGGCCTGGGCTAGGCTGACCGGCTGACGAAGCAGACAACCCGATGGCTCGCCGGCGACCGAACGTCGCCAGCGAGCCATCTTCTTTTCTGCGCAGCCGGTCGCGCTAAATCGGCGGTCTTCCGGCGGCCGAACGACCGGCGGGTGAAACCCGCCCTACGGGCGGCGCTGGACGCGCGGCTCTCTGTTCCTTTGCTCCTTTGCCCCTTTGCTCCTCTGCTCCTTTGTTCCTTTGCTCCTTTGGCCCGCCCCCCCTCACAACACCTCGAGCCGACCGGCGATCTGCTCCGGCAGATCGGTCAACAGCGCGCGCGTCGCGCGCGTGTCCGTCAGGCCGAAGCGCTGGACACAGTCGAGGTTGAAGAAATCGTATGGCACGTACGGCGCGTACTCCAACAGCGAGCAGACCACGTCGGTCACCTGAAGCAGCAAGCGCTGACCGGCCAGCGGATCGGCGTCGCCCGGCAGATGGTGGTGGTTGCCCAACAGTTCGGGCAGTGGATCGGGCAGGTTCCAGGCGTCGGCCAGGCGCAGGCCGAGATGCTCGTGCCAGCGGGCCCCCAGGGCATCGAAGGCAGCCCGTGACACCGGACGCCCCTCGCTCTGCTGGAAGTCGTGCACGATCTTCAGCACGGCGAGCAAACCGATGTCGTGCAACAGGCCGATCAGGAACGCTTCTTCTTCGGGGACGTTTCGCTGCGTGCCGAGCACGCCGGCCACCACCGCCGACGCGACCGACCGCCGCCAGAGCTGCTCGCCGAGCGTGCGGTGGGCGCCGCCGAGCCGAATGGCGATGCGCTTCACGGAGGCGGTCAGGACGAGGCTGTGGGCGGCGCGGCGGCCCAGGCGGGCCAGGGCCAGGTCGAGCCGGCGAATCTCGTTGATCCCGCGGTAGGCGACGGAGTTGACCACGCGCAGCAGGTCGGCCGCCAGGGCCGGATCCTGTCCGGCCAGTTCGGCCGCCTCCGGGAAGCTCACATCCTCGGCGTGCAGCATGGCGAGCAGTTGCTGCCCAACGTGCGGAAGCTGCGGCAATTCCAGAGTCGGATCGTCCACTGCCCGGGCGCAACGATCGTACAGGGTCCGTGCGACGCGTACGCCGGCCGGCGTCGGCGGCGCCAGCACCGGCGGGCCGCGAGGCACCCACCAGCCCGGCGGGCCGTCCGGCACGTCGGGCTCAACGGCGACGGCGACCGTCGGCGGCGGAGACGGCAGCGACTCCGGCGCATCGGTATCGACGTCGCGACCCGACCGACCGAACACTCCGCGCAATAGCGAAAACAGACGCATAGACCACCCGAGGGAACCAGTTCGGCGGGGCTCGCCCTGCCCTGCCCGTCACCCCCCTGAGCCCGCAGTCTGTATCGGCACGGGGAGCCGGCGGCTCGATACCCGTTGCCCGAACCTGCGATCCGGGCCGATAACAGCAGCCTCCCCCCCCGACGACGGAGCCAATGGAGCCATCGCGGGCCCACTTTGGCACACGAGGCGGAGTCGCTACATTCTCGTATATGGAGCCCCTGGCCCCGCATGAGGAGCTGTTCGCCGAGGTGCACTGCGTTACCGAAGTGCGCGTACCCGTGCCCCATGAGCAACGCGAAGCACTGACGCACTTCTACGCCGAACTGCTCAGTCTGGCCCCCTGGCCGGCGGCGGAGCAGATTCCCGGCGGGATCGGCTTCGGCGATCCACGCTGCGGCCTCTACCTCCAGTACCGACACGACCCGGTCATCGACCCGATGCGACGGCGGCTGACGCTGACGGTTACGTCACTCGACACGGCGGCCCGGCGGCTCGAAGAGCGCGAGTGGCCGTTCGCCCGCTACCGCGGCTTCAGCTTCACCGACCAATGGATCCTGGTGAACGATCCGGCGGGACACCTCATCGAACTGCGGCAGTTGCAGAACCTCATGTAGCTCACCACCCACTGACCGCAAACCGGGGCCGCGAGGCTTTGCCGGCGCGCGCGGGGCGGGTACACTGCGGCGGCGGTGTGCGAACCCAATGGCGGCAGGCATGACCATCAATATTCCCAACCAGGTTACGCTCGGCCGGCTCGTGCTGGCCCTCATCTTTTTCGTGCTCTTGTCGCTGTTCAGCGCGGCGGATGATCCGCGGTGGCTGCTGGTCGCCGGGTTCTGGGTGTTCCTGGTGGCGGCGGTGGGCGACGCCGTCGACGGGTTGCTCGCCCGCTGGCTGAAGCAGGTCACGTCGTTCGGCCGCATCGTGGACCCCGTGGTCGACAAGATCATGGTGTGCGGGGCGTTCGTGCTGTTCGCCGGCCCGAACTTCATGCACGAGGGGCAGAACATCACGGGCGTGCAGCCGTGGATGGTGCTGGTCATTCTCATCCGCGAGTTCCTCGTGTCGGCGATTCGGGCCCACGCCGAGTCGGGCGGCAAGGACTTCGGCGCCAACTGGGTGGGCAAGCTGAAGATGTTCGTGCAGTCGGCGACGGTCTGCATCATCCTGGGGCAGTTGGGCTGGCGGCTGGACTCGATGGCGCCGCTGCGAACGACGTGCGTGTGGCTGACCGTGCTGGTCACGGCCCTGTCGATCATCGTCTACGTCCGCCGGGCGCGCTCGTTCCTGCTGAGCAGCGCGGCCCTGGGGAGCACCCGGCCCAAGTCCGCCAACGAGCCGAGCCCGTCAGGGGAGGAAGACGGCGCTTGAGCATCTCCGGCCCCGACAGGCTGAAGGCCGCCTGCATCACCGTGCTGGGCAGCGGTTACCTGCGCCCGGCCTCGGGAACGTGGGGCTCGGCGACGGCGGTCGTGCTGTTCGCACCCGTGTGGCTGGCGGCGGGAGCGATGCAGCAGCGCTGCGTGGCCGAGACGGGGCTGGTGCTCGGCATCGCGGTCAGCTCGATCATCGCCGTCATGTGGGGGTCGTGGGCGGTGGCGCACTTCAAGAGCAAAGATCCGAAGTCGTTCGTGCTGGACGAGTTCGCCGGGCAGTGGGTGGCCCTACTGGCGATGCCGGCGGCGCTGAGCGCGGGGTGGCTAACGCTGATGTTCGTGGTCGGCGGGCAGTTCGTTCTGTTTCGGATCATGGACATCCTGAAGCCGCCGCCGGCACGGCAGCTCGAACGGCTGCGCGACGGCTGGGGCATTCTGCTGGACGATCTGTTTGCGGGCCTGTACGCCAACATCGTCGGACAGGTGGTCTGGCGGCTGACGCCGCTGGCGGCGATGCTGGGTTTGGGTTGAGAAAGAGGTCGGGCACCGGGCGGCGTGTAGTTATCGAAGCTTGACGAGGCCGCCGATTCGGAGCCAGTCCCTGTTTTCGACCGTGTCCCCCTTTCCGACGGCCTGTGGCGGAGTGCGGAGCGAAGCCCGCCGGCCCGATGTCCGATACAATAGCAGTTCGCGCCGTCGGCCGAACGACGCGTGCGGTGGTCCGGCTGGGAGACCCGGATGGCCGAGATGGTGATGGAGGCGAAGCCCGAGGTGCCGCCGTCGAGCCCCCCACCGCCGCGGGTGCGCGCCCGACTCGAAGACGAGTTCGGGGCGTGCGATCTGCTGCGGCCGTTTCGGCGGAGCTGCTACGACGCGGGAGCGCGGCTCTCGCTGGCGGTCACGGGCGTCGTGCCGGCGAATACCGGCCGGATCGAGGCCGAGGTCGAGCGCTTCGTCGGCGGGGGTTTCGCGGGTCAGGTCTATCGGGTGGTGCTTCGCGAGGTGCAGCCGGACGACGGACCGCTGGTCGGACTCGAAGTCGGGCAGCGCTACGCGATCAAGATCCTGCGGCCACCGTCGGGGATGGCCGCCCTCTTCCGCGACGTCCTCTACTTCCTGGCATACCAGGGGGCGTTCAGCGCCGAGGTGAATCCGGCGGCGGTGCGCGTCGGCGTGTTGTGGCAGAAGCTGATCCGCCGGGCCGCGGCCGAGCGGCTGGGCGAGCCGACGTCCGTCTGCGACACGTTCGCCACGTTCTACGACGATCAGCTCCACAGCTTCGGCGAGATCAACGAGTGGGTCTCCGGCCGGATCTGGAAGTTCGAGGTCGACCAGCACGTAATCGAACGCTGGGAGTTCAAGGGCGAGCCGCCCGCGGACATCCCCAGCGCCGAGTACGTCCACAAACGCCTGTTCATGCGCGACCTCGTTCGCCTGCTGCACGACATGGGCGCCGGTGAACTGGCCCGGCAGTACGAATGGTGGACGTGCAAGAGCCAGCCGAACGCCCTCAAGCGCCTCGGTAACGACCATTCGCCGCGAGCCGGCCTGACCGCGATCGACTTCCGTGCCGGCCTCGCCCTGCTGCCCTTCCTGCCGATGAGTCCGGCGGACTTCTGGCTGATCCTGCGCGGCTTGCGGCACGGGCGGCTGGTGCAGTTCGACCGGAGCGACTTGCCGCGCCTGCATGCCTTCATTGACGAGCACCGCGAGGAATTCGCCGACCTCCAGCCGGCGGTCAACGAGCTGGTCGAGTGCGAAACGATCCACCGCCGATCGCTGCCCGATATCACGCACCATCACGTCCGGCTGCTGTCCGACGGCTCATTGCGGCGGGATGTGCGGGCGGGAGCGATTACGGGCTGGCAGCACAAGGGACGGATCGACGAGGAGCACGCCGAGCAACTGCGCCGTCGCGGCGTGTGGTGCACGCTCCTGTGGTTCGTGTCGCTAGTACCGCTGCTGGGCAAAGCCGTGTTGAAGCTGTGGGGGCACAGCGGCTACCGGGCTCACCTCGGGCGCATGCTGAGCAACTGGAGCTACTTCATGCGGGCCCTGCGCGGCTCGCGGATCGAGGTATTGTGCAACTGGCACCGCCAGGGCCGGATAAGCGACGAGCGTGCGTTGCGGCTCGTGCGCCAACCGGTGCGGTTCTGGCTGCAACGAATCCTCATCGGCTGGCTGCCGGCGCGCTGGCATCGGATGATCGCCGAACCGTCGTACGGCTGGAAGCTGGTGCAGGAGCGGTTCAGCTTCGTGCTGCGTTTCCTGGTGCAACCGCAGTTCCGTGAGGAGTGGCTGCTCGAACAGGTCCACCTCGGCCGCGAAGAGGGCATGCTGACCGACGACGAGGCGGCGAAGATCGCGCACCAGGTCCACGACCCATTCATTCAGAAGTACTTGCTCTGCGTCGCCGCACACCTCTGCACCGTGCCGGTCACGCAAATCGTCATCGCGATCGTCTGGGCGGTGATCATCACGTACGATCGGCTGAACGGTATCGGCTGGACGGCAACGGCAGCTCGCGGGGCATTCTGGGCGGTAGCGATTCAGACGTTCCCGATCTCGCCCGGATCGATGGCCCGCGGGCTCTTCGTGCTGTTCATGATGGTGCGCGACCGGGACATCAAGAACTACTACATCGCGGCTCCGGTCTCGTTCATACACGTGGTCGGCTACCTGGCGTTTCCGCTCCAGATGGTTGCGCACGACCCGGCGCTGGCCCGCTTCCTCGCCGGCCGCTGGGCGCGCAGTGCGGTGCACGTCATCCCGGTGTTCGGCGAGAAGGGCGCCCTGGCCGAGCACGCCGTGTTCGATCTGTTCTTCAACGTCCCCCTGTCGTTCCAGGAGCGTTTCCGAACCCGGCCGCTGCTCTGGTCGATTTGGCTGGGACTGCTGGGGGCGGCCCTGGTGCTACTCGGCTATGGGGCGTATACGCAGTTGCACGCGTGGCTGTAGCGGCTCAGGCGCCGATCGCCGAACCGACGTGCACGAGCCGTGTCCAGAAGGCCCAGGCGACGGGTGCGGCCAGCAGAGGTGAATCCAGCACATCGAGCACGCCGCCAAAGCCGGGCAGCGCTTCGCCCGAGTCCTTCACCGCGGCGTCGCGTTTGAGCAGCGAGGCACACAGATCGCCCGCGACGGACAGGGCCGCCATCAGCAACCCGAAACCCAGCAGCGACAGGACGTATGGTGCGCCCTCCGGTCCCATGCGGGCGGCGCCGGTGACGTGCAACAGATGCCCGACACCGAGGGCGCTGGCCGCCGCGACGAGCACGCCGCCGACCAGACCCTCCCACGTCTTCATCGGGCTGAGCCAGGGGATCATGCGGTGCCGGCCGAACAGCCGGCCGGCGAAGTACGCGCCGACGTCCGTCATCTTCACGACGAAGAGCGAGAACAGCAGCAGCGGCACGCCTTCCTTGCCCCCCACCTCCATCCGCAGCCGGCACATGAAATGGCCCAGACCGCCCGTGTACAGCACGATGAACATCGTGGCGGCGATGTTGGACATGACTTGGTTCGTACCGTAGCGCCACGACTGCCGAACGAACGACACGCCCAGCACGACGCACAGCAGGAACAGCCCCCAGGCTTCGCCCGTGCGGGCGGCGGCGGCCTGCGAGTTGAAGATGACGTAGGGACCGATGACCAGCCCGACGGCCCCGATCTGCGTCAGCACCCACGACGGGTAACAGCCGCGGGCCCGGGCGAAACACAGCAGTTCGTGGGCGGCCAGCAGAACGAACACCGCCACCAGCGCCGTTGAGATCGCCCCGTTCATCAGCCATACGGCGACGTTGATCCCCAACCCGGGTACGACCCAGGTCGGCGGCGTGAGCGTCGCCAGCCAGGCATCCAGCACGAGCAGCGCAACGACCGCGCCCGCCAACAGCAAACCGAAGATCAACCGTAACCGCAACACGGCCCCAGCGTCCCTCGCGCCCGGCCGAAACTTATTCCGTCGCCGGCGACTGCGCCGGCACCACGTCGCCGAACCGCCGCTCCCGCCGGGCAAACGCCCGCAGCGCCTCGTACAGATGCTCCTGGCGGAAGTCCGGCCACAGAACAGGCGTGACGTACAGCTCGGCGTAGCTGAGCTGCCACAGGAGAAAATTGCTCAGCCGCATCTCGCCGGCGGTCCGGATCAACAGGTCCGGATCGGGCAGGCCGGCGGTATACAGGCTGTTGGATATCGTCTGCTCGTCGATGTCCTCCGGGCGCAATTCGCCGCGAGCCACACGGTCGGCGATCGCCCGGACGCCGTCGACGATCTCCGCCCGGCTGCCGTAGTTCAGCGCCAGGCACAGCGTCAGTCGCGGCTCCTCGCGGACGAGCGCCTCGGTCACGGACAGCTCGCGCAGGACCTCGTCCGGCAAACGCTCCTGCCGGCCGAGCTGGACCAGGCGGATGCGGTTGCGGAGCAGCTCGTCCCGCTCGGCGACGAGCATCTCGGCGTACAGTGCCATCAGGCCGGCGACCTCGTCCGCCGGACGGCGCCAGTTCTCCAGCGAGAAGCTGTATAGCGTCAGGTAGGAAATGCCCAGGCGGGCGCACTGCGTGACAGCTTCGCGGACGGACTCGGTCCCCTCGCGGTGACCCTCGATGCGCGGGCGGCCGCGCTGCCGGGCCCAGCGACCGTTGCCATCCATGATGATGGCCACGTGACGCGGCAACGCCTCCGGGGCGATGCCGAGCACTTCGCGCGGATCCAGCGGCGCATCTGCGGCCATGATCAGTCGTTTTCCTCCACGAAGATCGTCTGGTCGCGAGCCGGTCCGACACCAACGATGCCCAGCGGCACGCCCAGCCGTGTGCTGACCGCGGACAGGTACTGCCGTGCTTCGGCGGGCAGGTCGGCCAGGTGGCGGCAACCGCCGACGTCGGCCGCCCAGCCGGGAAAGGTCTCGTACACGGGCGTGACTTCGGTCAGCGTGTCGGCGTCCGCCGGCCAGGACGCGTCGACGTGTCCGTCGTGGCGGTAGCCGACGCACATGCGGATCTCGTCCATGCCCGATAGCGTATCCAGGTGCATGACGGCCAGATGGGTCGAGCCGCTGATGCGGGCGGCATAGCCGGCGGCGACCACGTCGAACCAGCCGCAACGTCGCGGGCGGCCGGTGGTCGTGCCAAACTCGCCGCCGCGGTCGCGGATGGAATCGCCGATGACGTCGGTCAGCTCGGTCGGGAACGGGCCGCTCCCGACGCGGGTCGTATAGGCTTTAACGACGCCGATGACAGAGCGAACGGTCGACGCCGGCACGCCGGCGCCGGTCGCGAAACCGATCGTGTTCGAGCTGGTCACGAACGGGTACGTGCCGTGGTCGATATCGAGCAGGCTGCCTTGCGCTCCTTCAAACAGCACACGTTTGCCCTGCCGCAACTGCCCGTGCAGCAAATCCGACGTGTCGCACACGTGCGGCCGGAGGGCGTCGGCGAAGGCCAGGTACTCGTCGGCGATGGCCGCCGCATCGAACGGCGTGCGGCTTTCGTAGACCGCCGGGAAAAACGCGTTCTTGTGGGCGACGACGGCGGCGACGCGTTCGCGCAACCGCTCGGGCCGCAGCAGGTCGCACACGCGGATGCCCCACCGCCGGGCCACCTTATCGCCGTAGCACGGGCCGATGCCGCGGGCCGTCGTACCCAGCTTGTCCGCCTTGCGGGCGGCGCGCTCCGCCAGCACGTCCTCCTGACGATGGTAGGGAAAGACGAGGTGGGCGCGGTTGCTGATGCGCAGGTTGTCGCCGATGGCGATGCCGCGCTGGCGCAGCGTCGCGATCTCGCCGAGCAGTGCCGCGGGGTCAATCACCGTCCCGGACGTGATGACGTTCAGCACGTCGGGACGCAGGATACCGCTGGGCAACTGGTGCAGGGCGAAGGTGTCGCGGTCGACGACGACGGTATGGCCGGCGTTGGCCCCGCCGCCGTAGCGCACGACAACGTCGAAGTGCTCGACCAGCAAGTCGACAATCTTGCCCTTGCCCTCGTCACCCCATTGCAGGCCGAGGACACACGTATTCCCAAGATCGCGCAGGTTCATCATCGGTTCGTCTGATCGTATTTCACAGGTCGGGCGGCCGCCGCGCCGGGAGAGCACTCGTTCAATTCACCATCACGGTTTGTAGCACGTTCGCGGCGTGGTGGCAATCCGCCGACGTCAGTCGGAAACCTCCTCGATCCGGCGGCGAAGCCGGGCATCGAGCCGCCGCTGGCAGGCCAGCGAGCCGTCGCCGTGCAGGCCCTCGTCCAGGTCGATCCGCTCAGTGAGGGTCCGGCCGGCGGGCGGATCGGTGTCGTCCGCGGGGCCGTCGGCACAACGCACGAGCAGGGTCGTCGTCTCGCGATCACCGTCCAGGGCCGCGGCCGAGGCGTAGTTGGCGGCGTATCGGCGGCCGGCGGAGGAATCGAACTGCCACACCACGTTCAGGCCGGCCAGATGGCGGCGGGCCCAGGGCGTTTGCTCGTGGGCGTCGCGGGCCAGCATCTTCATGAAGATGACCATCGGCTCGGGCGGAACGCCGTCGTGGGCGTGCAGGTTGTCCACGCGGCCGGTGCGGATGAGCAGCGTCCGGCCAGCGGTCGCCGCCGGCAGCGCGATGCCCAGGTGCACCACTTCCGGCTTGGGCGAGGCCCAACGCACGGCCCAAAGCGGCGGGTAGCGACGGGCCAGGTCGGCGATGTCGCGAACCATGATCTGACCGTCGTCCCAACGGTTCCAATACTGGAGCACGTCGGACAACGGGCCGGCCAGGTGCATTGCCAGGGCGTGCCGGGCCAGGCGCGGGGCCACGAGCGGGCCATGCGTGCCGGCCACCAGCCAAGGCAGATCAGTGGCGATCAGCTCGCCCCGCCCTACCGGCTTGGCCGCCGTCAGCACGTCGCCGCAATGCTGGGCGTGTGGCGTCTCGCTGGCCAGCAGCGTCGCAAAACCCTCGCGGTCGGCATAGCGCTTCCAGGCCCGGTCAGCCCGCAGCACACGGGCGGCGAAACCGCCGTCGGCGTCGATCGTCCCGTATGGGAATACGTCCTGCATCGCGAAGCCACGGGTGGCCACGTCGGCGTATTCCACGCGGGCGGACATGATGCCGTGCGGGGCGCTCTGCGTGACGAGTTGGGCCGTGACGCCGCCAGTCTGGCGCAGCAGCCGCCAGACGGTCTCCAAATCCACCATTAGCCACGAATCCGCGGCAATCTGCTCGAGGTCAGCCCAGGTCAGCTTCTGCCGAACGGCCCACTCCGGATCGAGCACGCAGGCTGCCCCCTGCACCCGCCGCTTCAGCTCCGCGCGCGAACGCGGCCGCAGCGTGGTCACCTCCTGCCCGGGCAGGTACTCGGCCAGCGCCTCGAGCGCCGGCGGGACGAACACCTGCCGGATGGGAAACGGCGGCCGGTACGTCCGCCAGCGCGGAACGGCGGCCAGCGGGTGGCACTTCGGGTCGCGCTCGGCCACCGGGTGGAACGTGACTTCCTGGCACCAGCCCTCCGGACCGCCGGGCAGCCCGAGCTGAACATGCGTCGCCTTGTCCGGCGATTGCACCCAGCCGAGCAGGCCGGGGCAATGTTCGCATTCGGCGACGGCGTGCAGCCAAAGGGCTCGCTCGGCCAGCGGCTCGTCGTGGTTGAAGAAACGCAGGGCAACCTCGGCTCGCTGCCGGTTGACGCCGCCCGCAGGCGTGGCGCTGACCAGGTACCACTGCTCACGCCGGCAGCGGACCGGTGCCGACACGGTGCCGGCGCTGCCATTCCAGCGCCAGCCGTGCATCGCACTCTCGGTGGTCCGCACGCCGCCCGCCGGTCCCGTTGCCTGCTTCCTGGTCCGCTTTGCGCCCATCGCGCCCTCCGGGGTCCCGCCGCCATCGCGGCGTTTTTGGTCGTGGTCATGCCCAACGTAGCGGTCCGCTATTATGCTAGTCAGGCGCAGTGCGCCAAATGCCCGGGCGTTGATTTGTCGGCGGCCCGTTGCCGCCGGCCCCGGCCGAGGCCCGGCCACGATCACGTATCCGCGGGATCAGCCGTGAGTGATTTCCTTCCGCCCATTCCGGACAGCGATATCGTGCAGGCCCGCCCGGTGGCGGTTCCTCCGCTGACACCGCTGGAGCCGCCGTCGCCGTTGGAGCTGCGCTCGTTGCAGCGGTGGGACGCGGGGCTGGACCTGGCACTGGTGCTGCTGGTGGCGGTGTTCGTACCGTTCGGTTTCGAGATCGCGATACTCCCGTGGCTGGAAGGGCCGGCGCTCGTAGCAGGCGATCTGTCCATGCTGATCGTGCGGAAGTGCTTCGATGTCCTGCTGGGCGTGGGGCTGCTGGCCTACCTGCTGCTGCGGCACCGGCTGCCGGCGACGAGTTTCGGGGTGCGGCTGAGCGATCCACTGCCGCAGGTCGGCTGGACGGGACTCGGCGTGGTAATGACATACGGCTGGCTGCTCTTCACGGTGGCGGCCGTCACGGCGTGGATGGCGATGCAGCCGCAGGTGGAGGAGGACGTTCAGCAACGCCTCGAGCTGCTCGAGCAGATGCCGGTGAACAGCATCGGCCTGACCATACTGCTGCTGATTCCCGTGGCGATCCACGAAGAGATCATTTTCCGCGGACTGCTCCTGCCGCTCTTGCGACGCGCGTGCGGAAGCTGGGCCTGGGCCGTCATCCTGTCGTCCACGCTCTTCGCCGCCCTGCACTTCGCACAGGGTCTGGTGGGGGTGTTGCAGATTGGCGGCGTCGGCGTGGTGCTGGCCTTGTGCTTCGTGCGCTCGCGCAGCCTGCTGGTGGTGATCGCGGCGCACTTCCTGTTCAATTTCCTGCAATTCCAGCTTATTCGGTGGGTGCAGTCGGTACAGTCAGTGTATTAGGAAGAGGGAAGAAGGGCAGAAAGGCAACGAGGCAACCCCTTCGGCTGCGCTCAGGGTGCCGAGGCAACGAGGCGTTGCGGTCGAGGATCAGCCGGCGGGGTGAACGTGCGTTGACGAGCGACGCCCGATGCGCGCACAGGACACGGCACGTGACGTGTGTGGCATGCCGAAGCGCAGCGCCGGCATGTTGTTCCTGTCGCGAGGACAAGACATGCCGGCGCCAGAGGCTTCAGCATGCCACACTCCGGCTCACGGCTTCTGGCTGACGACTGATGGCTCCCACAAAACGGCCGGTCGGAGCGCGGGGCTCCGGCCGGCCGTCGTCGTGTCGGCGAATTGCCGCGACTATGCCCTCGACTAGTCGCTCTTGTCCTCACTGTCCGGCAGCAGGAAACCACGGAGGGGGGCCTCCGGCCAGTCGGTGCTCAGGGCCTCGCGTTTCACCTGGCCCGCCGCCCAGTCAATCCGGCACAGCACCACCGTCGCCCGCTCCGAACCATCGGCCGGCGGCAGGACACAGCACAACTCGTCCGCGGTCCGCCAGTTGGGCACCATGGCCAACCCGCCGTGCGCCTCATCGCCGCCGATCACCGTCAACACCTTGCCGGTCGCCAGCGTCAGCACACACATCTCACCGCTCGAACCGGGTACCGCCACGTGTTGCCCGTCCGGACTGACCTCGAAGAAGTAGGCGGCGTTCGCCAGTTCGGCTTCCGCCTGCCGCGGCGCGACACGCATGACCAGCGGGTAGTGGCCCGGATCGACCATGAAGAGCGTCGCCTGCGTGGGCAGATCCGTCGTCGCACACGGCAGGTGCATCTCCATCGCCGAGAAGATGATCCGCCCGTCCGGCAGCGAACGAACA
This sequence comes from Phycisphaerae bacterium, assembly GCA_050115495.1. GTDB lineage: Bacteria > Planctomycetota > Phycisphaerae > UBA1845 > Fen-1342 > JAAYXS01. The sequence continues at coordinate 65,948 of JASFQK010000011.1, read as the reverse complement.
CGGACTTCGGCCTGAAAGACGACGCCCGCCAGATCCTCCTGGTCGGGGAACTCGTCTAGCAACGCACCCGCCTCGTCGCACACCGTCCGCTGGCTAATGCTGCCCAGGGCCAGCATGTCCGAGTCGCTCAGTCCTCCGGCGGAGCGGGCGTAGACGAGCGCCTTGCCGTCAGCCGACCAGTCGGGAAACATGCTCACGTACTCACCCACCACGCGCGGCGCCGCGCTGCCGTCGAGCGGCACAACCAGAAGCTGACCGGTTCCCTCGGTCTCGTCCGCCGGCGGTCCGACGTACGCCAGCAGCCGGCCATTCGGCGAGACGCGCGGCGACACGATCTCGTCAGCGCTCCGCACCAGCGTCTTGCCCACCTTGATCTCGCGACCGGCCAGCTCCGCCGTCTGGGCAACCCACAGCTTGATGTCGGCGGCCTTCACCTCCGCCCATTTGTCGCCGAGCCTCGCGGCCAGAGCGTCGGCGTGCTTCTCGCGCAGGTAGAGCAGGACGGCGTGCTGCTCACCCTCCCGCAGCTTCTCGAATTCCTCGACCTTGAGGTCGTCGAGCGGCCCCTCGTGAGCAAGCACCTCGGCGCACATGCGTTCCGCGATCGCCGTCAGGGCCTCACGCCGCTCGGCTGGGAAGCACGTCGCCATGTCCGCCCACGTCTTGACGATCTGTTCGCCCGCCAGCACCAGATGACGCGAATCAGGCAGCCACGCCGCCCGCTGCACGCCTTCGGCCACGCGGTCAGACAGCTTGCCATCGCGCCCGCACAGGTGCAGGCCATCCTTGCCGATGACCGCCGCCACCTCCCCGTTCGGCGACCAGACGACCCGCTTCTCCGGGAAGCAGCCGACCATCGTCGCCAGCAACCCGATCACGATCATGCCACGCACGTATCTACTCATGTTGTCTCTCCCATGGTTGGTTTCCGCATCGGTGAATCCCACTTGAAGAGGACGGGCCTCGTCCTCTTCTTCTGCTGCACGGTCTCGGACAGGCGTTCGAGCGACCAGAAGCCCGCGTCGTCGCCCGACGAGCCGGCGTCAACGACGACGGGGTTCGTCGTGCGCGGTCCCGGCGCGGGTTCAACACCCGCGGTACCGCCCCACCAAGCCCCTGCCCACACGCCGACCAAAACGCACGCCGCCAGACTGGCCACCTGCCGGACGATCCGCCGCCGCCGGCGGGCAACCTCGGCCTCTCGGAGTTTGGCTTCAGGGAATGGCGGGAGCGGTTTCGCTCCGCCGACCTTCAGCAACCGGCCGGCCAGACCCGTCGCGTCGGCGTACTCAGCGACACGCCGGGCGGCGTCGGGCTCGCGTTCCAGGTAGGCGCCGAGCAGCGTCTCCACGTCGGGAGCAAGCACGCCCAACGCCCGATCCATCAACAGCCTGTCCAGCACATCCGCGTTCACGTGTACACCTCACTGCTCTGTCGGCGTGGGGTCGCCCTCGCCGACGAGGGCCGCTCGCAACCGCCGCACAGCCTCATGCAGCCGCGAGCGCACCGTGCCGACCGGAATGCCGAGCACGGCGGCGATCTCTTCGTAGCTCAGCTCCTCGCGGAGCCGGAGCTCGAGCGGCTCCCGCTGATGATCGGGCAGCCGCGTGATGGCCAGCCGGAGCCGGTCGAGGCGCGGGTCCTCGATGGGGCCCGCCGTCGCCGGCAGTTCGCCCGGCAGGGTCGCCGCCGGCCGCCGCCGCCGGTGGGCGGTGACAGCCACGTTGCGGGCAATGGTGAAGAGCCAGGCCCGCGGGGAGACGGCGTCGGCCAGCCTTTGGGGCTGCCGGGCGGCCTGTAGCAGCGTTTCCTGAAGGAGGTCCTCCGCCGGCTCGACGTGGCCGAAGGCGCGGTGCAGGTATTGCATCAGGGCTGCACCGTGCTGGCGATACAGGATGGCGAGCCTGCTCATGCTTTCCGGCATGCATCACCCGGGTGTTGACGGCGGACGAACCACACGCTGTCACCCTCTACGTCGCGCCGGCCGGCGGAAAAGTTCGCGGCGAATCGCCACCGCGAATCGGACGTGCCCGCCCCGGCGGGCTCGTTGGCAGTACAATCGCGCCCGGCTTCGTGGATTATGGAGGTATATCATGCCAATGCTGCCGCGATACGCCTACTCCGCCCTGCTCGTGATTGGGATCCTGGTCCTCATATCCCCGGCCTCGGGCGCACCCGGTGACGTCGAACGCTCGTTTGCCGCCCCCTGCCGCTACCCCGCCGGCCTGGCCTCCGACGGCACGTACCTGTACCTGCTGGACTGGCGCGAGGCCAAGCTCTACCGCCTCAAACCGGCGGATGGGTCCGTCGACAAGACGTGGGACGCCCCAACGCTGAAACCACAGGGTCTCGCCGCCGGCGGCGGGCTGCTCTACATCGGCGACGATCACACGGGGCAGATCTACGCCTTCAACCCGGAGACCGGCATGGTCGAGCGATCGTTCAAGGCTCCGGGCAACGACGCGTCCGGGCTGGCCTGGGACGGCGAGCATCTGTTCATCCTCGAAGGCCGCAGCCGCAAGATCTACAAGGTGCTGCCGGAGGACGGGACGATCCTCGGCTACTTCGACGTGCCCGACCGCAACTGCACCTGCCTGACGTACGACGGCCGGTACCTGTGGGCCGCGAACCGCGTCGCGGATGAGCTGTACATGATCGTGCCGGACGACGGGACGGTCGTCGGCATCCTGCCCGCCCCGGGGCCGTACGCCGCCGGCGTGGCCTGGCACGACGGCCACCTGTGGAACGTCGATTTCCAGACGCGGCAGGTCTACGCCCTCAAGGTGCACGACACGCCGATGTACCGGCTGAGCGATACGCGGCGGGCGCACGTCGAGTACATGTGGGCGCTGTACAACTACGGGCCGGGCGAGGTGCGCGATGTGCGCGTGAACCTCGCCGTGCCGGTGACATTGCCGAATCAGAAGCTGTTGTCGGAACCGGAATACGCCTGCCCGGCGGCGGGGACGCGGGCGGCGATGGCGCCCGAGACCGACCGCTGGGGACAGCCGTGCCAGTGCTTCGAGCTGGCGACCGTTCCCGCCGGGCAGAAGGCCGTCGTGAGCTACGGCGTCAACGTCGAGGTCTCAGCGATTCGTTACCTCATCATCCCGGAGAAGACGGGCACGCTGGCCGACATACCGGCGGAGATCCGCGAGGCGTACACGGTCGACGGCTCACGTTACCGGCTGGACAGCCCGTTCATCCGCGATACGGTTCGCCGGGTGGTCGGCAACGAGCAGAACCCCTACTGGATCGCTCGCAAGATCTTCAACCACGTGATCGACAAGCTCGAATACGAGATGGTCGGCGGCTGGGACGTGCCGGAGGTGGTGCTGCGGCGGGGCAGCGGCTCGTGCTCGGAATACACGTTCGCGTTCATCGCCCTGTGCCGGGCGGCAGGCCTGCCGGCGCGGTACCAGGGCAGCGTCGTCGTTCGCGGCGACGATGCCAGCGTGGACGAAGCGTTCCACCGCTGGGCGCAGGTGTACCTGCCGAACTACGGGTGGGTACCGGTCGATGCGAATCGCGGCGATGCGAAGTCGCCAGCCGACCAAGCCCGCGGCTTCGGCGAACTGGCTAATCGGTTCCTGATCACCACGCAAGGCGGCGGCGACTCGGAGTACCTGCGCTGGGGCTACAACTCCGACGCGCAGTACGGTGCCACGGGCTACTGCCATCTCGAAGAGGAGAACTTCGGCTTCTGGGAACCCCTGCCGAACGAATCAGACGCGCCGCCGGCGACGCCGTAGCGATTCGGCAAGTGCCGTTTACTCGACAAGCGACGAGGGTCTGCCAAGCCAGTCGTGGATATGAAAGATCACACAACGCGCTGGAGGCAGGAGGGTTTCCTCGCGCCTCTCGTGCTACTGGCTGCCGGCCTGCCAGCGGCGCTGTGGTTTGGGTGGGAGTTGCTGTGGGAGCGTGACGCCGTGTCTCCTCCGGCACGAACGTGGACATCCTGGCAGGAAACGAGCTGGCCGCTGCTTAGGCTGCTATCGTCGTGGACGCTCTGGTTCCTGCGGAACCCGGGCACACTCGTGCCCATCCTGTTGTGCCTGGCAGCCTTGCGCGGCTGGTGTTCGAGTCGGCGGCTTGTGTACGCGACTCTCGCGTACCAAGCGTTCTCGTCGCTCGTGCAGGGCATTACTTACTGCCGTTTCTTTGTCGGCCTGTGGGCCGCCGGGAGGCACTTTCAGGGTGGCTTCTTCGTGTTCTCTCTGGACGTCGCCCTCCAAACACTGTCGGCCTGCGTCATTCCAGCCGTACTGCTTGTCGCCGTGCGCCGCTGGCCACGGACTGGCTACGTGGCAGGATTGCGGCGAGATGATCCTGGGGCACCTCAGGAGGAGGCCTCTTGGCCGCGCTTGATGGTCCTGACGCGACGACTGATCATGGCCGCGGCCCTGTGTTTCGCCATGGTCTGCGGCTGGCCGCAATGCCTCGTCGATATATGGGGGTTCGCTTGCAGCGTGAACTCGTTCAACTCTGCGGAGAACCTGGTATCTGCGGTAGAGGTCGTGCTTATGGCTGCATGGCCGGTGCTGCTTTTCGTGCTCGGCTGGCGCATAAGAGCGACGAGGAGGTCTCTCGCATCAACCATGTGGCGCATATGCGCGTGTGACGTAGTGCGCTGGGGTGTGGTTGTCGCGAACACGATTGTGTACTGGGCTTGCGTAGCCCCCCCGGCCAGCTTCTCCTGGGAGCCGTCACCGGTGAGGGAGGTCGTTTTCAAACTCTTCGTGCAATGCCCGCCTTCTCTTATGATCGGTGTGCTCTTGTGGTACTGGTGGCCGGTGTTGCGCGCGAAAGGCCGGCCTCTCGCGGGCGGAGAAGGGCCGGTCTGCTTCGAGTGCGGCTATGATCTCAGGGGCAACACGACTGGCGTGTGTCCCGAGTGCGGCACACCGACTGAAGCGACGGCGGCCGACCGCGCCGTAGGTGCTTCGAAGTGAGGGGCGCCGGCGGATCGAGGCCCTTTCTCTTCGCTAAGCAGGGCGTTTGGCGACAAAACAGCGCTCCTCCGAAAACACCAGGGACTCCTTGGGGCCAGCCGAGGCCCGGCCCAGACGGGTCAGTACCCGGCAAGAGCATCCAGCGACCGGTGAACGGCGCCGTGTTTCCGCGGTACAATTGCGTGACCGTAGTCGTCACTAAGGATGGCAAGAAATGTTACCTTTGGATGAACTTCCGTGTGTCGTACGGTCCTCAAACCGTTACAATCTCCTCAAGCTCGCCTTCCGGCAATTACATGCTGCGGCGGCAAATATGGTGTCGTACATGTCCATAATCGTTCGGTGGCGTTCCCCGGTGGTTTGTCTTGTGGTGACTGTGTTGACGTTGGTAGGGTGTGCAGGCGAGACGTCGCAGTCACATCAGCAGCCTCCGTCTGGGAGCAGCAGTAGGTCTGCATCCATCCCAATGCCAGTCACCTTGGGCGAGTTGGCGGACTGCTATCGACAAGCGAGCGGGGACACAGCAAAGCTGAACATCTGCTTGCGCGCCGTTGATGCCGGCCACATAGCAATCGGCGCACCGCTAGAGAATGTCCGGCGGCTCTGTGGTGCGGACTTCGAGGTGCGCCTTGAAAACGAGGGGGTTAGGTACTGGAGCGTAGTTCATTTGCTGCCTCCGGTACCCGGCGGAGTGGACGATCGTGGTTTCGTTTGCTCGCCTAAGTATGGCGGATGGTACTTGGGAGTGTATCACGAACAGGGAGTTGATGCGATTCTTGGTCTCGTGGTCACGAATATGGACAAGGGAATGACTGAGTCCCGACCGGAGCACCTGACTCTCGATGAGTTAGTCGTCTGCTACCGGGACGCGGTAGCGGGCGCAGTGAAGCGCGACATCTGCCTGCGCGCCATGGATGCGGGGTACATTACCGTTGGTGAGCCGCTCGCCAACGTTCGCCAGCTTTGCGGTGCCGATTTTCACGAGACCGCGGGGGAAACTCGTTTGAGGGTGTACGGCGTGGTTCGCTTCGAAATGCGCCGGACCTCCGATACGCGCGGTCGAGATGGGCTGCACCTCGTGGTCTGTCATGAGCGCGACCGGATCACCGATTGTCTGCTCAGTGCCTCGGATGAACCACGGGAGATCTGGGTCGACGAATGAGCCGCGGGTCCCTCGCCTGTCCAGCAGGTCTGGCTCGACCTGCTGGCGAAGACGCCGTTCAGGAACAGCTCGGGGCGCGCAGGTCTACAACGCGGGGCCTGGATTGGGTTCGTGTAGCGTCTCCCGGCGGGCCGGGGTACCGAACGGCCGGACGTGGCGGGTGTAGCGTCCGGGCTCCGTACCGGACGTCTGGGCGCTGGGTGCGGCGTCCCAGCGCTACGCGACGTCGGCCACAGGGGGCCGGCGCTACAGGTCGCCCTCGGGGCGATTGGGGTCCGAGGGATGTAAGTGCGCCACCGTCTCCACGCCGCGTTGCAGGAACGGCGCAATCCCCACGCGGCGTTGCGCGGGGCGCTCCGCGCAACCTGCTGTAAACCGCCGCAGATATTGCTGACTTCGTGACGTTCATCGCGGCTGGCGCGATGAAAAACACGGCTTGCCGCCGCCGAGGGTGATCGACAGCGGGGCGCGCCACACAGCCTGGACGCGGGGGTTGCGTCAGCGCACGCCGAACGTGATCGCTCCGTTCGATGTACGGGCCTCGACCCGGCCGCCGCCGCCGTTCATGGTCGCCCGTACGGACTTGTTCCCCATCTCGCGCATGTTGACCTGAGCGTTGCCGAACGCCGTGGAGATCTTGCCGTTCGACGTGACCAGGGTCAGCTCCGCCGCAAGCGTCTCCGGCAACGTCACGTCGACCTTGCCGTTTGACGTCTCCAGGACGACCGAGGCCCCGGCCGGCGGCTGAACGTCGCAGCCGATGCTGGCGTTGGACGTCCGGGCCCGGACGCTGCCCTGCACGTCGCGGAGCGTGATCGAGCCGTTCGTCGTCGCCAGCGTGCAGTCGCCGCCCACTTCCTCAACAGTAATGGAGGCGTTGCTGCTCTGGGCGTCGACCGGACCGTCCACCCGGCGGGCCACCACGCTGCCGTTGCTGGTCCGGATGTCCACCCGGCCGGCGAAATCCGTCACCGTGACCGAGGCGTTGCTCGTACGCAGCTCCGCCCGATCCTTCAGCCCGCCGGCCTCGATCGAACCGTTGCTCGTCGTCAGGCGCACGGCACAGCCCTGCGGCACGCGGACCTTCAGTCCCGCCGACGGCGACTGCTGACGAAGCTCGTCCGGCACGACCAGTCGGATGGTCAGCGTCCGGCCGGCGTCCGCCGCCGGATCGACATCAATCCGCATCCGCTCGAGGGCCGCGTCGGCGTCGGCCCGGGTCATCCCCCGGACGGACATTCGGCCGTCGATCTCCACCTCCCGCACGTCTGCTACGCCGATCTCGATGCTGCCGTTCCGCGACTCCACGACGACCGTCTGGAAGTCGTTCCACGGCGACGTGAGCGCGAAATCGCGCGTGGCCTTCACGTTGCCGCCACGCCGCTCGGTGCAACCCGACATCACGGCCAGCAGCGCCACGAGCACGGGAACCACGAGTCTGTATCGCATACCGGTCTCCTCCTGCCAGATCCAGGACCCTACGCGCAGCACGCCCCCGTCCACGCCAGGGGGACGAAGGGGATTCGGACACCAAGGCACATTATTTCCCCCCGCCGGCCCGGGCCTGTCAACACGAAGCGGCGAGCCCGGCCCCCGCAGGGTCGGACTCGCCGCTGTGCTAACGTTTCGTCGAGCTGGGCCGGTTCAGGCTACTCGATGGAGATGGTCGCGCCGGCTTCCTCGAGCTGCTTGGCCCACTTCTCGGCCTCTTCCTTGGGCACTTCCTCGAGCAGCGGCTTCGGGGCGCTGTCCACGAGGGCCTTGGCTTCCTTGAGACCCAGGTCGCTACGGGCGGCCCGCACGACCTTGATCACCTGGAGCTTCTTGTCGCCGGCCGCCTTGATGACCAGCTTGAACTCGGTCTGCTCTTCGGCGGCCGCGGCCCCGGCATCACCACCGACGGCCGGACCGGCCATCATGACTGCTCCACCCGCTGCGGGCTCGATGCCGTATTCGTCCTTCAGGTAATCGGTGAGGGCCTTGGCCTGGATCAGGGTCAGGGCGGCGATCTTGTCGCCGATCTCCTTGATCGCCGGGTCAAATTCGCGAGCGGGGGCGCTCGCCGCAGGTTCTTCGGACATCGTCACACACTCCGCAACAGGCGTTTGGGGACCGGCCGGATAGCTGGGACCCCGGTGGTCCCATTTAATCCTCACGAGGAGCAGTCAGGCACGGATCCGATTCAGCAATCTCCAACCCGGCCCGCTACGCGGCGGCCGGGGCTTCTTCCTTTTCCAGCTTCTCGATGATGCTCTTCAGGCAGCCGGCGATACGCCCGCCACCCGACAGCACGGCCGCGGCCAGGTTCGCCCCAGGCGACAGGGCCATGCCGGCAATGCGGGCCTGGAGGTCACGCTTCGACGGCATCTTGGCCAGGCCGGCGGCGGCCTGCTCGTTGAGGAACTGCCCTTCCAGCAGGGCCCCGCGAATACGCAGACCTTTGATCTTCGGCAGCCACTCGTCGATCATCTTCGCGACGTCGATAATCGACTCGCCGCCCGTGATCAACGCGGCCGGCCCTACCAGATGGTCGGCCAGCGTCCGCAACGCGCCGTCCGCCACCGCCCGTCGCAACAGGGCGGTGCGCACCACCTCAAGCCGCACATCCTTGCTGTGCAGGTCGCGGCGGAACGCGTTGGTGGTGTTGCCGTCGACGCCGATCAGCTCGACCCACAAGGCACTGTCCAGTTCGCTGTAACGGGAACGCAGCTCCCCGGCGATCATGTTTTTGACCAGCTTGCTCATCGGCTACTCCAGTCCGCCCGAGGTGGACGTGTCGATCTCGACGCCGGGCGTCATCGTTCCGCTGATGCACACCTTCCTGAGGAACTGCCCCTTCGCCGTGGCAGGCTTCATCCGGCGAATGTGGCCGACGAAGGCGAGAATGTTCTCTTTGAGGTCGGCGTCGGCAAAGCTGAGCTTGCCCACAACGGCGTGGACGTTGCCGCCCTTGTCGTTGCGGAACTCGAGCTTGCCGGCCGAGTAGTCACGCACCGCCTGCACGAGCTGCGGCGTGACCGTGCCGCTCTTGGGAGAGGGCATCTTGCCGACGGGGCCGAGCACGCGACCGAGCTTGCCCACCTTGCCCATCATGGACGGGTGCGCGACGGCCACGTCGAAGTCGAGCCAGCCGCCCTGGACCTTGGCAACGAGTTCCTCGCCGCCGGCCTCGACCGCTCCGGCCGCCTTGGCCTCCTCGACGTCACCCTCGCCGCAGAAGGCGATGACGCGCTTGCTCTTGCCGATGCCCTTGGGCAGGCTGACCGAGCCGCGGATCATCTGGTCGGCCTGGCGCGGGTCGATACCGAGCCAGCAGACCAGGTCGACGGTTTCGTCGAACTTGGCCTTCGAATAAGCCTTGAGGGCCTTGAGGGCCTCATCGAGGGGAAGAGGTTTGCGAGCGGCTTGATTGGTGTCTTTCTTGTATCGCTTGCTGCGAAACCGCATGGCGAAGCTCCCACTACGTTCTGGCCCGTGGTCAGGCCTTTGGTTGTCAGCGGACGGCACTCAACTCGCCGCCCGGGAATCTCTCAGTCCGTGACCTCGATGCCCATACTGCGGGCGGTGCCGGCCACGATCCGATCGGCGGAGTCGAGGCAGAACGCGTTGAGGTCCTTCAGCTTGGTCTCGGCGATCTTGCGGACATCCTCGCGGGTGACGCGGCCGACCTTCTTGCGGTTCGGCTCGCCGGAACCCTTCTCCACAATCGCCATCCCGTCTTCGATCGGCTTGGCCGCCTTGAGCAGCAGCACGGCCGCCGGCGGGCTCTTGCAGATGAAGTCGAAGCTCTTGTCCTTGTAGACGGTGATCTCGACCGGGCAGGTCATCCCGTCCATGTGCTTCGTTCGCTCGTTGAATTGCGAGACGAACTGCCCGATGTTCACGCCGTGCTGGCCCAGGGCCGGCCCGACCGGCGGCGCCGGCGTCGCCTTGCCACCCGGTGCCTGCAACTTGATTTTCGCGATGACGGCCTTCGCCATGAGCCTACCCTATTCGTGCACTGCTGCGTCTGCGACGGGGCCCGGTGGCCCGCGACCGCGACTAAAGACCCGTAGTATAGCCGGCCGGTAGCCGCTCGTCCAACGCCCCGGGGCCGGTTTCCCGCCGCCGGCGGCCTCCCGCGGCTACTGCAACTCCTCCACCTGCCAGTATTCGATGTCGACCGGCGTGGCCCGTCCGAAAATCGTGACGATCACGCGGACGGTGCCCTTCTGGGAGTTGATCTCGTCGACCACGCCCTCGAAGTTCTCGAAGGGACCCTCGGTGACCTTGACCCGGTCGCCCTTCTTGAAGGCCAGGTTGGCCAGGGTGGGCGATTCGTCGGGCTTGACGGCGGCGGCGAGCATCTTCTCGACGTCATGCATGGGCATGGCCGAGGGTTTGCCGCCGGAACCGATGAAATCACCGACGCCGGTCGTCTCCTTGATGACGAACCAGACGTTCTCGGGGATGCGGCCGTCGTCGTCGGTTGCCATCTCGACGAAGACGTAGCCGGGATAGAGCTTGCGATGGTAGACGCGAGCCGTACCGCCGCGAACGCGCTTCTCGCGCTGGGTCGGCACCAGGACGCGGCCAACACGCTCCTCTAGCTGTTCGATCTTGACCTTGCGTTCGAGGGCGTCGCGCACCGAGTCCTCCTTGTTGGAGGCCACACGGAGCACGTACCACTGCATCCCCGGCCGCACCATCTCCGGCTCGTTGTTCTCGACCGGAGGATTGTCCGATGTTTCGGCCACTGGTTTGCTCTCGATTTGCGAAGCGTCGGCGGACATGGACGTCACGCGCCCCCGCTACCAAATATCTGCTGCCAGAAAGGCACCTTCAACACGCCGATGAGGGCGAACAGCCCCATGAAGACGAAGTCGACGACCGCCAGCATCATGCCCATGGCGAGCACCGTGAAGATCACGACTTTGGTCGCCCCGAACACCTCGCGGCGGGAGGACCAGTTCACCTTCTTCATTTCCCCCTCGGTGGCGATCATGAAATCGACCGAGCCGCGCCGCGTGCCGGTCAGCCACCAGATCAGCCAGGCGGCTCCGATGAGCAGCACGACCGGGATCAGCGTCCGCAGCACGACATCGCTCGTGGAGTTGCCGCCGAAGGGCGCCGCCAGCCAGTCGTACACGAACATGGCCCCGGCTACGGCGATCACCCCGGCGCCACCGGCCGTGCCCCAGCGAACGTGCCGCCCCTGCCCGGGCTTGTAGGGCCGCAAAGGCGAGGCTCCGCCCGAGCCGGCCGAAGCCGGTCGCGATACTCGTTCCGGAGCCAGGGTTTCATCAGCCATCGAACAGCTCCCATCACGCCGGGCCGGCCGCATCCGGCCCCCACTACCCTGCCGGCCACCGGCCGGCGTCTTGCTGGACACGCTTACCGGGGGTCCCGGCAACCGGGCCCCCGCCCCAGATCAGGAGCGAAGGGACTCGAACCCCCAACCTTCGGTTTTGGAAACCGATGCTCTAGCCAATTGAGCTACGCTCCTACCGGTTACTTCCGCTTGATCTTGTGCACCGTCCGCTTGCGCAGACGGGGCGAGTACTTCTTGAGCTGCAGTTTCGGCACACCGCCCTGGACGTTTACGTTGGTGCGGTAGTTCAGGTCGCCCGTCTCCGAGCACTGCAACCAGACCCATTCTCGCTTCTGTGCCTTGGCCATGCACCACACTCCCGCAGAGCCGGCCGGGCGGCCCGCGCCGGCTGGACGGCAGCCACGATCGGCCGCCGTCCCTCAGCCTCTTCCTTCAGCGTCGCCGAAGCGGCTACTCGAGGATCTTCGTTACCACGCCCGAACCGACGGTCCGGCCGCCTTCGCGAATGGCGAAGCGCAAGCCTTCCTCCATGGCGATGGGGTGCTGAATCTCGACCCGCATCTGGATGTTGTCGCCGGGCATGCACATCTCGGCCTTGCCGCCCTCGCGGCTGACCAGTTCCACGATCGAGCCGGTCACGTCGGTCGTCCGGAAGTAGAACTGCGGACGATAGCCGGGGAAGAACGGCGTGTGACGGCCGCCTTCCTCCTTCGTCAGGACGTAGACCTCACCCATGAACTTGGTGTGCGGCGTAATGCTGCCCGCCTTGGCGAGCACCTGACCGCGCTCCAGCTCTTTCTTCTCGACGCCGCGGAGCAGCAGACCGACGTTGTCGCCGGCGATGCCCGAATCGAGCGTCTTGTTGAACATCTCAACGCCGGTGACGACCGTCTTGCGGCCTTCGGGGGCGTGCAGACCGATGACGGCCACTTCGTCGCCGACCTTGACCTGGCCGCGCTCGATACGACCGGTACCGACGGTACCACGGCCCTTGATGCTGAAGACGTCTTCGATGGGCATCAGGAAGGGCTTGTCCTGCTCGCGCTGCGGCTCGGGGATGTGGGCGTCGAGAGCGTCCATCAACTCGACGACACCCGCATAGCCGGCCTCGTTCTTGGCGGAGGCGGCCTCGAGCGCCTGCGTGGCCGAGCCCTTGATGACGGGGATGTTGTCGCCGTCGAACTCGTACTTGCTCAGCAACTCGCGGACTTCCATCTCGACGAGCTCGAGCAGCTCGGGGTCGTCGACGAGGTCGACCTTGTTGAGGAAAACGACCAGCGCCGGCACGTTGACCTGGCGGGCGAGCAACACGTGCTCGCGCGTCTGGGGCATCGGGCCGTCGGCCGCACTGACCACCAGGATGGCCCCGTCCATCTGGGCGGCGCCGGTGATCATGTTCTTCACGTAGTCGGCGTGCCCCGGGCAGTCGATGTGGGCGTAGTGCCGGCTCTCCGTCTCGTATTCGACGTGCGCGGTGGCGATGGTCAGAATCTTGGTCGGGTCCCGGCGACCGTCTTTCTCTGACGCCTTGGCGATGTCGTCGTACGACTTGTACTCGCCCAGTCCGCGCGCCGCCTGGACAGCCGTCATCGCCGCCGTCAACGTCGTCTTGCCGTGGTCGACGTGTCCGATGGTCCCGACGTTTACGTGCGGTTTCTTCCGCTCAAACACACCCTTGGCCATGTATCTTCTCCACTCATCGCCCGGGAAAGGTTTCACCCGGGGTGGCCCTCCACGGCCACCAGTTCTCCTGCCAAACCGAGTTCCCGAACCGGTCCCGACGCGCGCGCGCCGCTCACCGTAAGCTGCTGATGGGGGTTGAACCCATGACCTCGTCCTTACCAAGGACGCGCTCTACCACTGAGCTACAGCAGCATTCCCCGGCGGCGCCGGATCGGCGGCCACCGGCGCCTCAGCGCATGCGTTCACCCGGTCCTACATACCGGAAGCCGCCATTGTAGGGCCCCTTTGAAGGTTGTCAAAAGGAAAAATTTGCCCCCCGGCGGGGTATGCGGATAAGCTCATGTGGCTGTCGCCGATGGGATTATCGGCCAGCGGAGGGCCTGCCAGATGAGTACCGACCGCCGCTCACAGCTCGCCGACCTGCCCGACCGCATCCGGGAAAGAACCGCCAACTGGCCCGAGGATTTTCGCCGCTGGCGAGCCGAGGTCCGCGAGGACCCCTCCCTCTTCTGGCGGACCGCGGCCGTGCGCATCACCCTCTGGATCATCCTCGGCGTGGTGGCGATCGTGGCCGCCCGCTGGCTAACGCACGCCCTCACCCCGCCGGCGGGCCCCGGCGATTTCGAGAAAGCCACGTCCACCGCCACCATCTACGTCGGCTGCACCAACCCGGCCTGCCAAGCTGCCTACCAGGTGAAGGTCCCTATGGACTTCGACGCCTGGCCGATGAAGTGCGAACATTGCGGTCAGGAGTCGGCGTACAGAGCCAAACTTTGCCCGAAATGCCGCCAATGGTACGCAACCGCTCCCGGCGAGCCGGCCGAATGCCCACACTGTGCCGCCCGCCGGGCCGCCAACGCTCCGCCCCCGCCGAAGGAAACCGGCCCGCAGAATCCCGACGACGAAGAGGACCCCTGGGAATGACCCCAGGCCGCCCTACCGCGTCCGCCGATTCCGCTTAGTCGCCTGCTAGCAGACCGACAAACGGGCTGATGTCGAAGTTGTTGATGGCACCGTCGCCGTTGATGTCCGCCAGCAGCGGGTTGCAGTCGGGGTACGCCGCCGCATAGGCGTCGGGGTCCGTCACCGCCAGCACGAACGGCGTAATGTCGAAGTTGTCGACGGACGCGTCGCAGTTCAGGTTGCCCAACGCGCCGAGCGAGCCGTTGCGGTTGACGTTCTGGGCGTACACGTCGACGGTGCCGCCGCGATCGTCCTCCCAGACGATGATCGCAGTTTCCGCCGGCCCGACGATCACGGGCAGCCGCGCCTTCCCACTTAGCACCGAGCTGACCAACCGCGGCGAGTCGTCCCAGACGAGCGCGCCGGACGTGTCCACGCGGAAGGCGAGCATGCGGTCCAGCACGACGGAGCCGGTCGGCTCGTCGCAGTAGAACACCATCGCGCCGTCCGACAGCGGCACCGCCCGCGGATAGGATTTGTAGACCGTGTTCACGGGCTCATACTCGATGCCATTGTCGCCCCACATGCGCTGCCCGGTCGGCGAGAGCTTCTGGCCGTACAGCCCCCACTGGCTCTGGGCCGAGTTGCGCTCGTTCCAGAAGATGAGGATCTCATCGGTATCGGGCAGGTAGACGCCCGCCGGATCGATGTGATGCCGGGCGGTCAGCGTCGAGACCAGGACGCCGTTGTGCGTGAAGCGCTCGCCGCCGTTCGCGGTGACGTGCTGCACGAGGCAGTTGTACATGTTCGACTGGCTGCGATGCCAGACCAGGATCGCTCCGCCGGCCCCGTCAGGCAGCGTGGTCGGGAAGTGCCCCAGCGGGAGGGACGACGCGTTGTAGACCTCGACCGGCGCCGCCCACTGAGCCACGCCCGCCGCGGAGTACTTCTGCGCGCGGAAGTGCCGCGGGCTCATGAACGTGCTCATGTCGCGGACCCAGCTCATGATGAACGCGCCGTTGTCCGCCGCCACGACGTTCACGTATCCCGGCGACTCGCCCGCAGCGCCGAAGACCTCGATGCCCGTCGCACCGAACTGCGGCGTGCCGTCGGTCGAGAGCTTCTGGATGACGAGCGAGCCGTCGCCGACGTCCGGCGACCGCGACCAAACGAAGACGAACTCACCGTCGGTCGTCTCGGCGACGCGGGGCATGGCCTCGAAGTCGGCGTTGTCGGACAGAGCGACACCGTCCGGCCCCCACAGAAACACTCCGTCCGGATCGATGCGATAGGCGTAGACGTCCCAGTCGCCGCCGGCCCGCAGGTCAACAAACGTCAACACGGCGCAGCCGTCGGCGTCGACAAGCAGATCCCAGTCGGTGATCCAGCTATTCTGCACGTGCGTGCTGATAGCGATCCCGTTGTGTCCCCAGACCTCGTGTCCTTCGCGGTCGAGCCGCTGGAGGTAGATGTCGTAGTTGCCGGAGGCGTGGTCGTGCCAGGCGATGTAGCAGCCACCGTCCGCCGTACCGGCCACCTTCGGGACGACCTGCTCCGACGTGCGGTCCGCGACGGCGAGGTTGACCGCCGGATCTACCGCCCACTGCCCCATCACCAAACCTGCACTCGCCAGACAGACCAGGACGAGCGCCGCCCACATGCTTCGGAAGCTGTTCATGGTTCTCTCCTTCCCACCCCCCTTCTGACGGTTACGTGCCGCTACGCTTTTTATACCGACGCGAACACGCCAGAAGCAAGGGAAAACCACGCACACGGTCGACCGGTACTCTACCGATCGACCTCCGCCGGCGGGTCGATCGGATGCGGCTGTTCCGGCGGCTGCGCGCTGAACGAACTGATCTCGAAGGCGTACGTCGGCGTCATGTCCGTGTAGCGATGCCGCAGGTAGATGCGGGACCAGTCGTACGGCGGGATCGTGTTGTGCCACATGATGCCCATCTCCCACTCCGCCGAGAAGAAGAGGTAGTGTGTCACGACGAGGATGTGCGGCTTGACGATGGTGCCGGTCCACACCGTCTGCGGCGTGATGCCGAGCTCTGGGTGCTGCTCCGCGAGGTAGGGAATGAAGCGTTCGCGTACCATCGTCGCGTATTCAAGCCAGCCATCTCCGCCGTACAGAACGTTGACGTGCAGCTCGGCTGATTGCTCGGCGCCGTTGCGCTCACCACAGACGGTGATCACGACGTCGTCGCCTTCCGGGTAGCCGCGCTGGCCGGCGCTGTGCAGCGGCTTCGACCCCGCACCGAACGCCAGGCGCGGCCGCGGAATGGCGGTTGCCTCGCAGACCTGCCCGGGCAGAATGTACGCGGGCACAACCGTGATGTCCGCCTGGCTGCTGCTGACGGTGATGTGCACCGGTTCGGGCACGGGCGTCTGGCCGTTGTCCTCAACCGAGACGAGCACGACGATCCGCTGTCCGTAGACCGCGTCGTAGACCTGCTCCGGCACGACGGTCATGGTGAACGCCCCGTCGTAGCACTGGTCGATGCCCGCCTCGTAGTCCACGTCCAGCAGCTCGAACAGCAGCGGCGTGCACGCTCCCGACGTGATGTCCCGGCGGAGGCACGGGTGTGGCGAGCCGGCGGTGAGCCCCTCATCCTCGACCCAGGTCGCCGGCGGGTTCACGCCCTCGCTGATGGTCAGCCGGATGCCCGACACCGCCAGGTGGGCGAGTTCCGGGTCGTCCGGCACGTAGTCGAAGACGACCTCGACCGGATCGTTCCAGCAGTTGGGATCGCCCGGATCGGCCGGCGACACCGAGACAACGGTGGCCACGCCCGGCGTGTCGGCGTACTCGCACGGGCCGCCGTCGAAATACTGGATATCGCCACAAACCCCCACGCCGACCGCCAGCCACAGGGTTGCAATGATCGCGCGCATGTGAAGCCTCCTCTGCCTTCGGCACGGCCGGAGACCAGCACACGATAACGATGACAACCTCTCCCCGGCGACGCGCACCCGCGCGTCAATGGAAGTGTACCCCCCCCCGTCAATGTCCCGCACCCTCACCGCGACCGACACTCAATCAGCCGAGCGGGCCGCTCAGGCCAACGACCGCGAGCGTGCCGCCGCTCTTGACGAGCGGTGCGGGCCGACCGCGCTACCGACCCATGATCAACCGAGAAAGCACGAGTGTACCACTGCTCTCGATCAGTGCGTTTCGACAGCACAGCCAACGCCCGATCAGCCGAACGGATCATCGAGGCGCAAAGGCACATCCTCCACTATCCCTGGAAACTTGCCCCGAACCGCGGCCGGCGGTCGCCGAAATTCGCGAGATCTTCCGGCGAACGAAGAGCACTGCTCAAGAGCAGTGGCACACACGACGCACGCTCCCCGCTGGCCGTTTCTCGGCAAAACGCGGCCCCCCGCACTCCAGGAACCCTCGCTGAATCGCAGTCGGTAACCGAAACGTCGCCCTACTCGCGCAGCGTGCGCAGCAGCGCCGCCGGGTCGTTCGTCTCTACCGCCGTCGCGGTCAGCGGCGTGGCCAGCCGGCGCTTCTCGTCCAACGTCGGCGGCGACGCCAGCCAGGCCTGCCAGCGATCGCGCCCCGCCTTGATCAGGCTCTCCCAATCACCGGTCGTCGTCTTCGCCGGGAACGCCTGCCAGCGCTCGGCCACGTGGTCACAGCCCCACCGCTTTCCACTCACAATACCCAACGGGCCGACCGAGCCGTCGTAATCCGGCATCTCGGTCAGAGACAGGTACGGCACGCCGGCGGCAATGATGGCCCGGAACGCCGAACGATCCTCGTACTCCGGCCGCACGATCGACACCTGCACCTGCTGATACGGCTGCCAGGGAGCGTGCAGCTTCGTCGACTCGATCGGGTACCAGCCGTACTCCGGCACGTACACTTCGACGATGTAGTGCGTCTGATGCGGTCCGGCCCATGTACCGTATCCCGCGAGCACCCGTGCCGGAATGTTGTTGGCGCGGAACAAAGCCGCCACCAGGTTGGCGCAGCTCGTGCACGAGCCCCGTTTGTCGAGCGCCTGCACTGCGTCCAGGTTGAGGCTGCGCCCCTCCTGAGCGTCGTAGATTTGCCTGGCGCGATCGAGCGTTCTGCTGACGATCTCCAGCACGTCGGTCCTGTCCCCGCGAATGTCCCTGGCCACTTCCCGAATCCGCTCGTCGTCACTCTGCACGCACAGCGAGCCGCGGAGCCAGGGTCGAACCGCTTCAGGCCACTCCGCGGGAATCGGCGCCTTGGCCGGTACATCCTCGAACGACCGCGGGCCGCACAGCACGATCGAGCGCCACCCGAGCTCGATTCGCTCGAGCAGTGCCATCGGCTTCAACACGACCTCGGCCACGTAGTTGCCCGGCTGATCCTGGTAGATGCGGGCGGCGGCGAGCTTCTCCGCCGGCTTGGTCCACAGTTCGTACGTCAGCGGGACCTGCTCCCGGTAGTCCAGCGGCAAGGGAACCAGGAAAGTCGTCTTCGGCGCCTTGCGGCTCGCCGACACCATGTACTTGCTGCGCACGTCGTACAGCCCGGGCAGTGGCTGGGTGGTCGCCGGAGCCGCCTGCGGGTCGTCCTCGCCCGTCACCGAAACGTCGTCGAACCACACTTCGCCCGTCCCGCTGAGGAAGATCAGGACATGAACCTGTGCCGTCCCGGCGGTGGGCGTCAGGCGGGTCTCGATTTCCGTCCAGTCGAAATCCCCAGCGAGCGGCCGGCTCGTCTGCGTCGTGGCGAAATCGGGCATTCGCGACCGGGTCGCGTTCCAGCCTTCCACGCAGATCCCGGCGAGATCCTGGACGTTCCTGCCCTTCACCCAGCCGGCGACACGCAGCGATTTCCCCGCAGGCAGTGGGTAGATGGTGTACTGCCAGACCCAAATGGCTCCTCGGCCGCTTCTGCTGCTGGTGATGTGGATGCCGCCACTGCCGTCACGGCCGCCGGTCGCCAGCCACTCCGAGACGACGCCGGCCTGATCGCGCGGCTGGTTGTCCCAGCCGGCGGCGTCCTTGTCGAAGTTGCCGTTCGAGATGAACTCCTGGCCACATGCCACGCCGGCCAGCAGCACGCCCGCAATCGTGACGGCGAGAACACAACAACGATGGTGCAACATGGCAATTCCTCCCGGCTTGGTTCTACGAGCGCGGCGCCCCTGTACGCCCGACCGCTCAGCGATATGCCCGACAACGAATTATATCCCTACACACCGAGGCCGACTGTCGGCTGTTCATACTCATCGCCGGCGGCGTATACTCCCCGACAGCGAAACAGGCGACCCGCGGAGACGCACAATGAACGTTATGGAAGCGATCCAGATGCGGCGGAGTGTGCGGGCTTACGATCGGCGGCCAATTCCCGCCGACGTGCTCGAACGCATGCGCACGGCGTTGTGGGCGGCGCCGTCCGCCTGCAACAACCAGCCCTGGCACTTCATCCTCGTGACCGACGCCGATCTGCGGCGCCAGGTAGCCGAGCTGGCCAACGACCAGATGTGGCTCGCCGATGCACCGGTGATCGTCGCCGCCTGCGGCCTGACCGAGCACGCGGCCAGGCAAATGGCCGGTCACCGCAACAGCGTCGAGGTCGACGTGGCCATCGCGCTGGACCACCTGACGCTCGCCGCCGTCGCCGAGGGGCTGGGCACCTGCTGGATCGGCGCCTTCCAGGAAAAGCTGGTCAAGAAGCTGCTCGGGATCCCAGAGAACCTCGCCCTGATCGCCCTCATGCCGCTGGGCTATCCGGCGACGGACGATCTGCTGTTCCCACTGCACCCCCGGCGCCGCAAACCGCACGCGCAGGTCTTCAGCACCGACCACTACGCGCTGTAACCGCACTGCGTTTCCTGTTCCGCGCGCCGCCGACAGCAGGTAGAATTGAACTGAGCCCGCGTCCCCCGATGGGTTGACCGCCAGGGATGGCCGGTCAAACCCTCACACAACGGTGGTGACGATGCCCAGCCACAGCCCCACACAAGCAGTCTCGCCGGCGGCGCCCCCCTGCCCCAGCCGCCGCGACGGGTTCACGCTCATCGAGCTGCTGGTCGTCGTGGCCATCATCGGCGTGCTGCTCGCCATACTGCTGCCCGCCCTCGGCGCGGCTCGCCAGCGGGCCAAGCGCGTGCGCTGCACCTCCAACCTCCGTCAGATCGCGATCGGGTGGACCCTGTACCTCGAAGAAGAGGCCGAGTGGGTCTTCCCCACGCACACGCAGAACATCAGGTGGTTCTACGGTGGCAAGGTCGAAATCTACGCGGTCGGCGGGCCAACGCCGCTCAACCCGCGCCCGGTCAATCGCTACGTGGGACTCGACCCCTACGGCAACAGCACCGCCGAGGTCTTCCACTGCCCCGCCGACATCGGTGCCCTGAACCTGCCCGACACCGGGTCCATCGGGCATTCGACCTACGACTACATGGGCAACAGCTATCCGCTGAACCAGACCATCCCGCGTGGCGAGATCGACGAGACGACGTGCCGCCACTACTACCCCCCCGCCCCTTGCGTGTCGTCTCCGTCGAGGTCTCGCCGTCGCTGTTCGTGCTGGCCGGCGATCAGCAGATGATGTGGACCACGAGCGGCAATCACATGTACTCCGCCATCTGGCACGACGCCGACGGGACGAGCCTGAGCCTCGCCTTCCTCGACGGTCACGCGAAGTTCACCCGCCTGGAGTGGGGCGAAGACTGGACCGCCCGCTACATCTTCCCGTCCCGCTGGTGCGCTCTGGAAGACGAGGATCCGTAGCCGCCTCGGCGCAAAAAGAAAGCCCGCGCGAAGATGCGCGGGCTTCTCCTCACCGCTCACCCAATGGAGCAGAATCAGTTTCGTCGCAGCAGGGCCACCGCTCCCGCCAGCAGCAGGAACAGCGCACCCGGCTCCGGAATCAGGCCAGTCTCGGCGGAGTAGGCGGCACGCACCATCGCGTCCGGGTACTCGTCGCCCAGCGGGTCGTACAGCGGCGGCATCCAGCCATCGGGCGCGCCAAAGAAGTCCAGGTGACCGCGGACGGCGCCCATCCCGCCGAGCAGCTCCGGGTAGTACGTAGCCAATTCGCAGTCCACGACCGTCCCGACGCCTTCGAGAATGTACGTGCTGTCGTCCGCGTAGCCGTACAACGAGACCGCGTCCAGGTCGATGGCCCACAGCAACCCGGAAATCGTGTCGCCGCCGATCACGACCGAGCCGTAGATCTCGACGTCCGCCCCGTCGTTCGCACCGGTGCCCGTCAGGCTGACGGTCAGGTCGCCGTACGGCGCATCCTGGCCGGTGAACTGCACGTTCATGACGAAATCGCCGCCGAAGTTCGCCGGATCAGACAGATCCCAAACCGGCACCATGGGTGGCAAGGGCCAGTTGGGCCAGAAGGCGCCGACCTCGTGGTCGTCGGCGTTACGCTCGAAGGTGAGCGTGTCCGGCTGGGTGCCGTTGGTGAGATACTCAACGGTCCCGCTCGTATTGAACGCGTCCAGAGTAAAATCGTGGCCGGCGACGGCCGGAATCAGGGGGGCAGCAGACACGGCTGTCGCCGTCAGAACGATCGCCCCCATCGCGAGAAGTGTTTTCATCAGGGTCTCTCCACTCCAATTGGTGCAAACCCAGGATCTATCAACGCCCGAACAAGCCCATCGTGGGCACAGTCACCATCACGGTCTTATCGAGCGCGCGCACCGATATCGTGAGGCGGTCGCGCGCACAGACTCCGAGGTGAACATTGCCTTCGACCCGCGGGCGCGTGCACACCCGCATGCCACTGGTTCTATGCCCCGCCGATCGCGCGGGTCAAGCGCGGCACAAAAAAGATGGACCCCGGCTGCCGGCTTATCGGGCGGGGCCTGCCCCAGCCACTGACAGCGGGTATACTCCTGAGTCCGGCACCGGCCGGGACCTTGGAGTGCCATGGATGGGTAGCACAGGTATGAGTGTTGAACGTCGCGGCAGTACCGGCGTGGTCAGCTTCCAGCAGAACTCGATCCTGGACACGGTGTCGATCCAGAATCTCAGCCGGCAGCTCTACGAGCTGGTCGACGCCGGCGAGACGCCTCGCCTGCTGATCGACTTCACGAACGTCCGCTTCCTGTCGTCGCAGGCCCTGGGGGTGCTGCTGACGCTACGGCGGAAGGCGGACAAAAGCGGGACGCAGGTGGCCTTCGCTGGCCTCCGGCCGGAATTGCAGCGGGTGTTCCAGGTCACCAAGCTGGACACCATGTTCGCTTTCTACGAGGGGGTACCGGAGGCGCTGGCGGCGTTCGGCGAGGAATCAGGGGATAATCAGCCGGGCTGACGTGCAGACCAGGGGGAAATCCCAATGATGGGAGAATGCAACCGGGAGCGGTTACGGACCAGCCCCCCTGCCAAGCGGCTACTTCTGCCGGTAGACGATCCGGCCGCGCTTCAGGTCGTACGGGGACAGCTCGACCGTGACGCGGTCGCCGGGAAGGATGCGAATGAAATTCTTGCGCATACGTCCGGAAACGTGGGCGAGGACTTCATGCTTGGCAGCGCCGACCTCGGCTTCGACGAGGAACATGGCGTTGGGCAGCGCCTTGACGACGACCGCCTCCATCTGAATGGCATCCTGACTGGCCAAGCACACTCCTTCTGCAAGCGTCTGCCGAACGCTATCGTGACATCCACCGAATGCCCTGAAATGGGGATCCGCGGCCGGCGGCAACCGGCGCCTCGGGCCCGCAGCACAGCGCACCTCGAACGGCGTTCGCGTGTCACGCCCCGGACGAAAGGGAGATCGTACAAGCGCCCACGCCTGTCGTCAACGGGCTCGGGCGGGGCCGCCAGCGGCCCCCGGAATTCTCCGCCCCGCCGGCAAGGGTTGGCCGAGCCCGACGTTCTGCCTGGAGTAACGCCCCCCACGCGGGGGGGCGACCCGGGCGCAGGAATTGCCCGGCCCGTACCGATAGACTGGGTGCGACCCGCCGCCTGCGGCCGGAGTCGCCCAAACGTACGAACACGAAGGAGACCACCCATGAAATTGCGTTGGATCGCGATGCTCGCCGCGGCGCTGATGGTTGTGCCGGCGTTGGCTCAGGTTGGAGACGCCCCTGCCGGGCCGCCGGACAACGCAGCCGGGAGGCCGCCGGGCTTCCGTCCCCGAGGGGGACAGCGCGGCATGGGCCGCTTCGGCGGCCGACCCATGGAACGCATGGCCGGCTGGCTGACCCGCGAGCTCGAACTCGACGAGGAGCAGCAGGCCGAACTCGACGAAATCGTGGCTGGCTTCCGGGAGCGCCTCCAGCAAATGAGCGGCCCGTCCGAAGAGGACCGCGAGCTCTGGGAGCAGATGCGTGAAGCCCGCGAGTCGGGCGACCGCGAGAGGATGGACCAGCTTCGCGAGCAGATGCGGCAGCGCCGTGGCGAGCCCATGCGCGAGATGATGGACAGCTTCTTCAACGAGGTTCAGACGATCCTCGATGACGAACAGCAGGGCAGACTGGCCACGATGCGAGAGCGCATGGCCCGGATGCGTCCCGGTGGCCGCGAGAACCAGGCCGACCCCCGCCGAATGATGGAATCCCTGCCCGAGCAGCTCGGCCTGACCGAGGAGCAGCAGGCCCAGTACGACGAGTTACTCGACGAGTGGCGGGCCAACGCCCGCGAGCGCCGTGGACAGCGCGGCGAGGAAATGCGGGCGATGTGGGAGGAGATGCGCGCGGCCCAGGAAGCCGGCGATGAAGCCCGCGTCGAGGAGCTGCGCCGGCAGATGCGCGAATCCCGCGGCGGCATGGGCAACCCGATGGCCGGGTTCTTCGACCAGTTAGCCGAGATCCTCACCGAGGAGCAGCAGGCCAAGCTCGCCGAGATCCGCGAAGGCTTCCGGCCGGGACAGGGACAGGCCCAGACCAGGGAGCAGGCACCGGACCTGCGGTCGATCATGCGGGCCATCCGCCGGCTGAAGCTCGACCGCCAGCAGCGGACCGACGTGCAGAAGATCATCGAAGAGGCGATGCGAACCAGCCGTGAGCTCAACCGTCGGGACACCGCGGCCCAGGAAGAGCTGGCCAGCAAGACCAAGCAGGAAATCGTCAAGCTGCTCGACGCTGACCAGGCGAAGGAGTTCGAAAAGGCCCTGGCCAGCGAACAGCCCCGCTCGACGGGCCGCCAGAATGGACAGCGGCCGGGCCGCGGCGAACGCACGGGTCGCGGCCAGCGCCCGCGTGGCGAGCGCAACGACCGAAACGAACCGTAACCAGCAGTTGGAACAAGGGGACTGGCTCCGAGCCGAGCGGTCCGTATGGCCGCTCGAAGCGCGCGACGCGAGGTGCCAGTACCCCTTGTTCAACAGCCTCCTCGCGAGCGAGCTGGTCCGGACACGCCCGGACCACTCGCGAGCGGGTTTCCTCCCCAACCGTGGGTCGAAGTACTGCACCCGGGCCGGTGACGGAAACAAACGTCACCGGCCCACTTGTTTCCCCGTCCCGCCGATCGACCGCCGGGGGTTGCCATGCTAACATTTACCTAATATAATACCGCCGGCGCGATGGAGTTCGGCATGGGTTGCCAGGACAATCCCGCGAACCGGCTGCTGAGCGAGCAGGTCGAGTGGTGCGAGCCGCCGCCGCCGGCACGGCTCTCTGTGCGCGAGGAGCAGGCGCGGTCGATCCTGTCGCACAACGAGAGCCCGGACATCCCCTTCCGCTGGAGCGTCAACCCCTACCGCGGCTGCGAGCATGCCTGCGCGTTCTGCTATGCCCGGCGAACGCACGAATACCTCGACCTCGGTGCCGGTACCGACTTCGAGACGCTCATCACGGTCAAGGTCAATGCCGCCGAGCTTCTCGCCCAGGCTCTCGCCAAGCCGCGCTGGAAACGCGAGAAGATCCAGTTCTCCGGCGTGACCGACGCCTACCAGCCGCTGGAGGCGAAGTACGGCATTACACGGGCCTGCCTCGAAGTCTGCCGGCAGCGAGCCAACCCGGTGTGCATCGTCACGAAATCGCCGCTCGTGATCCGCGATCTGGACATTCTGCGTGAGCTGCACCGCGTGGCGGCGGCGTACGTGCTGTTCAGCATTCCGTTCGCCGACGCGAAAGTGGCCCGGCTGCTCGCCCCGCGCGTGGTCCCGCCGAACGGGCAGTTCGCGGCGATGCGCCGCGTGGCCGAGGCGGGTTTGCCGGTGGGCGTGCTGATTTCGCCGGTGATCCCGGGGTTGAACGACCGCGATATCCCCACGCTGCTGGCCCGGGCGGCGGCGTGCGGGGCGACATCGGCGAGCTTTGGTGCGGTGCGTCTGCCGGGCTCGGTGCGAGAAGTATTCCTGGCGCGCCTGCGCGCCGGGTTCCCGCAGGCGGCGGACCGCGTCCAGCAGCGCATCCTCGATCTCCGCGGCGGCGTCTGGAACGATCCACGCTTCGGCTGGCGCATGCGTGCCGAAGGCGCCTATTGGCTGAGCGTCCAACGCCTCTTCGAAACCGCCGCCACCCGCCACGGCCTCGACTGCGGCCAATCCTGGCGAGAGGAGTTCCACTCCCCCGCCCCGCCCCCCACGCCCACCGAACGGCAGTTGTCGTTGTTCTAAGGAGGTTTCGCAGGACGAATCGGACTGGCGTACGCAGTTAACAGTCTCAGAAAGGCCTGATGGTCCGTGAGGAACGGTTGAACGTCGCCCAAGTGGATTGCCGGGATCAACGCCGCGCGTGCCGACGGAGCAGTCCCGCAGAAACACCTAGCCGTAACCGAAGCTGCGTACCAGGATCAACCACACGTATACCCCGAGAGACTAGTCCCGTAGGGACGGCTGATTGTAGCCCAGCAGGAACTGCTGGGACCCGCGGGCGGCCCCGCGCCCCAGTCCCGTAGGGACGACTGAAAGCAGATACGCCATGCCGCACTCGTATTCTCATTGCCTCTTCCACTGCGTCTGGAGCACTCGCCGCCGGAAAAACCTCATCCCGTCCGCCGTCCAGGACCGCCTGTGGGCGTACGTCGGCGGCGCCGCCCGCACGAACGACTTTGTCACGCTCGCGGTCGGCGGTACGGGCGACCACATGCACGCGCTATTGGCCCTGCCGGCAACGATGCCGGTGGCGAAGGCGGTGCAACTCCTCAAGGCCGGCTCGTCGAAATGGCTCCACGATACATTCGCGGAGATGCGCGATTTCGCCTGGCAGGAGGGTTACGCAGCCTTCACGATCGGCGTGTCGCAGGTCGAGGAAACGACGCGCTACATCGCCCGCCAGACCGAACACCACGCCACGCGCGGGTTCGACGAGGAATACGTCGCGTTCCTCGAGCGACACGGGATCGCGTATGACAAGCGTTACGTGTTCGGATGATCCGCCCGCGACGGCCGGACGATGGTGCGCGTGGCGAAGCGTTCAGTCGTCCCTACGGGACTGAGAGGGGAAGACGCCCCTCCGGATCCCAGCAGTTCCTGCTGGGCTACAATCAGCCGTCCCTACGGGACTAGTCCGCTGACGTGCGTGCGGTCTGTCGCGGTGCGTGGCTTGGGCAGTGAGCAGTCGTCCATCCGAGCCCAGCGTGTCGGCGCACGTGGCGTTGATCTCGCGGCGTCGGAGCGGACGGCGATGGTTCGTCGAGGAAGACGACCGGCGAGACGGTCGCCCCACCCATGCTAGGCCCCGCGGGAGACCAGGAGGATATGCACCTGCGCGGGCCCGTGGACGCCGGTGACGAGGATGCCTTCGATGTCCGCCGTCTTGCTCGGCCCGCTGATCAGGTGCACGCCGGCGGGGAGCGCTCCGGCGTCCAACAGAGCGAAGTAATCGTGAAGATCGGGCACAATCTGCTCGGCGAGCACCACCGCCACGTGCAGCGGCGGGATCAGCGACGACGCACGGGCCAATCCCGGCCCGGACGTCGCCACGATCGTGCCCGTCTCGGCGATGCCGGCGGAAACGCCCGTCACCGCCACATCGACGCTGAATAACGTGTCGTCGCTCAGGTCGGTATGCACCGTGACACCCGCGGCCGAGAGACGCTCGCCGACCACTGCCGCCTGCGCCGAGGCCAACGCCGATCCATCCTGAGCTGCCACGAGGACGTGCCCCGCCTTCAGTTCTCCCGCCAACCGCATCAGCTCATCGACCCACGTCGCCGGCGACACGCGGTGCACGGTCATCCCCGCCGCCATCGCCGCCTTCGCAAAGCGTGTTTCGAGATCGTCATCCGCCGCCACCTGCCGCCCCGTCTGACCGATCTCCGGCAACGGCACCGGCTCGGCCACAGCCGTGGTCTTGCAGCGCAGACCGGCGATGAACGCGGTCAGCGCCGCATCCGTCCGCCCGGATTGACCGGCATGTTCAGCGTTCATCGCACAAACCCTCATTCCACAGCTTACGGAAGGGCTTGCCCGGCGGCCTTCGCAGATCACGGTTCGACGTCCACTCGCCCAGCGGTCCGAACCCGCGCACCGCCCAGTCCTCGCCATCATCCGGCAGAAACGTCGCCATCAGCCGCTGCCCCCAGGCATACGTCCACTCCGAAGACATCGCCCACAGCCACCCGCGGAACGCCGCCCGCTTGGCCCACGGTTGCCGATCGCGTGCCGCGGCTCGCAGCTGAATCAGGTACGCCGGTATGTCGATCTTCACCGGGCACGCCTCGGCGCACGCCCCGCACAGGCTCGACGCCCGCGGCAGCGCATCGTGTCCGCCGGCGGCGTTGAGCAGCGGCGTGACCAGGCTGCCAATCGGGCCGGGATAGACGCTGTTGTACGCATGCCCGCCGATGTTCCGATAGACCGGACACGCGTTCAGGCACGCACCGCACCGCACACAGCGCAGCACTTCGTGAAACGCCCCGCCGAGCACGCTGCTGCGGCCGTTGTCAAGCAGCACGACGTGCAGATGCTCCGGCCCGTCAGCGTCGCCCGCCTGCCGCGGCCCGGTGATGAGCGTCGTATACGATCCGAGCGGCTGCCCCGTGCTCGAACGCGACAGCAGCTTGAGCAGCACGGCCAGGTCGGCCAACCGTGGCACGAGCTTCTCAATACCCATAAGCACGACATGCAGCCGCGGCCGTGTCGTCGTCATGCGGCCGTTGCCCTCGTTCGTGCAGATGCAGATCGTGCCCGTCTCGGCGACGCCGAAGTTCGCCCCGCTGATACCCAGGTCGCAGCGGCGGAAGATGTCGCGTAAATAGCCGCGCGCGAGCTTCGTGAGTTCGGTCGGATCCTCGGTGTACGGGCAGCCCAGCTCGCGCTCCATCGCCCGGGCAACCTGCCGGCGATCCTTGTGGATGATCGGCGTGACGATGTGGCTCGGCCGGTCGTGGTCGATCTGCACGATGAACTCGCCGAGATCGGTCTCGTGCACGGCGACGCCCTCGCTGGCCAGGGCGTCGTTGAGCCCGACTTCCTCCGTCGTCATGCTCTTGACCTTCACGGTGAGCCGGCAGTCGTGCTCGCGAGCGAGCCGACAGATGACCTCGCGGGCCGCGGCGGCGTCCGTCGCCAGGTACACCGGCACGCCGCGTTCGCCCAGCTTGCCGACGAACTGATCGAGGTACTGCGGCAGGTGATCGAGCGTGTGCTGTTTGATCCGACCGGCGAGCTCGCGCAAACCCTGCGCGTCGCGCAAGGCGGCCAGGCTCTGCTCGCGAGCCTCGACCTTCCGCCACGTGGCCAGGTGCACCGCATCGACAACGCGCCGATCGGCCACCGCCCGCCGGACGCGCTCGCGGAATTCGTCCCGCCGGCTCATGGCTGCCGCTCCATCAGCCCGAGCGATTCGGCCAGGCACTCGGCGATGTGCTTGAACCGTAGCGGCAATCCACGTCGCCGCGCCCCGCCGGCGATCTGCAACGTGCACCCACCCTCGTTCGACACGACGAGCTTCGCCCCCGTCGCCGCCAGGTCGTCGAGCTTGTCGCTCAGCATCGCCCCGCTGATCTCCGGCTGCTCGACGGCGAACGCCCCGCCGAACCCGCAACACAGATCGCGATGCGCCGGCACGCGCAAGTCGATGCCACGCACGCCGGCAAGCCAGCTTTCCAGATCGGCGGCCGAGTAGATCCCCCGCGCATGGCACGGATAGTGGAACGTCACCGGCTCGTCGAACGACAGGTGCGCGGCGATGTCCACGTGCAGCCGATCGCGCAGGAACGCCGTGAACTCAAACGTCCTACCCGCCAGCGCCCGCGCCGCCGACAACTCGTCCGGATCACTCGCCAGCAATGTCGGGTAGTGTTCGCACACCATCGCCGTGCACGACGCCGACGGACAGATGATCGTCTCGTACGGCGCGAACACCTTGATCCATCGGCGGGCGAGGCGGGCGGCCTCGTCATGAAAGCCGCTGTTGTACGCCGGCTGGCCGCAACAGGTCTGCTCTTCGGGAAACGCCACGGTGCAGCCGAAATGGCGCAGCACGCGGACCACGGCCTCACCGGCGCGGGGGAAGAACGTGTCGGTCAGGCAGGTAACGAACAGGGCAACGTTCAAGGCGCGGTTCCTGGGGACTCCGGTTGTGCGGGCATTGTAGCCGGCCGCGGCTCCGGCGCGGCCCCGCCACGCAACAGCAAATCCCGCCAGCCGATGAGCGTCACCGCCGCCGACTGCGTGACGCCTTCACGCCGCCAGGTCAGCTCGATCGTCTGTCCGGGCGTCAGGCGGATCAGCTCCCGTCGCAATTCGACGAACCGCTCGACCGCCCGGCCATTCACGTGCGTGACAACGTCGCCGACGGCGAGTCCGGCATCCATCGCCGGCCCAGGCGTGGCCGCGAGGATGCGCACGCCGCCGAGTGATGCAGCATCGGCACTGCCGACGACCGGATCGGCCCGATCGAACGTGACGCCGAGATAGCCGCGTTCGAGGTCCTCGCCACGCATCAGCCGCGGCAGGCGCTCGTTAATGTAATCCGCGTGAATGGCAAAGCCGATACCCGAGTCGTACCACTGGGCGCCGGCGATCTGGTCCTCGTCGCCGCCGGCCTTGGGCACGCAGATGCCGATGACGCGACCTTCGACGTCGAAGAGCGGGCCGCCGTAGTTCGCCGGCGAGGTCCGCGCGTCGGTCTGCACGGCCCGGTCATCAAGCCGCCGCCCGGCACTGATCACGCCGGCGGAGAGCGTGGGCGTCGCGCTGCCGTAGCCGTAGCCGGCCACCAGCGCCCATTGCCCGGGCCTCACCTTGCTCGGCGGGAGCCAGCGCGGCACGGGCAGATCGTCGGCGGCGATCTTGATGAGCGTCAGGCCGGCGGGATCGTCGCGGGCCACGACGTACGCCACGAACCGCCGGCCGTCATCCAGCCGCACGGTGATCACCGACGGGTCGCGCATGAAGTTGAAGCTGCTCGTCAGGATGTATCCGTCGGCCGAGCAGATCAGGCCGGTCGTTGGGCCATCCGCTTGCTGGAACGTCTGCCCGCCCTCGCCGGCGGCCGAGTCCGGCGCGACTGGCGGCGCTCCGCCGATCGTGTCCACACGGACGATCGACGGTGACACCGTGTGCAGCGCGGCGTCGAAGACTTGCGCGAGCGCCGTCGGCATTCGCGACGCTTCGCGTGCCTCGTCCGCGACCGCCGGCGACCCGGCCAGGACGACGCCGGCGAGCATGCCGCACAGCACGTTGTGCATCGACCATCTCATCAGTCGTGTGGCTCCGCTGCCAGTTCGATCAGTTTGAGCTCGTCACCGCGTTTGACGACGAGCGTCAGCCGTTGCTGCGGGCCGGCCTCGCCGATGAGCCGCCGCAGATCGTCGCACGTATCAACCGCCTGTCCGTCGAGCGACATGATCAGGTCGTTGGCTCGCAAGCCGCCGATCCACGCGGGCGAGTCCGGGCGGATGCGTTCGACATACGCCGGCCGCACGCGTCCGCCGACGTCGAACAGGCAGATGCCCAGGTCGGCAAGTCGTCGGGCGGCGTCGGTCAGCGAGCGATTCGTGCTCCCTGCCACCGGCTCCTGCTCCCCGCCGGCGAGAAACGCGCTGACTTCCTCGACCGGCAACGCGCAGTTGAGCCAGGTGTTCGTATGCTTGCTGATGACGGCCCGGCCGATCACGCCCACGAGCCGCCCTTGGCCGTCCACGAGCGCTCCGCCGGCACAACCCGGCGCCGTGACGATCGCATCGGTCAGCAGCACCGTCCCGGTGTACGGGAAGTCGCGGGCCCGGTGCCGACCGCTGAGCTCCGTCCGGCCGGCGAAGAGCCCGACCGACACGGAGACAGGCTCGGGGCCGTCGGCGACCTTGAACGGATTGCCCGCGGCGATCACCCAATCGCCCGGCCGCAGCTCGTCGCTCCGCCCCGGTTCAAAATACGGCAGTTGCTCGGCGTCAACTTGGAGCAGGGCGAGTTGCCGCCGCTCATCGCGGGCTACGACTTCCGCGGCCAACGTGCGGCCATCGGGCAGAACCGCCCGCAAGCCGCGTCCTTCGAGCAGCACGGTCAGCGCCGTGACGATCTTCCCATCCGCCGACACGACCACGCCCGAGCCGTACGCCTTCTCACGTCCGAGCCCCGCCCCGTAGAGCTTGACGACCCGCTGCTGCGCCGCGGAGACCGCCTCGCTGAACCACGAGGCGTTGTCCGCGTCCTGAACGCCGACGATGCCGCAGCTTGCGAGAATCGCCGCGAGCAGAAGCACGCTGCACCAGCCCGCACGTCGCATCATGGCTCACCCCCTGGCTGCGTCGCCGGCGCGTCGCGCAACGTTTCGATGGCGAGCACTTCGAGCCTGGTCTCCTCACCGGCAGCCGTCCGTCGCTGCCAGACCAGCGGCCAGCGCATCTCGCCGAAGGCAAACCGCTCGCCGGGTGTCCACGTAACCGACTCCGTATCCGGTTCGCGGCCAACAGTCATCGTCAGCAGCGCATTCGTTTTCGCATCGAACTTCCAGCGCAGTCGGCGATCATCGCCCAATCGCCGTTCGACCACCGCGACCAGCCGGCCGTCCACGAGGTCGCCACCGCGTGCCTGCCAATCCACATTAAACTCGGCCCCGAGCAGCAACGGCGCGATCAGCTCCTGCCACTCGACCAGCATCGGTAAACCGGGCGGCGTCGCCGCTTCATCGCCGACGATGAACGGTACCTCCTCTTCCGCATCGCCCAGCCGCACGCGTCCCTGCACACGCCGCGGCTCCGGCCCCGCCGCCTCGAGGTCATACTGCCGGTACAGGCTCAGCAGCCGCCGAATCTCCACGTGGTTCTGGGCCAGATCGGGAATCCACGTGGGCAGGTCCGCTGACACCAGGCGCTGTAACCGCGTTCGCAGCGTCAGCTCACGATCCCCCCGGCGAACGAGGATCGTCACCGGCCATTCCGCCGGCAGCACGGCAATCGCATTGTTGAACTCGTTCGGCGTATGCACCGCGTCGCCGTTGATCGCAAGCAACTCGTCGCCGAGCTCGACGCCCGCTCGTTCGGCCGGCGAAAGAGCCTGCACGGCGTTGAAGATCAACTCATCGCCGGCGCGCTGCACGGTGGCCCCGAGCGTCCCGTGATAGCAGAGCCGCCCCGCCCGCAGGGCCGGCAGGAAACGCTTCGCCTGGTTGATCGTGATCGCGTAGCCGAGGCCGACGTTCACTCGCCCGCGCTCCTCGAACGACGCCCGCCCGACGATCCCCACGACGCGGCCGGCCATGTCGAACAGCGGCCCGCCCGAGTTCCCCGGGTTGATCGACGTCGAAACCTGGGTGCAGTCGGCGTATTCGAGCAGGTTCCCCTCGCCGTACTGGTAGCGGTGCAACCCACTGACGACGCCGAGCGTCACCGTCGGCGTGCCGTCTTCGGCGAGCATGAACGGATTGCCGAGGGCCGCGACCCACTGCCCGGGCTGCAACGTCGCCGCATCACCCAGCGGGGCGGGCTCGAAGCGTTCGCGGCCGTCGAGCTTGAAGAAGGCCAGGTCACCGCCAGGGTCGATGCCGATGACCCGCAACGGGTACAGGTTGCCGTCGGCCAGCCCGCCGAAGCCGCTGCGTGTGGCGAGCAGATCGGCCACAACGTGGAAGTTCGTCAGGCCA
Organism: Phycisphaerae bacterium; assembly: GCA_050115495.1. GTDB lineage: Bacteria > Planctomycetota > Phycisphaerae > UBA1845 > Fen-1342 > JAAYXS01. The sequence continues at coordinate 33,002 of JASFQK010000011.1, read as the reverse complement.
TAGCCCGCGGAGTCGATGATGACACCGGTGCCGCCACCGCTGCGCTCGCGATCGCCGTAGATGCAGACGACACTACGGGCGGCCTGGGCCAGCACCTCGACGCGGTGCTGCTCCTGCTGGCGAACCAGGGCGAGCGCGTCGGCGAGATCGTCCGCCGGCGCCGCGCTGACGACGCACCCGGCCACCGCCACGGCTAGCAGCAACGCCCGCCAACTCATCGAATCACCCGCGCCAGCGCCCAGACGACCTCGTCGGACAGGTCGAGTTCTTCGCCGTATTCGACGATCAACGTCAGTTCATCGACGCCGCTTACCGAAACGACGACCTCGCGCGGCGGCTGCCCGCCGCGGACGCCGGTCGCTTCCCACAACACCTGGCCGTCGCCCACGACGCGCAACGTCGCGCAGCCGCGCTGCGACATCTCATCCGCAATGCCGGCCAGAGCGGCGAACTGGGCAAACTGGCCGCCGAGGCGATACGTGAGCCGCGCTCCGCTGTGCAGCGTCAGACCGCGGGCGTACGTCTGCCCGCCGAGCCGGATCCGCCGGCCGCTGAGCGTGCGGTCCGCCGCGAACTCCCACCGTTTGTCGAACAGCGGCTCGAACTCGTACCGCGCCGGTGTCAACTCGGACAGGAACACCAGCCGCTCGCTACGGCAGTCGACGCCGGCGATCGCCACCCACGTCAGCGGCAGGTCTTCGAACATTGCGGAGCGCAACACCAGCCCATCCGCCCCGCCACCGACCACGCGGCCGGCGAACGCCTCGCCACTGTGCAGCCGCACGATGCACGACGCCGACCGCGGCGACGGACGCGCGAACAGCAGTCCGGCGACACGCGCCCACGGCAAATGCACGACCCGCCCATTCCACTCAAAACGTACCGCGTTCGGCTCGATCTGCTGCACGCGGCCGCGGAGAGCGAGCACGTCCTCGTCACGAGCCACGACGGCGAGATCGTCGAGCGCCGCCGGCCGATCGGCCCCGTTGTCGCCGCTCCGCTGCCGGGCCTCGCTCAATGCCTCGCGGAACCGAGCTTCCGCCGCCGGCGGTGCAACCATCGCCCGAATCAGCCGAATCATCGACGTATCCAGCCGGCACGTCCGCTCACCCCAGCGAACGAGAAACCCGCCCTCATCCGCCGCCGACACCTCGCCCGGAAACGACGAGCCGTCGGCCAATTCGAACCACAGCGGCGCGGCGCTCGTCGCCGGCCGCGACTGCGGTCCCTCGCCGCCAACCTCGACATTGAGCACTTCAGACCACGGAATCGACGCCGGCCCCTCGCTCGTGCGAACGATGATCTCCGGAACGACTTGCAGCAACTCACCGCTGCTCGTGCGACCGTCCAGCCCGGTGACGGTCAGCGTCGGCGCCTGCGCGCCGCACCACGCCGGCCCAATGACCAGCACGATCACCACCCACACCAGCAAAGAAGCTCGCCACCTCATCTACTTCTCCTCCGCCAGCGAACGGTAGTATTGCTCGACGAGTTGCCGATAGCGCGACGGATACCGTTGCCGCAACCCCTGCAAGATGCGCTCTCGCTCCGCCGGCGGCAGCCGCCCCCACATCTCACCCGGATCGACCCGCGGCGCCGCGTGCTGCTCGCCGATCTGGCCGGCCTCGGCCCCGGGCAGCTCCGATTGCTCGGCACCCGCACGCGGCGCTTCGGGTTGCTGTCCGCTGTCGCGCCGCCCGGTGCTTTGCTGCTGCTGTTGCTCGCGTTGCTGTGCTTCGTCGATGAGCCGATCGAGCAACGCCACCACATTCTCCTGCTGCTCCTGCACACGCTCGGTGGCGTCGCCGACGCCCAGCCGCGCCGCGGAGTAGCCCATCACGTCGGCCACATCGTCGAGCGTGCCCTCCCGCCGCCGCTCGATCTCGATGCGAAGTTGCCGCGCCCCGAGCAGCACCGGCTCCGCCGCATCCGGAAACACCGCCGTCAGCGCCTGCAACGTCGCTTCAGCATCGGCCCAATGCAGGTTGGCCGCCTGGCAATGCGCCCGCAGGAACAACGCATGCGCCGCGTACGGTGTATGCTCGCGCAGCGTGTCGTCGTCCGCGACCAACTCCGCCAGATCCCGCTCCGCCTCTTCGGAAAGCCCCTGCTCGACCAGGGCTCGCGCGTGGAAGTACTCCGCATTGGCCGCGACGTACGGGTCTTCGTGTCGGCGGAGCGGCTCCATCAAACTCGCCGCCCGCGCCGCATCCCCCGCATCGAACGCCGCCAGTGCTTCGCGATACGCCGGGTACAGCACACCCAGCGCATCGGGCACCAGGCTCGTCGGCGACTCCTGTTCGTACGTCTCCCAACTGCTCTCGACGATCTCGACGGCGATGGCATGCTGCGGCCCGAGCGACTGCAAGTGCCGTCGAAACGCCGCGTTCAGCCGCGTCACATCCTCCAGCGTCTCACCCACAGCGGCCCATACACCGACAACGAGCATCACCAGCACCGACAGTCGCGTCTTCATGGCTGCCCCCCCATCCGCCGCGACATCTCCGCAATCTGCCGTTGCCGCGCCGCCAGTTGCTCCAATGCGGCGGTCCGCTCCGCACTCTCCGGCGTTCCGGCCAACTCCGTCGTCCGCCAGTTGATCCGCAGTTGCGCTGACCGCAGCAGCTTCAACTCTGCCGAGGGCGACAGCAACGGCCGACTCCCTCCACCACCGCCAGTGGAACGCCCCGGCTGCTGCGCGGCCTCGGTCTCCTGATCCCGGCGGACCTCGATCGCCCCGATGATCTCCTCCAACGCGGAGATGATCCCGTCCACCAGGGCCTGCGTCGCCGGCGACGTGTCGGCCCCTTCGAGCCGCGCCGTTGCTGTCTTCATGTCGTCCACGAGATGTTCGGCCAAATCGGGCAAAATCACGGTCGTACCCTCGGCGACGAGAATCCGCACAATGCCCGCCCCATCCTCGGTCACCGCCGCCTGCGTCTGCGCCAAAGCCGCCAGCCGCAGCCGATCGGTGCGGTTCCAGTTCGCCGCCCCCTTCTCGTGCAATCCGCCCGTGCCGGCGCGGACCTCGCGCTCCCGAGCCAGCATACTCTTGAACCGCGACTCCAGCGCCGACAGCGTCTCTTCCAGCTCCTCCCGCCGAACCTGCCGCAGCGCATCGTCGAGCTCTTCCTGCGCCCGTTGAAGCTGTTCGAGCGCCGCCTGTTGCTGAACCTCAGCCTCCGCCGGCGTCCCCTCCGCCAACCGATCGGCCGCGTCTTGCATGTGTTGGCGAGCCGTCCCAATCTGCCGCTCGCCCGGCGTCTGCGCCGCACCCTCGCGCTGCTTCTTCATCTCCTCGGCAAGGTCGGTTGCCCGCCGTTCGAGACCGCGTTGTCGCCGCTCGATCTCCGAAAGCCGTACGCGGCTGGCAGCTTCGCCCTCCTCGCGGGCGGCCTGCGTGCGATAGAGCTCGTCGAGCTGATCCTGTCGCATTTCGTCAATCCGCTGGCGAAATGCCTCGAGCCGCTCGCGCTCGGCCCGCCGGCGATCGAGGTCGCTGCCACTGTCGGTGAGCGCGTCGAGCATCTCCTGCAAATCACGCAGCAGCGTTTCCTGTTCCTGCTCGGCCTCGCTGAGCGACCCCTCGCGCAGCAGTTGCTCAACCCGTTCCAACCGCCGCCGAACCTGTCGCTCGCCCCCCTTCTCCAGCGCCGCCCGCAACCGATCGGCCTTGTCTGGCTGCGTCTCAGCGAGCAGCCGGCTCAGCACCAGCAGACGATTCTCCAGCTTCTGCATCCGGTCGCGCACGGCCGCCTGCTGTTGCGCGAGCGGCGGCGCAGCCCCCTGCCCCGCCGCCGCCACGGCCAGCGCCACGCCGAAAACCAGAATGCCGAACCGTCTCAACATCTCATCGCACTCGACGGCCGACACGGAGGTCGGCCGCAACATCGGGTGCCACTGGTGGCTTGTCCACCAGTGCCATCCATCCGCGCCAAGCCACAGTCATCGAGCAGCCACAAGTGTGCCACTGCTCTTGAGCAGTGCTCTTCCAAACCGCCGAAACGCCGCGTCCCGCCAGTCGACGTCGGCCACAGAGGGCCGACGCTACGGCTCCTCCTCCAATCCCAATATGTCCTCAAGCTGCCGGTCCAGAGCCTTCAACGTCTCGTCATGAATCTCCGTCTGCGCCGCAAGCGTCTCCTGCAACAGCCTCACCGCCTCGCGATAACCCTCCCATTCGAGCATATTCCCGAGAATCGCCTCCATCTGCTGCAAGATGGCGTCCTGCTCCGCCAGCGCCGCCTGCCGTGCCGCATCGCCCGCGTGCTCGCGCAACGCCGTCAGCGCATCCGCCGCCGCCGGCATCGTCTCCCGCGCCAACCGATCCAGCGGCACCGTAACCCCGTCGATAATCCGGCGTTCATCGGCCGGACCGGCGGCGCCGCACGTCTGCATCTCCGCCAGAATCTGCGCGAACGACCGCCCGACCGTCGCACACTGCCCTGCCTGCTGCGATTGCGTGCGCGCCAGCGCCGCAAGCTGCTGGTTGGCCGCGTCCGGCGGCGCCTGTCCCGCCGGCACCTCGGCGAGCGTCCGCCCGAGCATATCGCGCAACGTCCGCTGTGCACTGCGCAGCCGATCGAACTCCTGCCGCAACGTCAGCTCCCGCCGAGCGAGCGCCATGCGGAACTCATCCAGCGACACGACGCGCAATGTTGTTGAAGGAGTGGCCGCAATGTTCGGACCCGCTGGATCGAGATCCGCCGCCTCCGCCCACAGCCGCAACGTATCGCCGGGCGCCACACCGCCGACACTCGCCGCCGGGACCATAACGGTCGTCGCGAGGTTATGGGCCCCCGAGGTCAGACTCGATATGGGCAGCACGCGCTCGGCCTGCACGCCGGGCTGCACGAGCAAACGCGCAGAACCGAGCCCGTACGTGTCGGCAGCCTGCAATTCGACCGGCATCTCCGCCCGCGGCGTGATCAGCTCTCCGACACCGGGCATCTGCAAACGGATCGTCGGCGGGCGGTCCGGCGCGACCTTCAGCGTGTAATGCACTGGATCCCGACTCGACAGGCCGTCATTGTCTACGAGTTCGAACCGGTACGTCCCGCTATGCGGCTCCGTCCAGCGCAAGCGAACCTCGGGCGGCCCGTCGGCAGGCGATGAAGCGGCGCCGTTCCACGTCACGTCGGCCGGCACATCGCCGGCGTCGGCCCCGACGAACCGCGCGAGCCGCACGGGCTTGTTGAGCTGCGCCACGATATCGAGCGTCGCCCCGCGGAGCACCTCGAGCACGGTTTGATGCTCGACGACGAACTCGTCCAGGCCGGTGTACGCCGGCGGCGTGATGCGGGCCAGCGTACCGACGATCCGCGGGCGTTCGACGGCTTCGATGTGGAAGTCGCGCGTGCGTTCATCACCACCGACGATACGGAAGTGCACGTCTTCGGAAAGCTGGCCGATCGACGCCGCCAGATACGTATCGCCGACGATGGTCATCGCCGCCGTGCCCTCGTTGCCGGAAGGCGTGGACCAATGCAGTTCGGCCGAGTCGGGCAACTCGCCGCGAACGCGGGCGGTGATCTCCACCGAATCACCCCGCGCCAGTCGGCGGCGGCCGTCGGCGTCGAAGCCGTCGGGCCAGATGTACGTCTGTTGTGGCCAAGCAACGTCCTGTAACAGCCAGTTCCGCGCGAACCACGTGCCCGTGAGCTTCGGCGACAGGCCCGCCGCCACGACCGCCAGCAGGAACAGACCCAGTATTTCAGCGGCACGGCGTGCGGCACGGCGGTGGTTCAGAACAGCCAGGAACGATAGGTCGGCGCTGAGTTCACACGTGCGCTCAATCACCTCGCGAGCCAGCGCCGGCGACGTACCACCCGGCCATGGCGGACCGGCGGCAAGCTGCACCGTCGTGGACAGCCGGCCGCACAGCTCCGGGTGCGCCCGGTCGACCAGCGCAGCGAGCAGCCGATCCGGAAGCGGCTGCACCAGCGGAAGAAACAGCAACCGGCCGGTGATCCACAGCAGCAGGACGGCGAGCGCCGACGTCAGCGCCGCCCGTTGATCCAACGTCAGACGGAGCCAGCGGTCGAGCACGAGCTGAAACAGGAGCGCCGCGGCGACGAGGAACCCCGCGCGGTACAGGCCGTCGATGGCCAGGTGCAGGCGGCAGCCGAGCCGCAGACGCGCCAACGGCGCGCGGATGCGCCGGGCAAGCTGGGCGGTCAGGGGGTCGGCTGCTCGAGTGCTCACCGCCGCGATGTCCTCCGTAACTCGCTACCGCCGATAATGATACCGCCGGATCGGCAGCTTGACATTCGCCGACCCCACCGACGGCAAGCGGAAGCGCGAAAAGGTGTTCTCATGGCGATGGGAGCTGGCTACAATGGCGGCAGGTGACCGGGGAAGGAGCGAGGGTCAGGAGCCACCGGAATGTGTGCACGGGTCTCGTCGCGGGTCGTTTGGATCCGCAATGCGCATCAATGTGAGATGCAGCAGATGGGCGGCGGCGTGTACCGCCTTTGTTCAGAACAACCGATCGTGCTGGCGGATCGCGTCGACAACGGTAATACGATCACGCTGAGCGCTGGAACATACCGGGTCTGTGACGCCAAGGGGGAAGTCCTCTTCGAAGCCATTCAGGAAGAGCGACGTTAGGCGGTCGCCGGCCGCCGCGGGGGTTCCACGAAGGGATAGCGATTCGGCACGCGCGCCTTACAGCAGGTGATACCGGCGCCGTAGCGCCCATTCTGTACATAGCAACGCCGCAATGACGCCGAGCACCCAGGTCCGGTCCCACAGCGGCGTGGCAGAAAGACGTTGCGGCGGTTGGCGCTGGCCGGCGTTCGGAATGCGGTCGGGCAGCGAATCGACGTCGGAGAGCGCCACGTAGGCGCCGCCCGTCTGCACGGCCAGGGCGCTGAGCACGTCGCGCCGCTGCCGCAACGAGACCATTTCAACATCCGGCCGCAAGACGCGGATACGCTCGCGCAGGAACTCCGGCGACGCAGGGGCCGGCTCGCTTCCCCCCGTGGTCGGCAGCGGGACGCGCAGCTCGGCGGGCCCCTCGCGGCTCAGCAGCAACCGGCCGGCAAACCAACCGTCACGGCCGGCAATCGCCTTGAGAATGCACGGTTCCGTCGTTCCATCCGCCCATTCGAGTTCGGCGCGAACCTCCGGCTCGGGCCATGGTGCGTATGCCCGATCGAGCACACGCGCCTCGACACGCACATAATCGCCGACGCTGAACGACTCGCGGTCGAGCGTCAGCGTGCCGAAGCGGCTGGCCTGCTGTCGGCGGGATTGCGCGAGGTACCGGACAAGCTGGATCCAGAAGCGGTTGAACAGCGGCTCCGCCGGCCCGCGCCAACGCCACGTGCTGTCCATCCCCAGGAACACCGCCCGACCAGGACCGACCGGCTGGGCCGCCATCACCACGTCGCCCTGTTCGGCGACAGTGGGCAAGTCACCGCCGCGCTCCAGCAGCACGGTTGCCACCGGCTTCGCCCGCAGCACCGGCAGATGCCACCACGTTCCGCCGAGCGCCTGCCAGAGCTGAAGGCTCGTCGAAGCTTCGGCGTCGAGCGCGACGAGCGGGTGGCCGGCGACGGATTCGGGCGGCTGAACGCTCAGCGGCGACGTGCGGTACGTGCCCAGCGTGTTCAGCCGGACTTCGACGTCGGGATCGGGCACGACGGGGAGAATGGCGACGAACTCGTCGAGCCGCGGGTCGCGCAAAAAACGCGCGGTGTACTGCGGCCCCGCCTCCAGCAGTACCCCCCCACCCATCTCGTCCACGCATCGGCGAAGAGTAAGGGCCCAGGCGGCATCGAGCTCTTCCGGATCGGGATCGAGCAGCAGAATGGCGTCGTAGGCGAAGAGCGCCGCCGGCTCGCGCGGCAGTGCTTCGAGGATCGTGTTGCCGTCACGGAGAGCCTGTTCGTCCGCCGACTGGAGCCAGCAACTCACGTCGATGCTGCGATCGCGTTCGAGCAGCCGCGTGACGTAGCGGTACTCGTACGTCGGCCCACCGGCGACGATCAGCACGCGCAGCAGTTCGTCGAGCACGAGCACCGATGCTTCGCGGGCGTTGTCATCCGTGAGCGCTTCGACCAAGTCGGGCGGCGGAAGGACGCGAGCACGGTACGTGTACTGCCCCGGCGCCGGCGGCGTCACCTCGAAGAGCACCGTGGCCGGCGGCTGGTCGTCGCCGACGCGGGCGGACTTCTGCGCGGGGCGCGTCTCAGCGGTATCGGTGGCGGTGCCGCCAGGCGAAGTGCGCCGAGCAACGAGCTCGACCTCGATCGGCGTCTCGCTCATGCCGGCGCCGACGAGATCGACGCGGATCTCGAACGGGTCACCCTGCGGCACGGTCGCCGGCGCGAGCAGGCCGGTGATGCGCAGGTTGGGCGGTTCGTCGAGCGCACCCACACCGACGCAGTACACGGGGCCGGCGAGTCGGCGGGCGAGCGCGACCGTCTCGTCGAGGCTGAGCCCCTGGTTGAGGCCGCCGTCGGAGAAGAGGATCACGCCGGCACTGGGACCGTCACCGACGTCGTCGAGGACGGTGGCCAGCGTCTGGCCGAAATCGGTGCGCGGCTGAATCGGAGCGAACGCGTCGACGGCGGGACGGCTGGCGGACACCTCGGTCGACCAGGGCAGCGGCACGCGCGTCGTCTCGCCGCCGAAGACGTAGAGATCAACCGCATTGTGCTCGCGCAGTCGGCGAAGCCAGCGGGCATCGTCGGCGTACAACCGCCGGCGTACGGCCTCGGCGCGAATCTCGCCGGCACCGTCAGTAACGCGCTCACCCGGATCGGCGACGGACATGCTGGCCGATACGTCGGCGAGCACGGCGACGCGGGCCTCAACATAACGATGGGCATACGTGACGAGAACGGGTTCGAGCCAGACGACGGCCAGCGCGATAATGACGATGCAGCGCAGCACGGCCAGCAGCGTGCGCAGCCTCGCACTCGCCCCGCTGCGATACTCGGCGCGATAGAGCACCATCGCCAGCACGCCCAGCGCCGCCACGACGCCAAATAGCAGCGCCCTTGCCCAGCCGGCGGGCAGACCGGCCCATTCAAACACCTGCTGGTGCGTGACCTGGGCGAGGCCGATCGGCAATGTGCTCAGCATCTGCGGCAGCATGCGCTGCGCTCCACAAGAACTCGAACAACAGGCTCAGCGGCCGGCCTTGCCGAAGTACCAGGCCAGCGTCTGCTCCAACGTCAGCACGAGCACCACCGATAACAACGCCAGCGGCCACAGCTCCCGGCGGGTCTGCGCCGCGCCGCGGAGGAAGTCCGTCGCCGCGGCGAACAGCTCGTACGGCAACCCGGCCAGCGCGGCGTCCAGATCAGCGGGCGCCGCCGCCGCCAAGTCCGACTCGGCCAGGGCGAGATTCACACAAAGCGGACGTGTTTCGAGGCGCCCCGAGCGCGTCGTGAGTTCAACCATGTACGTGCCCAGCCGCTGCGCCTCCGGACCGGGCAGCACGACGATGTCCTCGCCAGCAGGGCCACGTTGCGGCGGGGCAGACGGCACGGCCGGCTCATCGGGATACGCCGGCGGCTTGTACAGCGCACTCGGCTCGTACACGTCCGGTTCGACCGGCACGGCAAGCACCTCCCCCGCCGCGAGGCTGCCCGGATGATTGTGCCGCCGGGCGATGTACTGCACCGTTTCGAGCAGTGTGACGACGTAGCTGCCGTCGGGCGAGCGGGCCCAGTCGTTCCAATCGAGATCGACGCTCGACGTGAACAGCAGCACACGGCCGCGGCCGTGCGGGCGTTCGATCAGCGCGGGCGTCTGCTCGTCGTCGGTGTAGTGGGCGAGGATCGCCGGCGCGGGATCGCGTTCCAGCGACTCGGCGTCGGTGCGACAGCGGAAGTAGCGCCAGAAGTGGACGTATTCGGAAAGCGTGTCGGCCGACGCGGGAAACGCAGTCGTCACCGGATGCGGCGTGGCGCGAATCAGTCCGACGCCGGCGGCTTGACCGGTCGGCGAACCCAGCCGTTCGAGTGGCAGCGGCAGCAGGCCCGTGCCGTCGGCGTAGAACGCCCGGTTGTACGCCGACGCGTCGCCCACCTCGCTGCCGAGGAAGAAGGCGAGCCCGCCGCCACGTCGCACGTAGCGCTGCAACTGCCCGATCAGTCCCGCACCGGGCGGCGCGAGATTGCACAGCAGCACGGCGTCGTAGCTTTCCAACTCGGCCGCGGCCAGTTCATCGGGATCGACGACGTCGACACGCAGGCCCGACGAGAGCGGGCCGGACGGCGCCAGTGCGGTCCGTAGCAGGAAGACCTCGTCGTTGTGCGGATCGGCCGCCGGCGCCCCGTCGACAACCAGCACGGGCAGCGACGGCTTGACGAACACGGCCAGCCGGCGAACGTCGTCGAGCCGAAACGAATCGACCGGGCCGACCGTGAGCGTGAGTTGATGGTAACCCTCGTCGGGGAACGTGACCTCGAAGAGCACGTCGGCCAGGGCGCCGGCGTCGATCGGCTCCGCAGGGACGGCCGGCAGCGGCGTGCCATCGAGATCGACCTGCACGACGAGGTCGCGGACGGGCCGCACGCCGTAGTTGGCCACCTGGGCCCGCACGACGGCCGGAATACCCGCGATCGTCTGGGCCCGTTCGAGCCGCAGGTCGGTCAGCGCCACGTTGTCGCGCCGCGGACCACCCGAAGCAACGAGCACGCAGCGGATCTGCGTCGCCGGCGTGGCGGCCCCTTCGGCGGCACCCGCCTGGGCAAGCTCGCGCAGCGGCTCGAAGACAGACTGACCAGCCGGCGTCCAGTCAGTGCGCTGCAGGTCGGAGAACACGTAGACGTCGGCGCGGGTTACGCCGCCTTCGCGAAGATGGTCGGCAACGCTAGTCAGCACACGGCGCGGCCGAGCAGGCGTGCTGGTCGGCGCGCAGTTGCGCAGCCGCGTCCGCACGTCGGACAGCGCCGCGTCCGAACCCAGCGTGCCATCGAAAAGCATCTCCCCGCCACCGGACGTCAGACAAACGACGACATGGTCCTGCGGCGCCTGGTCGTGGAACCACGTGAGCAGGCGGTCGGCCGCGGTCTGCAAACGCGTCAGTTCAACCTCCGCCCCGCTGCGAAACGCCAGGCTCGCCGAGTTGTCGAGTATGACCACGCGCGTGACCTGCCCGCCGGCACCGACGAGCGACGCGACCACCCCCGGTCGCAGAAACGGCCTCGCGATCAGCAACGCGAGCAGCGCCAGGGCGAGGCAACGCAGCGCCACGAGCAGCCACTGCTCAAGGAGCACCCGCCGGCGTGTCTGCCGCTCAGCTTCGAGCAGCCACGTCATCGCCGCCCACGGCCGATGTCGGGCCCGCCGGCGGGAAAGCCAATGGATGATGATCGGCGCGACGGCCAAACCCAGTCCGCCGAGCAACGCCGGATGAACGAACCCAAACGCGAGCAACGGCGGGAAGGCACTCATCCGCCGTCCTCCCCGCCACGAGGCGAGCCCGCCGGCGTAGCCCAACGTGGCGCGGTCCCGCGTCGCCGGCTAAGGTAGCCGCTGAGAACGGCGTCAAGCGGATCGCCCGTGCTGACCGGCACATAGTCGGCCCGATGCTTCAAACAGATGCCGCGCACATGAGCCGAGAATCGCCGCAGCGCCGCGAGATAGCTGGCCCGCAATGCCTGCGGATCAGCCAGCAACCGCACCCCCTCTTCGAGCCCCTCGAACTGCGTGTTCTCGACAAACGGAAACGTCCACTCATGCTCGTCCAGCACGTGCAGCACAACGAGTTCATGGCCCGACAGGCAGATGTGTTCAAGGCCGGAGGCGACATCCGCCGACGAAGCCAGCAAATCAGAGATCAGCACGACCAGCGACCGCCGGCGCAACTCCTCGGCGATCTGGTGAAACACCGCCCCGACGTCCGTCTCCTCATCCGGCTGGCTGTCTTCCAACAGCGCCACGACATTCGCAAGCTGCGCCCGCCCGGTCGCATCGGGCAGCTTCCGCCGCACGGCGTGGTCAAACGTGATCATGCCGACGGCGTCATTCTGCCGGACCAGCAGGTACGCGAGCGCCGCAGCGAGACACGCACCATACTCGAACTTGCTCAGCGGGCCGCTGCCGTACGCCATCGAGCGGCTGACGTCGAGCACGATGTGACAGCGGAGGTTCGTCTCCTCCTCGTACTGCTTGATGAAGAAGCGGTCCTTGCGGCCGAACAGGCGCCAATCGACGTGGCGGATGTCGTCGCCAGCGACGTACGGGCGATGCTGGGCGAACTCGACGCTCTGCCCGCGCCAGACGCTGCGGTGCATCCCGGACAACACGCCCGAAACGACCGTGCGAGCCCGCAGGTCGAGCCCCCGCAAGCCGGCGATCACCTCGGGTTTCAGGTATTCCATGCCCTACCGCCTGCGACGGCGACGCGGTTACGCCGAGTGCCGGTCCGGCCGGCCCCCGGCTCAGCCCTGCTGCAACACGCGGCGAAGGGCCGATTGGCCGGCGGCGTCGAGCCCGTCGGCGGGCAGCGAGGCCAGCACGTGCCCGATGATGCGATCGGTGTCGTAGCCCTCCGCGTCGGCGGCGTAGTTCGTGATGAGCCGATGCCGCAACACCGGCGGCGCCAGGGCCCGCACGTCCTCGACCGCCACGTGATTCCGCCCGTGCAGCACCGCCCGCGCCTTCGCCCCCAACAACAGAAACTGCACCGCCCGCGGGCCGGCGCCGAACGTCACCAGGCGATCGATCAGCGGCGTAGCCGAGGAACGCTCGAAATCCTTGCCGCCATCACCGCCGTCGCCACCATCACCGCCGGACTGCTCACCATTTCGGCCAGCGGCGGCACTGGGCCGCGTCCGACGGACGATCGTCAACGCGTAGTGAATGACACTCGGGGCAACCGGCACCCGGCGAACGACATCCTGCAAGTGCAGGATTTCCGGCCGCGTCAGAACAGCCCGCAACTCCGGCGGTTCGGCCGCCGCCGCCCGCTCGGCGATCAGATACTCGTCCTCGTAACCCGGGTATTCCACCAGGACCTTGAACATGAAGCGATCCTGCTGCGCCTCGGGCAGCGGGTACGTACCCTCCTGCTCGATCGGGTTCTGCGTGGCTAGCACGAAGAATGGCGGATCGAGCGCGTGCCGCACACCGCCCGCACTCACCTGCCGCTCCTGCATGGCTTCGAGCAGCGCTGCCTGCGTCTTCGGCGGCGTACGGTTGATCTCGTCGGCGAGCAGCACGTTCGTGAACACTGGCCCCGGCAGAAAACGGAACGAACGCTGTCCGGTTCGGCGGTCCTCCTGGATCACCTCCGTGCCGGTGATGTCCGAAGGCATGAGATCGGGCGTGAACTGGATGCGGTGAAAGCCGAGGTCGAGGCAGCGGGCCAGCGAGCTGATCATCAGCGTCTTCGCCAAGCCGGGCACGCCTTCGAGAATCACGTGCCCGCGGGCGAACAAGGCGATGAGAAGCTGCTCGAGCACCTCCTCCTGGCCGACGATGACGCGGGCCAGCTCCTGCCGAACCGCGGCATAGGCCGTTCGCAGCCGCTCGGTCGCCTGCACATCATCGCCAGCCTCGGGCGCCGGCGGCATTGGGGCCTGTTCGGATTCGTCGCGTGGACTGTCCATGGCACTCCTCGCTGGACCGGCACTCACCGCTGCATGATCGGCAGATTCTTATACGGCAACTGCAAGATAATCAACGCCACCGACGTGCCGTAAACCGGGCCGACCATGTCGCCCTCCCACGAACCGTCGGCGGACTGGCTTTCGAGCATGACGTCGGCGATGTCCGTGTAGTACGTCCGCCAATCGTCCGGCGTGGTCGTGCCGCCGATGTACATGACCTGCGCCATGTACAGATGCCCGTAGAAATAGTGACCGAAGCTGTTGGTCACGTCGCTGCGGCGCGGCGTGAGGCGCGGCCGCAGAAACGTGAGGGCCTGCTGCACGTGCGGGTCCTCATACAGGCCGGCGTTGTACCAGCAGGCAACCGCCGCCGCCGTGATCGCCGGCCGGCTCGGCCCGCGATCGCTGACCTGGTAACGAATGCCGCCGTCGTCGTTCGTCGAGCGTTCGAGGTAGGCCATCGCCTGGTCGATGACCCGCTTCGGCACCGCGATGCCGACGTTGCGGCAGGCGCGCAGCGCCTGTACCTGCGTCACTGTGACCGAACCCTCGTCGCCACCCGCATCGGGCGTGTACAGCCAGCCGCCGGCGGCACTCTGACTGCGTGCGGTGAGCGCCACCGCCCGCTGCAATACGACGCGCACCTGCGCCCGCCGCCGCGGATCCTCCTCCATGCCATAGCACTGGGCGAGGAAGAGCATGGCGTAGCCGTGGCCGTGCATGCAGTGTGCTTCCTCTTCGAGCTGGGCGATCAGGCCGTCGCGGCGGGCGCTGGCCAGCAGGTACGTCAAAGCCCGGCTGACGTGCGGCGCCTGGGCACCCTCGGTCGGCGTGTTGCCGCCGGCGAGCAGGGCCAGGCCAGCCAGAGCGGTCATGGCCGTCGGGTACGAACCGGTGGCCCCGTCGCTGCGCCAGCTTCCGTCGCGGTTCTGCTGCGCGGCGAGGTAAGCGAGGCCGCGGTCGATGGACTCACGGATGCGCGGCGTGATCTCCGGTGGAGCGAGCGCGGGCGTAGCCGCGACCGGTGTCGGCGGCTCCACATCCTGGCTCCGCGCCGCCGGCAGCAGCCCCGCCACCAGCACGACGAGCACCAGCGTCAGCGAGCGGACAGCCGTCACGGCTCGGTCCTCGCGGCGGGAACGCCGTAAGCAGCCAGCGTTCCGTTGGCCTGCACGATAATGCGGCCCGGGATGGCGAGCAGGTACGCGCCGCACGTGCCGTCACCATCGGTGAAGTGCTCGCTCACCGCGACCGCGGGTCCCATTGTACCGCTGCGCTTGTCCAGCAGCCGCAGGGCCAGGCTGCGGTAGTTCACGCCGCTCCAGTACTCGTAGACGCCGCCGGCTTCGAGCAGCGGGATCACGTCGGGATGGGCGAGCAGTTGCGTGACGTTTACGGGAGCCGCAGTCGGCAATTCGCTTCGCCAGCGGCAGCGTCCGTCCGCCGGATCGAACGCCGCCAGCCGAACGTACCCCACGGGCTCAGCGGGCTCGGCCTCCGGCGGCGCGTCGAGCGACTGGTCGGCAACGCCGGCGGCGAAGAGCTGACCGCGATCCAGAGCGAGAATAGCATCGCGGCCCAGGTTGCCGAGGCCGGCCTCGAACACCGGTTGGCCGCTGCGCACGTTCAACAGCAACCAGCGTTCGCTCCCCCGTTCACGGCAGGCGAGCCACGGGGCGCCTTCGACGGCGCTCCAGCTTCCGACATTCCAGGAGGGCCGCGTCCACAAACACTCGAACGTGGCCGGGTCGAACCCCGCCATGCGCTCGTCGCCCCACACGATGACGACGTCGCCGGCGACGGCCACCGCGCGGGGCGTGCCCCAACCGGCCGGCAGCAGGCGCAGGTCGTCACCCTGCATCGCGTCGACCGAGATCACCGTGTCGTTCCGGCCAGCGACGACGAGCCGCGAGCCGGCGAGGTAGATGGCGTCGATGTTCATGCCGGGCAGGTCGCGCTGCCACCAGATGTGCCCGTCGAGCCAGCCGACGAGCGCGACGCGATCGCCCCGGCGGACGAGGTGCACGCCGAGCGGGCCGGCGACGGCCGTGCGAGCGAGGTCGCGCGGCACGTCCAGCCATTCCGGCAGCGGGCACTCCCACAGGCGTTGCCCGCCGCTGCGTTCGGGCCCGAGTCCAATGCAGATGAGAGCGCGGCCGAGGCGGGCCGGAATCGCCGCCAGGTGGCCGTAGATCGCCGCGGGCCAGACGTGGCGATGCATCGCCGCCTCGCCGGACTGACTGTGATCGTCGCCGAAGAGGACGGCCTCGGCGGCGTCAGTGAGGGCGGCGCGAGCCCCGGGTCCGGACTGAAGGGCGTCGACCGTGTGGTGCCACTGGCGGCCGCGGGCGGCGCTGTGCACGGCGATGACCGGCTGTTCGAGGTTGCGGACAGGCAACCAGCCACACCGCAAGCGCGCCGGGTGGCGCTGATCGATGAGCAATTCGCAACCGGGCAGACGCCAGCGATAGCGCCCGATCGACGCGACATCCTCCGACGAGCCCGCGTCGAGCGGCGCCGCGACTTCCTCGTCAAGCTGCGTCTGCGCGCGCTCGATACGCCGCACACGCTGGGCGAGTTCGTCGGTCGCTTCATCGCCTTCGTTCGCCGGACGCGGCATCAGCGATCCCCAATCCTCGTACCACGTGCGCTGGTCGGCGCGAGCCTGCTCCGCCAGGCCGAGCGCAACGTGCGTTTCCCAACGGCACAGGTGCAGCTCGCGGCGTTCCTCGTCGCTGAGCTCGGGATTGTCCGCATCGGCGAGGTAGCTGATCAGAATCTCGGCAGCGACGGCCGAACTGCCCCGCAGCGCGATCGCCCGATCCAACGTAGCGGCCGCCGGCGATGGCTCCAGCAGGCGGCCATGCCCGGGTTCATCCGCCGCCGGATCCGGCGTACCGAAGACGAGCCGCAACCGCTGAAGAAACTCAATGGACTCGCGTTCGGCCCAGCCGTCGATGAGTGCGGCAGTCTGCTCCGCGGTGAGCCGCGAACGCAGCTCACGCAGCCGGGCGACCGCCTGGAGCCAGCCGGCGGCTTCGCGACGAGGTTCGCCGGCAACGGCCAGCGGCTCCGCATCCGCCAGGCGCAGCAGTTCGGCATAGTGACCGGCGGCCTCGATCCAGGCCCCCTTCTCTTCAAGCGCACGCCCGATCATCAGCGCCAAACGCACCGAGTTCGCCGCATCGCCCGCTTCCGGCTGTGCCGCTCGGCGGAGCCACCGCAGGCGTTCGTCGCCGCCGGCGGAGTGCGCCGCGATGGCCACGAGAACGTCGGTGAGTAGATGGTCGCGTGCGACCGCCAGCGACTGCTCGGCGGGGTTGAGCGCTTCCAGGGCGGCGAGGGCCTGCTCGTAGCCGCCGGCCAGACGTTCGGTCCAGGCGAGCGTGAGACGGGCGCGATCCGCGTCGCTGCCGACCGGGGCGGTGGCCAGCAGCGCCTCCGCCGCCGCCCGCGTGCGGTCGATGTCTGCATACTTGGCGATGCCGCTCGGCGACACGGCGAACACTGCGGCAGACGAGCACAACAGGTTGGCCGTCGGTGCCGGGCGGACTACGTCGGAAGGCTCGGTCTGGCCCACGGCGTACTGCGTCTCGACCTCGGGCGAACCGCCGAGCACCTTGCCGTTGCGGCCGTCGAGCACAACGACTCCGTGCGCCGTCGGCGCGAACAGACAGGGCGTCTCGCCGCGAACGTCGCGTACTGCGGGCCGGCCGGTAAGCGCCAGTGGCACCGAACGCCACCGCACAGCAGCACCGTCGGCCGCATCCAGACACGTGAGCGTATCGCTGGCGACGATAAGGCCGGCGGTGTCGGTACCGGCGTGCAGCGCACCGAGCAGCAGATCGTGTCGACCGCGCTCGCGGCGCCAACGTTGCCGGCCATCCAACCGATCGAGGGCGAAGATGTACGGGCAATCGGCCGGAGCCAGCACGAGCAGGTCGTCCACGAGCACCGGCGGTTGCGCCGCGTGGTCGCCGGGCGTCTGCCGCGGTGACCACCAGTCGGCGGGGCGCCACGAGGCGAGCGTGCTCGGATACGTCGCTGCCCACTGCCAGCCCAGATCGCGGCGGTCGAACGCGGCCACCACGCCGTTCCCCGTGCACACGTAGATACTGGTCTCGTCGGCGGTGAGGAGACAACGCCCGCCGCGCACACCGAAATGCGTCGGCGGACCGACGACCGGGATTTCGGCGAGCACCTGACCGGCGACGGGCTCGAGCACCCCGAGCACGAGATCGCTGCCGCGCTGAAACGGAACGTACAGCCGGTCATCGAGGGCCAGCGGCGCGCATTGGAAAGCCACACCGGCCAGCGGCGCGTCCGGGTCGCCGCCGGTGCGCCAGCACAGGTCGCCGGTGAGCAACTCGCGAGCGACGAGCTCGTTGGCCAGGGGCAGGCTGTCGAGCAATCCCGCCCGCTGCGCGCTCCATTCGCCGGTCTCGCCGCCGGCGAGCGGCAGCGACTCGACCGTGAAAACCTGCCCGAAACCCGTGGAGATCTCATGACGCAGGCTGTTGGTTAACAGAACGAGGGCGTCGGCGCTGACCGGACGGCTCGCCTCCTCGGCGTCGAGCGGGTTGGCGACGACCGACGGCGGCCAGGCGACGTCGCTCGCTCCCCACGTGGTCGGCACGAACTCGCGCACGCGCCAGCGCGGCGTCAACGTCAGCGCATCGTACGCCCACACCGTGCCACGCAGACGCACGACGAGCGTCTGGCCATCAAGCACCGGTTGATGACGCGGAACGACGCGCGTGCCGAACGCCGTCTCAACCGCGTCGGCGACGGCCTCATCGTCTTCGAACAGCTCGCCGGGACCGGCGGGCGTAAGCACGCTGCCCCACACCGCCCCCGCCGCCCAGGCCGGCGCGAAATCAGCCGCGTTCGGCGGCGCAGCCGACAGCGAATCGACATACGCGCGCACCGCCGGCCACAGCTCATCCGCGGCGTGCGTGCCCGGGGCTTCGGGGGCTTCGGCCAGCAGGGCCTGCGCCGCAGCCGGACGATCCAGCCGAGCCAGCGCGACAGCCCACTGCGCCCGGCGTTCGGGACCGAGCTCCACCCCGGCCTCGGATAGCGTGCGGATGACGAAATCGGTCTCGGCGAAGCGCCCGTCGTCCAGGAGCGTGGCCACGAGCTCGCCGCCGATCTGCGGCCAGAGCGTGCTGCCGCGGTAGATGCGGAACAGCTCGCGCAGTGCGTCGCGATCGCCGCGACGAACGGCCTCATCGAGCCGGCCGGCAATTTCCGCATCGTAGAGCTGGCGGTACATGGCCAGCGCCTCGGGCGGCAGTTGATCCATGAGCCGCGCCCGCAGCCGCCATACCGGATAGCACGTGCGTCCGGGCGGCACGACGACCAGTTCCGGAGCGTGTTCGAGCAGCCGTTGCAGAAGAGCGATGGCGAGGCGGTAGTCGCCGTTCTCGATAGCATCGCTGACCTGTCCGGCGACGAGCAGGGCCTCGTTGTTCGTGGGTAGCGTCGCGGTGAGGCCGGGCTCGTCGGCGGCTTGCTGCGCGCTGGCGGCTGCGCAGCCGACCAGCAGCCCCCCGGCCAATACGAGCATCAGCCTCCGACGACGGCGGTCATCCGCGCGTCGGCGTGAGCGACATGAGGGAAGGCGAGCGCCCGACATGCCGGCATGGTACCGATGGCCGGGACGCACATCACGCAAAATGGGGCCGACCTATGCGGGCGAGGCGCCCCACCACCACAGCGGCAGGCAGCGCGTCGCCGGCACGTCGGCCCCATTCCCCCGGGGCGTGCACGGCCGCCGCGGTTACGGAGAAAACGGATCCGAACCGGGGGTCGTTACGTTGCAGTACGGCGGGTACGTGCAAGCCGGATCGATGCCGACGTCGACACCCGGGCCCCGGTAGCCCGAGGTGTAGAACTCGTAGGCGACAGGGTCGCAGTCGAGGATCGTGCCGCAGGGGTTGTAGTCCTTGACGAACCCGGCGACGTCCTCGAACGAGCAGCCCCCAAACCCGGAGAGCATCGCGCCTACCATCAAACCGACGGTCAGACGGAGAAGCCTGTTACGATTCATAATCTTGACCACCTTGCGCCAGGTATCGCCTTACTCCCCGGTCTGCGGGCAGTCCGCGAAGAGCCGGATGGGGCTGCAGAAATTGAAGTAACTGCCGCCTTCGCAGTTGAAGACGGAACAGAAGTCGAATGAGCCGACGGTCATCGTCGTGTAGAACTCGGCGCAACCGTTCGTGCCCACGCTAAAGGCGGTGCCAATGCTCAGCGCGGCCAGCAGGGCCAGCATCCTGACCCGTTTCGATAGCATCATAAGGCCTGCTCCCGTCCAACCAGGGACCGTAATATCACGACGCCGCAGTATAGGGACAACCCAGGTGGTATTCAACCTCGGGGGAGACCGGAGACGGAAACGGGCCGCCCCCCTTCCCCACCGCCGGATCGGGCCGGCGCATCGCCCACGTTTGCCGGGGCGATACTAGGTGAACAGAACGTAGTTAACCACGTCGTTGGCCAGGTTCAGCCACTGGTTGTCAGTGGGGCCGTCGCGCAGGCCCCGCCAGAACGCACTGAGGCAGCCGTTCTGGAGGAGGAAGCTGCCGCTGATGGCCAGCGCCCCCAAGGCATACCATTTACGTTTCATCATCGCGAACTCCTGTGGCCGCACGCGCGGCCCAACTCCGCAGGCACGCTGGTCCTCCGGCCGGTGACGGCCGTGATTAGCCCAGGGCGCCATAGATGATCGCGTCGCCGACCGCGTCTCCGAGCCAGCGGAAGAAGCAGGCGCCGGTGCCGAAGGCAACCGCGCCCGTGCTCAGAACCAGCAGGACGGCCTTCATCCTGGACGTCATACGCGTTCTCCCGTTCCTAATCGCGGATCAAGGCGGTCTACAGGCTGGTGAGCCAGTCCGCCGCGGCGGCCACCACCACTCGTTGCACCGTCGTATTGAGACATCCGCCCCAGAACGCCAGCATCGTGCCAACGCTCAGGGCCAGCAACGCCCCCTTCAGGGAGAATCTCCGTTTCATCCTACATCTCCTACACCAATGGGCGCCAGCGACCGGCCGGCTACGAATCACGACCGGGGCCCGTACCGGCAGCCTGGAACCATTGGTTCAGACACGGGTCGCGGACGTACGCACAACCGCGCCAGATCCTTGTACGTCCGACACGCCGCGAAGTATGGGATAAATGCTACGCGCGACGCACTGGATTGCAAGAGGCCGGGGCTACGAGTTGACGGATATTCGCCTCCGTAACCGGTTGCGCCAACCCGCCCTCGCAAACGATCCCAGTTATCAGACCTGCCGGCGTCACATCGAACGCCGGATTGTGGCACCGCACGCCCGGCGGAACGACCTCCCGGCCCGCGAGCCCGCGGACCTCCTCCTCGCCCCGCTGCTCGATCGGGATCTCAGCCCCGGTGGCCAGCGTCAGGTCGAACGTGCTCCGCGGCGCCGCCACGTAGAACGGAATGTTGTGATGGCGAGCGAGCACTGCGACGCCGTACGTACCGATTTTATTGGCCGTATCGCCGTTCGCCGCGATCCGGTCCGCCCCCACAATCACCAGGTGTACCGCACCGGACTGCATCAGGCTCGCCGCCGAGTTGTCGCACAGAACCGTCACGTCGATGCCGGCGGCGTTGAGCTCGAAGGCGGTCAGCCGGGCGCCCTGGAGGAGTGGGCGGGTCTCGTCGGCGAAGATGCGGAAGCGGCGGCCTTGCTCGTGAGCCACGTACATCGGGGCCAGGGCGGTCCCATAAGCCACCGTCGCCAATGCCCCCGCGTTGCAGTGCGTCAGCACGCCTCCACCGTCGGGGATCAGGGCGGCGCCGATCTCGCCGATGCGGCGGCAGACGTCGGCGTCCTCCTGGGCCATTCGGCGGGACTCGTCGAGCATGGCCGACCAAGCCGCCCGTGCCCCCCGGCCCAAAGCCTTGTGAGCGACCTCGCTGACCCGGCGGATGGCCCACGACAGGTTCACCGCCGTCGGGCGGGACGAGCACAGGTACCGCCCCGCTTCGGCGACCCGGGTCCGGAACGCGTCGGCGTCGTTCTCCCGAGCGTCCCGCGTGCCCAGGCACAAGCCGAAGGCCGCCGCCACGCCGATGGCCGGCGCCCCACGAACACACAGCACGCGGATGGCGTCATACACATCCTCGACGGTACGGCAGTCCCGCATCGTCATCTGTCCGGGCAAGAGCGTCTGGTCGATCAGGCGGAGGAACCCGTCATCATCGCCAATCCAAGCCAGCGTTGCCGGCAATCCGCCACGGGAATGGTCGTCACCAGGGTGCGCCGCACTCATTGATCGCCGCCCTCCTCCGCCGTCTCGGGCTCCGGCTGCGCCCAGGCCGATTGATCCGGGTCGAGCTGCCAGTCGTTCGAGAAGAAACCAGCGGCCCGCACGCCCTCCAGCCCGCCGGTGAGCATGGTCGGATCGAGGACAATCCAGTCAGGGTAAGCCACGCCGGAGACGAAGTACGGCAGCGTCATCGTCAGCCGCATACCGACCGGGCCCGACCCACCGACGATGCCGACCAGAGCCCGATCGCTGCCGCGGCGCGGGTAGACCGCAAGAACGGCGAGGTCGTCGCGCATCTGCGCATGGTCGCCGACATCGACGCGGCCCCTGGAGACCTGCACCGGGCAGTTGCCGGCCAGCGTCGCCCACGCGGCATTCGTGTCGGCGTTGCCGTACAGCACGACATTCCGGCCGGGCGGCGGGTCGGGCACGAACGCCGTATCGGCGATCAGTTCGAGCGCTCCGTTGCCGCGATACCAGAACATCTCTGCGTCGTAGCGGGCCTTGGCGAAGGTCCAGGCGTTCTCCTCGGGCGTGCCACGCGTGCCGTAGACGAGTTGCACGCGGTTGGCGAACACCTCCTTGAACGGGCCGGCCCGCTGGGGGCTTTTCCGCCACCAGGAGTCGTCATCCTTGCCGGCGGCCGCACCATCCACCACAGCCCACGCGTCGCCGGTACGCTTCAGACGGAGCCAGTTGCCCGCGGGCCAGGCGACGTCGGCCAGTTCCCGTCCATCGAGCTCGATCGTCAGCGGCTCACCGGGCGGAAGCACGTAGCTCCCTTCGGCTGCGGCGCCGTCGCCGCCGGGCTGCAACGTCAGGCTCAGGCGATCCACGTTCTCCGTCGTGCCGGAGATGCGGCGTTTCTCAGGATCAACCCGCAAATCGATGCGGCTGAGAGCCAGCGATTGCTGCTGGGCCTCGATCGTGGCCCAGTGGCACGTGGCGGAAATGGCCGGATTGGCCGTGACGAACTCGATGTGCCGCACCTCAGCCGTGGCTGGCCGCACGTGATCGCGCAGGAAATCGAACAGCGGCGGCCAGTCGACACACGCATTCCCCCACCAGTGGCCGGCGCCGGGCCGCTCGTAGTAGGTGAAGTCGGCGTGGTAGCTGCCCAGGTGAGCCCGCATTTCGCGAGCCTGCTGGACCGGCACGTTGTCGTCGGCGTCGCCGTGCAGGATGTAGACGCCGTGCTGGAGGTAGTTGCGGGAGAGAGCCAGCGTATCGCTGGGATTCGAGGCCCGCGTCAGAATGTCGGCGATGGGCGAGTCGGTGTTGAAGCGCCGCCCGCCAGCGTACGACCAGAAGCTGATCCACCCCGCGCTGGGGGCGATGGCGGCGAACCGGCACGGATACGTCACACCGACCTGCCACGTACCGTGCCCGCCCATCGAGTGACCGGTGAGGTACGTGCGGCGTGGGTCGGTCCCGAGGCGGGCCGACGCTAGTTCCAGAACCTCGATGGCATCGCGCCGACCCCAGTCCTCCCAGTCGAAGCCGAACGGTCGGCGGTTCGTCGCAGCGACGACGTGGCCCCAGTCCTTTGGTTTATACGCCCGCGCCTGGCCGATGCCCTCGACGCCGGCGCCGTGCAGCGTGAGGAACAGCGCAGGCGGCTCCGTCGCGGCGTTGTCCGCCCGCCGCATCGGCTGAAGACCGTAGTACTGCACGCTGCCGTCGATGTCGCTGATGAACGTAATCCGGCGGGCCTCGTCCGGCGCCACGCAGGAGATGGTCACCGTGGCCCGGTTGAGCACATTCTCGGCCGATCGCTCGCCGTTGCGATAGAGCGTCAGCGAGACCTCACGGTCGCCCGTCTCCGCCGGCGGCGGGCACAGCAGGTGGACGGGGATCTTCCGCAGCGTCTGCCCGGCGATGGGCGGAACGGCGGTGACGGTCTGCCGCTCGCCGAGGCCGGCGACAATGACGGCATCGGTCAACGGCTCTTCGCTCGCGTTGATGATGATCACGCCGGCCCACGCATCGACGGGCTCCGCCACGACGAGATCGGGCAGCGTGCAGTCATCCGTGGCGATCGCAACCGGCGAGGCCGGCGACTTGAACGATACGCGCAGTTCGCCGCGCCCGCAGCGGAAAAGCAGGTGGTTCGTGCCGGCGTTGAGCGCGACGGGCAGGTGCACGTAGCCGGTCCGATAAGGATCGCCCGGCCGAGGCACGCCGTTGACGAAGACCTCGCTGTGGCCGGAGGCTTCGAGCAGCATGGTGCGGGGCTCGTCGGTATGGATCGCGGCGTAAGCGTAGCCGCCGACCAGGGCATTGTGACGAAGCCAGCCGTCGTCCTCGGCCTCAACGACCTGCCACGTGCACGTACCGCCGCCGGGTCGCTCGATCTCCTGCCCGGCCGTGGGCGGAGTCCAGTCGCCGCGGACGAGCTGGCCGGCGATCGCGTCGGTGTGCACGGCGGATCGCCCGTAACGGCCGACACGCTCGATAGCCAATACGCGCTTCAGCGTAAGCTCATTCGCGTCCGCTTCGAGGCGAGCCTCCTGGCCCACAGCGAAGCCGACAAAGGCGACGACACAAGAGAACAACATCGCGCGCAAAATCGTAGCTGGCATGCAGACCTCCTCACGCGGCGAGCGCGGCGGCCGCGCTGACCGCTCGGGCGGCAGTGTACGCCAAACCATGCGCGAGACCCAAGCGACCAGCCGGCGACGAGCGACACGCGCACGCCGATCCGCCCGCAACTGTGACGCCGGTCACATTTTCCGGGACAAAGCTGCGACGAATGCGAACGTGGCAGCGCGACGTGGCCTGTTGAGAAAGAAACCCGACAGCGAACCGGCAGCTCCAACGAGCGTAGGAAACTGCGCGAGGCGAGGTGCCCGCGCCCTGTCTCAACAAGCAAGGCGAGGCAGGGTCTTAACGCCGATTTCGTCGTGCACACATTGACATTTGCCGCCCCTGCTGAATACGCTCAGACGAGCGAGTAGCGCCAGATCGACTCTGACGCGCGGAGGACCCGGATGGAACGCCGCCCCACCACCACGACGCCCCCGACGCCGCCCGACGCGGCCGAGGTGGTATTCACCGTCGAGCAGGCCAACCGGTCGCTCGTCCTGGTGAGCCGCGTGGTCGGCGACATCGCGGCCAGCTACGCGCGGCTGATGGAGCTGCGCTCCCAACGCCAGCAGATGGCGGCGGAGATCGCCCGCGCGGAAGACCTCCCGCGGCTCCAGACCGACATCGACGCCACCGTCGAACAACTCAGCCAGCTCCACAACGAACTGGCCGCCATCGGTTGCGTGCTGAAAGACTGGGCCGGTGGACTGGTCGACTTCCCCGCGGTGCATGAGGGACGACGCGTTTGGCTGTGCTGGCGGCTCGGCGAGCCGTCGGTCACGCACTGGCACGAGCTGGAAGGCGGCTTCGCCGGACGACACCCCATCGGCCCGGACTTTGCGTAAGCCGGCGACGGTTCGTCACTCAGGGGGCTACGCAGTCACGCTCACAACCGCCGCACCAGGCTCACGGCTTCTCGCTGTCCGAGTCGTGACACGCGGAGTGGTTATTCTCGTAGTCGAGGATTTTCTGCACGCGGCGCAGGTGCCGCCCGCCCTCGAATTCGGTCTTCATCCACACGCGAACGATGCTCTGCATGAGGGCGTCGCCGACGAGATCCGCGGGGAGGCACAGGACGTTGGCATCGTTGTGCCGGCGGGCCATCTGGGCGGTCAGCTCATCGTGACAGAGGGCGGCCCGCACGCCGGCGACCTTGTTGGCGGTGATGGACATGCCGATGCCGCTGCCGCAGAACAGAACGCCCAGGTCGGCGTCGCCAGAGGCAACATCCCCAGCCACCGCGAAGCCGATGTCGGGGTAGTCGCAGGCCTCGCCGGAGTCGCTGCCGTGATCGATGATCTTGGCGCCCATCTCGAGGAGGAGGGCTTTGATCTGCTGCTTGGCCCGATAGCCGCGGTGGTCGTTACCAACTGAGATCTTCATCGAGGTACTCCGTCAAGCGCGCCTGCACGAGCTGTTCGAGGTGCTCGGCGCAGCGCCCGTACGCGTGTGTCCCGCCGCCGATGGGATCTTCCACCGGGGCCCCCTCTGGGTCCAGCATCTCGGTCCGACCAGCCGCTCCCGGGACCAAGTCCACGACGGCGTGCCGGTGCTCGGGGGACATCACGTAGATGCGCTCGGCCTGCTGAATCAGCTCGACCGTCAGCGGCTGCGAACGGTGCCCGCTTGCATCAATGCCGCGGCGAGCCATCTGCTCGACCGACCCTTCCGACGCCGGCCCGCCGGGGAACGCACACGCCCCCGCCGACGCCACCAGGTACCCAGCGCTATCCAGCGTCGACAGCCCGATGCCCAGCCGGGTGGCCAGGTGATGGCGGAAGAGATACTCGGCCATCGGCGAACGGCAGGAGTTGCCAGTGCAGACGAAGAGGACGAGGCTGCGCGACCAGCGCCGCAGCGTGCGGTCGTCGATCACCCCCTGCCGCTGAACGACGAACTCGTTGCCGTGGACCGCGACGACCGTCGACGCCTTCTGATAGCGCGTCCGGCCGGCGTCGAAGGCGCAAGCCACCTCGCCGTCCAGAGCCAGCAGCACGGCCTGGAGATCGGTGGGCGGCGGCTGGCCGCGGACGTTGGCACTGCTGGCCACCACCGGCACGCCGGCCTCGGTCAGCAATCGCTGGGCCACCGGATGCGCCGGACAACGCAAGCCAACCGTCCCCTCGCTGTAGATCTCGCCAAGCTGCTCCGCCGGGCAAACGCCGGCGATCGGCGTCTCCGCCGGCACATCCTCCTCGGCCACCAGTGTCAGCGGACCGGGCCAGGCCCGCCGGGCCAGCCGCCGCAGTACGGGCGAAGGCTTGCGGATGAAACGGCCGGCCTCGGCACGCTGGCCCACATGTACGGTAAACGGACGTTCGCTCTGCGAGCGTTTCGCCATCCGCAACCGAGCCATCGCCTCAGGAAGGGCCGCGTTGGCCGCAATGCCGTAGACGGTCTCCGTCGGGAAAACGACAAGCGCACCGCTGCGCAGCGCCTCGACCGCCTGGCCGAGACCTGACATGTAAGCATTTGTGTCAGAAGAGTTTATGATCGTCGTGCGCATTGCCCGTTCCCACTAGTCGGCGTATTCTCCGGCCGGCCCGGGGCGGTGTCAAGGCGGGCGGCGGCGATGACGCCGCCCATGCGCACGAGCTCACGAGCCCCGCTGGGCGGGTCGGGCGTCCCGCCCGACAAGCTTGATTCCAGGGCGAAGCGGCAGGCGAGACGCCTGCCCCACCCAGTATCGAGAATTGTCTTACCAACCGCGCGGCCCGCCGAAATCCGCCGGCAGCCCGCTTGTGCGATGCGGCCTCCCCCGCTAAAATGGTGAATTCTCGTCGGTTCGATCGGAGTTGGACGATGGATATCGCTGCCGGTAGTAACGTTTCGATCACGATCACGGCCACCCCCACTGGCGCCGCGGCGTGCAAAACGCTCACCCGCATCTGCGCCAAGGACGCCGCCGTGCGCAAGTCGCACCGCTGGAACAAGCGCAACCGGCCCTCGTGGCAGACCTGGCGCCGCGGCGGAAAGATGTGGCACCACCAGATGAAGTCACACGCCCCCGTCCGCCTCGAACCCGGTGCGCAGTACACCGTCCGGGCGACCGTGGACGTCCTCCGCGACCTGCAGAGTGTCGAACGCTTCGTGAAGCTCGCCGTGCAGTAAGCCCGCCGGCGACGCTCCCCGCTCGATACCAGCCCGAATAACAACACCCGCCGCTGCCGGCGGGTGTTTTGTATTTGTGCGACGGGCCCGCGCCTCGCCAGCGAGGCGCGGGCCCAAAGTGTACTGGGGAGCCGCGGGCCGCCTTACTCGACGAAGGTGACGGTCTGAGTCGCGGCGAAGTCGCCCAACGGCGCGGCTCGCACGCCGTCGGTTGTCAGCGTGTACAACACGTCGCCGATCAGCGCCGCACGGCACCACGGCGTCCACCAGTACTCATACGCTTCCCCGACCGCGGCGAGCCGCCCTAGCTCCGTGAAGCCGCTTGCGACGTCGACGTCGAAGCACAGCACGCCGCGGAACTCCGGAGCCGTCCAGCTCTCCGGGCCGGCGCTGTCGGGCGTCAGTTCGGCGGGCAGCGCCAGCAGCGTCTGCTCGCCGCGCGTCACGAGCGTGAAGGCCTTGTGGTCGTCGCGGACGTCGGACCAGCTCCGGAAGCCGCCGACCTCGATCTGCTGCACGAGGGTCGGATTGGTCAGGTCGGAAACGTCGAACAGGCTCAGTTGCAGCTTGTTCCACCAGACACCGCCCCAGCCAGCCGGCACAACCGAGTTACCGACGCCGAGCAGGTGGTCCTCGCCGAGCGGATGCAGGTAGTCGCTGTAACCGGGGATCTTGAGCTCGCCGACGACCTGCGGATTCGCCGGATCGGCCAGGTCGAGCACGAAGAGCGGGTCGACTTTCTGGAACGTGACCAGGAAGCCGCGGTCGCCCATGAAGCGGGCGGAGTGGATCTCCTCGTTGGGCGCGAGGCCATCGACGAAGCCGGCAACCTCGAGGCGATCCTCGACCTGGCCCAGCACGTAGACGCCGTTGTACGGCACGCCGCTCGTGATCGCCTGCGCCGTGTCCAGGTCGTCGACGGCCACGCCATCGGAGGCGCTCGACACCGCGGTGGAAAACGCCGCGCCGACCGGGAACAGGCTGAAGTTGTCAACGTGCGTGGCGAGGCGCAGATAGCCCTCGCACTCGCCGAGCGAGAACTGGTTCAGCAGCCGGCCGGGGACACTACCACTGGCCACGTAGCGCGCCGCCCCGTCCTCGTCAAAGGCCAGCTTGTGCACGACCGTCAACTGCCGGTAGTTGTCGTCCGGGTCGTAGTCAGCATCGGTGAGATAGAGCGCGTCGGGCGAAGCGTAGATCGTGCCGGCGTTGGCCAGCACGGCGACGGATTCGACGACCGTCTCGATGTCCGCGGCGTCGAGCGTCATCACCGCTGTCATGTTGCAGCCGTCCGGGCTCGCCGGCCGCAGCCAGTTCTCCCAGGGCACCGCCTCAGCCTCCTGCGCATCGCGCCGAATCTTCGGCATGACGTCGTCGAGCGTCAGCGTGCTGACCGCCAGACGCGTCGGCGTATCCGGCAGATCAGGCTGAACCGTGAGAATTACGATGAGCCGCCCGTTGGTCAGACGCGACGAAACGAGAACGCCGTCGAGCTCGACGCGGGCGAGCACCGTCGGATTCGCGGGATCGCTGACATCGATCTGCGTGATGACCGCGGTGGAACTGGCGTAATACGGCGGCCAGATGAGGATTTCCGGCTCGTCGTCGCCGTAGCCGCCATACAGCGTGCCGAGCGTGATGACCGTGTCGCCGAAGAGATAGAGGCTGTCGATACGGCTGTCGAGGTTGAGCGTGGCGCGCTCCGCCAACTCGGCGAGCGGATCGGCTTGCACGATGCGCAGCACGTCGCCGTCGGCGATGTAGAAGTACGTGCCGTCAGACTTGAAGACGTCGCTTTCGTCGACGCCGATTTCCTGGATGTTGGTCGTGGAGTAGTCGCCGCCGGCCACCGTGCCGTCGCCTGTCCCCTGCTCAGAGTTGTCGGCATCGGTGGCGAGTTCGGCGCCGCCGGCCAGCGGTGCGATGCCGAAGTTGAAGCTGCGGCGGGCGGTGGCCTGCTGCTTTAAGTAGCTGAGGAGGTCGCCGGCGGAGTCAAAGGGTTTGAGTTCCGCGGCCCCGCTGGAGCCGCCACCCGGCGTTTGCGGGCAACCGCCGACGAGTAGGGCCAAACTCAAGGAAATGCCGAGGAAAGCGACAGCGAAAGGACGGAATGGACGCGACACGGGAGACCTCCTGGCAGTGCCGAACCGACCGACAATCGCGGTGAAACGGGCGGTGCAGAAGTGCACCGCGTACGGGAATTTATACGGGTGTCGCGAGTGTCGCGTCGAGTCGCTGGTTGCGCGTCCGATAATATGCGGCCCAACTCTCCCGCACGTGCGGTTTCGGTGGTTGGAAGCGGTTTCGGGGCGGAATGCGAATTTTTTGTTGCAAGATGGGCTTGGGGGACTTGCAGGTTCTCTGGACTTCGGTAGTATAAGGGACCCGTCGCACATCGACGGGGTGATCTTTGACAAGTAAACAGTGGACGGAGCCGCAAGAGTGTGACGGCGTCCGGCTCGCTGCGCAACGGAGCTGGGCGACCGAGATCCCATACATCCCACCGGTTGATTCTCCGGTGGGTTGCCAGAACCCTCGTCGCAGTCGAGGGTTTCGAGCTTTTCAAGTCGCCGATTTCAGCCTTCTGGCTGAGTCAACGATTTTTTCGAAGAGTTTGATCCTGGCTCAGAACAAACGCTGGCGGCATGGCTAAGACATGCAAGTCGTACGGGCCACAGTAGCAATATTGTGGTCAGTGGCGGACGGGAGAGTAACACATGGACAACGTACCCTTAACTCGGGAATAACTGCGGGAGCTTCGGCTCTCTTTAGCGAAAGTGTGGCTAATACCCGATAACGTCGCCGGGTCGCATGACCTGGCGTCCAAAGGCGGGGACCTTCGGGCCTGCCGGTTTTGGAGCGGTCCATGCCCTATCAGGTTGTTGGCAGGGTAACGGCCTACCAAGCCTATGACGGGTAGGGGGCGTGAGAGCGT
>JASFQK010000010.1:0-160359 GCA_050115495.1 Phycisphaerae bacterium | reverse complement strand
CGCGTCGTTACTCTCGTGCATCGGCGTACTCCTCTGCCCAGCGTGGGCGGCTCGGAACCAATCTTGATCCCGAGAGTACGCCGCCTTTTTTCATCCCGCCATCAACGAAATTCGGTTATAGCTCCGCGCATCTACCCGGGGCCATCATCACATCGGCCTACCGTACCGGCATTCACGACCTGAACCCACCGCCTAATCCCCTTCCGGCACCACACTAACCTCGTCGTCGCCACCTGATCACGCGGATGTTGGCGACCTGAGGAAACCCTTAGCTCCATTTCAGTAGCGTCTCACGCGCCACACGTATTCTCCTCATAGAGACGCGGCAATGAGGAGCCGCAAGATGCTCATGAACAAACCACTCATCCTGGCCTACTGCAATGCGAGCGATCGGGACACGGAACCGACCGGTCAAATGCCTGACGATACGCGACCGTTGTCCGATTCACGCCAACGTCCCGAGACCCATCGTGACAGTGCCCCACTGGGCACCTCGGCGGACGGAAGTGGTGGCGGCCGGCGCGACCGAGCGCCGCGCCGTCCCACTTCCGCCGACGCCCTACCCGCGGTGGTCCTCCGCTGCGTGCACTGCCAGGCCCGGTTCCGCTGGCACGGCCGCCGCTCCAGTCGGGCCCGCTGCCCGAACTGCCACCGGCGGCTGATCCTGCGCCGCACGGCACGCGGCAAGTGGACGGTGCTTCCCGAAAACGACGACTCCACGGCCGGCATGATCTGCGACTGGCTCGGCCGACCATGTCCCGATGAAGACTCGGATTCCTGATCAAACAACATGATGCAAAGGAGACTTCACATGAACGCGCAAACGTGCAGATTCAAGATGAGCCGTTGGGCCATGGTTGGTGTGGCCGGGCTCGTGCTCGCCATCTGTGTCTGGGTATCCAGGCCCGCCTGGGCCGGTGCGGCCGAGCACCAGGTTTC
The DNA here is from genome assembly GCA_050115495.1 of Phycisphaerae bacterium. Taxonomy (GTDB): domain Bacteria; phylum Planctomycetota; class Phycisphaerae; order UBA1845; family Fen-1342; genus JAAYXS01. The sequence goes on along the minus strand of JASFQK010000010.1, from coordinate 159,420 downwards.
GGCGAACGAGGCCATTCACTACGCTGATGCGCTCTCGGTCGCCTTCGAACGCGCGGCGGACACGATCCGGCCGTCGGTCGTGACCATCAAGGCCGTCAAGCACTTCAAGCCGGCGCAGCAGATGGAAGGGCTCAACCGCGGACCGGGCATGTCCGAGGGACTCCCGTTCAACGATGAGTTCCTCCGGCGGTTCTTCGGCGAACGCGTGCCGCGCGAGGTGCCGCCCCAGCAGGGTGTGGGCAGCGGCGTGATCGTCAGCAACGACGGCTACATCCTCACCAACAACCACGTCGTCGCGGGCGCGGACGAGGTGACCGTCACGCTGGCCAGCGGTCACGAGACGCCGGCCAAAGTCGTCGGCACGGACCCCATGAGCGACCTGGCCGTCGTGCAGGTGAATCAAAAGGACCTGCCGGCCGCGACGCTGGGCGACTCGGACAACCTGCACATCGGCGAATGGGTCGTTGCCGCCGGCAACCCGTTCGGCCTGCGCGACACCGTGACGGCGGGCATCGTCAGCGCCAAGGGGCGCTCCAACGTCCGCATCACCGAGTATGAGGACTTCATCCAGACGGATGCGGCCATCAACCCGGGCAACAGCGGCGGCCCGTTGATCGACCTGCACGGCCGCGTCGTCGGCATCAACACGGCCATCGCGACCCGCGACGGCGGAAACGACGGCATCGGCTTCGCCATCCCCGTCAACATGGCCAAGTCCATCATGAACAGCCTGATCCACAACGGCCGCGTGGTGCGCGGCTGGATGGGCGTGGCGATCCAGCCGCTCGACGAGACGCTCGCCAAGTCGCTCGGGTACGACTCGACCGAAGGAGCCCTCATCGGCAACGTCATGCCGAACGGCCCGGCCGAAGCGGCCGGTCTGAAAGCCGGCGACATCGTCGTGAAATTCGGCGACACGAAGATCCACGACATGCAGCAACTGCGCAACGTCGCCGCCGCCACCGAGCCGGGCACCAAGGTTGTGGTCGAAGTGATTCGCAACGGCCGACCGGAGACGGTGCAGCTCCTGGTGGCGCAGCGCGACGCACAGGTCGCCGCCAACGCGGAACGCGACATGTCGAACGAGTCGGGCCTGACCGTCACCAATCTGACCCTGTCTGAGATGCAGTCGCTGGGACTGGATGCAGAGACGCGCGGCGTCGTCGTGACCGAGGTCGACCCGAACGGGCTCGCCTACATGGCCGGCATTCAGCCCGGCAATCTCATCGTCGATGTCCAGGGCGTACCGGTCGGCAACGTGACCGAGTTCCAGCGCGAGCTCCAGAAGCACAGCCTCAAGTCGGGCGTGCGCCTCGCCGTGCAGATCGGCAACATGCGTCGCTTCGTCGTGCTGCAGAGCAACGCCAACTGACGCATCGGCACGAGGCCCACGTACTACGACGATTGAAATGACCCGACACAAGCAACCCGTGTGACAAACAGAAGGAGATGGACATGAACAAGGGACAGACACTCGCAGCACTGTTCACAATTGCGATGGCACTCGCCGTGTCCGCCTTGGCGGGCGACAAGAACGACGCCAAGGCCATGAAGACGCCACCGGACGCGCCCGAGGGCTGGATCGTCCTGGAAGAGAACTTCTGGGTCCCGCTGGCGCATGAGCCGGGCACGTACTTCCACCGCGCCCACGAAGAGTACCTGAACAAGGACTACGACCTAGCCGCGATTGACCTGCGCCAGGCCTCAGCGTTCCTCCGGCTGCAGACTCGCCGCCTGCCGTCCTCCGAACGTCCCGAACCGCTCTATGGCGCGGCCTATCGTCTTTCCGGCCTGGCTCGTCAGGTGGAGAAGCGCGACGTGAAGTCCGCCGCGCAGTTGGACCGCGAGTTCGCCCGCGCACACTGCGCGCTGGCAGAGCACGACTACTTCATGGCCCAGGCGTCCTGGAACGACAAGCAGGCCTACCGGGCGGGCCTGAACCTGGAGGCGGCCGTCTTCAACCTCAGAAGTGGCTGCAGTTGGGCAGACGCCGACCTCGGCCAGGCCGGCTTCAACGCCCTGGCGGACGCGGATGCGCTCGCCGACGAACTGGCGGCCGGTGAGTCGAAGAGCTACGAAGTGACGACGACACTCGAGGCGGTGCACACCGCGATCGGCGCGCTGGAGAAGCGGATAAACAACCTCCCCAGCGATCCCGGTCTCACGATCGATGAACCGGCCGTCGCGGTCGCTCCGGTGATTGAGCCCGGCTGGCTGCTCGTGGACGAGGACATCTGGACCGACCTGCCGGACAGCGCCGGGCGACACCTGCACAACGTGTACGAAGCCTACCTGCAGCGACGGCCCGAGCAGGCTGCGATCGAGATCCATCGGGCCATATTCGACCTGGAGCTGCAGGCGGGCCGCGCCACCGGCGACGACCGGGCCACCCTGATGAGCTCCATCGACGACCTGGAGGCCCTGCTCGCTGAACACAACCCGGCGCACGCCAACCTTGGATTGCCCCGGCTGCAATTCGATCACACGATCGCGAACGCCTGCTACGCGCTTGCCCGGCACCACTGTGAGATGGCCGAGGCCGATTGGGCGGCCGATCTGCCGACGTTGACCGGATACGACCTCAAATGGGCCGCCAACTATCTGGATCGCGGCCACGTCTGGGCGGACCAGTTGAACGTCCGGGCCGCCCAGGATCGTCTGCGTGACGCCCGCAGCCTGTCCGACGCGCTGATCGCCGGCAAGGCCGACAACGAGAAGAACGTGGCCTCGCGCATCGAATCCCTGGAAGAACAGGTCATGGCGCTTCGTGACGCCGTCATCGCCATGGCGCAGTAGTCGAGGGAGCCTGTCACGGAGCGGCGGCCGTCGGGTTGGCGAGCCGGCCGCTCCGTGCTCCCTTTCACCTGGAGGCTGTCATCATGCAAACAACCAAGAACAACAAGCAACGTCGCGGCACCCCTGCTCGGGGTAACACTGCGGAACTGATCGCGCAGCTCGGGAGTCGCAACGGAATGGAGCGCCAGCACGCCCGCGCGGCCCTCGCCCGCCTGGGCACACCGGCCATCGGCCCGCTCACGGCGGCCCTGTCAGCCGATCGAAACGTGATCCGCTGGGAGGCGGCTAAGGTCTTCACCGCGCTGCACGCCCCCGAGGCGGCCCCGGCGCTCGTCAAGGCGCTGGACGATGAAGACAGTGATGTGCGCTGGCTGGCTGCCGAAGCGCTGATCGGCCTGCGCAAATCCGCACTGGCGCCGCTATTCGAAGCCCTCATGGCCCGCGCCGGCTCGATTGAGCTCCGCGAGGGCGCCCACCACATCCTGCGTGCGTTCAACCACGATGACCTCGCCGACATCGTCGACCCCGTGCTGAAGACGCTGGAGCACTACGAGCCGGAACTCGCCGTACCTTTCAGTGCCGAGGAGGCGCTGGCGAAGCTGAAGAAACGCCAGGTCTGACGGCACATCGACCCCCGCCGCAGGCGTGCCTCGTCACGGACGAGCGCGGCGCGAGCGAAGAACGGAGCAATCCCATGACAACCTTGCACACTCCACCAGAACACGCCCGCCGCCAGACCCCACCGGCGTTCCCGGGCAACACCGACGGCTCGCCCCGCGGCCTGACCAGTGAAGAAGCCCGCCGGCGGCTCGAGCAAGTCGGGCCCAACGAGCTGGCCGAGCAGCGAGAGAACCCGCTGCTCAAGTTCCTCGGCTACTTCTGGGGCCCCATTCCCTGGATGATCGAGATCGCCGCCGCCCTGTCGCTCGTCGTGCGGCATTGGGTCGACCTCGTCATCATCCTCGTCATGCTGGCCTTCAACGCAGTCGTGGGCTTCTGGCAGGAATTTCAGGCCTCCAACGCATTGGCCGCCCTGAAGAAGAGCCTGGCGCTCACCGCCCGCGTGCTGCGCGACGGCCAGTGGCAGCAGCTCGCCGCACGGGAGCTCGTCCCGGGCGATGCCATCCGCGTCCGCCCCGGCGATATCATCCCAGCCGACATCAAGCTGGTCGACGGGGAGTACCTGAGCGTCGACCAGTCGGCACTGACCGGCGAGTCGCTACCGGTCGACAAGCAGACCGGCGACGTCGCCTATTCCGGCTCCGTGGCGAAACAGGGCGAGATGGTCGCCCTCGTCACCGCAACCGGCGGCAACACGAAGTTCGCCAAGACCGCGAAACTGGTCGAGAAAGCCGGAGCCGTCTCGCACTTTCAGAAGGCGGTGCTGGCCATCGGCGACTACCTGATCTACGTCAGCCTCGGCCTGGCCGCCGTGCTCGTGCTGACCCAACTGCTGCGGGGCGATTCGTTCCTGTCGGTGTTCCAATTCGTTCTGATTCTCGTCGTCGCCGCTATCCCGGTAGCCATGCCGGCGGTGCTTTCCGTCACGATGGCCCTGGGCGCCGTGGCCCTGTCACGGATGAAAGCGATCGTCACCCGGCTTCAGTCGATCGAGGAAATCGCCGGCATTGACGTGCTTTGCTCCGACAAGACCGGCACGTTGACGGCCAACAAGCTCTCGCTCGGCGAGCCGGTCGTGCTGGAGGCCGAGGACGAACAGGACCTGCTGCGGGCCGCCGCCCTGGCGTCGAAGACGGAGAACCGGGACGCGATCGACGATGCAATCATCGGCGGTCTGACAGATCGGCAGGTGCTGCATGACTACGAGCAGCTCCGCTTCACGCCCTTCGACGCCAAGCGAAAGCGTACGGACGCCACCATCCGCGCCGCCGACGGACGGACGTTCGCGGTGGCCAAGGGCGCCCCACAGGTGATCCTCGACCTCTGCAACGCCACCGGCGACGCGCGACGCGAGGCAGAGGCCCGCGTGGACGAGTTTGCCACGCGCGGCTTCCGCACCCTTGGCGTCGCCCGCCGACAGGATGGCGCCGCCTGGCACCTGCTGGGCATCCTCCCGCTGTACGATCCGCCACGCGAAGACTCGGCGGACGTGATCCGGGATGCCGGCGAGCACGGCATCGCCGTCAAGATGGTTACCGGCGACAACCTGGCGATCGCCCGCGAGACGTCCCGCCAGCTCGGACTCAAGCCCAACGTCCTGCGCGCGGATGAGATCTTCGGCGAGCACGACGAACGACAGGCCTCGCCGCGTCTCGACGAGCGCGTCGAGCAGGCCGACGGCTTCGCGCAAGTCTACCCCGAGCACAAGTACGAGATCGTGCGTGCCCTGCAGCGCCGCGGCCACCTGGTCGGCATGACCGGCGACGGCGTCAACGACGCTCCGGCACTCAAGCAGGCCGACGTGGGCATCGCCGTGGCCGGAGCGACCAACGCCGCCCAGGCCGCCGCCTCGCTCGTGCTCACCGCCCCGGGCCTGAACGTGATCATCAAGGCCATCGAAGAGGCCCGTCGCATCTTCGAGCGCATGACCAGCTACGCGACGTACCGCATCACCGAGACCATCCGCATCATGTTCTTCGTCGTGCTGGCCATGATCACGTTCAACCTCTACCCGATCACCACAGTGATGATCATCCTGCTGGCCCTGCTCAACGATCTGCCCATCCTGACCATCGCCTACGACAACACTCGCCTCGATCCCCGGCCGGTGCGCTGGAGCATGCGGCGCGTGCTAACCGTGTCCACGATTCTGGGGCTGGTGGGTGTCGTGCAGAGCTTCGCCCTGCTGCTCATCGGCAAGCTGTGGTTCGCGCTCGATGCGGCCCAGTTGCAGTCGTTCATCTACCTGAAGCTGGCCGTAGCCGGCCACCTAACCCTGTTCGTGGTGCGGACCGAGCGCCCGTTCTGGACGCGACCGTACCCCGCTCGCCTGCTGCTTTCCGCCGTCCTCGGTACACAGATCATCGCGGCGCTGATCGTCGGCTTCGGCTTCCTCGTCGCCGCCATCCCCTGGTCGTACATCGGCTTCGTCTGGCTGTACTGCCTAGCCTGGTTCCTCATCAACGACTGGGTGAAGCTCCAGGTGTTCCGCCACCTCGATCTCGGCGGAACACGGCATCGGACCTTTCTGCAGCGTTTGCAGACCACGCTGCATCCGCACCGTGCGACGGAACATGCCAGCAACTGACGGAGGCCGCAGCCATGATAGTCGACACCGAAAGCCGCGACGCGATGGATCTGCTTCCCGTGCGACAGGCATAGCAGCAAACGCGCCGGCCGCGTCCACGCTTCAAGCCCGTTGCGGTGCCGCCCGTTCGCGCCTACGCGTCCAGTTGTTCTGGTCCGCCGGCTGCCAGGCGGACGGGGAGCACCTCGTCCATCTTCAACTGCGCGAGCTGGCCTTCGGCACGATCTGCTGACCACTGCCGCGCGACGCGCAGCCGCTTCTCCCAGAAAACGCTGGTCGCGTCGTGCTGGGTCCAGGCCGCCGGGCTTGTGGGCAGTTGCTGCTTCCGATCGCTCCAGTGCTTCCATTCCTGTTCGTCCGCGATCGGGATCAGCTCGCGGCCCGAGCACAGGAACTGCAGCGTTTCCTGTATGGTCGCGCAGTGGAACTGGAAATCACCGCGATTCAGCAAAGCGATCAGGCTGTCGATCGCCGCCTTGTCGTCGTGCCGGCCCAGCGCCCAAATCGCGGCCTGCACGGTCATGGTGTCTTCGCGCTCGTGATTCTCGATCACCGCCGCAATCTGGCGGGTGATCTGTGAATCGGTCGTGCAAAACGCGTACGCCTTCAGCAGCAGCTCGCGCTCGGCGTGGAGCAGGGCGACCATGCCCGTGCCTTCGTAGGCCTCGTAGTCGTCGCCGTCCGGCTTGAGCTCGTCCATCAGGGCGACGGCCTTCTCTCGCGAAATCTTCGCTCTGCCCAGCTCCGCCAGAGCCTGGGCGTGGACCGCCGAATACTCGACGTCCCATTCCGGCGGCGTCAGGCCCAGCAGTTGGAAGACCAGCTCGAGCTGGTCGCGATTGGGGATCGACTCCTCCTTCATCAACGGCATCGCCACGAGCATGGCCAGGGCCTCGGACAACTCGTCAAAGATGCCGAGCCCGAACATCCGGTCCCGCTCGTAGCCGTAACGCAGGAGCGCGGCCCGATCGAAGGCGAAGCTGATCTCCTCCTCCGCCATCGGGCCTGATCCCGTACCCGTGTTGCGGCAAGTGCCGCTGTAAGCACTGGTCGCCGGATCGCGCTTGAAGTCCAGCAGCTCCTGATCGGCGTAGTACTCCCAGAACTCGTCGAGCTTCAGTGGGCTCATCACGCGTCACCATCACCCTACAGGCTTGTCCAGCGAATCCGCCGTGTACTTCTCCTCAACGGCGTGATCCACCAGCCACTTCTCGAATCGTCTCGTTTCCCTGACGTGCTTCTCCAGCCACTTCTCGAACTGCGTATCGTCCTTTGGGTCGGTACCGCCGAGCAGGTCTTTCATCAGCTTGTTGTACCGCAGCGACCGCAGAACGCCCCGGTCGGTAATCAGCACCTTGGCCACGTCCGTCGGGCTGATGTTCTTCTTGTGAACGTTGTGCACGGTGATCTGCTCTTTGCCCTCCTTCGCCGGGACGCGATGCACCTTCTCGACGAACTTGGACTGGGCCAGTTGCACGGGCGCGAGGATGTAGCCGGAATACTCACCCTTGAAGTGCCACTGCATCAGCACCTTGCGCAGAATGGCATTGGGCACCCACCGCCACCTCTCCACCTTCCGAAGCAGGTCGGCCCGCTGCTTGTCCTTGACGCTCACGTGCCACAGCAGCCAGGTGGTGGCCCGGTTCGGGTGCTTATAGAAGTAGAGGAACTCCTTCGGCTCGACGAGCGTCACCCCGCCGCCGAACCGATAGGCCCGCCAGACGAACTCGGAGCAGTAGATGCTGTGCGCTGGCGTCGTCAGGCCGACGTTGCCCTGGTACTTGAAGTGGTAGGGCCGCCGGCTGCCGTCCTCATCGACCAGTTCCGTCGTGCCGCCCTGGCAGCACTTGTCCTTGCCCCAGAGCTCGCCGCAGCTCATGCAGAGGAAATCGTTCGAGCCCGCCCCGAGCTTGTCCTTGACCTGGTTCTTCGTGTAGAACCAGTCGTCGCCGTCCTCCCCTTCGTCCGTCAGCCGCTCCATCTGCTTGTGGAAGTACTTGCACGCCCAGGAGTCCTCGTGGAAACCGCACTCGTCGCACTCCTCGGCCAACGTATCACAGACGTGCAGATGGGTGGTGTCGAGCTGGCCGCACTTCAGACACAGCAGCTTGCCCGGCTGCGGCTTCACGCTCGTCTTGTCCTTGTACTCATGCAGCAGCTCGTCCAGCTCTTCGCACGCGGCGGAGCCCTTCTTGAAGCCGCATTCCGCACACTTCGTCATGGAGAACTGCTTGTCCGGCGTGGTGAGCCCGCCGTGCTCGTCACGCCGTACCGTGTGCCGCGGCCCTTCCACGCCGATGATGTTGCTGCGCAGGTTGAACTTGTAGTTCCTGCCGACCTGCGAACGAGCCCACCGGGCGGCGGCTTCGGCGACCTGCCGGGCGAGCATCTCGCGGTTGGCCTCGGTCTCGACGACCTTGGCCTTGTCCTTCTTGCGGAGGAACCCGAAGAGCCCCAGCCCTTTCCTGCGTTTCTTGTTGACCTGCTGGACCCGCTTGTTCCCCATCGCCTGCTGGCCGCCACCCTTGTAGCGATACACCAGGCCGCCGCTGGGCGTAATCCCCTCGTCAAAGAAGGCATCGTTGCCGATCAGCACCGGCAGGTTATCGACGACGAGGCTGCGCCCGTCCCCCGCCCAGCCCGTCTCCGAGCGCCATTTGCCCGGCATCGCGTCGGTGGCGCCGTCGTTGTCGCCGTCGGTGACGATCCCCGCGTGCGTGGGCCAGGCCAGCGACATGTTGGCGATGAATTCGTCGCCCGCATGATGGCACAGCAGGATGTCGCCGTTCTTGAACTTGATGTCGATCGTGTTCCGGACCGGCGAAGCACCCAGACCCTGGATCGCACCGGTGGGCTGCACCTGCGGAGGCCGTCGCGCCGGCGGCTCGAAGTACGTCTCGCCCAGCTCCACGTCCTCGACGGCTTTGATCTCGTTGCCGTCCTGGTCGTACTTGAACACCCAGAGCGAAACGCTGGAGTCGAGCACGGCGTCGGGCAGCCCCCAGTCCTCCTCCAGGAACTCCTCGCACTCCTGCAAACTCCCCGTGCCGAACGTCAGCTTGCACAGCTCCTCGACCGTCATCCCGAACTTCGGGGCGACGTCGCTAAGCTTGAGCTGATCGGCGAACTCACCGACGCGCGCCGCGCGGATGCCGCGCGGGTGGGTCGACTGCGCCGGTCCGGCCATGATGTCTGTGTTGGTAACTGTCATCTCTCACGTCTCGATAGTGGCGTCACGCCTCCGTGCCCGGCGCCTTCAGCAACCGTGGACCTCCACCAGCTTCTTCCGCATCGTCTCATCCGGCAATCCGTTGATCGGCAGCTTGTAGTCGCGCTGGAATGCCTCGACCGCCCGCGCGATCATCGGCGTGAAACGCCTCGCATCGTGGCCACACGGGTAACCGAGGTTATTCAGTCGCGCCTGCACGCCGCAAAGCTCACTGATCGGCGGCACCTGCCGCAGTTGGATCTTGTGCCGCTTCTCGATGCCGTGCTCGTCGTAGACGACGAATTCCGCCCGCGCCGCATTCGACGGCAGCGGGACTTCGACGCCGCCGTTGCCATCGAGCGAACCTTCCTGCGCGAGCTTGCCGTCAACGTACGCCTCGTACGAACGGCCGGCGAGCGGCTTGCCGAGCTCCGTGAAACACATGTTGATCGACGACGGCTCACCGCGGCGGACGAACCGGTGCCGCTCTTCCGGAGCGATCGGCTCGTCCTTGCGCTCCTTGTCCGGAATCGTCACGCGGTCGCCCGGCAGCAGCACGTTCGGGCTCTTGCGCGCCGACCGCAACTCGCTGTTGGCGGCGTCGTTCCAGATGTTCTCCCAGAAGAGCCCGCGCTTCTTCGCGATCGACGAGATGCACTCGCCTTGGCGAACCACGTGGTCGCCCTGACCAACCGGGCCGCCGCTGTGCTCGTCGCTGTCCCGGCTGGCCCGGGCGGGCTCGGCCGTCCCGCCACCCTGGGATTGCGACATCGCCTCTTTGAGACGCTGTTCGAAGCCGGCGGCGGGAGCAGCCGGCGACGGAGCAGCCGCCTCCCGCTTCGGCTTGTTCCGCACCTCCTGAAGCGATCGCTCCAGACGCTTCTGGAAATCATCCTGACCGGATCCGCTCCTTGGATCGCCCATCATGCACGCTCCCAGGCATCCGCATCCAAGTGCGGGAAGGTCACTTCGACCGTAATCGGCTCCGGCAGGCCGATATGCGCTTGCCCCCTTTCATCAAGCTTGCCGCGACGCTTCCTGCCGTCCGGGTAGGTCAGCTCATACAGCTCGTTGGGGACTGGCTGGCCAGCCTCGTCGACCAGCTCAATCTCGACCCACGAGGTGATCTTCTCCTCCATCTCGTATTCGGCCGGCGTGAACTCGCCCTGCTCGACCTCCAGGGCTTCGTCTGGAGTGGGCGTGGCCGCGTACGTGACGTCGGCTCCCGGTACCGCCGCGTCGGCGTCGATCGTCTCCTCGGGCGTGTTGACGGTGCCGGCCGTGCCGCTGCCGGCGGCGCCGCCGCTGTTGATCTTGGTCATCGTGCCGACGATCGCGATGCCGCTGCTGTCGATCTTGATGAAGTTGCTGCCGACCTTCAGCGTCAGGCCCATCGCGGCCTCGATCACCGTGTTCTGTCCCGCCTTGAGATAGAGATTGCCGCCCGTATTCTCGCTGTGGTTGCCGCCGAAATCCTCGGAAACAGCGCCGGCGACCTCGAGCGACATATCGCCGCCGATCTTTTCGTTGTGGTCGAGCTTGACCTCGACGTGCTTCTTCTGCTTGACCAGCTCGAACTTGTTTTCCTTGACGGTCAGGTGACGGTTGTGGTCGACGTTCTCGACCCGGTCGTTGTTCACCCGAACGTGCAGGTCCTTCTGCGCGTAGACCAGGACCTGCTCGCTGTCTTTGAGGTCCTCGAAGCGGATCTCGTTGGTCCCGCCGCCGCCCTTCGAGCTGTGCGTCTTGATCACGCTCTTGGTCTTCTCGTCCGGCAGCGTGTATGGCGGCATCAGGTCGTCGTTGTAGACGCGGCCGGTGATGATCGGTTGGTCCGGGTCGCCTTCCAGAAAATCGACCACGACCTCCTGCCCGACACGCGGCAGGAACATCATGCCGTACTGCCCACCCGCCGAACCCTGACTGACGCGCACCCAGCGTGAGCTCTTCTCGTTGTGCTCCCCCTCACGGTCCCAGTGGAACTGGACCTTCACTCGGCCGTACTTGTCGGTGTAGATCTCCTCGCCGGCCGGACCGGCGACGATCGCCGTCTGCGTGCCGTGAATGCGAGGGCGTCGCGTGGTTCGCGCGGGTCGGAAGGGCACATCCGCCGGGATCGCGCGCAGCTCGGCCTTGTACTCCGCGCCGTACCCCGCACCGGCTTCGGCATCAAGGCTCTGCGGCTGCCGAGCCGTGTGCACCACGCGCGTCACCAGGTAATCGCGGTTCATCGCCGCGACGGGGTGTTCGGCTAGCGTGAACTTGTAGCCGGGTAGCAGCGCCCGTGCGCTCGCGCCCATGTGCTGAATCCACCGGCGACACTGGAACTCCTCCAGGCGGATCGTCGCGTAGCGCGCCCCGACCGACTTGTCGACGTACTCGCCGGGATAGTCGCTGTATTCGAGCGAGGTGTACTGGGAGGCGGCGGCGGTCGCCATCAGATCGACCTGCGGCTGCTCGTAGTTGTGGTCGTCGAGCCGTACCGCGCCGATCCGGATCTCCTGTCCGTCCCGGATTTCGTGAATGTGCTCCTGCTCGGTCTCCGCGACGAGTCCGGTTCGGTCGCGATAGACCAATTCCGCCTGATTCGGCGCGGGGACGTGGGCGACCGGGCTGTCGCCGAAGACCAGCTTGTGCCCGTCGACCGTGTGCTCGAAGAAGAAGAAGATGCCCTCCTCTTCCATGAGCCGCGCGATGAAGTTCATCTCCGATTCGCGGTATTGCACCACGTATTCGCGCTTGTCGTAGCTCCCCTGCAGCGCAAACCGGTAGTTGTCCTCCGGTATGCCCGCGTCCTGGAGCACCTTCTTGATGATCCCGGGAACGGTCATGTCCGGGCAGTTGTGCTCCTGGAAGATGCGCGACTTGTGCCGCCGCGTCAGCAGCCAGTGCACCGGAACGACGACCGCGGTGTAGTACGTCAGCGATGAGCCCTCGCCGCTGCGCTCGAACCGCCGCACGATGCCGTTGACGAACCGCGATCCGCTCGCGCCGGCGATCTCGAGGACGCACGGCTTCCCGACGATCTCATCGAATGCGATGGCCGGCTCGCTCGAACAGAGCATGATCCGAAACCGGAACAGCCGGCTGATCCCCTCGGTCCCTTCGAAGCCGCTGACCTTGAGGTCTTCGGTGGACTTGTCGCCCACTTTGAACGTGAAATCTGCGACCGAGGCGGGCCGCACCGACGTTTCAGCCACCAGAGTGCCTCCTCGCAAGGGGCGTCGCGCCGCGGAGAACCCCGGCGACGTACGCAGTATCCCTCCTTCCGCGCATTGGAACCAGATTCTGAGTGTCCGCCATCCAGCCGTCAACCGCACGGCGACCCAAACGCCGTAAGTATAGCAGCGACCGGCGGCGAAGACCGTGGATGCCCCCGATAAAACGCCCCCCGGCGTCACCCGCGTACCCGCCCCGCCGTCGACCACCGCCACCAAGCCACCCCACATAATCTTCAAGGTCCGCAATAACCCGTTCCACCCCGCCACCGCCGCCCCGGCCAAGCCAGCCGAGCCACCCACACGCTTCACCGTACCGCGAGCCGGCCCCGGCCAAACACTAAAACGATTTCCATCGCTGCAAGTCCTTTAGCAACGAGGACCGGATGTGACGAAGCCCCCCCCGAACAACCACCGCACGACACGGCGGAGGACCGTTAGTATTTCGCCCACCCCACTGCCCCCAAACCGCTTGGCCACTTCCCTGTCGCCAAACCACACTGCTTCGGTCCGGTTTCCTCGGCGAACACCCCTTCGGACACACACTTCTCCGCCCATGCGAACCGGCGTCTGATGTTGCTGCTGCTGGAGACGGTTGCGCACCGGTTCTGGGGCTTGATCCGGGCCCTCGCCCCCGCGCAAGCGTCGAACACGCCTTCTGGGTGCAACGAACCGCCGCACATTTTGAGCAATGCGGCTTCGACGTGACCCTGGAGTATACCGTGCCTGGTGGTGGCGTCATCGATGTGCTGGCCACTCGCCCCGGTGAACGCGTCGCCATCGAGATCGAAACAGGGAAGTCGGATATTGCGGCCAACCTGTTGAAACTGCACGGCGCCCGCTTTGACCGTGCCGTGCTGCTGGCGACGTCGCCCGCGGCGATCGCCGCCTGCGACCGGACGTTGCCTCGCCTAGGCGACCCCCCAGAGGTCGAACTCAAGACCTGGCTTGACGTGTCCTGAGCAGCGGCGATCACGTAGTGCGAGTGATCTCGAATGAGCTCTGCATACAACCAAGCTGACCTTTCCAAAGACCGACTCACCCTCTGCCCCTCTGCTGATTTCAGTGCTCGTCTCCGGCGGGCAGCTCGCGGTCCTTGCTCTCGTCACACGGTGAGTACATGATATGAGCATCTCGCGAAGCCGATTGCGCATGTTTCGTGGCATCGTTGTCGGCGCATCGCCGGCTTGGCACGGCGCAAGTGACCGCTCGACCGAACGGGGCGTGCCCATGGTGGAGAGGCATCACATCTGGACCGCATTGGGTGGCACCTTCTCATTCAACGCCCGCATGCGCATTCTGCGAGCACGTTCGCGCCGTACTCGCCCTGCCTCGCCTTCTGATCTGGATGACCTGCTGGCACCTTGCGTAGACTACCCTCTCCTCACAACTCCGCCGCGGCTCTGTTCACTCTTCTCTGTTGCTTGCTGGAGGTTTCCCCAATGGCCGGACTCACGCTAGTCCATCTTTCCGATCTCCACATCGGTAAGCCCCCACGGGAAGGGCATGCTCACCATCCCTCTGCGGACCTCGCACGCGTCACCGCCGAGCGCCTCGCCGCTGACCTGCATGAGGTGGAGATCGCGTACTCGATTCCATTTCTCACAGAAGAGACTTTTCTTCTCGTTACAGGCGACATCACACACCACCATGAATGGAGTGAATTTCAGGCCGCGCTCGAGTTCTTCCGGAGTCTCCGTCTGTGCTTCCGTGACGCACTCAAGAACAGCGTTTTGCGCCCTGACCACATAATCTGTATACCTGGCAACCACGATCTCGAGCTATGCCCGTACGATCCCAGCCAGCCTGCTTCCATTGCTCAGGAGTCGCACCCCAAGTACCGCGCCTTCAAGATATTCCTAGAAGAACTCACAGAATATGCTCACTTCGCGCGCGGTTTCACACTTAACCGTCCCTACGTCACCGTTCGCATCACGTTTCCTTTCTGCGCCCAGATCATCGACCTGAATAGCTGCATCAACATCCACTGGTATGGTGCTAGCGACGGGGTGAGCCCAGCATCAGCTCCTCCGATTGACACCCACCCGGTCCTCACACGTTCGGACTTACGCGCATTGACCGGTCTTCTCGACGACCAACCTCACACACTTCGGATAGCCCTCATGCACCATCATCTCGAGGATCTCCCTGCGCCCGATCCGTCAGTACCCGACCAAGTGGACCGTGACCAGTTGATGGCTTGGCTGGTCCGGCACCGCTTTCGCCTACTTCTTTCAGGGCACACACATGCACCCAGCGGCAAGACAACGACGCTTTTGGGTGCCCAGCCGAGCCTCTTCACGCTGGCGACAGGCCACTCCTTTCTCCATGGCTACACGTTACCGGAGGGCAATCATTACCAGGTGCTGCGTCTCGAGTTTGGCCAGCCCGAGCAATCCAAGGCCGTTCGGCGCACCTATGCGTGGATTACCGACGGCCTATTCGACCGAGAGAACGGTTGGAGTGCGCCGCAGGAGCACGCTTGTGAGACCCTTGCAATGCAACACGGCGTATCGTTTGGTGAGTTCAAGCAGAGCATTCATGACGCCCAGGTGGGTACGGAGCGATTCCTCGGAACTAGCCCACATGCCGGTTGGGCAGTCGTTGCTCACTGTGAATCACGCAAGTTTGAGAGCTTCGGAGTATTGTCACCGGGCGAAACCATCAATGCGGCCCTGCTAAGAATGCTCGATCAGGTCAAAGGGCATCTGGTTCGCATCGATCGGGGAGAACCAACAGAATGGCAGAAGTTCGAGAACAAGGGCGTAGTATTCCTCGTGGATTCACCGCACTACAATCCCTACGTTGCCTCACTTCTTGATCGCTACCATGTGTATCTGGCGGGTGGCCTCGTTCGCTTTGTCGACGAACGGGCACAGGAGGCTGTCCAACAGCACCTCGAAATCGGGGCCGACCGCCGGTTTCGTTCCAACAAGAAACCGGACCAGGAGTTGTTTGATCGCTTCACGGACTACCTGCTTCTCATGCGACTTCCTGGGATCGGTCCGAGTCATGGTTTATGCAATGTGGAAGTTCCCGATCTCGATGTGGAGACGGCGATTTGGATTGTGGCGGGTATTCATAGCAAGGCCACTTATGCGGGAGCCATGCTATTCCAACGGGAAAACATCGAGAGATTCCTTCAGAGCTTGGCGGGCCAGTGTGATGGGCGTATTCCTATGTACTTCGAGGCTGTATATGAGATCCCGGAGGAACCCATTCGAATCGAAGGCGTCCGTCACATGCAGTTCCTGGATAGTCCGGTGCACTTCAGGGAACTATGCTTGAAAACATCGATAGGAATGGCTGATGGACTGGCCGCCAGCATGGGAGTGCGTTTCAGGCAGAAGAACCGTTGGGCTGATGTTCCGCTTGATACGGTTCACATTGACCCGGTGGCCGCCTGCAATTACAGTTGCCAAGGCTGTATTGAAGGAGAGTTGCGCGGCAAGAGAGTGTTCTTGTCGCTTGATAGGTGTTTGTCTATTTGTGCCGACCTGAAGGCGGCGGGTTGTCGTCGTGTGGGTTTCTACGGCGGAGAGCCGACGCTCCATCCAGAGTTTGCGACGTTGTTGCGTGTCGTGGCGGCAATGGGGTATGATGTCTTAGTTGTGACCAACGGAAGCAGACTTGCCGAGGATGTCATTCAAGCTGCGTTAATAGAAACGAGACGTCGTGTCCACTTGCGTGTATCCCTCGACGGTTGCTCGGCTCAGGCCCATGCAAGGAGCCATGGATTAGACCATGAAAACGGACTCTGGGATGCAACCGTCGGTGGGATCAAGAAGCTGCTGCGCAGTGGGGTAACGGCAACGATCTCTATCTTGCTTCATCCACATGTTATCTCGGGACTGGCCGACGCGTGCAAGGAGTGGCGGGCAGGGCGCGCTACGGCATTGGTTCTTCGGCCGGTTACTCGCGAGTGCGGCCGAGAACCGTATCTCGAGTATTCTACCGAGGACATAGAGATAATGAGGCAGGTGCTCAAGGAATTCAGCGGCTTTGCGCTTACGCCGCGATGGTTTGAGGAGTGGCTGGCATCGACGACACCGTCCAGAAGGAGTGTGTTTATCCCTCCAAAGGAATACGGAGTGTGCTATTCTGCGTATTATCGCATGGTCATCTCATCATGTGGTGAGGGAAGAAGTGAGGAGAGGGTAGTATGCGGCGTCAGGATGCGTCCAACTGAGGACGCATGGATCTCGTTCTGCTCGTACAGACGACTTGATCCAGACTATGGATGCCCGTATCCCAGCGATCTGTCGTCGTGGCTCCAGACGGAACGCCACAGTGTGATTACAGGCATGCATCCTGATCGAGCGTGCCAGGATGTCATATGTTGTCGAGACGGTTTCAACCGAATTGTCGACGAGCTTGTGAGTGCTGGCGAGAATCCGCAGGCGGAGGCGAGCTGAGTTCCGCGCTTGGTGCAACGTGCGCCAGTGTCCGCGGGAGTGGGAGAAGCGGGTCTTGCACAATCGATGTTCAGGTGGCCGGACGGCCACGCGGCAGAGCGTTGCGTCGTGGCGTACCTGGATCAGTGAATAGTCTTGTAGACATGCCTTATGAACCGTGTTGGCCACGCGCGGTGCTGCAGGTCGGTGGGATAGATGAACAACGCCGGAATGCCGTTAGTTGCGTACGTGACGACCTTGTGGTGGATGCCGGCGGCATAGCTGGGGATGTCCATCATGCCGGCATACTCGACGATCAGACCGTTGTACGTTGGCAACGTGAAGTCCGGGTACCAGATCCGGTGGCGGCCGCGGTCGTAGATGAGCGTAGGCTGTTCGTAGAAGAAGGGTATTCCGGAGCGATCAAGGAGCCGGCCGACCTGGGCTTCTCCCCGAGAACGGTACGGTGGCTCGTGTGGACCAAGGCGGTCCTCCAGCCGGGCAGTAGGAGCGTAGTTCACGCATCGTTCACCTCGCGGGCTTTTTTGGCGGCGTTCTCCGCGACGGCAAGCAGTTTCTTTTCTGTGCGCTCGATGAGGTTGATCAAGCGCGTGCAGCGCTTCTGAGTGTTCTCCGCGGCTTTGAGAATGTCGACTAGCTTCTGATAGTCATGGCTGGCGAGACGAGCTTGAGCTTGCTGTGTCAGGTCACGCACCGATCGTTCGTTGCTTGCCACCAGGCGGTCAAGGCGTTCGATGCGCTCGTCGATCTTTAGTTCGTGGTACCTGGCGCGGAGCTCACGCGAGACCTTGGCCTTCGCTCTGGCCGGCAATTCGCCGACAGTGCTTTTCAGTTCATCAATTCGGGCAATGTGTCCCTTCCGGGCAAGGTGCGCGCGTGTCCGGAGCCTGGCCATCCGTTCGGTCAGCCAACCCTGCGCGGGCAACATGCGGCGGAGCTGGAGCATCACGTCACCGGCGTCCTGCGGGTGATCAGACAATACGTCGGCCTTGTGTCGAAGGCGACGGAATCCACGTGTAACCGCCGAGTCCCATGCTCGACGAGCGTTAGGTCGGAGGAGCACGACTGCCGGTCTTGAACACTTGGCCGTCAAACCAGAACGGGAGGGGCATCGCAGGGTCTCCTTGATCCCTCCGGACCCTGCGACGTTTGCGGTGGGCACCTTTTGGTCACCCCTGCGCAAAAGAAAACGCAGGATCCGGAGCCAACTCCTTGATCCTGCGTAAGTTAGGCACTAGCGGGGGCAGGACTCGAACCTGCGACCTCCGGGTTATGAGCCCGACGAGCTACCAACTGCTCTACCCCGCAGCCGTCTTCGTCAAAGCCTAACCGCGCCGCCAGGAGAGTCAAGGGTGTCGCCGGCGATTCCGCCGGCTTCGTTGCCGGCGGCTGATCGCCGTCTCGCGGCAACCCGCCGCACGAGGCTCGCGTCCCTGCAATCACGCCCCACGCTGTCCGTTTCTCCGCCGCCAGCACGAGCAGGAGCGTCGCCACCCTCCCGCCGACTATACGCATCGGAGCATCACCGCGCCCGCCGGCAACACGCATCCGAGCACCGCCCCCGCCGACAATGCGCGTGTGAACGCTGCCGCGCCTGCCTTACCCGCTCGAACACCGCCCCCCTGCCCGACGCGCTCGAGCGCCGCCCCGCCTGCCCTACGCGTGTGAGCGCGGCCGCGTTTACCCTACGCGTTCGAGCACCGTCCCCGCCGACGATACGCTTCCGCGCGCCATCCCCGCCGGCGTTACGCGAATTCCTCGCGCATGCGCTCCAGCAGGCGCTTCGTGGCGCGGATGCCCTCCGGTTCGCTCAGCTTGTCGCCCTCGTACTCCACGCCGATATGCCCGTGGTACCCCGCCTCGAGCACAATCTTCAGCATTCGGCGATAATCCGTGTGAATCTCGTTGCCCCGCTCGTCAAAATCGTGCGACTTCGCGCTCACCGCCTTGGCAAACGGCATCATCTCCGCCACGCCGCGATAGCGATCGTACGTCTTCCCGTCGCCCAGGTTGAAGTTGCCGAAATCCGGCAGCGTGCCGCAGCGTGGATGATCCACGCGTTTCATCACGCCCGCCAGCCACTCGCCGTTCGACGACAACCCGCCGTGATTCTCGACCAGGACGTTCAGCTCCTGCTTGGCGGCGTGCTCCGTCAGCCGCCGCAGGCCGTCCGCCGCCAGCCGCATCTGCTCGTCGAACGTGCCCGAGCTCGCCGCGTTGACCCGGATCGAGTGGCAGCCCAGCGTCTTCGCCGCCGCCACCCACTTGAAGTGCCGCTCGACGGCGGTGCGGCGTTCGGCCTCGTCCGGCGCCCCCAGGGCCCCCTCGCCATCGACCATGATGAGCAGGCTGCGCACGCCGGCGTCCGCCACCCGCTTCTTCAAATCCGCCAGGTACGCCTGATCCTCCGCCTTGTCCTTGAAGAACACGCTGACGTACTCGACCGCCTCGATCCCGTACTCCTTCTTCGCCGTCGCCGGGAAGTC
This sequence comes from Phycisphaerae bacterium, assembly GCA_050115495.1. Classification (GTDB taxonomy): domain Bacteria; phylum Planctomycetota; class Phycisphaerae; order UBA1845; family Fen-1342; genus JAAYXS01. The sequence goes on along the minus strand of JASFQK010000010.1, from coordinate 140,089 downwards.
CAGATTGCTCAGCTCGTCGGCGTACAGCGCCCGATGCAGCGACCACTCGGCGAGAGAGATCTGAAAGAGCGGCCGATCGTCGCCGGCGTAGGCCAACTGACCGAGCGGCGCCAGCGTCAAACCAGCCGCCCCCGCGGCGGCAACTCGCAACGCCGTCCGACGATCGAATCGCACGCTCTCGCTCACATCCGAAGGATTCTGGCGGTTTCTGTCCATGGAATGGCACTCCTTATCCCATTATCGTAACCCGCCCCCCAACGCCCGCCAATGCCGGGACGCAGCCTTGGGCAGCGCCCGACGCCGGCGATCGACGTCGTTGCCGATCCGGCAGGACCTTCTGCGGCGCCCGGATGACGAACAGGTACCCGAACGAACAGACTGATGGACTGTTCGCCGTCGTTCGAAACGGCGTTCGCCTGCGGTGCAGGCACAGTGAGAATGGTCATGGAAGCCTCCTTGCCAATAGGGGAATGGAGTTGGATTGGCGGCATCACGCACGGAGCGCAACGGCCGGCCATTCGGCTGAGTTCAACAAGAACGGAAGCCTCTCTTTGGGCAGCGACTATGGGCGTGTACGGCCCGGCACACGATCGAAGTACACGCAACCATCGTGTGAAGCCTAACTTATGACATGGAGGCCGTCAGGGCCGCCACTCTGCGCCGGAATTCGGTGCGCCCAGTGATCAGTCCCAGCGCATGAAATACTGAACACTAGCGCACAGCCCGCGCTGGCTACTCTGGAATCCGTTGCTTCGCGGCCATTGGCGACGGTATAGTGCAAGATGATCGCCCTTCGCACTGCAACCCGGGAGTGAAACCATGAATCCGCCTCGTGCGCTCCAGACGATGCTCCTTGTCGCGTTCGCGTGCTGTCTCGTGGGCCCAACGACGCAGGCTGAAGTCCCCACCCCCGCCGAGATGGAGCAGGTATGTGAGAACTGGCTCACATCGGTTGTCGCGCATGGAGGGACTTGGGCTGGCCAAGCTGATCCCACGATCATTAGCGCTGTACCGCTCGAGGAGGATGGGATTCTCCTCGCGCACTGCTTCGCCATCACCCCTCAGGGCTACGTCGTGGTCCCGGCACTAAAGGAACTCCCACCGGTCAAGGCGTATTCTCAGACCTCTAATCTTGACGCGAGCGCGCCCGATAGAATGACAGACTTGCTCCGCGAAGTTCTCGCTCACCGGCTTCGGCTATTCGCCGACGCATATGGAAGTCTCGACGCAGTCCAACCCAGGGGCGGGGACGTGTTATTCGATCCGGGCAACCGGTCGCAGTGGGACAGGTATGCGCTGGCGGGCGTCGACTTCGAGAAGACGTTGGACGAAGGTCGTGGTCGCGAACGCGCCGCCGTCGGCCCCCTCTTAACTACGGCTTGGCATCAAGGACCTCCGTATAACAACGACTGCCCAATGGGAGACGGGGACCGTTGCGTCGTCGGCTGTGTCGCAACGGCGACCGCCCAGATTATGCGATATCACCAATGGCCACCTTACGGGACCGGCGAGCACGAGTACGACTGGGACGGTGACGATTCCTGCGGCGGCTCCACAAGCGGTGCCACGCTCACTGCAAACTACGCGGACAGCTACGCTTGGTCAGACATGCCCGACGACTGCACCGGAGGATGCAGCCCGGATCAGGATGCGGCGTTGGCCGAACTCTGTTACGAGGTCGGCGTCGCGTTTGAGATGGACTACGGCGCCTGTGGGTCAGGAGCGTCGACGAGCTTCGCCCAAACCGTCCTCCCGACATACTTCCGGTATGACGCCGCGATCAATCGGGAGGATCGCGTTGACCACACGCCGAGTTCTTGGTTCGCGCTCATCCAGAATGAGATCAACGCCGGCCGACCGATCCTGTACCGCATCTTCAGCCACGCGATCGTGTGTGACGGGTGGTCCGACGACGACGGAATCGACCAGTTTCACATGAACTACGGGTGGGCAGATAGCCACACCGCCTGGTATGCGATAGACAACCTGCACTGCCCCTGGCAAGGCTGCGATCCGGATGAAGAGTACGCTGTTCTCCAGATCTACCCCGATGCCTCCAGCATGACGCTATGCGTACCTGCAGATTATGCGACCATTCAAGGCGCGATCGACGTAGCGGCGAACGGCGACATCATTGAGGTTGCCGATGGGACCTACACCGGCGCGGGCAACAAGAATCTGGACTTTGGCGGCAAGGCAATCACCGTACGCAGCGCGTCGGGCGACCCAGCGCTGTGTATTATCGATTGCGAAGGTAGTGGCCGGGGCTTCCACTTCCACTCGGGCGAGACGACGAGTTCCGTTATCGCGGGCTTCACTCTGATGAACGGGCATTCGTCGTTCCGCGCTGGGGCAGTCCATGTTGTCAACGCCGGACCAACGCTCCTCAATTGCGTGTTCCGCGATAATGAGGCGCTGGCAGGCGGCGCAGTGTTCGATGATGGAGGCTCATCGCTGGTCGTTAATTGCATTTTTGTCTACAACTATGCAACGGCTGATGGCGGCGCATTTCATACTTTCAACGACTCCCGTGCGAGCCTGGTAAACTGCCTGTTTGCTAGAAACAGCGCGGCAACCGGGGGAGGGGCAATCGATCACGAGACCAACAGCGACGCGCTACTCAACATTGCAAACTGCACATTCGTCGGCAACGGGGCTGTTGTTCATGGCGGGGCGATCTGGGGCGAGTCTTCGGCGGCCACCCTGGCGATCACCAACTGCGTTCTCTGGGGCAATACCGCGCCGATGGAGGCGCAGATCCACGGTAATGCGTCGGTGACATATTGCTGCATCCAGGATGGCTGGCTGGGGACAGGTAACATCGCGCTCGCCCCCCAATTTCTCGATCCGGACGGGCCGGATGGCGATCCCCAGACTTTGGTGGACAACGACTACCGGCTGGCGGCCGGCTCGCCGTGCATCGACGCAGGCAGCAATCTGGTCGTTTCCGCCGACGTTGCGGACCTCGACCACGACGGTGACAGCGCCGAGCGCACGCCACTCGATCTCGACGGATTGCCCCGGTTCGCGGACGACCCCGGGACGATCGACTCCGGCGTGTCGGATCCGCCAAGCTATCCCTGGGTGGTCGACATGGGCGCATTCGAATTCGCTGGCACTTCGGGCTTGGTATCTGACCTCGATGGCGATGGTGATGTGGACATCAACGACTTCAACGTCTTAGCTGGCTGCATGTCAGGCCCGCTGGTGACCCCGGCGCCGGACTGCGACGGTGCCGATCTTGACCTCGACACGGATGTCGATCTTACAGACTTCGCGGTATTCCAAGTGCAATCTGGCACGTAAGTCGATGCACGACGCGCCGCCGCCCGGCGCGCACGGGGCGAGAAGCTCTAGGACTTGTCCGGGAGCACTCTAGATCAAAACGGATGCTCAGACGGTCACGCGCCGCTTGAATCTCGGCACGCCGGGATTGAGCGGCTGCGCGGGTGCGTGGCCCTTCCCCACCGGCTCGGTGTGGCTGTCGAGCCACTTGGTGACTTCGGCGACTGACTCGGGATCGGTCGTCGACAGTGGCCGGATCTCGGGGATAGCGGCGAGCACGTGTTCGTTGCCGAGCTCGGCGCAGGCGTGGAACGCCAGCTTCTGAGCGGGTTGCGCGACGTCCATCGCCGTTGCTTGGACGCGCACCGGAGACGAGCAGTCGTCGAGCTCACGTCGCCGGGGGACATCCTGAATCCGCCGAACGTCGCATCGCCGCCGTATCGCCAACCGATCGTAGCGAACACAACTACATTCACAGAAAATACTTATGGCGAATCCGGGCGATCCAAAATCCAATCTTGAATTACACGGGGTGCCCCTCAAGCCTCTCTGACGAGCTCAGCGCCGACTCGCCGTCGCCGGCCACCCGGATCGCCCCGCCAGGAACCGAAAAAGCCGCCCCCCGCGACTCGCCGACCCCGCCACCGGCGCGTTATAAGAGGGTCCAGTCTGGGGAGATGGTCCACGAAGCAGTGAGAATCACCATGCAAGACGAACGTCGTTCCAGCCGTCGCCGGTTCCTGAAGAACGCCGCCACCGCCGCCGGAGCCACGCTCCTGGCCAGCAGCCTCCAGGGCTGTGCCTCGGGTCGCGGCGAACGGTTCATGCCGCAAGGCCTCCACCGCGGCGTCCTGCTGCCCCGCCGCGAGAAGCTGCGCGTCGCCTTCATCGGCACCGGCGGCATCGGCGGCTACCACCTCGACTCCACCGCCGAACTGCCCGTCGTCTGCCCCTGCTACTGCGACGTCGACACGCGGCGAATGGAAAAGGCCGCCGAGCTCCACCCCCAGGCCAAGGCCTACCAGGACTACCGCGAGATGTTCGACAAGGAACACATGAACTTCGACGCGGTCATGGTCGGCGTTCCCGACCACCATCACTATCCGGCGACGATGATCGCCATGCAGCTCGGCAAGCACGTCTACACGCAGAAGCCGCTCACGCACACCGTCTGGGAAGCCCGCCAGTTGACCGAGGCCGCCCGCAAGTACCAGGTCGCCACGCAGATGGGCAACCAGGGCCACTCCATGCAGGGCTGGCGCCTCGTCTTCGAGTGGGTGCACAGCGGCGCCATCGGCGACGTGCTCGAAACGCACACCTGGACCAACCGCCCCGTCTGGCCCCAGGCCATGATCCGCCCCGAAGAGACCGACGCCGTCCCCGAGCAGCTCAACTGGGACGCCTGGCTCGGACCGGCCCCCGAACGTGCCTTTAAGGACAAGATCTACCACCCGTTCGTCTGGCGCGGCTGGTTCGACTTCGGCTGCGGCGCCCTCGGCGATATGGCCTGCCACACGATGGACGGCATCTTCGCCGTGCTCGACCCCGGTTCGCCCACCTCTGTCGAGCCCATCGCCGCCACGCCCCTCACGGCTGAGGCGTTCCCCAACTCCTCGCTGATCAAGTGGGAGTTCCCTGCCCGCAAGGGACGCCGGGCGTTCACCACCTACTGGTACGACGGCGGCCTCAAGCCCCGCCTGCCCGACCACCTCGAGCAGGGCCGCACACTGCCCGATACCGGCAACCTCTTCATCGGCACGAAGGCCTCCATGCTCATCTCCGGCGACTACCTCGAAAGCCCGCGTATCATCCCGGAGTCGCGCATGAAGGAAGTCGGCAAGCCGCCCAAGATGCTCGAGCGCTCCCCCGGCCAGATCGAGGAGTGGATCCTGGCCGCCACCGGCGAAAAGCCGCTCGACTACACCGGCTCGAACTTCGGCTACGCCGGCCCGTTCACCGAGGCCGTGTTGCTGGGCAACGTGGCCCTGCGCGTCGGCCGCCCGCTGAAGTGGGACGGTCCCAACATGCGCATCACCAACCTGCCCGAGGCGAACGAGTTCCTCACCAAGGAGTATCGCCCCGGCTGGAAGTTCTAGACCAACGCTGATCGCAGCTTCAATGAACCGCCGGGCCGGCTCGATACCACAGGGCCGACCCGGCGATTCTCTTTCGAGAACCAACGCCCTCGCTCAACCGGCCCCGCGTCCTCGCCAGTGCACGTCAGACCGCCGGTGTAATTCGGCCCCGAGCGCCGCGCCATAGGCTTGCTAGACAATCCCCGCCTCCTAGTGTGGCACCGGCCAATGGCCGGTGAAAGCCCCACCTTATCGAAACCCAATCGACTCCCGCGACGCCTCCGCCAGCGCCGCCGGCAGTGCCTCCGCCACATCGCGAGCCAGGTACCCCACCGGCCCGATATGCTGCGCACACCGATCCGCCGCCAGCCCGTGGGCATACACACCCAACCGCGCCGCCTCAAACGCACTCAGCCCCTGCCCCGCGAGCGCCGCCAACAACCCGGTGAGCACATCCCCCATCCCGCCACTCGCCATCCCCGGATTCCCCGTCGCGTTGACGTACGCCTCCGCCGGCGTGGCGACGACCGTCTCGTGCCCCTTCAGCACAACGACCGCCCCGGTCAGCTTGGCATACTCATGCGCCAACCGCAGCCGCGTCTCGGCGTCGCCCCCACGCAGCTCCCGCAACTTCGTCCCCGCCCGCAACCGCGCCATCTCACCCGGGTGCGGCGTCACGATCACCGGTCGCTCCGGCGTGCGCGCCGCCAGCCAATCCGGCAACTCCCCCGGCGCCGCGTTCAGCGCATCGGCATCGACCACAACCGGCACATCCCCTGCCAACACCTCTCGCACAATACGCGTAACGCCCGACCCGGCCGTCGCACTTGCCCCGAGCCCCGGCCCGATCGCCACCGCATGCGCCCACGCCAGGGCCATCTCCTCGATCGTCCCGATCGCCCGCGTCGCGAGCTGCCCCGTCCGCGACTCCGGCAGCGGCACGGTCATCAGACACGGCTCACCCGCCGCCACGATCGGCTGCACCGACGCCGGCGTGAACACCCGCACCAGCCCCGCTCCGCCCCGCAGCGCCCCCAGTCCCGCCAGCAGCGCCGCCCCCGACATCCCCCGACTGCCCGCCACAATGGCCACATGGCCGGCGACACCCTTGTGCATCTCCGCCGGCCGCTCCGGTAGACGGGGTACATCGGTCACGATCGTTGGTTTCGCCTTCGCGCGGGCCATGGCCTCGTTCAGCCTTCCGCCGGGGCCTGCTCGGCGCCACCCGCGGCGCGGTTGATCAGTGCCGCCTGGTAGCCAGCCCCAAACCCGTTGTCGATGTTCACCACGCTCACCCCCGGCACGCACGAGTTCAACATGGCCAGCAGCGCCGCCAGCCCGTTGAAGCTCGCCCCGTAACCGACGCTGGTCGGAACGGCGATCACCGGTGCCGCCACCAGTCCACCGACCACGCTGGGCAGTGCACCCTCCATCCCCGCCACCACCACCAACACGCTCGCCGACCGCAGCGCCGCCGTGTTGGTCAGCAGCCGATGCAATCCCGCCACGCCCACGTCGTAGAACGTCTGCGTCCGCTGGTCCATCATCTCCAGCGTCAGCCGAGCCTCCTCCGCCACCGGCAGATCCGTCGTCCCCGCACAAACGACCCCCACCATCCCGGCACTCAACCGCGCCGGCTGCTGCCGCAACGACAGGAACCGGGCACACGCATCGTATCTGGCGTTGGGAAACCGACCACAGACCCGCTCCGCCGCCTCCGCCGCCACTCGCGTGGCGATGACGTTACCGCCCGCCTCGGCTAACCGGCCGAAGACCGACTCGACCTGCTCCGGCGTCTTCCCCTGCCCGAAGATGACCTCGGGAAAGCCGCGCCGCAGCGCCCGGTGGTGATCGACGCGCGCGAACGGCAGATCCTCGAAGGGCAGCGTTTGCAGACGCTCGAGCACGGTGGCCACGTCCATCCGGCCGCCGGCCAGTTCGTCCAGCAGTTTGCGGAGCCGTTGCGGGTCCAATAAGCTGCTCCATCGCGGTAGAATCCGATGTGCGGCCCTGACGTTCCGCGCCGCACCTGGAAATCGTAGTGTACTGGAGAGGTTCGGCATGAAACAGGCACGCCCGTCTCAGTCGCTCGAAGTGGTTGAGCCCATCGGCAAGCGTGTCCTGATCCGCAAGGACGAGGACAAGAAGACCACGAAGGGCGGCATCGAGCTACCCGGCAACATCGAAATCCCGACTATCACGGGCCGCGTCGTTGCCGTCTCCGCCCAGGTCGGCCGCGATGAGGACTACCCGATCGCCCAGTACGACAAGGTGCTGTTCAACCCCAAGAACGCCGTCCCGGTGGATTTCGAGGGCGATAACCGCCTGTACGTGGTGCCGGTCGAGGACATCGTGGCAGTGTTCCGTCGCGGCGGCGATTAGGCCACCGACGCTCGAGAACGGCATGAAACTTGTGCAAGATCCCTTGACAGTCCGATAACATCAGTAGCTCGGCCCCACCACACCTATCGTCCTATAACCACGCCGGATTGTTGTTGCCACCAGACCCAATCCACCCTAGGCTACTGATGAGAGGGCGTCACGAGCGTGGGCTAAGTCGTCTCGCGACAAGCACATAACGCGTGAAACCCGACCCGGACAGGTCGGGCCGGGAACGCATCGCCCCACGTGACGGCGTCAATACCTGAAGGCCGTCTGGCCAGATCGGAGGCAATCTATGGATCGAGGAGCTCTGCGCCTCGTCCCCGATCGGCCCGCTCCCCATAGGCGAGTGAGGTTCGTATCCAGGGTAAACCAGATCAAGCAGCTAGGACCTGACGAGCAGAACGCGCTCGCCGAGGTCGAGAAGAAATATGCGTTCCGCGCCAACGACTATTATCTGGGCCTCATCAACTGGGATGACCCCAACGACCCCATTCGCCAACTGATCGTTCCCAGACCGGAAGAGCTGGATCCGTGGGGTCACCTCGACGCCAGCAACGAGGCCGCCGTTACCGTCGCCCGTGGCGTGCAACACAAGTATCGCCATACGGTTCTGCTGCTCTGCAACGAAACCTGCGGCGCCTACTGCCGCTACTGCTTCCGCAAGCGCCTTTTCTCCGCCGACAACCACGAGACCTCTAACGACGTCTCCGCCGGCATCCGCCACATCGCCAATGACCCGGAGGTCACGAACGTCCTCCTCACCGGCGGCGATCCCCTGCTCATGAGCACCCGGCGGCTCCGGCAGATCATCGAGCAGCTTCGCGCGATCCCCCACGTGCGCATCATCCGCATCGGTTCGAAGATGCCCGCCTTCGACCCCTTCCGCATCACGCACGACCCCGAGCTGCTGCGGCTGCTCAGCCAGCACAGCACGCCGCGCCGCCGCATCTACATCATGACCCACTTCGATCACCCGCGTGAGCTGACCGACGAAGCCGTCGACGCCATCGACGCCCTCATCCGTAGCGGCGTGATCTGCGCCAACCAGTGTCCGCTCATCCGCGGCGTCAACGACGACCCCGACGTGCTCAGCGAGCTCTACCGGGAGCTGTCCTTCATCGGCTGCCCGCCTTACTACCTCTTCCAGGGACGACCCACCGCCGGCAACGCCCCGTACACCGTCCCCATCGTCCGCGGCTGGGAGATCTTCCGCGAGACGTTGCGCCGCGGCTCCGGCCTCGCCCGCCGCGCCCGCTTCGTCATGTCGCACGAGCGCGGCAAGGTCGAAATCCTGGCGGTCGATCGGCGGCACATCCACCTGCGCTTCCACCGGGCCCGCGACCCGCGCTTCCGCGGCGTCCCTATGACCTATAAGCGCAACGATGACGCCCTCTGGCTGGACGATCTGGAACCGGTCCGCGGCGGTGGCGGCCGCAAATACCCTCCCCCACCTTCGCTCGGCATCCGCGACTGAGCAGCAGCCGGCGCGACAAGCGGGCGGCGCCCCATTCTTCGTGTGCGTGCACCCTCGGAATCAGGGGCACGGGTTGCAGCCGCCGTTCGTGACGCAGTCCACGAACGGGGCAATGTCGAAGTTGTTCACGAGCCCGTCGCACGTAACGTCGGCGAGCAACCGGTCGCAGTCCGGGTACGCGGCGGAATAGCCTTCAGGATTCGTCAACGCCAGCACGAATGCGCTCAGGTCGAAGTTGTTCACCAGCCCATCGCACGTCAGGTCGGCCAGCCCCTGACTCGCCACGAGGTTACACAACGCGGGGCTCTCGAAGGCCGCTCCCGGGCAAGTGCCCTTGAAACGCACCCGAATCTCCAGATACCTGCCCCTCACGTCGTCGAACCGCTTGCCGTCTTCCACCGTCACGTACAGCTCTAACGGCAGCGCCGACTGGAAATCAGCCGCGCGCACCTCTACGGTCAGAGCTGTACCTTCGGGCTCCGGATCGACCGGACACGCGCTCTGGCCCTCCGGGTCGTACCTGAGGTCGCGATTCCACAACACCAGATGCCAGTCGGCGCCGAAGTGCCCGCCGTCATGAACGACGTGCCACGTGCCGGTCGCCGACGTATGCAGCGTCACTTGACCCGTCATGTCGCTGTAGGCGTACGGGCCGGCGCCATAGTCGAGTGAAACGCTCAGATCAACGGCACCGCACACGCCCAGGTCAGGGTCGATCCGCTTGACGCAGTCCGAACCCCTGCATGTAACCCAGACCTTGCCCGCAGCATCAACGGCCAACGCCGTCGGGGTATAGCCGTAATCCGGCGGTTGGTTCAGTTCGATCACGCCCTGAATCTGGCCGTCGTTATTGAGGCGCGTCACTTCGTGACCTGTCGGGTCACCACTGTTGGCGACCCAGATGTCATTGTCGGCAAAGGTAGCCGCCACGCCCCGGTCTTCGTTCATCGTTCCGCCCGTGCTGAACGTGCCCAGCAGCGTTCCGTCCGGATCGAATCTGCGAACTTCCTGGTTGCTCCACTGGCTATTCCAAATGTAGCCGTCCCGGTCGATCCCCAGCCCATAGCTGTTCGGCGAGTCGTCATCGATGACGCTGTACGTGTCGTCCTGCGTGTCGATGGTGCCCTTCGTGTCGTATCGCAGGAGTTGTTTGTAGGCATCTTGTCGGTGCGACGACCAAATCACGCCCGCGCAGTCGATCAGGCCGCCATAGCCTCCGGCGCCAACGTTGAAACTGGCGAGCAAGTCGCCGGTCTCGCCGTCGAGCAGTTCGAACGCGTAGTTCCTCCTGCCCGCCACCCAGACGTCATTATCGGCATTGACGCAGGTATGGCGTGTTCCAGTTCCGCCCACGCGCACGTAGTTGCGGATGCACTCGTCCAACGCCGTCGAGACACTGCCATACGCGCCTGGCCACGCCAGGATGTCGCCCAGCCCCCGCGACGTCCGGATCAGGCCATCGCCGTTGCGGTCGACGCACGTGTTATAGTCGAACGGCGGTTTGAGGTACTCGCCGTACGGGTTCCGTGTCCCACTCGCGTCGCAACGCGTTCCGCCCTTTATCAGGCCGATCTTCGTCACGGAACCGGCGCCGCCATCATCGTCTTCGCGGTTTGCCACCCAGACGTTGCCGTCCAGGTCCACCGCCGTGCGCGACGGGTCCGAACCGGTGTTGTCCGGAGCGGTGTAATATTCGCCCAGGATGCGCTGTCCGCCCCCTGGCAGCGTATCGTCCGTGTCGATCCGCACGATCGTCCCCCGCGCCGAGGCCGGAACCCACAGGTACGGCAGCGGCGTGGCGAACTCGTTCCGCCGCAACTCGTCCAACGGGTCCTCCGGGTCGCCGTGATTCACGTTGATCAACGTCCCCAGGTCGAAGTCCTCGTCCAGCGAGAAGAATGCTCGGTCGGGATACCCCTGGCACTCGTCTGGCACGCCATCGCTGTTCTCGTCCTCGCTGGTGCCGTAGACGTTGATGTCGCACCAGTCAGGCGTCCCGTTGTAGTTGCAGTCGTCGCTTGTCCCGCGGGCGATATCCCATGGGTCGGGCTGCCCGTTGCCGTTGCAGTCCGCCGGATAGTAGTGGTAGCCCATGTCCGCCGTGCCTTCCTCGGCAACCAGATCGATCCGCGTCGTGTGCACCCCCAGTCCCATGGCTGCGGCCGTCGCGTTACCCGCATTCACGCACGGACTCCACGGCAGCTCGTGCGTCCCCTGCTGCCTCAAATAGTGCTCGCCCTTCCAGGGGTCCTCGATCGAGCGCACAACGAACAGCGGGTCGGCGGAGATGTTCCCTTCTCCCGTCCAGCCGGCCTGGATGTCGCTATAGGTCACGATGGGATCAACGTACTCCGAGACGATCTGCGGTGCCGTGTTTCCCCACAAAACGCAGTTGGTCACGATCGCGTAGCTTTGCCATTCGCAGTACAGCCCTCCGTTGATGTGCGTTGGATTGTGCGCGATCGTGCAATTCGTAATATAGGCAACGGTCGAACCAGTACACAGGACGCTGCCGCCGAAATAGCCGTTGGTTGTCGTGTTGCCATTAATGAGGCAGTTGACGAGCGTCGGAAACGACGACGTACAGCAGACGGCAGCGCCGTCTGTGCCCGAATTCCCGCTGAAGCGGCAGTGCATGACGATGGGCCCGGCACTCTCACAGCATACGGCGCCCCCTCGTCCGTGTGCCGTATTGCCATTGAACGTGCAGTTCGTGATCGCCGGACTCGATCCGTCCTTGCAGAACACTCCCCCGCCCGCAGCCATCCGCGCCGCCGAGTTGGACATGAAATCGCACCTGGATATGAGCGGGCTGCTGGCACTAACACAGGCTATGGCGCCACCACCCTGACCCACACTCCCACTGTCCGACGTATTCTGGTCAAACACGCAATTCAGAATCGTCGGGCTGCTCCCCTCACACAGAATCCCGCCACCTGAGTCGCCCACCCAGCCTCTCAGAATCTTGAACCCCCGAACGATCGAATCGGCGCTCTCGCCGCTATGGAAATGAAAGGCGCGACAGCCGTTCTCACAGTCAATCTTGCAGTGCTCAGGATTGTCGCCCTCCGATCGGACGGTGATGCGGCGCCCACCGAAATCGAGCGCCGTGTTCTCTGGGCCTGAGTAAGGATCGGGGTCGTCCTCAACGATCACGACATCGCCGTCCGCGCTGGCGTCGATTGCCGCCTGAATCGTCAAGTACTGGCTGGGCACGCGCCGTTCCTCGGCGTACGCGTTCGCGCCAGCGTACACGCCGAGCACACAGAGGATGACCGACGAAATCCCAACTCGCCTCAGTGTTTCCATGATTCTCTCCCGCTGCGAAACGGCCGTCGGAGGCAGGCGTCCACAACGGACCACCCCGGCTATCCCCCGGGCGGCACTTGCTCGAGACCCTTGGCCGCTACTCCACACGTAACGACCGATAAGAGTATGTGGAGTGTACGGCCCACGTCAAGCCTCCCGCCATCAGGCAAATACTCTAATTCAGTTTGTGCAGCCGATACGCGTGCCGCGAGGCACGGCATTTGCAGTGCCTCGCCTTGGCCTATCCCCAGCCAACAACCCGGCATCTCCTGAGGGTTCGGGTCGACGGCCGTCAGTCCGCGCGCACAGCGCACGACTGTGTATAATGGTGGTGTGTCCATCACATGTTCGCAAACGCGCTCGAGCCCCTGGGAGGTTTGCGCCATGATTCGGAGTACGTTGCTGCAGTTCGCAGCGCTGGTGGCCGTATCACTAGCTGGTGGTGCCGTCGGCGCCCAATGCGTCCTGGACTGGGCCGACGGGTTCTACGCGCCGGGCACGGATGATGTCGTGCGTTCATTCACAGTTTTTGACGCCGGCCATGGCCCGGCGCTCTACGTCGGCGGCGACTTCAGGACGGCCGGCGACGCCATCGCTGAATACACGGCCCGATGGAACGGCCAGACTTGGTCGGCGCTGGGCGGTAGAGCGTGGGGTTCCATCCACGCAATGACCGTCTATGACAACGGCAGCGGCCCGGCGCTCTACGCCGGCGGAGGGATCTCCGGCAACCTCGCCAAGTGGAACGGCTCCGCGTGGTCGGCCGTCGGCGGCGGCGTGAGCGGTACCGTCTACGCCTTGGCCGTGTTCGACGACGGCAGCGGCCCGGCGCTCTACGCGGCCGGGCACTTCCGGCAAACGGCCGGGGACCTGGTCGTCAACAACATCGCCAAGTGGGACGGCTTGACCTGGTCGGCGCTGGGTACGGGCATCGGCGACGTCTTCTCCCAGGTGTCTGCCCTCGCGGTCTACGACGACGGCAGCGGACCGGCGCTGTACGCCGCGGGGGATTTCGCCGGGGCGGGAGGGGTTACGGCCCCCGCCATCGCCCGGTGGGACGGCACGAGCTGGTCGGCGCTGGACGGGAGCCTCGGTCCCAACTACGCCGTCGCCTACGCGCTGACCGTCTACGACGACGGCCACGGCCCGGCGCTCTACGTCGGCGGGTGGTTCGACACCGCTGGCAGCGTCAGCGCCAACAACATCGCCCGTTGGGACGGCACAACCTGGTCCGCACTCGACAGCGGCACTGCCGGTTGGCCGTACCCCACGGTCTACTCCATGACCGTGTTTGACGATGGCAGCGGCCCGGCATTGTATGCCGGCGGCGTCTTCGACACCGCCGGCGGCGTCAGCGTCCACAACATCGGCCGCTGGGACGGCACAAGCTGGTCGCCACTGGGTAGTGGGATGGAGGACATGCTCTGGTACAACTTCGGCGCCGTGCTGGCCCTGACCGTCTACGACGACGGCCGCGGGCCGGCGCTCTATGCGGGCGGGGCGTTCGGCGTCGCCGGCGGCGTGGCCGCCAGCCGCATCGCCCGCTGGGACGGCACAACCTGGTCCGCATTGAGCACGGGCAGCGGAATGAATCAATGGGTCCGGGCGCTGACGGTGCTCGATCCCCCCGGCGCCGAGCCGCCGGCCCTCTACGCCGGCGGGGACTTCACGACCGCCGGCGCCGCCCGGGCCAGCCATGTCGCCCACTGGGACGGCCAGGCGTGGTCGCCGCTCGGCGAGGGGACGGACGACGTCGTGGAAGCCTTGGGCGTGTTCGATGATGGGGCGGGCCCCACGCTGTACGTCGGCGGGCAGTTCCGCGTCGCCGACGGCGTCGACGCGGCCGGCATCGCCCGCTGGGACGGGACGACCTTCCAGCCGGTGGGCGGGGGAGTGAGCGCCTATCCAATATACCAGGCCACCGTGCGGGCGTTCGCCGTGTACGATCCGCCGGGCGAGGACGCACCGGGGTTGTACGTGGGTGGGATCTTCGAAGACGCCGGCAGCCTGAGCGCCGGCAGCATCGCCCGCTGGGACGGGCAAGCCTGGTCACCCCTCGGCAGCGGACTGATGGCAGAGGAATTCGGCATCGCCGGCGTGTACGCCCTCGCGGTGTTCGACGATGGCGGCGGACCGGCGTTGTATGCGGCGGGACAGGTCACCCTGGCCGGCGGCATCCCGGTGGAAAACGTCGCCCGGTGGGATGGGCAGACCTGGTCTGCCCTGGCCGGCGGCGGCATCGGCGGCGGCTCCTGCCCGTGCGTGCTGGCTCTGGCCGTCTTCGACGACGGCACCGGGCCGGCGCTCTATGCCGGTGGTGCGTTCGAAACCGCCGGCGGAATGGACATCCCGGGCATTGCCCGCTGGGACGGCGAAACGTGGTCGCCCGTCGGCGGTGGGCTCGACGGTCATGTCGAGACGCTGGCCGTCATAGACGACGGCAGCGGGCCTGCGCTGTACGCCGGCGGCCGTTTCGCCACGGCCGGCGGCGAACCGGCAAACTGCATCGCCCGCTGGAACGGCCAGCGCTGGTCGGCACTGGGCAGCGGAACGGATCTGTTTGGCGGTGTCCTGGCGCTCGCCGAGTTCGACGACGGCGCCGGCCCGGCCCTGTACGCCGGCGGGCAGTTCCTCGGCGCCGGCGGCCGCGTCTCGACGTGCATCGCCCGCTGGGGCTGCGTGCCCGGCCTCATGATCGGCGATCTGAACTGCGACGGCCGCGTAAACACGCTGGACATCAACCCCTTCGTCCGCGCCCTGTGCAGCCCGGCCGCCTACGCCGACGCCTACCCCGACTGCGACCGCCGCACCGCCGATATCAACGACGACGGCACCGTCAACAACTTCGACATCCGCCCCTTCATTGACCTGCTGACGCGACACTGACACCCGCCGGCGCACCTATTCATTGACGCTGCCTTGCCGTTCTCAATAGAATGCATTAGCTGGCGCGAGGAGGTGCGGGGCCGCCGGTCTCGGGAAGCTTCGGCGAGCCTCGGCGTCGGCTGGCGTGTGGGTGCACTGGATGGGCATGAAACCGCTTCGGACCAATGTGCGGGGAGCGGCCGGTGGGGACATCGCGCTGTCCGCGTGCCAGCCAGCGTACAACAGAGACATCACAATCAGTGGGGTAAACGGAGCCGGAGGGCCCAAGGGAGCAGACGTGAGCGTGACACCACACATCCATCAGCGATCCCTGTGTCTGAGCATCCTCGTTCTGCTGGGCCTGCTGTGCCCATGGGCATACGCGGATGCCGTCGCGGGACATGAGTTCCCCGCGCGCCAGCCCGACGGGACGACGATTCAGGTCCGCGTCTGGGGCGATGAATTCTACGTCGTCGCCGAATCACTGGACGGCTACACGCTTACCCGCGACCCGGCGACCGGCATGATCTGCTACGCCGAGCTCTCGCCGGACGGCAACGAGCTGCTCTCCACCGGCGTTCCCGCCGGCGACGCCGATCCCGCCGCCCTCGGCCTCACGCCGCATCTGCGCATCAACCCCGCCGCCGCCCGCGCCCAGGCACTCGCCGTCCGCGCCGACGCTGAGCGCCGCCGTTGGTCCGGACCGCTGGCCCCGCCGCTACAGCGCAGCACGCGCGGCCCGACGACCGGCATCGTCCGCGGCCTCTGCCTGATCATCGACTTCTCCGACGACGAAGCGACGCTCCCGCGCGACGCCGTGTACGACTTCTGCAACCTGCACCGCTACAGCGAGTTCGGCAACAACGGCTGCGTCCGCGACTTCTACTTCGACGTGTCCGACCGCCGCCTGCTCTATACCAACATCGTGCCGGTCGCCTACTACCGCGCTCAACACCCGAAGTCATATTACACCGACCCGTCCATCTCCTATGGCACCCGCGCTCGCGAGCTGATCGTCGAAGCCCTCACGTACTGGGACGACACTCTGGACTACAGCGACTTCGATGCCGACGGTGACGGCATTATCGACGCCCTCAACTGCTTCTACGCTGGTTACCGCAATTCCGCCTGGGCCGAGGGGCTGTGGCCACACGCCTGGACCGTGGAGTTCTGCGCCGACGGCGTCTGCACGCAGAGCTACCAGATCACCGACATGCAGGATCGCCTGTACCTGCGAACGTTCTGCCACGAGAACGGCCATATGCTCATGGGCTGGCCCGACCTCTACGACTACGGCTACGAGTCCACCGGCGTCGGCAACTTCTGCCTGATGGCCTACGGCGCTTCGGACACCAATCCCTGCGAGCCCTGCGCCTACCTGACCTGCCAGGCCGGCTGGGGTGACGTCACCCTCCTCACCGCTCCGCAGGAGTACGTGTCGGTGCCGGCGAACGTCAACACGTTCTGCAAGTACGAGCGCCCCGGCCACGACAACGAGTACTACCTCATTGAGAACCGCTACAACGGACGCCGCTACGCCGCGCAGCCCGACCACGGTCTGGCGATCTGGCACATCGATACGTTCGGCAGCAACGACGACGAACAACAGACCCCCGACCGGCACTACCTGGTCACGCTCGTGCAGGCGGACGGCAACTGGGACCTCGAACACGGCCAGAACTACGGCGACTCCACCGATCTCTGGGCGGAACCCGGCTTCACGGACTGCACGCCGGCCACCAACCCCAACACGCAGTGGTGGGACGGCAGCCCGTCCGGCCTCTACATCGAGGACGTCAGCTTGCAGGGCCCCACCATGACGTTCACCTTCGACACCACGCGTGACTGCAATGACAACGGCGTCTTCGACTACCTCGAAATCGCCGCCGGCACGAGCCGCGACTGCGACGCCAACGGCATCCCCGACGAGTGCCAGCCGGACGACGACGGTGACGGTGTCCCCGACGCCTGCGACCGCTGCGCCGACACGCCCCCCGGCACGCTCGTGGGCGCCGCCGGCTGCCCGCTCGGCGATCTCAACTGCGACGCCGTGCTCGACAACTTCGACATCGCCCCGTTCGTCCGCGTGCTGACGGCGACGCCGCCCGACTATCCCGAATACTACGCCCTCTGGCCCGATTGCAGCCATCTCGCCGGCGACGTGAACAACGACGGCACCGTCAACAACTTCGACATCAGCCCCTTCGTCGACCTCCTGACCCGCAATTGAGGCCCCGCTTGGCGCAGCCGCTGCACGTTTTCCACGATCCGCCGCTCGACGGGCCCACCAACATGGCCCGCGATCAGCACCTGCTCCACGCCGCCGACCTGCGGTCGGCCGCCCTGCGCCTCTACGCCTGGGACCCGCCCACGATCAGCCTCGGCTACTTCCAGCGCTGCGCCGACCTCGACCAACTCCCCGACGACGTACGTGAGCTCGCCGTCGTTCGCCGACAAACCGGCGGCGGCGCGATCCTCCACGACCGCGAGATCACCTACTGCCTCGTGGTCGACGACAGCCTCGACATCGCTCGCCAGGCTCCCGCCGCCCTCTACAACCTCGTCCACGGCGCCTGGCGAGACGCCCTCGGCGAGGACGTCCCCGGCGTGGAAGTCGCTCCGCAGACCCTGCCCTTCCCCTCGCCGCGCACCGGCCCGTTCTTCTGCTTCCAGAAGCCCGGCCAGACCGACCTGATCCTCGGCCCCGACAAGATCCTCGGCAGCGCCCAGCGACGCACCCCCGGCCGCGTCCTCCAGCACGGCTCGCTCCTGCTCGCCCGTCGTTTCGATGCTCATCCCGGCGGCCATCTCGGCGGCCCGTCGCCGGAGACGCTCGCCCGCTGGACCGCCGCCTTCGTCGCCGTCCTCGCCACGCGCCTCGAGCTCGAACCGCAACCGGCCACCTGGTCCCCCGACCGCCTCGCCGACGTCGCCACCCGCCGCGAGACCTTCAGCAGCGCCGAATGGACCCGCCGGCGCTAGCGATCCGTTGAAAAAGGGGGGACTGGCTCCGAGCCACAGCGCCCGCACCGCGTCGCCAACCGCCCCGATCGAGGTGCCTGTCCCCCTTTTTCAACAGCCTGCCAATCCCCCTCAGCCCGCATGCTCCGCCAACGCGAACGCCGCCGCCGCCTCGGCGTGAATCACCGCCGTATCGAACAGCGGAATCGGGCTGTGCCCCGGCTTGACCAATAGGCCGATCTCCGTGCAACCCAGAATCACGCCCTCGGCCCCATCCGCCGCCAGGTCGCTGATGATCTCCAGGAACCGCGCCCGCGACGCCTCGTCCAGCTTCCCCGCACATAGCTCCTTGTAGATCGTATCGTGCACGAACTGCCGCCCGGCTTCATCCGGCGTAACGACCGACAGCCCATGCTTGTCGATCAGCCGCCCCTTGTAGAACGGCTCTTCCATCGTAAACCGCGTGCCGAGCAGCCCGACCCGGTGCAGCCCCCCCGCCAGAATCCGCTCCGCCGTCGCGTCGGCGATGTGCAGCAGCGGCACGTCGACCGCCGCCTCGACGTCCGTCGCCATCATGTGCATCGTATTCGTGCAGATCACCAGGAAGTCGGCCCCCGCCCGCTCGACGGCCCTGGCCGCCTCGATCATGCGCTGCGACGCCTCCTCCCATCCCCCGGACCGTTGCAGCGCTTCGATCTCCTCGAAATCGAACGAGTACATCACGCATCGCGCCGAGTGCAGCCCGCCCAGCCGCCGGGCCACCTGCTCGTTCACGATCCGGTAGTACTCGATCGACGACTCCCAGCTCATCCCGCCGATCAACCCGATTGTCTTCATGATCGCCTCCTGCCGGCCTGTCGCCGCTTGCCGCCCGTCCGCCGGGCGACAATGATGTCGGCATGGCCCGCAAGCCGCATCCCCGAGCATCGCACAGAACCGCGCCGACCGCACCCCCACCCGGCGCCCTCTCGCCCTGGGTCCGCCTGCGCACCACGACCTGGCACCCGCTTATCTACCGGCGCATGATCGGCGACATCGATCCCGCCGCCAAGTCCGGCGACGTCGTCAATATCTACGGCCGCGACGACCAGCTCTTCGGCCGCGGCCTCTTCAGCCCGCACGCCCCGCTCGCTCTCCGCGTCCTCGCTCACGGCGACGTCCCGATCGACGACCGCTTCTGGCGTGAGCGTTTGGCCGCGGCAGCAACCCTGCGTCAACGGCTCCGCCTCGCCGACGTCACCGACGCCTATCGCCTCGTGCACGCCGAGGGCGATGGCCTCAGCGGCTTGATCGTCGAACGCTACGCCGATTGTCTCGTCTTCGAGGTCTTCGCCGCCGGCATGTACCAGCGTTGGTCGATGCTGGCCGATATGCTCGGCGACGTCCTCGGCCCGCCGTCCAGCCTCGACCGCCCTGGTGCGTCCGCCGGCACCTGGCGGCGTTACGTGCGGGCCGATGCCCCGATCGAATCTGCCGAGCGCTTTCACGTCGATTCCACCGGCCAGGAGCCCCCCGGCCGCCTGATCATCCGCGAGCACGGCGTCCGCTACCGAGTCGACGTCGCCGGCGGCCACAAGACCGGGTTCTTCTGCGATCAGCGCGACAACCGTCGCCGGCTCGCCGACCTCTGCCACGACGCCGACGTACTCGATCTCTGCTGCTACACCGGCGGCTTCAGCCTGTGCGCCAAGGTCCTCGGCGGCGCCCGCTCCGTCACCGGCGTCGACCTCGACGAGCAGGCCCTCGCGCTCGCCCGCGAGAACGCCGGCCTCAATCAGACGCGCATCGACTTCGTCCACGCCGACGCGTTCACCTACCTCCGCCAGATGATCGCCAACGGCCGCACGTTCGACACCGTCATCCTCGACCCGCCCAAGCTCGCCACCTCGCGCGACGAATACGAAACCGCTCTCCGCAAATACGGCGACCTCAACGCCCTGGCCATGCAGGTGGTCCGTCCCGGCGGCGTGCTGCTCACGTGCAGTTGCAGCGGTCTCGTCTCAACCGACGTATTCGTCGACACCGTCTACCGCGCCGCCCGCCGCTGCAATCGCCCGGCACAACGTTTCGCCCTCACCGCCGCCGGCCCCGACCACCCCGTCACGCCCGCCTGTCCCGAGTCCGCCTACCTCAAGGCCGTCTGGCTGCATCTTCCCTGACGTCCCTCCCGTGGTCGACCCACGGTCGTAGCGTCGGCCCCCCGTGGCCGACGTCGAACGCCGCCGCTCCTCAACACGCACTCGGTGTGCCACTGCTCTTGAGCAGTGCATCTGCGCATGCTCCAGCCGCGCGCACCTGTCGCGTCCCGATCAACATCCTCAGGAATCCCCCAGGCAAACGGATCAGTGATTATCGTGCAGACTCTGCAGCACGCGCAGTCTCCGCTGCGCCTGCAAACGCGCTTCGAGCGTCTCCGGGTCGCTCCCCGTCAGCTCGTCCACACCGCGCTGCGCCGCCGCCAGCATCTCGCTGTCGATCGACTCGGCAGCCACGGCCCGCTGCGTCAGCACGGTCACGTGGTTGTCCAGCACCTGCGCGAACCCCTGCTCGATGTACAGCTTTCGTGTCTGCCCGCCCGCCCGGTAGCGCAGCTCGCCGATGCCCAGCTCGCACATCAGCGGTGACCGCCCTGTCAGCACGCCCATTTCCCCATCGTGCGCCGTGAACACCACCGCCTCCGCGGCCTGCTCCAGCACTTTTCGCTCCGGCGTGATTACGACGAATTGGACGGGTTCAGTAGTGGCCATACGGCACAGGTTCTACGCCCGTCGGTGGCCCACGTCAAGACACCCCCTGCCTCCCGCCCCTGAATGAAATTCACAGCCCGAACGCGCAGATTTTGCCCATATCGCGGCGATATTCCGCTGACACTCACGAAGTTCGGTTCAGGACGAGCCGTGTCCCCGATAAAGGCACTATAATGGCGCCTTTCACCTGTTTACCGGAGACCCTCCTGCAACGCGGCCCGTCGGCCGCCCCGCCGACCGACCACGCGCGCGATCTGGTCCAACTCGTTGACGACATCCAGTCGCTCTGTCGCCGACCCGGCGAGCCCGAGACCCCGACCGACGCCGAGGCTGCCGCCCACCGCCTGCCCGAGTACCGCCGGGCCCTGGAGCAGCTTGCCGCCGGGAAACTCCAGCAGGGGGCCCAGGCCCTCGGCGACATCGCCCGCCACACATCCAGCCGCGACGTGCGCGAGCTGTGCCTGTTCCGTCTCGGCGAGGTTCTGCACCAACTCGGCCAGACCGAGGAAGCCTACAACCTCTGGTACAGCCTGGCCCACGGCTGGCTAACGCCGCCCACCTGGACGCGCATCACCGCCCGCTGCCGGGTAAATCAGGCCTTCGATCAGGCCGGTTTGCTCTTGCGACCACCCGAATTCCCGCCCCGCGTACAGATCGAGGTCACCAACCGCTGCAACCTCCGTTGCGTCATGTGCACGCGCAACCAGATGCACCGCCCCCTCACCGACCTCCCCCTCGAATATCTGCGCAAGATCGCCGACGAGTGCAGCACCCAACCCGGCTCGGGGATTATGCTCTTTTTCCTGGGTGAGCCGCTGCTGCACGCCGAGCTCGAAGAGATGGTCCGCTACATCGTCTCGCTCCGGGACCGCTCACCCCTCCCCTCCAGCTTCGCCATCCAGACCAACGGCATGCTGCTCGACCGAGACCGCTCCCGGCGACTTCTGGAAGCCGGCCTCCGCGAGTTTTACATATCGCTGGACGCCCTCGAAGGCGACCTTGAGCGCATCCGTCGCGGTGCCAAGTACGAGGTCATCGAGCGTAACATCCTCGATCTGCTCGACGTCCGGCGTGAACTCGGCTTCACCGAAGCCCGCGTGCACATCTCCAAGCTCTGCGACGACCCGCAAGCTCCGGAGGTCCAGCGTTTCGGCAAGCGCTGGGTCGCCCTCGTCGACACCATCTTCCTCAACGGCATCTCCAAGGTCCCCGGCAACGCTTACATGACGGCGGACGGTCAGATCCGCACCGTCCCGTTCGACGCCGGCCCCGCCCACTACGCCTACTGTCGCCAGGGTCAGCGCCTGCTGGTGCTCGCCAACGGCGATTACGGCTTCTGCCACGGCGACATTAACGGTCAGTTCAACCTGGGCAACGTCCGGGACCGCTCCATCCGGGAGGTCTGGAACTCGCCCGAGATCAGCGCAATTCGCCGCAAGGTCGTCGGCGGCGACATGGCTAAGCTGGGCCCCTGCCGAAACTGCCCCATCATCCCCACCTGACACCCCTCTCCCGGCCTTCCGACCAAGCTCCGCGGACACCGCCTCCCTACGTATAATGTCTCCGAACAGGGCGCCTGCCCTATCGCGGGGTACGTGCGCTATACGTTGTATGCCATCCTGGAGACGAACCCGTGTCTGCTCAACGCCTCCTGGCAGTCTGTGTCGCCGGTTTGCTGGCCATCGGCTTGCCGGCCTGTAGCGGCCCGCCGCTCGAAATCGCTCCCGAAGAGCTGCCCCCCGGCGCCGCCGGGCAATACTACGAGCAGGTTCTCACGACCGGCGCCGGCGGCACCGAACGCTGGAGCGTCGACGCCGGCAGCTTGCCCGCCGGCCTGAGCCTCTCGTCCTCCAGCGGCACCCTCGCCGGCACGCCGACCGAAGCCGGAACCTTCAACTTTGACGTCGGCGCTCGCGTCACCGACCTCCCCCCGTCGTCCGGCCAGCGCAATTACACCCTCACGATCCTCCCCGAACTTGAGGTCACCCTTACCGCCGCCATCGCTCGCGTCGGCGAGGCTTACTCCATCACGCCCCTCGCCACCGGCGGCGTCCCACCCTATGCATACAACGTCGTGGGCTTGCCGGCCGGCCTCACCTTCGACGCCACCACCGGCACGATCTCCGGCACGCCCGCCTGGCCGTATCTCGCCCTTCCCATCCAGGTGATCGTCACCGATACGGGCGACCCAGTGCAGCAGGTCACGCTGACCAGGCTCCTCGTCATCAAGCCGCGGAACGTCAGCGTCACGACGACCACCCTGCCCACGGGCCATGTGAACCAGCCCTACGCCGCCACCCTCGTCGCCGTCGACGGCCAGCCCCCGTACACTTGGTCGATCACGGCCGGCTACCTCGGTGACGTCGGCGGCAACCTCGAATTGAACCAGTCCCTGGGCATCATCGCCGGCACGCCGCGCACCGCCGGCACGATCACCATCACCGTCCAGGTCACCGACGCGGACAATCCGCCCTCGGTGGCGGCCCAGAGCTTCACGCTCA
The DNA here is from genome assembly GCA_050115495.1 of Phycisphaerae bacterium. Taxonomy (GTDB): domain Bacteria; phylum Planctomycetota; class Phycisphaerae; order UBA1845; family Fen-1342; genus JAAYXS01. The sequence continues at coordinate 116,487 of JASFQK010000010.1, read as the reverse complement.
CGATCGAGCCCTAACATGCTCTTACGCCCACGACTCCGTAGCGGCCGACCTCCGTGTCGGCCGTCGATCGCCGAAAGACCCACGTGCCCGCTGGTAGCGTCGGCCCCCCGTGGCCGACGTCGATCACCGAACGACCTGCGTACGTGCCGACACAACTGAGGCCAACCGCCATGCTCAAGAAACTCGCCCTGCTCGCCCTCGCCGCCACGCTCTGCTCCGGTGCCACCTGCACCATCGACTTCGATGGCGACGGCATCGACGGCTCGCCCACGCTCAACGACCTGTACGCCACGCTCATGATCCAGGAGCTGGCCGGCAGCAACAACGCCGACGCCCGCATCGAGATCACCACCGCCATCGGCCGGACGATCGTGCTCGAAGACGGCCAGTCCATCAGCGTCAACGACGAAGAGCTGGTCGGCCCCGTCTCCGGTGGCTACGAGGCCACGGTCGTCGCCTCGCCGGCGTACGTCATCGCCGTCTACGAGCCCACCCGCGGCGTCGCCCAAACGACGGTCTCCACCGCCGGCGGGTTCGCCTTCACCGCCCCCGTCGCCGGCGACACCGTCTCCCTCTCCGGCTTCACCCTCACGTGGTCCGGCGCCAACGCGGCCTTCGACGCCCAGATAACGGTGACGCAGACGCTCTTCGGCCAGGTGATCACGGCCTCGCTCGACCCCGCGACGGACACGGGGACTCACACCTTCACACTCTCCGACCTGACCAACTTCCGCCAGGGCGCCCCGCTGCTCATTACCCTCACGCGCACCAACGAGCGCGACCTCGAGGGCTTCCGCGAGGGCACCGTCCGCGTCCAATACGCCGCCACGCTCTCGGTCAACCCCGGCCCGTAGCTCCCCGCCGGCCAGCCAGGAAGACGCGCGCTACAATCGGTGGGCCGATTGGAGGACCCCCATGTCTGTGCCCACCGCCGGTCTGACCACGACCCGGGCCCCGTTCATCGAACAGGCCCAGGCCGCCGGGGAGCTCTACATCGAGCAACCCTACGACCTGTACACCGACGAGAACCACGAAGCCTGGCGCCGCCTCTACGCCCGCATGGTCCCCCGCTGGCGGCAGTACGCCAACCGCCGGTTTCTTCAGGGCGTCGAACAGCTCGCCCTCGACTCACAGCGCGTCCCGCGGCTGGCGGATATCAACCGTTTTCTGGAACCGCTCAGCGGCTTCGCGGCCAAGGCCGTCAGTGGCTACGTCCCCGCGTACCTCTTCTTCGACTGCCTGCGCCAGCGCAGCTTCCCCACGACGATCACCGTCCGCAGCCTCGATAGCCTCGACTACCTCCCCGAGCCTGACATCTTCCACGACGTCGCCGGCCACGTACCCATGCACACCGACCGCAAGTTCGCCGATGTCCTCGTCCGGTTCGGCGAGGTCGCCCGCCGGGCCGCAACGCTCGTTCGCGACATCCCCGACCGCCAGGAGCGTCTCCACCGACTGGAGAGCATCATCAAGGCCATGGCCCGCTTCTTCTGGTTCACGGTCGAGTTCGGCCTGATGCGCGACGGAACCGACCTGCGGGCCTACGGCAGCGGCCTGCTCAGCTCCTACGGTGAGCTCGCCCATTGCCTCGAATCCCCCGACGTGCAGCGCTACCCCCTGCGTCTCGAATGGGTCATCAACCAGTACTTTGAGATCGACCACTACCAGCCGCTGCTGTTCATCGTCGATTCGTTCGACCACCTGTTCGAGCAGATCGACACGCTCGAACAATGGATGCTCGACGGCCGCCTGAACAACGTCAGCCCCGGCGAGCCGGCGATCAACGAGACCGATCTCAACTCGTTCCTCGAAGCCCCCACCACCGCATCGTAAGGCGGGCTCGGCGCGACCCAAGGAAAAGGGGACTGGCTCCGAGCCCACAACAACCGCGGCGTTTCCGCTGCTGCACAAGGCTCGGTGCCTGTCCCCTTTTCCGACCGCACGTCAGGAACCGCACAACCTAAGCTGCCCCCCTTCTCCGCCGCTGACCCTCACCGAGGGCCTAACGCTTGATCCCTCAGCCTCGCGGCGCACACGACCGCTTCTTCTCACCACCGCCGGTCGCGAACACCGAGAACCGCCGCTCAAGCTGCGGCTCACCGCACTTCGGGCACTTCTTCGGCGGCGCGGCCCCGGCGCGGGCCAGCACCTCGTGCACATGCCCGCAATGCCGACATTCGTACTCAAACAGAGGCATACCGCACACTCCCGTTCAGCTCTATTCTACTCGCGCCGGCCGCCGCCCGCACTACCCGTGCTTGCCGAGATACGTCGCGACACCCTCGGCCGTAGGCTTCATCGCCTCATCGCCCTCGCGCCAGTTCGCCGGGCAGACCTCGCCGTGCTTCTCGAAGTGGTGCAGGGCCTCTACGGTGCGCAGGGCCTCGTCGACGTTCCGCCCCAACGGCAGGTCGTTGACGATGCAGTGCCGCACCACGCCTTCCTTGTCGATCAGGAACAGCCCGCGCAGTGCCACGCCGCTGTCGAGCAGCACGCCGTAATCCGTCGAGATCCGCTTGGTGATGTCGGCCACCAGCGGGAACTGCACGTTGCCGATACCGCCCTTGTTCCGCGGCGTATTCTTCCACGCGAAGTGCGAGAAGTGCGAATCGACCGACACGCCGATGACCACGGTGTTCCGCTCCGTGAACTGCGTAAGCTCCTTGTCAAAGGCGATAATCTCGGACGGGCAGACGAACGTGAAATCGAGCGGGTAGAAGAACAGGATCACGTACTTGCCGCGATAGTCCGACAGCTTCAGCTCGCGAAACGTGTTGTCCGGCATGACCGCCTGGGCTGCGAAGTCCGGCGCCGGCTTGGTCACCAGGTTTTCCATCGACACTTCTCCCTTCTGGGTAAACTCTGACAAAGCGCGTCGTAATCAGTACTGGGGGTGAACCGCACCCGTTTGGAAACCGCTTCCTGTTCTCTCTAACCGCCCCGCCCCGCCCACTATTCCCCGCCGTGCAGCCACTTCGCCCCGCCGCTATACTCGGCCCCTGGGAACCCGACGATCCACGCAGGAGCAAAGATGCGACCGGTACTCAAGATCCGCCGCCGGCCCGGGCTGGAAGACCTGCCCCTGCCGCAATACATGACCGAGCACTCCGCCGGCCTCGACCTCTACGCCGCCAACGACGAACCCATCACCATCGCCCCCGGCGAGATCAAGCTCGTTCCCACGGGCCTCTTTCTCGAGATTCCCCCCGGCTGCGAGGGCCAGGTCCGGGCCCGTAGCGGCCTCGCCCTGCGTCACGGCCTGATGCTGCCCAACGCCCCCGGAACGATCGACGCCGACTATCGCGGCGAGCTCCAGGTCGTCCTCGGCAACTGCGCCCGCGAGCCCTACACCGTCACCCGCGGCATGCGCTTCGCCCAACTCGTCATCAACCGCGTCGAACACGTCGACGTCACCGAAGTGACCGAACTCGCCGAAAGCCAACGCGGCGCCGGCGGCTTCGGCCACACCGGCCACTGAGCCTGCCGCCACCGCGGCGGCACGCGGCCGTCTGACAGGAAACACCGGCCATGTGGCGGAGCAAGACACTCCTGATTCTGCTCCTGGCGCTGATCCCCGTAATGGTGGGATTGGCCAGCCTGGTGCTCGTGCGTCTCGCACGGAGGTTGACCGCTCGGGCCAGACGCCAGCGCGAGAACAGCGCCCGCTGCGCCAAGTGCGGTTACAGCCTCGAAGGCCTCGACATCCCCCGTTGCCCCGAGTGTGGCGCCCTGCGCGGCTTCACCGTACCGCTCAACCGGCTCGGCCTGACCGAGCACGAAGTCCGCGAGGGATTCGCCCGTCGACGTAGCGAGCGTCCACCTACCGTCGAGCCTCCCCCGCCCCCCGACGATACGTCAGGGCGCTGACGTCGGCGTCTGCTCGCCCAACTCCAGTTCCGCGAGCCGCCGAGCCGCTTCCTCATGGCCGGCGTCCAGCGACAACACGTGTTGATAACACTTGGCCGCCTCGTCCTTGTCACCCAGCTCGACGAGCACCTCGCCAAGATCCATGTACGCATCCACCATCGCCGGCTGCTCCTGGATCGCGGCCCGGTATTGCTCCGCCGCCTCCGCCAGCCGCCCGCGCGAGCGCAAGATATGTCCGTAGAACGTGTAGATGCCCGGATCATCGTGACCCATTTCCAGGGCGGCGGCGAACTGCTCCTCCGCCTCATCCTCACGCTCCAGATCGAGCAGGCCCAGCCCCAGCCATAGCCGGGCGATCCCGTGATACGGCCGCAGCCGCACCGCCTCCTCGAAGTGAGCCACCGCCAGCGGCAGGTACTCCGGCTGTTGCGGCGCCAGCCGGATGTAGTGCAGACCCAGGTCGTAGTGCGCGCTCCCCTCCGTAGCCTCGTTAAACGCATCCCGTGGCGGCGGATTCGTGTAGAGAAACAGCGCAGCCGCCGCCAGCACAGCACCATAGCCGCCAAGCCGCGCGAATCTCCGCTGTCGCCACAACTCCGGCAGCCGCCCCAATCCCGCCGCCGCCGGCAGCATCAAGACCGGCACGATTGGCAATCGATACCGATCCGCGCAGAAGAACGCCACAACGCTCGCCATGTACACGCCCGCGAACGCCAGCGGCACAAACCACATCCGCGCTGATCGCCCGATAACCACGAGCCCCGCCAACCCCAGGCACGCCACCACCGGGAACCCGATCCAATACAGCCCGGACGCCAGCGACAGCCGCGCGAAGAACCACGCCGGTTGGTTGTTCGGAATCTCCACCGGGCTCCAGAACAGCCGCAGCTTGTGCAGCGTCAGCGCCGCCCATCGTCCCGGATCTTCACGGATCCACGCCAGCCCTTTCCGCATCCAGTAGTCGGACACCTCCCCCTCGGTGAGCTTGCGGCCCAGCTCGTGCTCGGGAATTGTGTGCGTGTCCTCAAACCCGCCGACCCAGTCCCGGCGTGTCCCGGGAACCACTGCCGCCTCACCGTCCGCCCACGGGTTGTTCCCGATGTAGAAGTTCACCCCGCCGTTTGTCGCGATGAGCACCCACTCTCCGCCGACAATCCGGTTGTACAGCGTCACCGGCAGAATCGTCACGACCGCGCCGAGCCCGATCAGCCCCAACGCCGCCAGCTTGTGCATCCGCCGGCGGGCCAGCGGTGCCCCGACCCAGAGCCAGATCGCGATCACCGGCGCCGCCACCAGGAAGTTCGGGCGCGTGATCGCCGCCAGTCCCCACACGATCCCCGCCAGTCCGCACAATCCCAGCGATCCCCGCCGCACCGCCTCGATCAGCACGAGCAGCAGCGCCGTGCCGAGAAAGACCTCCAGTCCGACCGTCAGTAGCTGTCCGTCGAAATAGATCTGCGGCCAGTAGAGCGCCGCCAGCAACCCCGCGATCAGGCCGACCGCCGGCCGTACCAGAATCGTCCCCAGTCGCGTCACCAGCACGCACGTCAGCGCCCCCATCAGGTAGCCCAACGCCCGCGCCAGTGCGATGTTCGGCCCCGCCAGCGCATACAGCCCGGCCAGCAGGCAGTAGTACAGCGGCGCCCGGAAGAACGGCTTCGGGCCCATCCCCTCGCCGCTGGCGATCTGCTCCGCCCACATGTGGTGCATGCGCTCGTCCATCATGGGCGCGCCGAAGAACGGGTTGTCGTGCATCTGCCCCCAGAAATCCGCCCCGCGCATCACCAGCGCCACGAGGAACACGAGCGCGAGCACGTACCACTGCGTTCGCCCCGCCGTGCTCGTCGGCTCCTTGCTCATCCACCGTCTCCGGCCACCGCGATACGCCGCACAGCCTCAGGGCTTGGCCAGTTCCTCCACGTCCGCCGCCGACAGGTGGTACACAAACATCGACCAGCCGATGCGCTGGCCCGGCGGCCGCCGCCGCAGCCGATACAAGAACCGGCCCCAGCGCAGCTTGTCCCGCTCGCGCGTGGCGACGGCCCGCTCCTTCTGCGTCGCCGCCGTGTCATCCACGGGCGGTGCGGCCAGGTAGTCCTCGACTTTGCGATAGTACGCCGGCCACTTCGGATCGGCCCAGAACGACTCCCACGCATACGACTCGTACACGCCGAGCAGGTTCGTCACGCTGATCACGTACAGGCCCCCGCCCGCCAGCGCTCCGTACGAGCCCGTCTCGATCGAGCTCGGCAGCAGCGTGACCGGGAAGCCGTAACACGTCGGATCGGCGCTGCCGAAATACGACAGCTTGATCGTCTCTTCCGGGTGCTCGTGGGCGTACGTGGCCAGCCGCTTGAGATCCTGGCCCCAGTCGATGTTACTGTCGGCGAGGTAGTAACGCCCGTTGGCCGGCCCGCCAATCAGCTCGTTGAAGTAGCTCAGGTAATGCGGATAGATGTGCGCATTCGCCCCCGCCAGCCACACCACCGCCAACCCGATCAGCACGCGCCCCACCCGGCTCCTCAGCCACGCCGCCGCCGCCCCGCCCACTGCGAACAGCGCCGGATAGATCGGCAGCAGGTGCCGCTGCCCGATGTTGAAGCCGCTGTGAATGACGTACGGCACGTACAGAGCCACGAAAACCGCGTGCCCGGTCAGTAGCAGCACATCCCGGTTCCACGCGCAGCGCCGCCGCGCCAGAGCCACGATGCCCGCGATGACCAGCAACATCGTCGCCACCGGCGTCTTGATCGCGAACGCCACCGGGAAATACCAGGTGAACCCCGCCGTGTTCACCTCGCCGCAGAAGTACGCGATCCGCCCGCCCGTTACCTCGAACGTCCACGCCAACCCGAACAGGTACGCCTCGGGCAGCAGGTTCCAGTCGGCCAGGAAGCGCAGCGTGCTCGGCACGAAGCTGGTGCGCGGCTGGCCGTTCTCATCGGACAGGGCCCGATTCCACGCCACCGACAGGTTGTCGACCAAATCACGCGTCGCCGCGTCGGCGGTCCCGTCCTCCAGCGACTTCGTCACCGCCGGCCCGAACATGCTCACGCGCCCGGAGTAGCACGCCCAGATGCTGGTCCACGTCGTCAGCCCCAGCACGACCGCCAGCACGGCCAGCACTCTGGCCCGCTGCCGCGGCCGTTCCAGCAAGCGCACCGCCGACTCGCCCCGCCCCCGGCGGACCTCCAGCGGCGTTTGCCGCACCAGCACCGCGACGAACATCCCGGCCACCGCCGGCAGAATCAGCGGCCACGACATCTTCGTCACGCTCGCCGCCCCCAGCGCTGCGGCCGCCGCCAGCAACCGCCAGACCGTGACCCGCTGCAACAGCCGGGCCATCGTCAGCAACACCAACGTCAGACACAACGTGATGGGCAGATCGGTCGTCACCAGCCGGCCATGCGCCAGGAACGTCGGGCTCAGCGCCGCCAGCGCCAGGGCCAGCAGCCCCGCGGACGGCCCGAACAGCGTGCGGGCTGTCGCATACACCGCCAGGCACAGGGCCACCAGCAGTACCACGATCATGCACCGCGCGATCGGCAGCAGCCGCTCGCCGTCGTTCAACTCGAACAGCCACGTCCGCCCGGTGATGAACACGTCGGCGATCTGCCAGCCGTGGTTGTCCGCCGGTACCCATTCCTGATCCGTGAAGAGCAGCGGCCACGCCGCCCAGATCTTGGCCAGCGGCGGGTGATCGGGCGCTAATCGATAGTCGCCCGTCTCCAGCACGCTCATCCCCGCCGTCAGGTGGCTGTTCTCATCGTACGTGAGGCTGTCCCCCAACAGCGACGTCACCGCCAACACCGCCGTCAACACCAGCAGTCCCGGCACCAGCACCCGGTGCAGGCGCGGGTCGTCGAGCGGCCGCTTGGCCGATGGCGAAGCCTCGTTCATGACACGTTCCACTCCAACACCATGCGTCGCAGGGCTGATCTTGCAGCGCCGTCGCACGGATTGCCAGCATACCCGCCGATTTCACTCACCGCCCCACCCACCCCCCGTCATTTGACGGCCCGCCGCCGCCGGTCTACGGTGTCCACCGTGCGGCGCGGGGCCCCGTCGTTCCGCCCCCCCGGCACTCGGCGCACGACTCACACCTTTGGAGGAAGGCACCATGGATTACTCGATTAGTCCGGATGGGGAACGTTTCCCTCTGCCCACGGAGAAGGATTACGCCGAGGAGTTCCGGCGGTTGGAGAAGATCGTCGCCGAGCAGCGCCAGCAGGGCCGCGAGATCGTCGTCGTGGTCGGCGTGGGCTTCGTCGGCGCGGTCATGGCCGCCGTCGTGGCCGACACGGTCGACCGCAAGACCGGCCAGCCCACGAAGTTCGTGATCGGCATGCAGCGGCCCAGCACGCGCAGCTTCTGGAAGATCAACTACCTCAACCGCGGCGTGTCGCCGGTCAAGGCCGAAGACCCCGAGGTCGACCAGATCATCCCCCGCTGCGTCAAGGACAAGAAGACGCTCATCGCGACGTACACCAACGAGGTGCTCAAGCTCGCCGACTGCGTCGTCGTCGACGTGCAGTGCGACTACCTCAAGGAGGACCTGGGCAACCTGCGCAGCGGCCACGCCGACATGGCCGCCCTCGAAAAGAGCTTCGGCGTCATCGGCGAGCACATCCCGCCCGAGTGTCTCGTCCTCATCGAGACGACCGTCGCGCCCGGCACGACCGAATACGTGGCCATGCCCATTCTCCGCCGGGCCTTCGCCGCTCGCGGCATCAAGACCGAGCCGCTCCTGGCCCACAGCTTCGAACGGGTCATGCCCGGCCGCAACTACGTCAGCAGCATCCGCGACTTCTGGCGCGTGTGCAGTGGCGTGAACGCCGAGGCCCGCAGTCGCGTCGAGAAGTTCCTCACCGAGGTCCTCAACACCGACGAGTTCCCGCTGACCGTCCTCGATCGCCCACTCGAAAGCGAGACCACCAAGATCGTCGAGAACAGCTACCGGGCCACCATCCTCGCCTTCCTCCACGAATGGAGCCTCTTCGCCGAGCGCAACGGCGTCGATCTCATCAAGGTCATCCAGGCCATCAAGATGCGCCCCACCCACAACAACATGATCTTCCCCGGCCCCGGTATCGGCGGCTACTGCCTGCCCAAGGACGGCGGCCTGGGCATGTGGGCCTATCGCCACCTGATGGGCTTCGAAGACGACATCTTCATGATCACGCCGACGGCCATCGACATCAACGACACCCGTGCGTTGCACGTAGGCCAGCTCACCCGCGACGCGTTGCGCAACATGGGCAAGGTCGTCGCCGCCGCCCGCATCACGCTCCTCGGCGCCGCCTATCGCGAGGACGTCGGCGACACCCGCTACAGCGGCAGCGAGCTTGTCGTCCGCAAGCTGACGGAGATGGGTGGCGACCTGCGCGTCCACGACCCCTACGTCACGCATTGGTGGGAAATCGAGGCCCAGGACACCTACCCCTCCCCCGGCTATAGCTGGGCCCGCTTCTTCCGCAACCAGGAGGGCCTCAAGGACCTGCGCATCCAGCAGGATCTCGCCACCGCCCTCGAAGGTGCCGACGCCGTCATCCTCGCCGTCCGTCACAAGCCCTACCTTGCCCTCTCGCCGGACGAGGTCGTGCGCATGGCCGGCCAGCCGGTGGCGGTCATCGACTGCTTCGGCGTCCTCGACGACGACAAGATCCGCCGCTACTTCGAGCTCGGCTGCGAGGTCAAGGGCCTCGGCCGTGGCCACATGAAGCGGCTCAAGGACGAGGTGGCCGCCGACCGGCGTCCCTCGTAGCCAACGCCGATGAACCGCTCAACCCGACACGCGCCGGCCCACGCCGCGGCGACCGCCATCTTGGTGCTGCTCGCCGCGGCGTGGGCCTGGGCTGAGCCTCCGCCGACGACGCAACCCGTGCGCGACCTGGCCGAGCTGCTCGAGCCCATCCGCGCCCAACACAACCTGCCCGCACTGGCGGGGACCATCATCCGCGGTGACGACTTGGTCGCCCTCGGCGCCACCGGCGTGCGCTGCATGGGCGACACGACGCTGGTTACGCCGAACGACCGCTTCCACATCGGCTCCTGCACCAAGGCCATGACCGCGACACTGATCGGCCGCCTCGTCGAGCAGGGCCAGCTCCGCTGGGACACGACGGTCGCCGACGTGTTCCCCGACCTGAAAGGCGAGATTCGCCCCGAATATCACGCCGTCACGATCGAGCAACTCCTGACGCATCGCAGCGGCCTGCCCGAGGATCGCGTACCCGGCCCGGTGTTCATGCGTCTCCGCACGCTCGACGGCCCCATCCGCCAGCAGCGGGAGACACTTGTCCGACTCGCCCTCGGCCAGGAGCCGGCGGCGCAACCCGGCTCGAAGATGATCTACTCGAACATGGGCTACGCCGTCGCCGGCGCGATGGCCGAGCGTGTCACCGGCCGCTCCTGGGAAGAGCTGATGCGCGACCTGCTCTTCACGCCGCTGAAGATGGACACCGCCGGCTTCGGCCCACCGGGCACGCCACTCGAACCCGACCAGCCGCGCGGGCACCGCCTCGTCGGCGAGGAGCTCCTGCCGTTGGAGCCGCTGGCTTTGTCCGACAATCCGGCGTGTCTCGGCCCCGCCGGCACGGTGCATTGCTCGCTGGGCGACTGGGCACGTTTCGCTGCGTTGCATCTGCGTGGCGCCCGCGGCGAATCGGGCCTGCTGAAGGCAGAGACCATCACCACGCTGCACCGTCCACCTCCCGGCTTCGACTATGCCCTGGGCTGGGGCGTGGTCGAGCGTCCCTGGGCCGGCGGCACCGCCCTCACGCACGCCGGCAGCAACACGTATTGGTACGCCGTCGCCTGGCTGGCCCCGAAGCGTGACTTCGCCGTTCTAGTCGCCACCAACTGCGGCACTCCAGAGGCCGCGAAAGCCTGCGACGAAACCGCCGGCAAGTTGATCGAGTACGTGCAGAAGCACCTGCGGCAAAGCGAACATGGCCGGTCCGGACCCACCAGCCACAGAAGTGGGGCGGGCACGGCCAGTCCTACTTGTGTCCATCCGTGGGCTTGCGGCGTGTCGGCGTCCTGATGGAAGAGGGGCGGGTTGGGGTATCCCTCCGCCAGGGCAGGAGGTTGGCGAGGAGACTCGGGAGCCAGGAGCGTGGCGTTGGCTGACGGCAACTGACAGCGGGTGGTGCCGGTTGGCGGCCATTCCGCTTCCACGTGGCGTAGCGCAGCGTGAAGTATTGGCCGACGGCGAAGATGATTCGCCGAGCTAAGCGGGTCCAGGCTTCGTCGGTCACGCCGTAATGGCTGCCTCTGGCGCTAGCCATGCTGTAGACGAATTGGAGCAAGTCACTCTCGTCGGCGTCAATGAAGCCGGCGTCCATCAGGCAGCGGCGATGTGTGCGGAACGTGCTGCCGTTCTGGACGCGTTCGCGCAAGGGCGTATCTGTTCCATCCGTCGCGCCGTGGCGGATGGTGCAGGCGATGCTGACGATGAGGGCCTCGAGGGCGGAGCGGGCCTCGTTGATGGCGGCGTGACCGTAGCCGTCGCCGGCGGTGGCGTCGGATTGCTGGAGGTGATAGGCCATCGTCCGCAGGTCGAGTTCGGGATGCGGCTGGAGGTCGCGGAGCAAGGCCGTCAGGGCGAACGGGCGTGGTTGGCATGCGTTGTGCGACATGGCCAATGCGGGGTCGGCCGCGCCCGCCGACTCGGCCGCTTCCGGCGTGTCACTACCGGCAGGCACAGCCCGCCCAACGGGAGGCTCAGCAAACGTGACATGTTCTGTGCCACGCGCGTTCATCCTGGTCGCCTCCCCCGGGCCGGGGGCCGGCCGTCCCCGTTCGGTCTGGGCTCGCGCGTCTGATTCTGTTTGGACGCGAGCCGCGCGCTTCGCCCGCGGCGGTGACATCGCCTGACGCGTTCCATCGCCGGGGCGTTGAGCAAGTGGCCGAGACACTCGGCGATAAGGCTGAAGAGTGTGTCGCGATCGGCTTCCCGTAGCGTGTGTTCCAGGCGGGCGGGCAATTCGTGGTAACGCAGCTTCTCATCCCCGACGGCCTCTGTAATGAGGATCAACGCACCGAGGAAGCGTTTGTCGCTAAGCGGCAAGGTCTTCCACATGGCCTGAAACGTGTCTTCGTCCAGCTCCGGCGATTTTGCCATCAGGTGTCCTTCCTTCGCGTGTTGCGTGTCGGCGTGTAGAGCGGGCCGTGCCTGCTGGGTGCGCTCGGACAGACTCGCAATTGGCGCGCACGACCCGCGTACATTCGCGCAGGGGTGACGGCGCCGTCGGGGGACAGCGAAACGTCGAGAGCCGATGGCACCTAAAGGAAACGGGCGCCACCCGATGCGCTGAAGGCCGCGGTTGGGCCGTCAAGCCAGTCTCCGCGACCCCGCGCACCGGGCAGCGCCCGCATGATAAGCGCGGACACTCGCCCGGGCGAGGCTGTCATGACCAGACTGGCACAACGCGCATGACGCGTTGCATTGACAGCCCAAAGGTCACGACATCATCGTAATGAAGATCCGGGCACGGCCGTTGCTCATGCAGCCGTGCACTACCCAATTATCGACACGTATGGTAGTATAACCTGCAGCGTCGGGACTGCCAACAGGAAACTCGATTTTTGCGCGGGTTTTCCGCTTATTGGGTACAATTGATGGTGATCGTCAAGCTCAGAGAGGCGATGTTGGCATACCGGCGTCGAACTGGCAGGCGCATCACGTATGAGGATCTTGCCCGTGTGACAGGCTTGGCAGTTGGCACGCTTCAGTCGATCGCAACGCGCGAGAACTATCACCCGACTCTGGCGAACGTGGAGAAGCTCTGTCTCGCCTTGCAGGTTCCCATTCAGGATTTCCTTGAGATCGTGCCCGATCCGCCCAAGCGCAGGGGGAAACGCAAGCACACGCAGAGGGAGTAGGGGGAAATTGGCCCGCGCGGCCTGCTCATCTACCAAGTGCAAGCATTCTCGCAACGAGAGCACCTGCAGGCTATCCGGTGCTGGGCAGTTGCGGCAGGCAACCACGTAAAACATACGGGCTATCCAGGTTGTTGTCAACTTTATTTCACGGTTTTTTCGCGGTTTCATGATCATAGATGACATGCTGGAACCATGGTTATATTGATGCCATGGCTAGGTTCGCTAAGTTCAACTCGCAGGTGCCCGAGGTAGTGCGAGAGCGCTTCATGCAGGAGGAGCACGGCCACAAGCAATTGGCCTGCACAAGCGGCCTGATATGGTACTTCAACGCGGATGATGAAACGAAGCGTCTCTACCGGGCCTGGGCACAAGCCATTGCCGAAGGCTATGCAACGATTGAGGAGCCCCCTGATATGGTAAAGGCTGCTCTGGAGAAGCAAGCCTCACGACCGCGTGCGCCGCGGAAGAGCCGCAGAGGGTAGGCAAGACAGGCGGGTGCCACGCGATACCCACCAGAAGATGCGGGGCGGGCCACGGCGGTCAGCAGGTAGGTTCCGCCGATATTGGCGGGCAGGGCCTGCCCTACCTGCCCTGCTCGCCCGACGCGTCCATCAGCCCAAAACCGGCGTCAGCACCTGCGCCGCCCGGCGGGCGTCGGCTTCGGTCGCGAACGAGATGTACACCACGCAACGGTCACCGAGAACCGTGCCGGTCATCGACTTGATGTTCACGCCGCTGTCGGCCACCGTCCGCGAGATGCCCGCCGCCAGCCAGGGCCGGTCCGGACCCTCCAGCCGCAGCCAATGCTCGCCGGACCGGTGCAGGTCCGCCTGTTCGGCGGCGGTGGTCTGAGCCTCGCCGTGCAGCGGACCCAGGACCAGCGTGCACTCGTCCGGACGCAGCGGACAGGGGCGCGCCATGATCATGTCGAGGTTCGCCCCGGCCCGCATCACTTCCGCCAGTTGCTCGGACAACGCCCCCGGTCGATCGATAACCCGCCCCTCCCAGACTTCGACCTTGGTAATCTCAAATGCCATCGCTCGCCCCACGATTGACGCCGGGACGCAGGCCCCGGCATGGCCAGCTCTGTCACCCGTTGCCGCCGTCGTGCCCGCCGCCCGACGGCGCGCCGCTTATTTCAACACCTCCTTCAGCACCTCTTCCGCCCTCGTCAGGTCTTCGTCCCGCTCGAACCGCAGGTGCATCACGCAGCGGTCGGCCATGCGTCCGGCCATCCAGGCCGCGATATTGATACCCGCGTCGGACAGCGCCCGGGCGATCCGCTCGGCCAGACCCCGCTCGTCCGGTCCGCCGATCCGCAGGGCCGGCACCAACCCCGAAGGCACCAGCCCCGCCGCGGCCGCCGCCTGCACCTGTGCCTCGCCCTCAACCGGAGCGACATAGAGGATGCCCGTATTCGGCTTCACCGGCGACGGCCGGCCCATGATGAAGTCCAGGTCGGCCCCCGCGTCGAATAGCGCGCGGAGCGTATTGGCCAGCGAACCACGCCGGTCCGGAACCTCTCCCGCCCACACGTCCACTCTGTTGATGTCGAACCGCATCGCTGCACCCTCTCGATATGACGCCTGGACATACCGATACTACTCCGCCGCACGAGCGTCAAGCGCAACGGGCACGTAACGCAAATGTGAACCGCATCCCCGCCGGCAATCCGAGCTGCCAAAGCCCGGCAACACGCACTCGCCACCCGGAACAGCCTTGTTCACAGCACATTCCGCCTCCGCCTCGCCGGCAGCCAGTCGCACGCGCAAAAGCCGCACCTCCGCCCGGGCCAGCAGGTAGTCGATGTGCCAGTGCCGCCGGCGGGCCCCCCGAGCGTGCCGCAGCACCCGGGCCCGCAGCCCCCGCGACGCCCTCCCCGTATACACGTACACACCCGGTTCCAGGCTCACCCGCCCCAGCCGCCCCACCCGCAACCGCAACCCGACTGACACCTCCAGCCAAAGCTGATACACTCCTGTATCAGGCCAGTCGGCCAGCGCCGGCTCGAAGACCGGCGGCGCGTGCTTGCGGTCGTGTGGCTGCGGCATGGCCAGCGTCGCTCCCGGCGTCCCCCGGCCCGGCCATTGTAAGAGGCAAGAGGGCCACCGTGCACATCCGCGAATTCCAGCAACTGATCGACCGCATGTATTCCGACAAGGACCGTCGCCGCGGCGCCGCCAAGACGTTCCTTTGGCTCGCTGAGGAGTTCGGCGAATTGGCCAGCGGGGTCGCCAAACAGGACCGCGAGAACCTACGCGAGGAGTTCGCCGACGTCTTCGCCTGGCTGGTGACCCTGGCCAACGTCGAGGATATCGACCTGGAGGAGGCGATCGGCAAGTTCACGTCGGGCTGTCCCGGCTGCGGCGAGATGGTCTGCCGCTGCGATGCGAAGCTCACCTGAGCCACGGCCCGACACGATAGGGAGGATTTCGTATGCGACCGTCCGTTTTGCTCGCCGCGATGGCGACGCTGGTCTCGGTGCAACTCGGGACCCCATCGGCGCAAGCTCAGTTGCGCACGTATGAAACCAAGTACTACAGCCTGCACACCGACACGGACACCGAGCGTGCCCAGGAGCTCGTGAGCCGCCTGACGCTCATGGCCGAGGAGTACCACAACCGCACCAGCGGCTTCTCACGCACGATCCGCGACCGGCTGCCCGTCTACGTCTTCCGCGACGTCTCCAACTACTACGCCCACGGCGGCATGCCGAACACCGCGGGCGTCTTCATGGGCGACCGGCTGATGGTTCTCGCCGGCGAGGAGCTGACCGAACGCACTTGGCACGTCCTCCAGCACGAGGGCTTCCACCAGTTCGCCGACGCGGCTATCGGTGACGACCTGCCCATCTGGGCCAACGAGGGCATGGCGGAGTATTTCGGCCACGGCATCTACACCGGCGACGGTTTCTACACCGGTCTCATCCCGCCGGACCGGCTGATCCGCATCAAGAGCGGCATCAACCGAAAGCACTTCCGGCCCCTGCTCGACATGATGCGGCTGCCGCACGCCGCCTGGAACGTGGAAGTCATGATGGGCGACGCGTTGGCGAACTACGACCAGGCCTGGGCCATGGTCCATTTCCTCGCGCACGCCGACAACGGACGCTACCAGGAGCCATTCGGACGCTTCCTGAAAGAGGTCAGCCGCGGGCAGAACTGGGAGGCGGCCTGGGCCCGTATCTTCGGCAACAGCGTCGACGCCTTTCAGCAGCGCTGGGAGGAGTACTGGCTCAGTCTCGATGAAAACCCGACCGCAGACCTGTACGCCGAAACCACCGTCGCGGCCCTGACCAGCTTCTATGCCCGGGCTTTCAGCCAGCGCCAGTTCTTCGACACGTTCGAGGAATTCGCCGCGGCGGCGGAGGCGGGCGAGTTGCGGCACCACGCTGACGACTGGCTGCCGTCGGCATTGCTAACGCAGGCTTTGAAGGACGCCCCGTCACGCGGCACGTGGACCGTCGAGAAGAAGCCCGGCCGCCGGCTCGTCATCTGCGAGCTGCCGAACGGCCGACGCGTCGAGGGAAGCTACAAGATCGCCAACAAACGCGTGAAGAGCATCGACGTCAACATCCGCAAGGCGAAGCGGCGCAAGTAGCCGCGGCCCGACCAGTCAGGGGAGCAGGTTCACCCGCTTGTACTCGAACCGGCAGGCGCCGGCGGAGAGTCGCTCCACCGCCCCGCTCAACAGCCACCGCTGCGCCGCTGCGGAGCCGCGCAGGCACGCATCGAGAAACGCCGCCGTCACCGCCCGGATGTACTCGTGATGAGCCGGGTTGTGCGGCTTGACGCGGATGCGCAGCCGGTGCGGATCATCAAACGTGGCGTGCGTCGCCCCGTCGATCGTGACGAGGAACTGGTCCCGCCCTGGCGTGCGGTCGTACGACGTGCGCCGCGGCGCCGCCGACCCGACGCCGTACTCCATGTCCTTCGTGCCGGTCAGCGACAGGACCGGGATATCGATCCGGTTCCACGAATCGACGCGCAGGCCGAATTTGTCCTGGCTTTGCGGCGACATGACGATGGCCGCTCGAACCCGCGGGTCGCGGAAGGTCACGCCGAGCCGGTCGGGCAAGTCGATGACCAGCCCCGCCAGCGCAAGGGCCGTGAACGCCCCGTACGAATGGCCGGCGGCGGCGACACGGTCGAGGTCGGCATGCTCGCGCAGCTTGGGCTCGTCAGCGAGGCGATCGAGCACGAACGACACATCGCGGGGCCGATCCTGCCATTGCTGTACATCGGCCAGGAACTCCGCCAGGCTGCGCGGCGGCAACCCGCCGGGGCCGCGCAAGGCGTCGGCGTCACTGCCGATGTGCGTGGGGTGTACGACGAGATACCCGCCGGCGGCCCAGTGCCGGCCGAGGTAGGCGTAGCCGTCACAGGAGCTGCCCAGGCCGTGAGAAAAGACGACCACCGGGGCGCGGCCTTCGAGCCCATCGGGCAGGTAGACGCGGATCGGCACGTCGCGGCCGCGGGCGGCATCGTGCCATGTGGCGGTCTGCTCACGGACGGGATACGTCACCGCCTCGCGCCACTCGTTATGCCCGCGCTGCGGAGACATCGCGGCTAGAAGAACTTCTCGACGCGCACGCGCCGGCCGCGAACGAAGCTACCGCCGGCGAAAGCCGCCTCGTTCATGAGCACGGTGCCATCCTGCTCGTGCGGCGTGCCCGCGCGGCAGTGCAGCGAGCGCAAGCCGCCCAGCCACCAGCGGGCGTCACTGACATAGAGCAGGTCGCCGGGCTCCGCCCTCATACGCTCCATGTCCGCCGACCCCACGCGGACAATGGCATACTCGGGCGGCGGCGGTCCGGGCGGCCTGAGCGGTGTCCGGGCGTATTGCAGCGCGTCGGACGGCGGCGAATCGTCGGACGGCCGCTGATGCTCTTCGAACGTCAGCGCAGTAGTGGCCGGAGTGGTGCCGTCGGGCGAAACACGCAGGTCGGCGAAAACGCGCTTGCCAACTTCGTGATTCGGCGTAGCGCCCTTGAAGCGGCGCATGCTGAAGTCCATGGTGCCGATCCACAGGCCGGCGATCTCCTGATCCGTCTTCGGCCGCGTCATGAGCGACACGACAGCACCGATGAACGCCGAACAGAACAGCCCGAAGCACGCGGTCATGTAGTTGTACTGACCGCTGTCGTCCGGCGCCACGCCGTGGGCGAACGGCCAGACCAGAGTCGGGAAGACCTTGGACAGCCCGATACAGATCATGCCACCGGCCATGGCGGCAATAGCCCCTGCCGACGTGAACCGCCGCCAGAACGCACCCAGGAACACAGCAGCCACGATCGGTGGGGACACGAAGGCCTGGAACATGCCGTGGATCTTGTACATGTCCTTGCCGAACCCCATGAAAAACAGGCCCACGCCGAGCCCGAGCAGGGCCGTGCACGCCGAGGCCACGCGGGCGGACCTCATGTAGTGCCGATCGGACGCGCCGGGCCGGAGGTACGGCTGGTACACGTCGTAGATGAACAGCGCCGCCGTCGCGTTCGTTAGGGTGTCGATCGTGGACATCAGCGCGGCCGACAGCGCCGCCAGCACAAACCCGAATATGCCCGGCACGCAGATGCGCCCGGCAACCTCGATGAAGATGTCACGCGACTTGGCAGGGGCGTCGATCAACCCCATATCGACCATCACGTTGCCGAGCCAGCCAGCGTTCCCCACGACGATCATACTGATGGGCAGAATGAATACCGTGTTGAACAGAATCGCCTTGCGGCCCTCATTCACGCTCTTGGCCGCCAGGAAGCGCATGATGAGCCCCTGGCTGATGAACAGAAACGCGATGCTGCCGGCGATCCCGTCCTGCCAGAACACACCGACGAAGTTGAAGTTCTGCGGCTCGTTGAAGCCGGCAAAAGGCAAGCGCTCCGACAGGCTCAGGTGTGTCCAGAACGTCTTGAGGCCATCGAGTATCGCGCCGTCAAACGCCAGGTAGTCCAGCCCCAGCCCGAACAGCAGCAATCCGGCAAACAGCAGCATGAAGCCCTGGGCCAGGTCGGTGAAAATGACGGCCGTCTGGCCGCCTGCGGTGATATAGATACCCGAGATCACGGAGATGACGACGATCGCCTGCCAGATCTCGACACCGAGCACCTGATGGGCGACGGTGCCCAACGTGAACAGGTTGTAGCCGATGTAGCCGACCATGTACTCCAGGATCGCCAACACGGCCAGGAAGCGAGCCACCGTCCCGAAGCGTCGCTGGAAGTACTCCGGGATCGAGCGCACCCGCGAGAAGTAGATAATCGGCAGCCAACCGAACATGAAGAAGGGGATGAAGAACCAATCGTTCATGTACGACATGCCGCTGGACATGCCGTACTCGTAGCCTTTCTGGGCGTACTTGATGAAACTGTGCGAGCCGACGCCGGTGGCCACCATGCTCATGCCGATGAGCCACCAGGAGAATCTCGCCCCGCTGAAGAAGAAGTCCCGCGTCGACTTCGCGTAGCGACCGAAGAAGCTGCCGAACCCGAGGATCAAGAGCAGATAGCCACCGATAACCACGTAGTCCAGCGGCTGGGCCACCGAGCCGGCGGCCGCCGCGGCCTGCGACGCCGGCTGCGTGGCTTCCGCGAGCATGGTCAGCATCATCCCGCCCCCCCGGAGGGGGCCGGCATGATATACATCGCCGCCATATACCACAGGAAGTGAATGCCTGCGTACCAGATGAAGCCGAAGATCAGCACGCCGAACCAGAAGCGGTCACTCTGGCGGCTCAGCACGCAGCTCTTGTACCTGAGGATGATCCACAGGCCGGTCAGGAAAATGGCCAGTCCAACGCCGTATTGATACAGGTACGGCCACCAGTATTCGGGGATGTTCACGGTCGCCCTCGCTCGCTGTTCGACGCCGACTGCGCGGTCCCGCCCCGCCGATGTACCATGACAACCGCGCCAAGCGCACGAGAATCCGGATTCAAGCGCATTCCGGGCCGGGCGTCAAGTCAGCGGCCTTCCTCATCACGGATTAACGCGACCTGCACCCGGTGTTCGGGTCCTGGTTGCTGCCGCGCACGGCTGGATAACCCTCAAAGCACCCCGCCGTTCGGGCTGCCGCAGACCACGATGTACGCCGCCAGCCCGGCAGTGAGCGCGGCCTGCCACGCGATCTGCCAGCGCGCCGACACCGGTCCCAACGGCGTGAGCAGGCCGAGCAAGACCGTCGGCACGATGTAGTACCGCGGATCCACCAGCCAGTGCGGTGAAATGTAGAGCAGGCTGAAGACCCAGGTCAGCAGCAGCAGTCGGCGGCCCGCCTTCCCGTAGACGAACATCGCGGCGAGGACGGCGACCGCCACGATCGCCACCGCCGCCGCCAGGCGGGCAACCTGCGACGTCATCATGGTGATCAGCGGCCAGTTGCGCAGGAAGGCGGCGTCGCCGTTCCACGGGTGCGGATTGCGGTAGGCCATCTCCAGCCCCCCCACCGCCGCCAACAGCAGGGCACACACCCACCCCCACGCCAGCGAGGGTTGCAGCCGACTCGGCCACAGCCGGCAAAGCACTCCCAGCCACAGCGGCAGCCACAGCGCGCCCACCACCAGCCCGAACAGGTAGAACTGGGCAACGTTCACCGCCGCCCGGTTGCCGACCTCCGACCCCGCCGTGAACGTCGGGTGCCAGATCAGCACCCCCGCCGCCACCACGAGCAGTGCCAAGTGCCCCCACAGCCGGCCCGCACACGTCCGGACGACTCGGCAAACGCGGTCCCAACGTGTCCCGTCGCCCGGCTGGGCGTCCCACGTCGCCAGAATGTGCCAGCCGGCGAGAAACGCCACCCAAACGACGCTCGACTGCCGCAGCAAGCACGCCAGCAGCAACACTCCCACCGACGGCAGCAGCCATCCACGCACATGCAGATACACCGCAACCAGCAGAGCCAGCATCGTGGCCGACTCGGTGTAACCCATCACTAAGTACGGCAACAGCAACGGGTTCCAGACGAAGAGCAGCACCGCCCCCCCGCCAGCATTGACGCCCAGCCGACGCGCGATTCGATCCACAACCCAGACCGACGCGAGTGCCAATATCGCATTCAGCGCCCGGACGACGAGCAGCGCATCGCCGAAGACGCACGCTGCCCCCGCCGCCAGCAGGTGATACGCCGGCAGCATGGGCAGGTAGCCGGCCGGCGGCCACTCACCTCTCGTAAGCCCTTGAATGACAAGCAGATGCCGCCATTCATCCGCGATGTACTGCGGCTTCAGCCACGAGAGCACCCCCAACCAGCCGAGCACCGTCGCCCACGCCACGACCAGCGCCAGCCACCGGCCCCAGCCGTGAGCGGTCCCGGCTCCGCTCACGCCTGCCGGCAAGCCAACCTGTCCGTGCGCCTGGCTCGTGTCCGTGCGTCCTTTCCGGCGAAATCAGGCCAGGCCGGCTAGCAGCCGGGCAATCGCCTCGGCCCCGCGGTCCAGGTCGGCCAGCGAGACCTTCTCGTTCGGCCCGTGAGCGTTGCAGCTCGGGCTCGCCAGGCCGATCAGGAGGCTGTCAGCCCCCAATAGCCGCTTAAACTCGGGCAGGATGGGCAGCGAGCCACCCTCGCAGATGAAAGCCACGTCCCGCCCGAAAGACGCCTTCAGAGCGGCCTCGGCGGCGTTCATCGCCGGACTGTTGAGCGGGGCCCGATAAGCCGCGGCCATGCCGTGGTGGATGATCTCGTGCCGAACGGTCCCGGGAACGCGCACGCGGATGGTCTCGTCGAATCGCTTGCTGAGCTCCGCCGGATCCTGGCCGGCGACGAGCCGCATACTGATCTTGGCCCCTGCGCGGGCCGGGATGATCGTGTTCGCCCCCTCCGCCATGAAGCCGCCGTAGATGCCGTTCACATCGAGCGTAGGTCGAATCCAGCGCCGTTCATTGGTCGTGAAGCCCTCCTCGCCGGTGACGCCGGGCACGTTCAGCTCGGCCATGTAGCCAGCCTCGTCGAACGGAGCGGCGGCGATCTTCTGACGCTCGTCAGGCGTCGGGTCGCTCACGTTGCCGTAGAAGCCGGGGATCATCACGCGGCCCTGCTCATCGTGTAGCGAGGCGACCAGGTTGGCGAGGACATTGGCCGGATTGGCGATGCTGCCGCCGAAGCAACCGCTGTGCACGTCGTGCTTGGGCCCGAAGATCCGGACTTCCTTGTACAGGATGCCGCGAGTGCCGTACGTAATCGTGGGCACACCGTCGGCGACGAGGCCGGTGTCGGAGATCAGAACGAGGTCGCAGCGCAACCGGTCCGTGTGCTTCTCGATCCAGGGAAGCAGGTGCGGCGACGAAATCTCCTCCTCGGCTTCGAAGAGGTAGCGCACGTTGACCGGCAGCTTGCCCTCGGTCGCCAGCCACGCGGCGACGGCCCGCAAGTGCGCGATGATCTGCCCCTTGTCATCCGCCGCCCCGCGGCAGTAGAGCCAATCATCCTTGACGACCGGGTCGAACGGATCGGCATCCCACAAGCTGAGATCGCCCTCAGGCTGCACGTCGATGTGCCCGTAAACCAGCACCGTCGGCCGGCCGGGCGCCTGGCACCATTCGGCACAGACGAGCGGATGCCCACCCGTATCGTGCACCTCGGCAGACAGACCGATGCGCCGGCACAGGTCACGCGTCCACTCCACGGCGCGGACGACGTCGGCGCTGCGTTCTGTCTTGGTGCTGATACTGGGGATCCGGCAGAATTCCCTGAGCCAGTCGAGATGGGCGGCGCGGTTCTGGCGCAGCCAGGTCAGTACGTTGTCCACGCGATCTCTCCTTTCCGGCCGCCGGGGCGGCGCGCGGCCCGATTCTACCGCAATCCTGCTATACTGCGGCCACTCCGACTGGAAAGCGCATGGGCCAGATTCGCGTATTACCGCCGACACTCGTGAACCGCATCGCCGCCGGCGAGTGCGTGGAGCGGCCATCGTCCATCGTGAAGGAGCTGATCGAAAACGCCCTGGACGCCGGGGCGTCCCGCATCGATGTGACCATCCTCGACGGCGGCCGCGGGCTCGTACAGGTGGCCGACGACGGCGTGGGCATGGACGTCGACGACCTGCGGCTCTGCGTCACGCCGCACGCCACCAGCAAGATCCGCGTCGACGACGACCTGTTCAACATCCATACGATGGGCTTCCGCGGCGAGGCTCTGCCCAGCATCGGGGCCGTCTCCCGGCTGGAGATCGTCTCCCGCCGGCGGGACAGCGACGTCGGCCACCGCATCCGTGTCGATGCCGGCGACGTGGGCGAGCCGGAGCCATGCGCCGCACCGCCCGGAACGACCGTCTCCGTCCACGACCTGTTCTACTGCGTGCCCGCCCGGCGGAAATTCCTCCGCACCAACCAGACCGAAATGGGGCACGTTACCGAGCAGTTCGCCCGGATCGCCCTGCCCCACCCCGCGGTCGCCCTGACGCTCAGCCACCAGCAGCGCGAAATGCACCGGCTCGGACCCTCGTCCGATGCCCGGCAGCGTATCGCCGACTTCTACGGGCCGGAGCTGGCCGGCACGTTGCTGTCCGTGCAGCGCGACAGCGGCGGCGTGCATGTCGAGGGGCTCGTCGCCCCGCCCGAGCAGTGCCGCAAATCGTCGAAGTGGGAATACGTGTTCGTCAACGGGCGGTACGTGCGGGACCGCTTCGTGACGCACGCCGTCCGCGAGGCGTACCGCAGCCTGCTTCAGCCGGACCAGCACCCCGTCGTCTTCCTCTTCATCACCATCGACCCGGCCGCGGTGGACGCAAACGTGCACCCGACGAAGGTCGAGGTCCGCTGGCGCGACGCGAACTACGTGCACGGACAGGTGTTAGCCGCCCTGCGGGAGAAGTTCCTGTCGACGAACCTCGACCGCGGACTGCGTCCGGCACCGCCAGCGGATAACCCGTACCGGCAGCGTGTGCGGGAGGCAATGGTGGACTTCTTCACGCGGTCGCAGCCGGCGGCGGGCGCACCAGTCGCCGCTCCAGCCGCGCCGCCGCGCGCCACGTCGCCGACACCTGAGCACTTCGGCGAGCAACCAGTCCCGCCGCCGACACAACACCCGGTCGCGCCCCCTACTCAACCTGAGCCGGTCGCGACGCCGGAGATGATCGCCCCCGAGCCGCGGCCGGCGCGAGCCGTCCAGATCCACAACACCTATCTCGTGGTCGAAACGGACGAAGGGCTGATGATCATTGATCAGCACGCCCTGCACGAGCGCATTCTCTACGAAGAGCTGCGGCAGCGCCTGACCGAACAGCCGCTCGAAGCCCAACGCCTGCTCATCCCGGAGGTCGTCGCCGTCCCCGCCGACCGGCTCGAAATCCTCGAAACGCACGCCGACACGTTGCGGCGGCTCGGACTCGTGCTGGAGGCGGCGGGCCCGCGCAGCGTCGCCCTGCACGCCTTTCCGCTGCTGCTCGAACGACTCGAGCCGGCGGCGTTCGTCCGCGACCTGATGGACCTGCTGAGCGAGGTCGGCCGCCGACCCGACACCGAATCGCTCGTGCACAGCGTCCTGGACATGATGGCCTGCAAAGCCGCCGTGAAGGCCGGCGACCCGCTGACCGACGATGAAATCCGCGCCCTGCTCGCTCGCCGCGACGTCGCCGAACGCAGCAGCCATTGCCCCCACGGACGCCCCACAACCCTCCGGCTGAGCCTGCGCGACCTTGAACGACAGTTCAAACGCAGCTAGCCTTATGTAGACAATTCACCACTGATCCCGCCGAGGGGCGATCATGACAAGCGAGGCACCACTACCGCGCGGGTTTCATCGGCGTCTGCTCGTCGCCTGCGTGGTTGTGCTGTACTTGGCCAACCTGGGCGTCAACCTGGCCATGCTGGCGACGGTGAACGCCAACGGCCTGCTGTCCGGCGAGGAAACCTCCGTATCATTCCGGGACATCGCCCTGCTGCCGGAACGCATCCAGCACAATCCCTTGGCGACGAACATCGGCGCCCACGCGTATTACTGGGCGGCATCACACGTGCTTCCGCACATCGACCTGTTCTACGGCCGAACGGTGAAGGCCGTCACCATGGCCACGATCGCCCCGCTGCTGTTCCTGATCGCCGTGAGCGTGCTGGAGTGTTCCCTGCCGGCGGCCGCGGGGGTGGCCCTGATATCGATACTCATGCCCGGCGTGCTGAACTACTGCTGGATGGCAACAGAGTACGGCCTCGAATGCCCCACGGGCCTGCTGGCATTGCTGCTGGCCTCGCGGCCCGCCAAAGCCGCCGCGTTCGCTGCCGCCGCCCTGGTTGCGTACGCGGCGATCACCTATCCGGCCGGCCTGGGGTTCTTCCCGGCGGTGTTCGGCATGATCTATTGGCGGCACGGACGGGCCCCGCGCCGGCCGTGGCTGCTGCTGATCAGCGTGCCCGTAGTCGCGGGCATCGTGCTGGCCGTGCCCGCGCTGTGGTGGACCAACGCCACGCGGATGCTGCAAGGCGGCGGAAGTCTGTCGAGTTCCCGCGAGTTCGTGGCCGATCTGGCACAGATGCTGCACGAGGCGGTCGTGCGCGGCGGCAGCTACTACTGCGGCTCGAACGACTATCCGGCGTTGTCGTCTCCGCTCGTCTGGGGATCGGCCCTGGCGGGCATGGTGCTGACGCTCCGGCAACGGAAACACCTGTGGCTCTGGCTCGTGTTGCTGGGAACCGTCGGGCTCTACGCGGCGTCCGGCCGAGTTTCCGGCATGCGTCGCGGCGTGCCAATCGTGATGTGCGTCCTCCTGTTCGCCGGGCTGTTCTGGGATGCGCTGTGGCGGCGGCCGAGTCGAGCCTGGCGCGGCGTGGCGGTGGGCCTGATGGTGCTGGCCATATCCTGGGCCAACGTGCAGGCGTACGAGTGCCGCCGGCATTTCGCCAAGGGCCGGTACCCCTTCCAGATCGACTTCCGCTTCGTGCCTGCACCGGACAAGACCATGGCGCAGACGTACGACCTGCTGCTGGAAGACCCCACATACCTCGCCCGACACACGTACGCGTACGAGCCGGACCGCACGCTCGCTGTCCTGCACATTCTCGCCACGCGCAACGGCCGGGAATCCGCCGCCCTCTACACCCGCGACCGGCTCGTCCGCGCCATCGAAGAACGACGCGCCGCCCAGCGGGCCGCCGCCGCGATACAACCTTGACCGGCACCTCGCGCGTCTACAGCGCGAGATCTACTCCTCGTCCGGCAGCGCCGTGTACAAACCCGGCACATCCACCAAACGGCACCGGTCCCCGTCGTGAAACGCCATCCGGCCGGGCCCCCGGAGCGAAGCCCCGCCCACGACCCCGTCCTTGCGCAGCGCGTAGAACGTGAGGCCGAAGTTTGGCTCACCGGCGGCATCGAGCAGCCGCTTCACGGTCCGGGCCGCCACCCGCCGGAGCACTTCGAGGGAGGCCTCCGTCGGCGTCATCCCACGACGCATCAGCTCGACGATCATGAACGACGAGCAGTTCTGGAGGTTGGCCTCGCCACGCCCGGTCGACCCGCAGGCCCCGACGCCGTTATCCACGTACAGCCCGGCGCCGATGATGGGTGAGTCCCCAACGCGGCCGGGCAGCTTGTAGCTCAACCCGCTCGTCGTCGTGCAGCCACCCAGGTCCCCGCCGGCCGTGAGCGCCAGGCAGGAAATCGTGCCGTACGTAAACGGCAACCCGAGCTTGCGCAGACGACGGGCCGCCTCCTCGTTCGCCTCGGGGTGGAGCCAGTCGTCCTTGTCCGAGTGCGTCTCTTTCCACTTCAGCCAAATCCGACGGGCCTCGTCGGTGAGCAGCTCCTCTTCATCGAAGCCGTGGGCCTTAGCGAAGCGCAGGGCGCCCTCGCCAACGAGCAGAACGTGATCGGTGCGGCGCATGACCAGCGCCGCCACCTGGCTCGGATGGCGAATCCTCTGCAAGGCGGCGACCCCGCCGGCCTGATGCGTGGGGCCGTGCATCACACACGAATCGAGCTCGACGACGCCGTCCTCGTTGGGCAGCCCGCCGTACCCAACCGAATGATCCTTGGGGTCATCCTCGACGAGGCTCACGCCCGCAACGGCAGCGTCCACCGGGTCGGCGTGCTCGCGCAGCAACTCCATGGCTCGCTGACAGGCCCCAACCCCATTGGCACTGGCGATTACGATCGGCCCGCCGGGACCCGGGGGCGTCTCCGGCTTCTCGTCTTCCTGGGCAGCGGCTTCGGACGTACCGCCAGTGAGCCCAACCGCCGCCAGGCCAGCTGCGGTGGTACGTACAAAATCGCGTCTGCTGATGGTCATGTCTTTCCTCCGCGGGGAACCCCGACGGCTCCATGATACAGGCCTGATGCAGATAAGGCGACCGCAGGCTAAAATCCGAGTCTTTGGCACGGTCGGCAATCTCCAGCATGAGGGTCCCCGCATGAGTGCAGCGGACAGCCCCCGCACCGCCATCACGCCCGGCCCGGCCCGGCCGGCGACCACCGCCTGGCTCCTCGCCATCCTCGGCTGGACCACGGTGCTCTGCTTTTACGATCTCGCCGGCGGCGCCCGCTTCGAACCCATCGACTGCTGGGTGGCCCAGACCGCCCGCGAGATGCAGCAGGAGGGCAAGTGGCTCGTGCCGCAGTTCTCCGGCGAAGTGCGCATGCAGAAATCACCCGGGCCGTACTGGGCCGTCATGCTGGTCAGCATGGCCCGCGGAACGCCCGTCGACGAGATCTGTGCCCGAATCCCGAACGCGCTGGCTGCAGTCCTGCTCGTGGCGGTGATCTTCTGGCTCACTCGGCACGTGGCGGGCGAGCGGGCCGCGATCTTCGCCGGCTTCGCCGCCGCCGGCAGCACGCTCATCCTGTGGTGGTCACACCGCGGAGCATCGGACCTGGGCCTGACGACGTGCTGTACGGTGGCCCTGGCGGCGGTGTGGATCGGAGCGGAGTGCTACCCACGCGGACCGCGACGGCACGCCTTGTGGATGCTCGGCTACTTCGCCGCCGGCGTGGGCATGCTCTACAAGATGCCCATGCCGCTGGTCGTGGTAGGGCTGCCGGCGGTGTGCTACATCGTGCTCCGGCGGCGATGGGGGCTGCTGGCCGACCGCTGGCACCTGCTCGGGCTGGTGCTGTTCTTCCTGCCGTGGCTGCCCTGGGCGGCGAGCGTCACGCTGGCCGAAGGAACGGCCCTGGCCAAGTGGCGCGTCGAATTCATCGACCGCTTCACTGGCGACCTGCCGAATGTCGAGGGGCAAGGGAGCTGGAAGTTCCTGTTCACGTATCTCGGGCCGCCGCTGCTGTACTGCCTGCCGTTCACGCTGTCGCTGCCGGGCGCATTCGTCCGCGCCTTTCGGCGACAAGCGGGCGTCAACCGTGACGGCACGCTGTTCATGGTGATCTGGTTCGCCAGCCTGCTGGTCTTCTTCACGGCGTCGACCGGCAAGGAATGGCGATATTTCCTGCCGGCGCTGCCGCCGCTGTTCGTCCTGCTCGGAATCGAGCTGGCCGCATTCTTCGACCCGCAACGGGCCGCCAGCCGCCAGCGGGACCTCACCGGCGCGATCGTCGTCTGGCTGGCCCTGCCGATTGGCCTGGCAGCATGCGGCGTCTTCGGCCTGCGACGCTGGTGGCGGCTGCGGGGCAGCTACGAACTCGCCGGTATGGCCGATGGAAGCGACGTGGCGACCGCGTACATCGTCACGGGTATCCTGCTAACCGTCAGCCTCTCGCTGGCGGCCTGGCTCTACTACCGTCGGCGGGAGCACGCCTCGTTCGGGGCGATCGTCGTGACGATGTGGGCGACGTGGCTGTGGGCGTGGCCGAACCTGGTACCGCTGCTGATGTCGCAGCGCCCGTTCATCGACATGGCCGAGCAGATTCGGGCGAAAGTGCCCGCCGCCGACCAGGCCCGAATCCTGAACGTAGGCAGCCAGGACTCGCGGATCATCTGGTACGGCGACTTCCGCTTCCCGCGCGTCATCGATCAACTGGAACTGCTCGCCGAGCAGGACTACCGCCGCGATCTGGACTACGAGATCCGCCGCTACGGCGAGGAGATGGTGAACAAGCTCGCCGGGCCGGAGCCGGTGCTGTTCCTGGCCGGGTTCAGGGACTACCTGACGTTCATCAATGCGGCCCCGCCCGAGCTGGCGAAACAGGGCCGGCCGCTGCCGCCCGTGCATCTGTGGCTCCAGACACGCTACGGGCGTGAGGACCGCCACTTTGTGCTGTTCGGCAACCGGCCGCCGCCGTTCCCGGAGCCGGCGCTGTGGCTCAGTGATGAGGGGCAAGCGCAGCGGAAGGAAAAGGGCTGGGCGACCGAGTGGCCATCGAGTCAGCCGGCGACCATGCCGGCCACATCTCAAGGCAGCGACGGATGAATCTTGGGCGTCTGCGGCGAGCGCTGTTGCAGTGGACGGAAGCGCCCACGCTAGGCGTCGCCCTGAAGCGAATCGCAGGGTACGTCGGCCTGCGACTGTGGACGCTGATCATCAATTGCTTCCCGATCGAGACGAACCTGGCAACGGCGCGGGTGCTGGGCAAGCTGTGGTGGCTGCTCTTTCCGCGGCACCGCCGACGGGCGCTACGGAATCTGCGGCGAGCCTTTCGCGAGTACCCTCGCGAGAGGATCATCGACATCGGCCGCAAGTCGCTCGAGCACTTCGCCCAGCTCTATCTGGTCGAGCTGCTGATGATGCCGCGGCTGATCACCAAGTGGTCCTGGGCCCGCTACGTCGAGTTGGACAACCTCGGTCCCGCCCTCCGCGAGCTGCTCAGCGACCGCGGCGTCATCATGCTCACCGGCCACTTCGGCAACTACGAGCTGACCGGCTTCATCATCTGCCACCTCGGTCTGCCCCTGTCGGCGATCATGCGGCCGCTCGACAACCCGCTGATCAACCGCTACCTGGTGGCGACGCGCAAAGCCGGCGGACTGACCCTGCTGTACAAGAAGGGCGCCACCGAGTTCGCCGACGACATCCTGGACCGCGGCGGCACACTCTGCTTCATCGCCGACCAGGACGCCGGCCGCAAAGGCCAGTTCGTCGAGTTCTTTGGCCGACCCGCCTCGACGTATAAGGCTATCGGGCTGCTTGCCATGCGGCACGACGTGCCGGTGATCATCGGGGCCGCGACCCGCCGCGGCACCGGCTTCCGCTATCGCGTCCAGGTCGAGCGCATCATCCAGCCCGCCGAGTGGCAGGACGAGGCCGACCCGCTCCACTGGGTCACACAGACGTTCTCGCACGCCCTCGAAGCGGCGATCCGCCGCGCTCCCGAGCAATACCTCTGGGCCCACCGCCGGTGGAAGCACCAGCCGCCGCGGCCGGGCGACCCACGCCGCCGCCGAGGCGGCCGGCGCGAGCGCGCATAAGAAAGCGGGCGCCGAGTAGTTCGCTCGACGCCCGCCTGTGAAATCAACCTTCGCGAAGCAGCTTAGCGGCGACGGCCGCGCATCAGCCACAGGCACGCCGGCAACATGGCCAGCGGCAACAGGCTGCCACCGCAACCGGCCGTGCCGGGCACGATGAGGTTCAGCGACTGCTGGCTGTCCTCGCCGGACTCCTGCTCGCTGGTGACCTGGAGCCCGCCAACGCTAACCACCTCGACGGACGTCGTGGCCGAATCGATCAGCTCGCCGTCGTCCACGATGAGCATGAAGTAGTACGTGCCGGCCCGCTGCGCCTGCCACGTGGTGATCTCCGCCTCGACACCACCGAGCGGTTGGAAGAGATCGCCGAACTCGGAAGCGGGCAACTCGCCACCGACTTCGTCGGTCTGGCGCCAGCGGTAGCTGAGCGTGTCGCCGTCGGGATCGCTGGAGTCGCCGCCGTCCAGTTCGATGACGTCCCCGACGGAGACGGTCTCCGTGGGACCGTTGATGACGGCGTGCGGCGGACGGTTCACGGGCACGGAGCTGACGACGTTGACGACCATCGTGTCGAGATCGGGCATGGTCGTGTAGCCATCCGTGACACCGAGGCGGAACGTATATTGTCCGATAACCTGTAGCGTCGCCTCCGCCAGCCAGGGCGTGGCAACCAGATCAGGATACGTGATGGTCACGGGCGTTCCGGTGACCTGCTCCCAGACGTACTCGAGATTGTCACGCTCGAAGACGTTCGGATCCAGCGGGTAAAATCCGAGGTTAAAGCTATCGAATGTCCGGCTGCCATCCAGCGAGATCGTCGCGCCCGCAGCTACCGTCACGTCGGCCCCGGCATCGGCAAAGGGCGGCGGATTTGGCGGACGCAGCGACGGATCCTCAACCACGGCCATGAAGAAACTGAAACCCGGAACCGGGTCGTCTTCGCTCGGACCGTCCGAATCCCAGATGCGCACGCGCACCTGATAATACACGTCGTAATCGACCAGGCCACGCAACTTGGCCTGGCTCACGCCATTGATCTCCGGGATGTCGAAGGTGATGGCGACGCGGTAGAAGTAGGCGTCCAGGCGGGTCAGTACCAGCGGCAGAAACTCCCATTCCTGCGTGTCCGCCCCGATGGGGGGGCCTTCCGGTGAGAGATACGGATAGGAGGGGATCCACTGGCTCAACTTCTCGTAAAACAGCTCGATCTCCTCCGTCTCCTCCTCCTCGCTGTCGCCTTCCTGGATGATCCGCACGTCTATCTCGAGTCGGACCCGGTCCAGTTCCTCGACGTCGAGCTGCACAGGCAATCCGGGCGTCTCAGAGACGTCCAGTAATGCGCCGTTGATATAGAAGCGCCGGGCCTCGATCTGCGGGGGCAGCGTGCCCGACTGCGCCAGCACCGTCGGCACACACACCAGTGCCACAAGCAAGGCGATCGTTATCAGACTGGTCTTCATGGTCGAACCCTCACTGTCGCTCCGATTCATTCTACGCATCGCCCAAGCGACCGCCCAGCCGTTACGGCGTAGTCCCACTGGTATCCGTATTACTAAGAATCGTCACATTGGCGAAGTTTCCGTTCGCGTCCGGGTTCTCGTTGAAGTCGAACGTAATCTCATCGCCCTCGACGAACTCGTTTGCCTCGCGCATTCCGCCGCCCAGGCGAATGAAAAGCCCGGGCTCGAACGGATCGCATTGGTACACGTCAACCTGCGCGAGCGTCTTGTACGGCCCCCCGGATGTCGACCCCTCCAGGGGCCCCAGCGGGCCACCGACCGGGATCGTCTCCAGTGGCTCATCGTTTCGCGTGTAAGTAAAGGCCACGCTCTCGCACGAAACAGGCGGCTCGACGAAGGCCAGGATCACGTCGGGGGTGATCAGGGTGAACGCCTGGCTCGTGGGCTCTTCGGCGTCCGTCCCGGGAGAGGATAGCGTCACGGCCGTCGCTCCGGCCGTCCCCGGACCGTTGTAGACGAACGTGCCCACGGGCAACGTAAAGGCGTTGCCCAGGCGGACTTCGTGCCCCAGTTGCACGTATCCGCCGGTCAGCAGTGCGTCCTGCTGCGCGGCCGTGCGAATGCTGCCCACGTTCACCCAGGCGACGAAGGAGACATTCAAGTCGGCGGTGGCGTGGTTATTCTGGAACGTGAGGGTCGCCTCGCGGCGGAACCCGCCTTCCAACTGGATTCCCTGGCCGCCCTGGTTATCTGTCGCGCTGTCCGTCGAGCCGTAGCCGAACTCCTCCGTGAGCGTCAGGAACGGGTTGAGCTCGAGCGAAGTACCGGTGCAGCCGGCGAGCCCAACGAACCAGGACAGACACATGAGAATCTGCATCCGCTTCATCGTCGTCATTCCCTCAGATCCGCGGGGTTGTCAGTTGCCCGTACCGTAGATCAAGTACGCCTCGCCGGCCTGGGCCCGGTCGCGGGGCGACGCCCGCACGGCACCGAGCAGGAGGTCCTGGAAGCCGTCGCCATCGACGTCCCCAGCACGAGCCATGCCGTTGCTGCGGTCCCCCTGTTCGCCGAGACCAGCCCCGAGCTGGTCCTGGCTGTTGCGGCCGATGAAGACCGCGCCAGGCAGCCGTTCCGTGCCCACGAGGGACAGGCTGATCGTACCGCTGAGATCCGGCGAGCCGTAGATCAGGTACACAACGCCGCACTCGGTGCGGTCGATCTCCAGTTCACCGTCCAGGTCAACATCCATCTGGATAGACCGGTTGGGCGCCGCAATGAGAATGTCATCATTCCCATCCCCATCCACATCGCCGGCCGAACACACGCGTGCTCCAGCCAAGTCACCCTCCTCTTCGCCGACGAAGACCACGCCGAGCCCCCGAGCCGGAATCTCGCTGAAGGGGATGTCTGTCTGCGTCAGGTTGATGATCTCACGGGAGCCGAAGAACACGGCGGCCCCACCCTGCCGATTGTTGAGCAACGAAGAACCGATAACAACATCGCCGAAGCCGTCGTTATTGAAATCACCGGCATCATCCTGGGCCTGCCCCAGGCGCTCGCCGGCACTGCCGACGATGCGGATGCCGTCAAAGATCCGCTCCTCAGCCGGGTCGGAGCTGTTCATCGGGAGAGCAAGCTCCTCAACCTGAAGCTCCGCACCGCGGACCAGGCCCCGCACGCGCCCCAGCACGATGAAGCACGCGCCGGCGCCATCGCCGATGAACGGGGCCCCGATCAGCAAATCCTGCAAACCATCGGAGTTCACGTCGCCAATGCCCGCTGCGTTGCTCAGTCGGGCACCGGGCTCATCCGTCCAAAGCGTTAGTGTCGTGCCCAGCCCCACGCCGCCGTGTGAGACGGCGTTGCAGTCCGGCGGCGCCGTGGCATCGCTGACCGTGTAGCCAGGCGTGGCCATGATGGAGCCAAGCCCGGGAGCGGCAATGAAACCGATATCGTCCAGCACATAGTGATACGGCCCACCCTGGGGCAGGTGGTCCATCTCCTCGGGCTCCGTGGGGGCGCCCTCATAGCCGAGGTTGGTGTTGGCTGGCGTGGAGTTGGCAATCGACCACGGGAAGAAGGGCGCGAAGACCGCCGGCATGTAGACCGTAACCACCCCAGCGCCGGGAACCTCGTCAATGCCGGAAACAGACACGGAGGCGTCACGGTTCGGGGCACTCATGACCAGCCCATTGAAGTCATAGTTGGAGATCGACTCGCCGTACTGATCGTCGAACTCGTGCGTCGAGAAACGGCAACCGAGAACGAGACCACCGACGAGCGGGTCGGCCGGATTGAACAACTGCCGGTGGAACAACGTGGAGCCGCCCGGGCCAGCACCGGCGAAGGTCGAGTACTTCGGCCCGCCGAAGCCCTGCGGGCATTCGGTCGTCGTCTGCGGCTGGTGCGGCCGCGTGCCGAATTCGGCGAGGGTGAACACGTTGCGCCCGGGGAAACCGAGATCCGGCCGTAGCGACGAGCCAGCCACCACGACCACGCCGCCGGAGCGGAAATAGCCCGATGGATCCAGTAACCCGCTAGTACCCAGCCCCTGAGAATCAGTGAACGGCAGGCCGAAGGCGAACTCCCGCACGCCGTCGCGATCCCAGTCGGTGAGCGTCGTGAAGCTGGTGATGCCGCGGCTGGGACGGATGGGATCGGTGACCTCAGGCACGCCCGTGTAAATTTCAGCGCGGAAGAGAGTCCCGGCCGAGTTGAGGTTGATCAAACCGGTGAAGGCGTCGGCACGACCGTAGATGAGGTAGGCCTCGCCGACGCCAAGACGCTGCTGGTTGGATTCGTAGTTGGGCTTGCCGAACTGCCCGACGATGATGAAGTCGTCAAAGCCGTCGTTGTCGATGTCTTGGAGCGTAGCGACGAAACTGCCAACGTTGTCTCGCGGGTTGAAACCCTCGAAAATGGCCCCGCGGACGCCGCTCTCGACCAAGTACATGTCGCGCAGGTCGATCGGACCGGCGAGCCGCGAGCGGAGCAGGATGGTACACGGGGCGTAGAAGGCGAAAGTGTCTACACCGTCGGACACGAGCGCCAGCACGTAGTACGTCCCGGCCTCGAAGCTCATCGTGGGCAGGTCGAAGGTGAAGCTGTCCGTATCCTGCGCGTCGCTCGTGCGCAGCAGCAATTCGTTGCCGTTCGGCGTCGCGTCCGGATCCAGATAGACCCGCACCGAAACCGTGCTGTCCGGATCGTTGACCACCCAGGAGACGTCGAAGCTCGGGTTGACGCGAGGCGTGCGGTCAAACCGGAAGTTGTCACGCGGCGACGTGAAGTACAAGTCGGGACGCTGGTTGATGATCAGGCGGCCGGCGGCGTAACCTGCCGTCACGACCTCGCCCAACTCCTCCAGCCGCACGCCGACGTAGTACGTCCCCGCCGTCAGTTGCGTCGTGTCCAGCGTCTCCGTCGTCGCACTAAGGTCCAGGTTGCTGAACGCGACGATCTCGTTGCCGTTGTCGGGCTCCTCGTCCACGTCGATGAGGACGTCGACCACGGCAAACGCCGTCGTGCCCACCGCACGCCAGTTCACCTCAACCGGCGTGCCCCCGGTGATGGCCAGGTCGCTCTGCGGCGAGAAGACGCTCACCGAAGCGGTGTCCGACACGATGGCCCGGTCGCCGGTCTGCCCCGCGATGTACTCCACGGCCTGCTGCATGGGGCAGCCGCCCAGCGCCATCACGGCCAGCGCCGCCACGAACCCTTGCACTGCTCTCATCGCATGCTCCCGGAAGCCTCGGCGGCCTTCTGCCATCATGGATTGTCCCCCGTCCGTTGGATGTAGGCGAAGATCTGGTAGCCCGAACGGGTCACGCCCGAAGCCTGCACCGTGAACTGGATCGCGTCGCCGCAGTCGTAGTTGACCCCGTCCTTCATCACCACGCCGAACGGCTCCACCTCGATCACCGGAGCCAGGGCCTCGTAACCCACGCCCGTGTCCAGCACGATTTCCGCGCCGATCACGTTGGCGTCGGAGACGTCACCCAGCGTGATCTCCTCGACCGGGCAGATCAGCGCCTGCGCCGTCGATTCGCCGGCCGCGATCGTGTACGTCACCGTTTCCACGCCGACGTCCGGCAGCCGGTAGGAGAGCATCGCCCGCACCATGCGGTCCGTGCGGTTCTCCAGCGAGACCAGCAGCGCCGGGGCGTCACCGGGAATGCTCGCCACCTGCGACCCCGCCCCCAGGGCCGACAGAAAGTCCGGATTGAGGTAGCTCGCCGGCGAGAAACAGCCGCCCATGGACAGGCCGACGCTCAGCACCATGGCCACCACCATCAGCCGCATGTGCCTATGCATCATCGATCATCGCTCCCTTTGGCACCGCTAACGCCCCGGAATGATCCGGACGGTGATGATGTACTGGAGATCCTCACCGACGTAACCCGACTCAAGCCGAAAATCGATCACGTCGCCGCACGAAAACGCGTCCCCCTCCCGCAATGGCCACGCGTACTCCACGTCGATCGTCTCCTCACCGGTCACGATCTCCGCCGCCTGGCTGCCGTCCCACTCGTAGCTCTCGTCCAGCACACCGGTCGAGACCAGCCCCACCGGGCAGCTCAGCACTTCGTTGCGGGAGCTGTTCGGCGGCACCACGACGCTGAAGTTCCGGGAGTCCGCCGACAGGTCGTCCGGATCGGCCGACTCGAACGCGTGGAACGTCACTGTGTAATCCGTGGGATTGGTAAAGGAAACGATCACTGTTCCCTGCGACGGGAAGATCGTCCCCGGATCGAACCCCATCGCCGAGAAGAAAGCTGGGTTCAGCGTGTCCGCCGCCACGACGCAACCCAGGGTCATCAGCAGGGCGCACGTACCAACCGCGGTCGCCACGACAGTAATACGCTTGCACCTCATTTGGACACCTCGTTCCGACTGATCCGCTGCCCGGCAATCCAACTGGCTGCCCGCCTCGGCCGCAACGGCCGTTCGGACCGGGCACTCCACGACCCCGGACACTGCCATTGTGCAGGCCGGGCCAAATCCCAACCTGTCCCTGGGGCCGGCCGGGATAGGGCCGGCAGCCCCTAGCAGCGAATGATGCTGTGGACCGGGTATTCGCTCAACCGCTCCCGGCCCCGCAGCGCAACCAATTCTACCAGTACGACCACGGCCAGAACCGTAGCCTTAAGTCCGCTAACTAGCTGGCAGCACGCCCCCAGCGTCCCCCCCGTCGCCAGCAGATCGTCCACGACCAGCACCGACTGCCCATCGTGAACCGCATCTTCGTGTATCTCCAGGGCGTCCGTGCCATATTCGAGTTCGTATTCGTGCCGCCGGACCCGGTACGGCAGCTTCCCCGGCTTGCGGATGGGCACGAAGCCCGCCGACAGCTCCCGGGCCACCGCTGTCCCGAAGATGAACCCCCGGGACTCCGCCCCGCAAACGAGGTCGACACGCTGTCCGCGGAACGGCTGAACCATCAGCTCCACGGCGAACGCCAGCCCCTTCGGGTCGGCCAGCAGCGGCGTGACGTCCGTGAAGACGATGCCCGGCTTTGGAAAATCCGGCACCTCCCGAAGGAGCCGCCGCAAATCCACCGTCCCGGATACCTCGATGCAGCCACTCTCCGGGTTCATGTCCGTACTACTTGCTGGAGCCTGTACTCGCTACGACGGCACCGCCGGTTGTGCCGGCCGTCGCCGGCTGGGACCGCGCGCTCAAACCCACGTCCTTGCTCGCGAAACCGCAGGCACAACCTGCTGTATTGACCGGACATCGTAGTAGCACCCGGTGGACCTCGCAACCGCCCCCTCCGACGATTTCACCGCCCCCTTCATCCTGCCGATATCACCGGCGACCGCCGGGCCGCCACGTCGTCGGACCCGGCACCGCACCCGAAACCGCGGGCGCCGGCTGTGCCGCGCCCGGATGGGGACGACGTCCGTGTCCGCCGCACTGTTCGCCACGCTCGTTGCCGCCTGTACCGGAGCCCTCGTGCTGCTGCACGCGGTGCTGCGCTGCAAGGAATCAAGCGAGTCCCTGCTCGACGAATACGGCAAGCTCCTCCTCCAATCCCGCACCAAGGCGGTCAAGGGCGAATCGGACGACGAGAATGGCGACAGCGTCGAGGAAGCCGAAGAAGCCGTGCCCGTCGAGGAAGTCGCCCCGCCGAGCTGACCTCCCCCCCCACCGTCGCCCACACCCGGCCAATCCGCTATAGTGCCCGAGCCGCGCAGGTGCGCTGCGCCGCTTCTGTTCGCGCGAGGCAGACCATGATCAACACGTTTGAAGGCAAGACGCCCAGCCTCGGTGCCGGCACGTACGTGCACCCCTCCGCCGACGTCCTGGGCGATGTCCAGATCGGACCGGGATGCTGGATCGGCCCCGGCGCCCGGATCCGCGGGGACTATGGCCGCATAGTTATCGGAGCTTACTCCAGCGTCGAGGACAATTGCGTCATCCACGCTCGACCCGGCGAGCAGACCACCCTGGGCGAATGGGTCACCGTCGGGCACGGCGCCATCATCCACAATGCCAGCGTGAGCGATTACGCCCTCGTCGGCATGGGTTCGATCGTTTCCGACTGGGCCGTCGTCGGGCGGTGGGCCGTGGTTGGCGAAGGGGCGGTCGTCCGCCAGCGGCAGGAGATCCCCCCAGACTGCATCGCCGTCGGCACGCCCGCCCGAGTGCTCGACAAGCGCGTCGCCGACGATTTCAAGGAACAGTGGACGCACTTCAAGAAGCTGTACGTCGACCTCGCCAGCCGTTACGTGGAAGGTCTCCGCTGATCCCCCCGGCCGCGGTCAGTCGTGCAGGTTGTTCTGCGCCCCGTTGAACGGCCAGTACCGCCAGCGTTCGTTCGGCCAAGCCGTGTAGGGCGGGTTCCACAACAGGTCGTTCGGGTCCTGGGCCCAGATCTTCGCTCCGGGTGTTGGCCACAGATCAAACCGCCAGCCCGGCCCACGCGAGATCAGATCCCAGTTGCTGCCCACGCCCATCTCGCGGCGGGCGACCGCCTCGCCGACGGTCTCGTGCCCCTCGGCGCGGGTGGGTCGAGCCGAGCCGTCGCAGAAGAGCAGGTTGTCCACCATCCAGCCCTGGTGCCAGCCGGTGGCCAGCACCGGGTCGGGATCCACGACGCCGTTGTCCATCCCGATCATGTTGAAGAACGTGGGCTCGCCGAAGACCGCCACCTGTGACGGGCTCGTGATCGTGGACAGGCGATGTCCCCATGGCCCGATGGCAAACGCGCCGGTGTACGGACCGCCGGGCGGCGGCAGGAAGCAGTACAGGCTGGCGCGATAGCTGTTGCCGAGTGTGTCGTAGCACGGCCGGTTGGAGTTCTCTATCGGGGAATCGTCGATGTCCTCATGTTCCGGATAGCCGCGATCCGACGGACACTGAAACAGCTTGAGCGCCTTGCCGTCCGCCTGATGAACGTCGTGGTAGATGTAGCGGTTCAGCGGGCGGGTATGCGCCGCCCAGCGGCTGCTGTCGTCCAGGGGCTTCGCCCCCGAGTCGGTCATGAAGGGCAGCGGCGCCGACCGGCCGCCGGCGCTGAACCAGATCGCCGTCCGCCAGAGCCAGTAATCGTCGGCGGGCATCGGCGAGACCATCATCTGATGGATGGGGATGATGAGTTCCTTGGAGTCCTCGCTGGCGTAGGAGAGGGCCGCCGAACCGATGCTGTGCAGATTCGACAGGCAATAGGCCCGCTTGGCCTGTTCGCGCGCCCGGCTCATGCTCGGCAGAAGAATGGCGATGAGCAGGGCGATAATGGCGACGACGACGAGCAACTCGATCAACGTGAATGCGAGTCGGCGGGTCGGCGATGTCATCGGCCTCTCCCGTTCAGCCCCGCCGGTCTCCCCTACCAGCCGCCGGGCGGCAGTGCCTGACCTCCGCGGCGGTACCACGCCGCCTTGAACTCGCCACACTTCGGACACTTGAGCGCTCCGTGGCGCTGCTCGAGATGGTGGGCCGGATGCTCGGTACAGCGTTCCCGGTAGCCGCAGTTCGAGCAAACGACCAGATACCGCCACGCATCGTCCGCATCGCCGGCCGGTGTCGCCTCGGCTCCACCGAAGAACGTCCAATAAAAGCCGGCCACCAGAACCAGAACGACAACCGCAGACAGGATGAACAGGATTCGCAGTCGACGGTCGGTGCGCACGAACACGGCGGTCTGCGCGCCCAGGTCCTGAAGCGTGCGCAAGCGATCCACCGCTATGTCGACGAAACGCCGCATCCGCCCGTCCGGCTAGCGTCTCTGGCACACCATTATACTGCCGCGGGGCAATCCCTCGCCGAGCGTCTCGGCAGCAACAAGGGCCCTCAGGGGGCGATCGGCTGCCGATACTCGAAGAAGTAGATCCCGCGGGCATCCACGCGCAGGAGCCCTTCGCCGCCGCCCGGCACGACGTCCAGCGCTTCCGCCAGACGCGGGAAGCTCGCCCCCGCCGGCCCGACGTGCGGCCAGCGCTCGACCAGCCGCACCAGGCCCGCGGCGACCAGGGCGTGTGCGTCCAGCGCCGGCTTGGCCCCTTGATAATCCGCCAAATCGGCCGCCACCGCGCGCAGCGCATCCACCGGCCCCGTCGCCTCCAGCCCCGTCGCGACCGGGTCAATCTCGCCGCGCAGCAGGAATCCGCGTTCGGGCCCCCAGCGCTGCTGCGACGGATAGCGCGTTGCTTGCAGCTTGCCGGCCACACGCTGATCGCGTCCGAGCAGAATCACCAGGGCATCGGTGCGGCCGGCGATGTCAGTCGTCCGATGACAGAAGCCGAGCTCCGTGCGCCAGAGCGATTCCGCCGGCAACTGGCGCTCGCATTCGCTCTGCGTCATGCCCAACCGCACGCGGTCGTAGCTCCAGTTGGCGCAGCCGCCGGCGAGCGACGCCGTCATTGCGACGAGCGCGTAGCGCAACAGCGTACGTGGGCAGTTCAATCGTCTCTGCGTCGCCGACGCCCGGATATGGGGAGGCCGGACGGATTCCAGAAGCGTGCTCATGGGCGCCATGATCCGCCAGACGGCGACACGCCGCAACCGCCGGAGCCCCCTGGACGACCCCCCGGGCGATCTCGGATATACTATACAGGGTGTGAAACCCCCGGCCGCGGACGCGCGGCCGTTTGCTCGGCAAGAGGCACTGCATGAAGCCCGAAGACATAGACGCCGTTCTCGAGCGGGCAAACCGTCTGCTGGAGGCCGGTCGCCCGGCGGAAACCCTGCGTTGTCTGAACGAGGTCGAAGGCGAGCTCGTGGACGCAGACGACCGCATCGAGTGGGGTGCCCTGCGCGCGTACGCCCTGGCGGACACCGGGCAGGCCGAGGAAGCCCTGCTCATGCTCGATCCGCTTATCGAGGAATACCCCGAATCGGCGCGACTGTTCGGCGCTCTCGGTGTTGTGCTGTCGGGAACGAACGATCTCGAACAAGCCCGCGAGGCACTCGAAACCGCCGTCTCGCTCGACCCCGAGGACGAGTCGCTGCTGGCCAACCTGGCCCTCGTCTACGAGCGCCTGCGCGATTACGCCACCGCCATCCGCCTCTACGACCGTGCCCTCGAACTCGGCGCCGACCTCGACTGGGCCCTGCAACGCAAGGCAGCGGCACTGAGCGAGTCCGGCGACACTGCCGCCGCCAAGAGCACGCTGAAGCGCTACCTGTCGCTGGCCCCGGAAGACGCCGAACAGTGGATCGCCCTGGCCATCCTGTACAGCGATGACGACGAGTACGACGAGGCCTTCGCCTGCTATCGGTGGGCCGAGGAAATCCAGCCGGACTCAGCCTCGCTGCGCCTGAACTGGGGAGTGTCGGCCGTACGGGCCGGACAGATCCCGCTGGCCGAGAGGCAGCTCGACCGGCTACGTGAGGTGGACGGCGAATCAAGCCGCGCCCTGCTGCTGGCGGCTTTCATCCACGAGGAGAAGGGCAACCTGCGCGCCGCCCAGCGCTGCTACGCCAAGGCCGTCCGCGGCACGAACGAGTCCGGCTTCTCCGAAGCCTCCTACGTCTTCGAGATGGCCATGGACTTCTTCGCCCGGCGGAAGATGCGCTTGCAGGGCGAGCACTTGCTGCACCGCGCCTATCACGCCAACGCCTGCACGGTCGAGTTGTGCGAGGCCTACCGCGAATTGACCGGCCGCTACCTGCGCCACGGCTACTGGTTCAGCCTCGTGGTCGAAGCCAACCACCGGGACGGCCTCTGCGAGATCCACGAGCCCGGCGCCACCCGCGGCGCCCCCGTCACGCGCTTCCAACGCAGCTACCAGGTCGTCGCCCGCGACCGCGACGACGCCGTGTCGCTGGCCCTCGATTTCGCCCGCCGCATGGGCGAGACCGGCCTGGTCGTCTGCGAGTTCGCGCGCGAAGAGCCGCTGGAGAACACGTATTCGGGCATCTACGAGGTCGAGCGCGAGAGCCTCGTCCTCCATCCGCAGTAACAGCCGTCGCGGCCCGCGGGGCCCCTTTCGACCGACGGCTCCATAGAATCCATGCAGGCTGTCCGAACGGGCGGCGTTCGGCGGCGCGAGCCTGACCACGCAGAACGGAGTCACAGCGCTAATGAAACGACCCAAAATCACGATTATCGGAGCAGGCAACGTCGGAGCGACCTGC
This sequence comes from Phycisphaerae bacterium, assembly GCA_050115495.1. GTDB lineage: Bacteria > Planctomycetota > Phycisphaerae > UBA1845 > Fen-1342 > JAAYXS01. The sequence continues at coordinate 74,416 of JASFQK010000010.1, read as the reverse complement.
GCGCATTGGGCCGCCAGCAAAGAGCTCGGCGACATCGTCCTGGTCGACATCGTTGAGGGCATGCCCCAGGGCAAGGCGCTCGATCTGGCCGAGGCAGCCCCGGTCGAGGGCTACGACGTCCGCCTCGTCGGCACGAACGACTACGCCGCAACCGCCGACAGCGACGTCGTCATCATCACCTCCGGCATCCCCCGCAAACCGGGCATGAGCCGCGACCAGCTCCTCGAAACCAACGTCAAGATCGTCGCCGACGTCACCGCCCAGGCCGTGACCCACAGCCCGGCGGCCATCCTGCTCATCGTCTCCAACCCGCTCGACGCCATGGTCTTCACTGCCCATCGCGTCTCCGGCTTCGCCCCCGCCCGCGTGATCGGACAGGCCGGCGCCCTCGACACCGCCCGCTACCGCGCCTTCCTCGCCGAAGAGGTCGGTTGCAGCGTCGAGGACGTGCAGGCCCTCCTGCTCGGCGGACACGGCGACGACATGGTCCCCCTGCCGCGCTACACCAGCGTCACCGGCATCCCCATCAGCCAGCTCGTCTCCCCCGGCAAGCTCGACGACATCGTCACCCGCACCCGCAACGGCGGCGCCGAGATCGTCAACCTGCTCAAGACGGGCAGCGCCTATTACGCCCCCGCGGCAGCGACGATCGCGATGGCCGAGTCCATCATCCGCGACAAGAAACGCGTCATCCCCTGCGCCGGCTACTGCAACGGCGAGTACGGCGTGGACGGCTACTTCGTCGGCGTGCCCTGCATCCTCGGCCGCGAAGGCGTCGAACGCATCATCGAGGTCGAGCTCGACGCCCGCGAAAAAGAAATGTTCGCCGCCAGCGTCGCCCACGTGAAAGAGCTCTGCGAGGTGGCGACGAAGTTCCTGCCGAAGTAGTCGGCCTCACGCCGACGGTTGCGGGCCCGCTCTGCGGTACAAGCCGGATGGACGTTCCGGCGCCGCGCTGACGGCGACGGCGGTCAACGGCAACACGATCTTGGCGGGGCTTTCGCGGCGGCTTGATGTGCTTGAAACAACCTCGACGTATCTATATGGTTCTGCCCGGTGACCTGGTGCGGCCGGCCGCAACGCGCGGGCTGGCCGCCGGACGTGGTTTGCCGGTTGAGGTGACCAGTGCGGGGCAGGTTCACTCAGTGAGAACCGACGCAGCCTCAGTGCTTCGGGCGAGCACGGCGTAACCGCCACGACCGCCGACACGCACCGCGGCTGAACCCAGGATCGGAGACAGAAGCGTGAACCGTACCACTGCCGCCCTCGTCCTGTTAACCGTATCCGCCATCACCGCAACCGCCCTGGCCGGCGGTCACAGCACACAGGTGTACGACGGCCCCGGCTGGGTCAGGTACGGCTGCACGACGTACCCACTGAACCCGTCGAGCAAACCGAGTGGCAAGGGCACGCAGGATCCAGCCGTCGTGTACGACCCGGCGTTGGCCTGGGACGCGACGCCGACGGAGTCCGGCTTCCGCGGTTACGAATGGCTCAAGTCCGGCTGCACCGACTCCGCGGCGGCCATCACGGCCATGGCCACCGGTCAGAAGACCTACGTCGGCGCGATCAACTGGAGCGACAAGGACGAGGCCATCAAGCCGACCATCGTCGAGTGGGCCCGCAGCGTGGGCAAGGCAACCGGGACGATCTCTACCGTGTGGTGGAGCCACGCCACGCCGGCCGGCATGTCCAACGCGCACAACGTCAAACGCGGCAACTACGAAGCCATCGCCAACGAAATGCTCAACGGCGACGTCCTCGACGTCATCATGGGCTGCGGCAACCCGGGCTTCGACAACGACGGCCACCCCGCCGAGCGCGACCCCAAGTACGTCGGCGGCGCCGATACCTGGGCACAGCTCAAAGCCGGCACGCACCCCGGCCGCTGGCAGCTCCGCCAGACCCTCGCCGAGTTCCAGGCCCTGACCACCGGCGATCCCACCGGCCACTTCCTCGGCTGCCCGCAGGTCAGCGACACGCTGCAGGGACGCCGCACACCCACGGCCGACTGGAACGGCGACGGGAAGATCGACGGTGACGACGCCCGCTCTTCGCCGGTCCACGACCCGAGCCGCGGTTCACAGGGTGACCCGCTGAACGAAGGTGTACCGACGCTCGCACTCATGACGCGCGGCGCCCTGAACATCCTCGATGCCGACGAAGACGGCTTCTTCCTGCTCATCGAGGGCGGCGCCGTGGACTGGGCCAACCACGCCAGACAGCCGGCACGCATGATCGAAGAGCAAATGGACTTCAACCGTGCGGTCGAAGCGGTGTGCAAGTGGGTCGAGACCCACAGCAATTGGGACGAGACGCTCGTGATCGTCACGTCCGACCACGATTGCGGCATGGTTTGGGGACCGAACGCCGACACCGTCCCGTTTGACGACATCGTCGATCAAGGTGAAGGTCACCTGCCCGGCATGCGGCACTACTCCGGCGGCCACACGCACTGCCTCGTGCCCTTCTACATCCGTGGTGCCGGCGCTGCCGCCGCGGCGAAGCTGCTCGACGGCACTGACGAGACCGCCCGGGTCCACTGGGGGATCGATCGCTACCTCGACAACACGGACATCTTCACAATCATGCGCAACAGCGGTGCCAGGAACATCATCCTCATGATCAGCGACGGCGCCAGCCTGAACGTTTTCAACGCCGCCAGCATGTGGGAAGGCCGCTGGGTGCGCTAGCGCGAAGGAGGGGACCAGCACCGCGAGCGCTTCGCACTGCGGAGCCAGTCCCCTTCCTCGACGTCAACACCGGCCACTGAGCGCCGGTGCCACATTCTGCTACTGCCCGACGTTCGGCCGCGGCAAGTCCAGGTCGCGGGCCATCTGCAACGGGCCGATCTCCGCCTCAACTGCCTCGACGATCTTGTTCGACGCGATGAGCTGGCGGATCGCCTCGATGTCCGGGTACATCACCCGGTCGTCCTTCATGAACGGCACCTTCTCGCGGATCAGCTTGTACGCGACCGCAGTGCCCCGCCCCGGCCGCTTGCCGCCGTAGAAGTCCATGGCCTGCGCCGCGGCCATCATCTCGATCGCCAGCACGGCCCGGACGTTCCGCAGAATCTCGCCACACTTCCGCACCGCGATCGGCCCCATGCTTACATGATCTTCCTGGTCGGCCGAGACGCTGATGGAGTCCACGCTCGCCGGGTGCGAGAGCACCTTGTTCTCGGAGACCAGCGCCGCGGCGGTGTACTGGGCGACCATCAGGCCTGAGTTGAGCCCGTTGCCCTCGATGAGGAAGTCGGGCAGGCCGGACAGCACGGGGTTGAGCATGCGGTTCGTGTGCCGCTCGGACAGATCCGCCAGCTCCGCCAGGCCGATGCACAGGAAGTCGACCGCCATGCCCACCGGCTGACCGTGGAAGTTGCCGGCGGCGAAGTACTTGCCCTCATCGGGGAAGAACAGCGGGTTGTCGGCGGCGGCGTTCATCTCCGTGTGCACGACGTTCCGCACGTACTCCAGCACTTCGAGCGTCGGGCCCTGCGCCTGCGGCGTGCACCGCATGCTGTAGCCGTCCTGCACCTTGCCCGTCTTGTCCGCCATGATCTCGCTGCCCTCGAACAGACGCAGCAGGTTAGCGGCGACGGCGCACTGCCCGGCGAAGCCGCGGGCGCGATGCACGGTCGGATCGAACGCCCGCTCGACCGCCCGCAGGGCATCCAAGGTCATGGCCGCGGCGATCACGGCGTTCTTGATGACGCGTTCGGCGTCGTAGCACAGCAGCGCCGCCCCGCCAGTCATCATCTGCGAGCCGTTGATGAGCCCGAGCCCCTCCTTGTACGTCAGGTTGGTCGGTTTGACGCCGGCGCGCTTCATGGCGTCGGCGCCGGTCATGAGCTCGCCCTTGTAGAAAGCCCGGCCTTCGCCAAGCGCGACCTCGGCGAACTGCGACATCGGCGACAGGTCGCCGCTGACGCCGAGCGAGCCCTTCTCGTTGATGTACGGCACGACGCCCTTGTTGATCATGTCGAGGACGGTCTCGATGAGCTGCACGCGCACGCCGGAGCAGCCCTTGGACAGCACGTTGGCCCGCAGGAGCATGGCCGCCCGTACGGAATCCTCCGGGAACGGGTCGCCGGTGCCGGCGGAATGGCTGTACACGATCCGCCGGCTGAGCTCGGCGCTCTGTTCGGGGGAGATGCGGACGCGGGCGAGTTCGCCAATGCCGGTCGTTACGCCGTAAATGGCCACATCCTCGGCGACGAGCTTCTCCAGCAGTGCCCGGGAGCGCTGCACGCGCTCGCGGGCCTCGGGGGATATGCTGACCGGAGCCCACTCCCGGGCCACCGCGATTACCTTGTCGATCGAGAGCGAGTTCCCGTCCAATACGACTGCCATGGTTGTTCCTTTCCAGCCGGCGTAACTGAGCTTGTCCCCGCACCGGAGTGTGCCCTCGGATCGCCGCGTCCGGGGCGTGGCACGGAAGGGAAGCATTGTAATGAAGAAGTGAACGGCTGGCACGCGGGGCCCGGTACGGGCCCGCGAGAGCGCCGTGGAGGCCATGCTGGCGGACCGATTTGACAGCCTGCGGTCCGGCTCCTAGCCTCGATGCATAGCGAGCCCGGGAGAACCGCGCCGATGCCCGATCGCGCCCCCTACATGCATGTTCCCGCCGGCGCCAGACCGCCGGAAGTCGTCAATACCATCGTCGAGATCCCCAAGGGTCGCCGCAGCAAGTTCGAGGTCGACAAGGTCACCGGCCTGATGCGTCTCGACCGCTACCTCTATTCCTCCAGCCACTATCCCGGCGATTACGGCTTCATCCCCCAAACGCTCGCCGAGGACGGCGACCCCCTCGACGTCATCGTCATGGTCAACGAGCCGACCTTCAGCGGCTGCCTCATCGAGACCCACGTCGTCGGTCTGTTCCGCATGAAGGACCGCGGCGTCAACGACTACAAGATCCTCGGCGTGCCCAACTCCGACCCGCTCTTCGAGCACGTCCGCGACCTGGCCGATGTGCCCAAGCACTACCTGCGCGAGGTCGAGCACTTCTTCCTGACGTACAAGCAGCTCGAAGGAGTGGAAATCCAGTCCGAGGGATGGGACCACGCCGCCGCCGCCATGGCCGAGGTCCAGGCGTCCGTCGAGCGGCACATCAAGCAACTGGCCCAACGCGCCGGCGGCTGGACGAAGTAAGCTCAGGGCTTCCTGCGCTTTCGGTGTCCCCGCCCATTCGGCGACCTGACCGCCGAGACTTGAAACGTCGCGCCGCAACCCGGCCGGCCACAGCGCACCGTCATCGTCGGGACGGCGGCGAACTCCTCGGCGTCCGTATTGAGAATGGCCAACACCGTCGGCAACAGGGCGTGGGCAGCGTGCACGCACATCCCCGCCGGCAGCGTCGCCTGCACCACGAACTCGCCCTTGCCCAGCCCCGCCGGACAGGCCCCCGCCTTCGGCGACCGGGCAACCGTAATGCTCACGGCCCGCTCTTCCGGCCCAATGATGTCGTTATCGGACACGTCTTCAGACGCCGGCGCCGGTACATCGTCGTCGTCCACCGACGCCTCGGCATCCGAGCTGGAACCGTTCCCGGATTCGCCGGCGGCGTCGTAGACGACCGAGTCGCGCTTCCGATCCATCGCCAGGTTCGCCAGCTCGTCCGCCCGCGTGTTCTCCTCCCGCCGAACGTGCCGGAAGCTCCAGTTTGGCACGCGCAGCAGGAGCAATTGCACCTGCCGGTAGAGCTGGATGAGATTCGGACTCTTGACCTCGTATTCCCCCGTGATCTGCCGCACGAGCAGCTCGCTATCCGAGAACACCGTGAGCTGCGGGTCCCCGCACTGCTGCGCCCGCGTCAGGGCGCGGATGACGGCGTGGTACTCGGCGGCGTTGTTCGTCTGGCGACCGAGGTAATACGCCCCCTCAAAGATCAGCGTGCCGTCGGCGGCGGCGATGCGGACGCCGGCGCCGGCCGGGCCCGGGTTACCCCGCGAGCCCCCGTCGACATGGATGATCAAACCCACGCGCCCGCCTACGTGCCTTTCAAGATATACAGAATGCGCCCGCAGTTCTGGCACTGGAGCACGTCGTCCCGCGTGAGGGCTGCGTTGGCCGTCTCCGCGGAGAGCGTCATGTGGCACCCGCCGCACGTGAACTCGTCCCGCCGCGGATGCGTCCGCTCGATGCGAGCCAGTACTTCGCCCTCGTAGCGTTCCGACAACCGCTCGAACAGGGACATCGTCTCCCGCGGCAGAGCCTCTGCACAGCGCTTCCGACGGCCCTGCAATTCCTCGAGCTTCTCCGAAAACGTACGCTGCGACTGCGCCGACTGGGACTTCAGATCGCCGAGACGGGCCGCCCCCTCCTGCTCCTCGCGCTCACACTCGGCCACCGCCTGACGCTGCGACTCAAGCCCCTCCATCATCTGCAGAGCCCGGGCTTCGAGACGGCTGGCGTCCGCTTTCTCGTTGTTGAGCTGTGCCAGAACGGCCGCGTATTCCTTGTTCGTCTTGACGGAGTTGAGGTGCTCGCGGAGACGCGTGACCTGGGCCGAGCGGCCCTTGAGGTCCATGTCGAGCTCGTCTATCTCGATCTGATTGCGCTGAAGTACGCTGCGTTCCTGGGCGAGCTTGGCCTGCGCCGCTTCAAGCTTGGCCGACTGCCGCCGCACGAGCCGCTCTTTCTGGGCGAGTTGCCGGCGTATATCAACAATCTGAAGCTCGACGTCCTGTAGTTCCAGAAGGGCTTCGAGCGTTGCTCCCATTCACAAGCTCCCGATGACGTTACGAATGTCAATGAATCAGAACCGAACATTATGCCACGGCTGACCGGCCCCGGCAAGCCGCGGGCCAGGGGGCTCCGGGAGCGCTTTTTGACAGCAATGGGCGACAATGGCCGTCACGGACTTGGAAAGGGCCCGTCCGGCGGTGCCGCCACCCGGGCCGCCGCCATAAAATCAGACCGACCGGGCCGGCCGGGGGAGTCAGCACGGCCTGGACCGGCACGATAGGAAGATGCTTATGAACCATGCCCACCGCCGAACCGTATTCGTTCTGGCCGCCACCGTCCTGCTGACCGCGGGCGTTACATCGTCGCGGACCGCCGACCCGGACCGCCGCCGCTCGCCCGTCGTCGAGGTCTTCGAGAAATCGCGTGACGCCGTCGTAAACATCAGCACGACGCGGGTCATCCGCATGCGCTCCCTGGGCCGGCACTCGCCCTTTGACGACCCCTTCGACTTCGCGCTGCCGCGTACGCGGGACCAGCGGGTGCAGTCCGTCGGCTCCGGTGCCATCGTGCACGAGAGCGGTTACATCGTCACCAACGCCCACGTCGTGGCCCAGGCCTCGGACGTGCGGGTGACCTTCGCCGACGGCCGGACGAAGACGGCGGATATCGTCGCCGTCGATCCTGAGCACGACCTCGCCGTCCTGAAGCTCGACGGCGACCGCCCGCTGCCCGCCCTGAAGCTCGGCCGCAGTAGCGACATCATGGTCGGCGAGACCGTCGTCGCCATCGGCAACCCGCTCGGCCTCCAGCACACCGTCACCGCCGGCATCGTCAGCGCCCTGCACCGCGACCTCGAATTCAACCGCGACACCACCTACCGCAACCTCATCCAGACCGACGCCTCCATCAACCCCGGCAACTCCGGCGGCCCCCTGCTCAACGTCAACGCCGAGTTGATCGGCATCAACACGGCGATTCGCGGCGACGCCCAGAACATCGGCTTCGCCATCCCGGTCGACGCCCTGTGGGAGCTGCTGCCGGCCATGCTCGACGTCGAGCGACACGCGCGGGTGCGCTTCGGCCTGCAAGTGGCCGGTAAAGACGCCAGGGTCGTCGCCGTGCGTCCGGACAGCCCGGCCGCCGCCGCCGACCTGAAGCCCGGCGACCGCATCGCCCGGTTCGACGGCGACACCGTGCGCGACGGCATCGACTACTACGTGCATCTGCTGGCCAAGAACCCCGGCGCCGAGGTCAAGCTCACCGTTCACCGCGGCGACCAGGACGTGACCGCGACGGTGCCGCTCCAAGCCATCCCCCTGCCCGACGGCCAGAAGCTGGCCCGCCAGCTTATCGGCGTGGAACTGGGCCCCATCCCCGCCCGCCTGCGCCGCCACTATGACCTGCCGGCGCACATGGGCCTGATCGTCGAGGACGTCGAGGCGAACAGCCCCGCGGACGACGCCGGCCTGCAACCGGGAGACGTGATTCTCCGGCTGGATCGCGTGACGGCGGCCAGCCTGGACGATGTGGGACTAACCCTCGAACAGACCACACCGCCGGACCGCGTGCTGCTGGAGGGCGTCCGCCTCCAGGCCGATCCGCCGTTCGTCTGGACGGTGTCGGTGAGAACGCGCCGGTAAGGACGGTTACGGTGCGGGCTGACGGGTAGCCGCCGGTATCATCCGCTGCCGGGCTGCCTCGCGTCGCTCGCCGTAACGCCGGTCGATCTGCTCGCGATCGGTGGCCGTCAGCACCAACCCGCCGATCTCCATCCGCACGACCTGCCCGCGAGCATCCGTGTAGACGAGGCTCGGTTCGGCGGCGAAGCCCTCACGCACCTCGAAGACATAGCCCGGACGTCCGCTGCCGCCGGGGACCAGGCCCGGGCCGCGCTGCTGGATGCGATGAATGGTCAGCGCCCGCGTGCGCGTGTCGTAGATCCAGAACGCGTACGACTCGGTCGGCGCCTTCAGCAGCAGGCGCGGTAGACAACGAGCCCAGGCTAGGTCCAGATACGCCTGCCCGACCGGCAGCGGGCGACGCGGCTCCGGCAAGGCCAGCGTCAGGTTCGTGCTGAAGCTGGAGAACAGGACCGTATCCTCACGCACGCACTGGTCGAGTTCGATGTAGAGGCGTTGCGACTGCACGTCGGGGGCCGGCACCTGCGTGAGGCGGTTCTCGATCAACTCGCTGCGCAAGTCGAGGCTGCTGAAGAGGTTCAGCTCGGAGTTGCGCACGGTCCCGTCTTCGGCGAAGCTCCAGGACTCTTCGTGCACGCGCAGCCCTTCCTTGTGCCGGTCGTCGAAGCGCGGATCGTCGAGCCCCTGTGACTCGCGCCGCATCCAGCGCATCATGTACCCCTCGGGCTGCCCGTCGATGGTCATCTCGTAGTAGTGCTCGGCCGGGTCAACCTCGACGCCGGCCGCCCCGCTCCGCAGCTCTTCCAGCACGGCCATGCCGCGCTTCAGCGCCGCGGCCACCGCCTGCACGTCATTGGCGTCGTAGCTGACGTGCACCGTGGCCGCCAGGGTTTTGAAGAAGGACTCCAGCGCCTCGGCCTCGGCCTCCTCGTCCACACCGCCGGCCACCACCAGCACCCACACGGTGTTCGGATCGAACGAGACGCACAGGTAGCGCGTGATGGTCCGTCGGCCGGCGACGACCGGATCGACGGTCAGCAGCACCGCCGGGCGATCGAGGCCCTTCCATTCGGCGTGGCGGAGCGGATGCGGCTTGTGCAGTTCGGTCAGCTCCTCCTCGAAGACACGCACCCAGTCACCGAAGGGCGGCATCTCGCCCCGCCGGAAGACGAGGATCTGCATCGCCTGCCGAGCTCCCTGGCTCTCGCCCCGCAACAGGCCGAGGGCACCTTGCGGGCCGGCGAAGATGCCGCGGTCGTACACCCAGCCGGGCGGCAGCATCATCTCGAAACCGAACGTGGCGTTCGCAAAGGGGATGCCGGCCGGGACGCTCGCCGGCTGCGTGGTCTGAGCAATCGCCACGGAGCCGGCAAACAACACGGCCAACCCGATCGCGGCGGCCAGCCGGCGACGTTTCGTTACGAATCCTGCGGTGGGCATGTTGGGTCCTCGCGCTGCTGCCGCGGCGCCCGCCATCCACAGCGAAGCGCCCGGCCCGACGCCCAGAGTGTACGCAAAAGCGGCCCGCTCGTCCGCAGCGCCCCGTCGGGTGTTGCCGGATACGAACGGCGGCCGGCACAGGGCCGGCCGCCGTGCTAAGCGTCAGCATGTCGGGCGATTCGGCACGCGGGCCGAACCGCGGGAGGCTCCGCGATCAGCCTAGAAGGCGACCTGGAGCTGGACGCGCCAGATGAGGGCGTCGTCGTTCACGTTGCCCAGCCAGCCCGTGGAGCTGATCGGGACTTCGGAGATCTTGGTCACGTCCGTCTGGAGCTTGACCTTGTTGCCCTGCAAGTAGTAGTTCAGGCCGGCCGAGTAGAACCACGTGCCTTCCTGCTGGCCATGGTTGGTCGAGATCCCGCCGACGCGAGCCACGGCTTCGAGCTTCTTCTCGAGGCCGGGGATGGGCAGGAAGTAACCGGTCTGAACGTACGCACCATGCATGACCGTGGTCGAGTCGTCGCCGGTCAGCAGCCAGAGCGGCGCGTACGGCGTCCGCCAGGCGCGGCGGACGTCGAGCATGCGCAGCATGTACTCGCCGGACAGCGAGAAGCCGCGGTACTTGAAGGCGGCGTCGAGACCGAACTGGTTGATCTGCACGCCGTTGGAATTCGTCACGCCGAAGCCACCCTCAAGCGGCGTGCGGCGACCGAAGACGACGCGGGTGGTGCGCAGGTCGCCGGCGTCATCGTTGAACATGTAGTGGAAGCCGAGGTCGAGGCAGGGGGTTTCCTTGTGGTCGATGTCGGCCCAGGAAACGAAGTCACGCGTGGGCTCTTCGCCGATGGCGTGCCACACGGCGCGGAAGACGATCGCCGGGTTGTTATCCAGCTCGCGGGCCCCGTCCGTCGTAATGGTGCGGTTGGCGCGGCCGTTCAGCGAGTTGGCGATGTCCAGGAAGTATTCCAGCTTCTTCTCGAAGAGCTGGCCCCAGATCCGCACGCCCAGACCCTCACCGGGGTCGAAGACGGCAACCGTCTCCGGGTACTCGACGAACTGCATGTTCCCGCTCGAGGCGAAGCCGGCCCGGGTCGACGCCAACTGGAACATACCGAACTTCATCTGGAACTCATCGCGGAAGCGATAGTTCAACCAGGCGTAGAGCACCTGCACATCGTAGCCGGCCGGAGCATCGGCGAAGAATTTCAGGAAGTAGGTCAGGTCGGGCGTGTACACGTGGCCGTCGATGTGGAAGCGCACGCGTTTGATGTCGAAGCCGGTCTGATCGTCACGCTCGGTCCGCGGCAGGAGGTAGCGGTTGTCCGACCGCGTCGCGTAGTGGTTCCAGCGGAACTGCATGCGGCCGTGGAACTTCATCAGGAACTGGTCGTCGCTACTGCGGATGAAGAAGCCGTTGTCGTAACCGGCTTGCAGCATCGACGGCATCAGGCTCTCACGGAACTCCTGCTCACCCAGGATCTCCCGGATCTGGTTGCGCATCGCGTCCAGTCGGGCCGCGTCCGAATCCTGCGTGCTGGCGTCGGCCACCTGCTGTTGAAGGGAATCGATCCGCTGCTGCTGGGCTTCCAGCAGTGCCTGGAGCTGGGCCACGTCGTCGTCGCTGCCCGCCACCCCGGGCGCAGCGCATGCCAGCGACACAACCAACCCGGCGGCCAGGACTGTCAATGTACGTCTACGGCCAAGCTTGGACATGAACGACCTCCTTGGTTCAAGACCTTACTCGACCCGGCCTCGGTCAGCGACGTCGTCCGGCGGAACCGGACTGACGGCGGCAGGGTAGTCGCCCGCAACGTGACCGCGCCGAGCGCCAATACCAATACACCGCGAGGCATGCTACCAGACCTACGTCCGGATACAACCGGCGGTATCAGCTTTTCACGACAAATGTCGAGCCTCATGGACCATCATGGACGGATTTCCGTCACGGCGTCGCACGCCGCCGCATGCGGTTTCGGACATGCGATGACGCACGAATCAGCGCGTGCTCACGTCCGCGCGCGCCGCTCTGCGCGCTACGTTCTGCGCGACTGCGCCGCACTCGTCTGATAACGGCACGCTAGAAAAAAAGCTCGCTTCCGTGGGGTGTCGCTGACTATCATGCGCGTACGGACGACACAGCTTCTCATGTACCCCTTGGAGGGGGACGAAGGCGTGAATCGCCATCCTTTCGACTTGCTCGTGCAGTTGGACACGCGGCACATCCGCCTCGATTGCGCTGCGCTGCACCTCGCCCGCGACATCTTCCCGAGGATCGAAGTCGCCTCGTACCTGCGCCAGCTCGACAACCTGGCGGAAGAGGTAGCGGCCCGGCGGCCCGGCCTGGCCGCCATCGCCCGCTATCGTGCCCTGCGCGACGTCCTCGTCGGCCTGCACGGCTTCCGCGGCAACGACCAGGACTACTACGATCCGCAGAACAGCTACTTCAACCGCGTCCTCGACCGCCAGCTCGGCGTCCCCGTCACGCTGTCCGCGTTGTGGATTGAGGTAGCTCGCCGGCTGAAATGGCCCGTGGGCGGCATCGCCCTGCCCGGGCACTTCCTCGTCCGCATCGATGATCCCGAGCGCTTCGTGCTCGCCGATCCCTTCAATGAGGGGCAGTCGCTCTCAGTCGACGACTGCATTCACCTCGTGGCCGAGCACATCGAGCGTCCGATGCGCTTCTCCCGCAAGATGCTGAAGCCGCTCGGCACGCGGGCCATCCTCTCGCGCATCCTCCTGAACCTCCGCGGCATCTACCTGGCCGAAGGCGCCTGGCACAACCTGGCCACGGTGCTCCGCCGGCTGGCGGCGCTCGAGCCGCGCAACGGCCGGCACTTCCAGGATCTCGCCGCGGTCTCCACGCGTCTCGGCGACGTCCGCGGTGCGTACGGCTTCCTGCGCGTCTACCTCGATCGCGCCCCCCAGGCCACCGATCGCGAGCTCGTCCGCGGCAACCTCAAGCGCCTCGAAGCAGCCATCGTCGCCATGAACTAGCGCGGGCGGTAGCGACGGGCAAGGCGTGTCCACGCCAATCCGAGCCCCGAGCGGCAGCGAGCGGGTCACCACCGCATGCCAACCGCGTCCCGGACTCGCCCACATTGCACTACCTTCGGCTCAAGGCTCCGTAGCTGAAGGCTGACGGCTGAAGGCTCCCCACGGACATCCAGCACGGACCCAAACGCCCCCGGGGACTTGCGACTTTCCGCGGATGGGGCAACATAACCCCTTGTGACCCGGCGACAGCGACGCGCCAACCTGACCGCCCTGCTGATCGGCCTCGCCGCCACGGCGGCCACGCTGGTCGTCTACGCCCTGGGGGGCCTCGACTGGATCGAGCTGAAGACGTTCGACTGGCGCTGCCAGATCGCGGGGGACGTCCCCGAGGATGAGCGCCTTGCCTGCGTGGATATCGACGACGAGGCCCTGCAACTCGTCGGCCGCTGGCCCTGGCCGCGCGACGTGCAGGCCGGCATTCTCAGCGTCTTACACGAGGCCGGCGCCTCAGCCCTGCTCTACGACATCACGCTCAGCGAGCCGGAAGCGATGCGTTCGATCGTCGCCGAACAGGCCGACGTGGGCGGCGATCCGCTGCACTGGGAGGCCCAGGACGCGCTGCTGGCCTTCCCCGACCACGAGCTGCGCACGACGATCGCCGACGTCGGCGGTGTCTACCTGGCATTCGACTACGGCGCCGGCGGGCTGCTGCAGAGCGCGGAGTTCGCCGGACTGCTCGACGCCGTGCGCGCCGGCGACGAGACCGCCGCCCGCGAGCGAGCCGCCACCCTGGCATCACAGGGCGCCGACCGGCCGCTGCTCTGGGCGAAGATCGTGCACGCTCTTGAGACGCAGCCGCTGCTCGACGAGCACGCCCTCGCCGACGCGGTGGGCACATCGCCGCTCGAACCCACGAGCCGAGTGCAGGACTGCCGCCAGATGGCGCTGATCGGCTGGATTCGGGAGTGGCTGGCCGCCGACCCGCAGCGCTGGCAGCAGCCGGCGTATGACCTGTTCGCCGCCCTGCACGCCGAGCTGATCGAACCCGCCGAGGCTACCCGCGGTCGCTACCGGCTGGACGTGGCCAAGGCCTTGCGCAGCGTGCTCAGCTACGCGGCGACCACACGACCGGGAACGGTTCCGCTGGATACCCTGGCCCCCGTCGCCGAGCCCGTCGCCGAGATCGCCCCCGTGTACTTCCCGCTGGCCCGGGCCGCGAGGGGCTGCGGGTTCGTCGTGTTCAAGGACGATGTGGACGGCGTCGTGCGGCGGATCCGCCTGGTCGTGCAGCACGAAGGGCACGTCCTGCCCGAGCTGGCCTTCGCCGTCGCCCTCGACGCCATGCAGGTGACCACGGACGGCCTGAGCGCCCGCCCCGGCGTGCTGACCGTGCGGCGTGGCGACACGGGCGGCACGCTCACCGTGCAACTCGACGAGCACGGTCAGGCGGTCGTCCCCTGGACCACGAAATCGGCGTGGACGGAGCAATTCGGCGAGCACGTGCCGGCGGGCGCCGTCTGGCAAGTCTGTGACAACCGACTGGCCATCTCGCACAACGAGGGACTGCTCCTGGACGCCCTGGGCCGACTACTCGTCGTCGGCCGGCTGACGAGCCACGAGCAACTGCACGGCGACCTGAAACGCTACCTCGAGCTCGGCTCCGAACGGCGACTGGCCCGCTACCGCGACGATGCCGAGACAACGGCGGAAATCGACAACTGGATTTCGCAGTACCAGACCCTGCTCACGGAAGCCTGGCCGCAACTGGCAGCAGACGCGGCGGCGGAGATCGCCCGGCTGGAAGCGGACGGCGGCGTCGAGGCCGAAGCCCTGCGCGACCTGCGCGACATCGAGCGCGTCCTCGCCGCCAACAAGGAATACGACACGACGATCGACGAAGCCCTGAAGCTGCTGCGCTCGCGCGTCTCGGGCAAGATCTGCATGATCGGCTACACGGCGACGTCGCTGGCCGACCTGCGACCGTTCCCGACGATGTCGATGGCCCCGGGCATCATGGCCCACGCCAACCTGCTCAACGGCCTGCTGACCGGACGGATGGTGCGCTGGGCCCCACCGGCGGTGAACATCCTGCTGGCCGCCTGCTGCGGCGTACTGGCCAGCCTGTTGAGCGTGCATCGTTCGCCGCGCGTGGCCGGACTGCGGGTCGCAGTGCTGCTCCTCCTGCTGGTCGGCGTGGCCGGCTGGTGGGCGTTCCGCGCGTACACGTTCTGGATCGCCATCACGCCGGCGGTCGCGGCCATGCTGCTCAGCCACCTCGCCATCGCCGGCTATCGCTACGTGTTCATCGAGCGGGAGCAGCGGCAGTTGGCAACCGCGCTGAGCCAGTACACGTCGGCGACGCTGGCCCGCAAGATGTCCGAGGACGCCGAGCTCTGCCGCCGGGCGGAGACCCGCGTCGTAACCGCCGTCTTCACCGATTTCAAAGGCTTCACGGCGATCTCGGAGCGCATCGGCGCCGAACGCACCCAGCACGTGCTCAATACCTGCCTCGGCCGGTGTAGCGAAGTGATGCTCGCCTACGAGGCCCCCATCAGCAAATTCATCGGCGACGGCATCTTCGTCTTCTGGAACCCGCTGATCTATCCGCAGCCCGACCACGCCCGCCGGGCCTGCGAAACCGCCGTCGACCTGCACCGCGCCCTGCGTGATCTCGCCGACGAGCAGCGCCGCGCCGGCGGTGACGAGACCTTCGCCGAACTGGTGCTCCGCGTAGGCGTGGCCACCGGGCCGGCCGTCGTCGGGCCGTGCGGCTCTGAGCAGAAATACGACTACACCTGCATCGGCGACACGGTGAACCTCGCCGCCCGGCTCGAATCGGCCAACAAGTTCTACGGCACGCGCAGCCTCGTAGCCGGCAGCACCCACGACGTCGTCGGCGAGAGCTTCGGCTTCCGCCCGCTCGGCGGCGTGCAGGTCATCGGCAAACGCCAGCCCGTCCCCATCTTCGAGCTCCTCGGGCGTGCCGACGAAATCAACGCCGACGACCGCGAATACGCCGATAGATTCGGACAGGCTGTGGCGCTCTTCCAGGAGCGGGCCTGGGAACCGGCCCGCTCGGCGTTCACGGCGTGTCGCGAGCAACGGTCAGCGGACTTGGCGGCGCAGCGTTACGTGGAAGCGATCGACGCGTTCGGCAATACACCGCCGGGACCCGACTGGTCCGGCGCGATCGAGTTGCGGGAGAAGTAGTCCGCGGTGCGTGCGTGGCCAGCCGCAGTGCCGGCCGGTATGCTCCGTGGTGCAGCCCGCCGATCCTGAAGGGAGAACACGCAGATGGCGCGAGACATGCTGTCTATCGAGTACGGAAACGTCCTGGCGGCCGCGATCGGGCCCGTGCACGGCCTGGCGCCGGCGGAGATCAAGCGCGCCGAGCCCGCCGTGGCGGAGATCATCCGCCGGGTGGAGCGCGAGCGCAAGACCGGCCAGCACCGCTACCGCGACCTGCCGGCCGACAAGGCGATGCTCGCCGCCGTCAAGACCGCCGTCCGCAAGCACCGCCCGGGCGTGGAGAACCTCGTCGTGCTCGGCATCGGTGGCTCGGCCCTGGGCAACATCGCCCTGCAGAGTGCCCTGAACCCGCAACAGCACAACCTGCTGCCGACGGCCAAGCGGCGCGGCCCGCGGCTGTTCGTGATGGACAACGTCGATCCGGTGCAGTTCGCCGGTCTGGTGGACGCGCTCGGCACGGGTCTGCGGCGAACGCTCTTCAACGTGATCAGCAAGTCGGGCGAGACCGCCGAAACCGCCGCCCAGTTCCTCATCATCCAGGACCTGCTGGCCCGCAAGCTCGGCGCGAAGGCCCTCACGCGGCAGATCCTCGTCACCACCGACGCCGAAAGCGGCACGCTGCGCGACACGGTCACAGGCGAAGGCTACGAAGCCCTGCCGGTGCCAGATGGTGTCGGCGGCCGTTTCTCCGTGCTGTCCGCGGTCGGTCTGTTCTCCGCCGGCATGTGCGGCATCGCCATCGACCGCCTGCTCGCCGGTGCGGCCGAAATGAGCAAGCGCGTGGCGACGCCGCGCGTGAAACAGAACCCCGCCGCGATGCTGGCCCTGCTGCTGCACGCCTTCTACGTGCGCGGCAAGCGGCTGCACGTCATGATGCCCTACAGCCAGCAACTGCGCGACCTGGCCGACTGGTACCGGCAGCTCTGGGCCGAGAGCCTCGGCAAGCAGCAGGACCTCCAGGGCCGCCCCGCCTCCGTCGGCCCGACGCCGATCAAGGCCCTGGGTGCAACCGACCAGCATTCGCAGGTCCAGCTCTACCGCGAAGGCCCGAACGACAAGGTGCTGATCTTCCTCGAAGTCGACAAGTTCGCCCGCAACGTGAAGATCCCCCGCCGGTCCGGCACGCCCGACGCGGTCCGCTACCTGGCGGGCTCGACGCTCGGCAAGCTGCTCAACGCGGAGAAGCTCGCCACCGAGGCCGCTCTCGTCGCCAGCGGCCGGCCGTGCCTGACAATCAAGCTGCCGAAGATCACCGAGGAGACCGTCGGGCAGTTCATCATGCTGTGGGAAGCAGCCACGACCATCGCCGGCGGGCTGCTCAACATCAACCCCTACGACCAGCCGGCGGTGCAACTGGGCAAGGAATACACCTTCGCCCTGATGGGCCGGCCTGGTTACGAGAAGCAGGCGAAAGACCTCGCCCGCCAAAGCGCCCGCGGCGGCAAGCACGTCGTCTGAGCCGGACGCGAACCGGACGCCCACGACAGGGAGTATTGCTGATGCGACACGCCGTAATCATGGCCGGCGGCGCGGGCACGCGCCTGTGGCCACTCAGCCGCCGACTCCGACCGAAACAGCTCCTGCGACTTTTCGACGGTCGCTCGCTGCTGCAGATCGCCCGCGAACGCCTCGACGGCCTCTTCGCCGCCGAGAACACCTGGGTCATCACCTCGGCCGACTACATCGACCAGGTCGCCGCCGAGCTGCCCGATGTGCCGCGCGAGAACCTCATCGGTGAGCCGATCGGCCGCGACACGGCAAACGCCATCGGCTTGGCGGCGAACCTGCTCGCCCGCCGTGACGCCGACGGCACGATGGCCGTCTTCACCGCCGACCATCTGATCAGCCCGCAGGACAAATTCGCCGCGGCGATCGAGGCCGGCCTGACCGCGGCTGAGCAGTTCCCGGAAAGCCTCGTCACCTTCGGCATCACGCCCGCCGAGCCGCACACCGGCTACGGCTACCTGCACCGCGGTGAGCAGGTCGCCCCGCAGACCTACCGCGTCCAAGCCTTCAAGGAAAAGCCTTCGCTCGACGTCGCCCGCGAGTACGTCGCTTCCGGCGATTACCTGTGGAACAGCGGCATGTTCGCCTGGAAGCTGCCGGCGATCCTGGCGGCGCTGCGCGAGCACCTGCCGGAGAATGCGGCGAAGCTTACCGAGTTGGCGGCGGGATGGTCACAGCCAACGACCAGGGCCGGCTTCGAGAGCCTGCCCAAGATCTCGATCGACTTCGGCGTGATGGAGAAAGCCGCCAGCGTGCTGCTCGTCGAGATGAACTGCCGCTGGCTCGACCTCGGCTCGTGGCTGGCCATCGCCGCCACGCGCGATGCCGACCACGCCGGCAACGCCGCCGTCGCGTCGAACGCTCTCGTCGTCGATGGCAAGCAGAACGTGCTCGTCGCCGAGGACGACCACCTGCTGGTGACGCTCGGCGTCGACGACTTGGTCATCGTGCACAGCGCGGACGCCACGCTGGTTTGTCACCGGGATCACGTGCAGCGGATCAGGGACCTGGTGGACGTTCGGCGGAAGCACCACGGCGAGCGCTACGAGTAGCGCCTGCCCTCCCCCTACTTGAACGGCGGCCAGGGCCGCAGTGGCGTGGTCAGCTTCGGGTGCAGGTCGTCGTCGAGTTGCAGGAACACGGACCAGTCGTACCGCAACATGGCCAGGCCGTGCCGGAAGCCATCGAATTGAATCCGCGGCTTCCGCCCCAGCAGCTCCTGCAGGATCCACGCTGGGTAGTCCGCCCCCGCGGCAATCCCTAGCGGCGCCCCACCCCCAAACCGGGGGTTAATCTCGATGAAGCAGATCCGGCCGGCCTTGGTGACGATGCATTGCAGCGTGACCAACCCGCGCGGCGACGGACCGAGAGCGGTTACGACGCGGCGGCCGGCCTCCATGATCGCCGGATCCTTGACGACCACGCCCTTGCACACTTCACCGGTGCGCGTCTGCCAGCGGGCGCGGGGCACCACGCAGCGCGGCTCCCCCGTCAGCCCGACGTACACGTCGAGCGTGTATTCCTGCCCCTCGATGAACTCCTGGATAATGACGTCGTTGTACCGCTGGAGGTAGTAGTCCAGGTCGAGGCGATCGACCAGCTTCCGCACCCGCTGACTCGCACTGCCGCACAGCGGCTTGCCAAACAGCGGAAACGGCGGCTCAGCCAGGGCCCGGGTCTGCTCCGGCGTGTACGTCTGTGGCGTGTCGATCCCCTGCGCCCGCAGAAACTCGAACGTCCGCAGCTTGTTCCGGCAGTTGCCGATGACGTCCGGCTCGGCGATGAGCGGCACGCAGCCGAGATCGACCAGCGTCTGACGGTGTTCGCTCAGCAGGATGAGGTCGGTGTCCACCGTCGGCACGAGGGCCTGGGCCCCGACCCGCCGCACGGTGTCGAGCAGCGCCGGGATGTACGCCGGATCGTCGACGCGCGGCAGCACCACGCCCTCATCGGCGCAGGTTAGCCCGGGCGCGGTTACGTCGCTGTCCACGGCGACCAGGCGCAGACCGATCCGCAGGCGGCGGGCCGCAGCCCGGAACGCCTGCAACAGCTCGATCCGCCGCCCCACACAGGTGAACAGCAGCGTCAGAGAGTCGGATTGGCCCGCCGTGCGTGGCATCGTGCGGGTAGAATGCCCGCAACTAGGCCTGTGCGCCAAGGGCGCCGACCGCCGACAGCGCGGAATCCTGCCGCAAGCTGTGAGCCGCGAGCAGGCAGAGCCGTAAGCCATGAGCCCGCCCCCGGATAAATTGACACCGGACCGGCGGAGAGCTAGCCTCCGCGTTGGTGTGCGGTCAGCACCCCGGCCCGTCGGCTGAAGGTGAGGATTCGCCATGAGAAGGTTGTTCCAGGCGGCGCTTGCCCTGTCGTGGGCCGCGATGGCCATCGCTGGTCTCGGGCAGACGCCTCCCGCCGAGCCGGAGCCCGCCCACTACTGGCTGCGGGTCACCGCCGACCGCGTCCACCTCCGCAACCGTCCCGACCGGAACAGCACGGCCGTCGAGCAGTTCGACCACGACGCGGTGCTTGAGGCGATCGACGAGCAGTACGGCTGGCACCGCATCGTGCCGCCGGAAGGCGTGTTCTCCTACGTCTCAGCGACCTACATCGACCAGCTCGACGCGGACCGCGGCGTCGTATCCGTGGCCAGCGGCCGGCTCCGCGTCCGCGTCGGCAGCCGCCTGACCACGCTCGAACCCCTCCGCAGCGAGGTGCAGACCCGCTTGTCCCGCGGCACCGAAGTGCGGATCGTCGGCCGCGACGGCGACTGGCTCCAGATCGTGCCGCCGCCGAATGTGTTCTTCTACATCTCGAATGAGTTCGTCGAGCGCATTGACGCCGAGACCGCCCAGCGGCTCCGGGAGGAGAAGGCCGCGGCCCAGCCCGGCGCGACCACCGAGCCGGCGGCCACCTCGCAACCCAGCGACGAACTCGACTTGACGGGCAAATGGGCCCAGCGGCTCGTCCTGATCGAGGCCGTCATCGACGCCGAAAGCCGCAAGCCGCCACTCGAACAGGAATGGACCGGAGCCCGGGAGGAGCTTCGCCCCCTGGCCGAACAGCGGGAGGAGCCCCGCGTGGCCCGGCTGGCGGCGGAGTGGATCACCCGCTTGCAGCAGCGGGAGGCGGAACAGGCGGCGCTGGGCCAGGCCCGCGACATCGCCGACCGCTCCCGCGACGCCCGGGCCCGTTTCCAGCGGGAGATGGAGCAGATCCGCCGGGCCCGCGAAGGTGCCACCAGCCGGCCGGCGTACGCCGCCCGCGGCCAGTTGCTACGCAGCTACGCGACCGGTTCAGAACCGAGCCGCCCCGGATTCGAGATCCTCGACCCTCTGGCCAAACGGGTCGTCGCCTACGTCGAGTTGGCGCCGGCGACAACTATCGACATGACCCCGTTCATCGGGCAATACGTCGGCGTCCGGGGCGAAAAACGGCACGACGCGGCCCTGGGAGCGGACGTGGTGCGAGCGACGGAGATCGAGATCCTCAAACGCGGCGAACCCACCAGCCAGCCCGCTCGCCGGAATCCTTGAACGGGCTATAATGCGCCCGTGGGTGGTTTTCACTTAGCCTGTAAGAGGAAAGGAACATGAAGAATCCAGTTTGGCGCGGTCGGATGATGATGTTCTGCCTGGGCTGCATGACGTTGATGAGCGCTGGTGGCTGCTCGGGCCTCAGCGATCGGCAGCTCTCTTCGATCCTGCAAACGGTGCTCTCGACCGGGCTTTCGGGCCTGGTCAGCGCCCTTCTCGGCGGACTGACGGGCACCAACTGATCTGAGCACGCGGCCGGGGGCGACCTCGTCGCCCTCCGGCTGTCCATTCACAGAGCCCCCTCAAGGAGATGCCCATGGTGCGCGCAGGGAAGTGGTTACTTGTACTGGGCATGGCGCTGCTTGTCTGCGCCGGCTGTGCCAAGCGGCGGTCGGCCAACATCGTTTCCCATCCAGAGTGGCAGTATGAGAGCTACCGGCGTATCGCTGTGCTGCCCTTCCAGGTGCCGGCGGACAAGCCGGAAGCAGCCGAGGCCGCCCGCCAAGCCGAGTTCTATTTCGTGGATCTCCTGACGCAGAGCGGCGCGTTCCACGTGGCCACACGGAGCGATCTGGCCGCCGTCATGACCGAACAGGACTTGGCGCGGCTCGCTGGCGTGTCTGATCCCGGCACCGCTATGCCCGAGGGCATGGTCGAGGTCGCCCAGGCCCTGGTCATCGGGCGCATCACGCAATACGACCTCGCGCGCGAACAGCACGAGCGACGCGTGCCCCGCTACGCCAAGGACCGCCGGGGCCGCGTGATCCGCGACCGCGCCGGACGGCCAGTCGTGGTCGGCGAGGACGTGTACACCGAGTACCGGCACATCGCCCGCCTCGCCGGCAACGTGCGGGTCATCGATGCAGCCACCGGGCACGTGCTGGTGAGCTACACGACGCAGCCGATCGAGAAGGACGACTCGCAGTGGAACAGCCCGCCGGGCTCCTCGCCCGAAGACTTGGCTGAGGACGTCGCCCTCGAGGTGGCGGCGGCCCTGAACAAGGCCGTTGCCCCGATCGAAGTGAGCGTGAAGCTGGACGGCGATTGCCTCATCGTCGCCACTGGCTACTACGAAGGCCGCTACGAGGAAACCAGCAAGGTCCCGACCAACGTGGCCGAGATCCTGCTGGTGGCCCGCGACCTGCCCAAGCCCTGCGACCGCAACGACTTCCGGCTGGCGATCTCGCCCAAGGACGGCACCGAGTACCTCGTCGAGCACGAGTTCACCTGGTCGCCCAGCCTCGGCAAGCGCGGCGTGGCCGTCGCCGTGCCGGTGGCTGACCTGGTGGCTGCCGGTGGCGAGAAGTTCGTCGCCAAGCTGTTCTCGATCGGGAACGAGGCGCCGATCATCGAGCGAGAGTTCAAGCTGGTCGAGCCCGAGGAATAGCCGCTGAACCGCCGGCCCGGCCGCCCCGTGCGGCCGCCGGACGGACCGAACAACACACGCACCGCCTGCGGTCGACCCGACTGCGGCGGTGCGTGTTGCGTTAGGAAAGGGAGATACCCCAGAGTGCCTTCAACAGGGCCGTTGCGGTGCCAGTCAGGCTCTCGCCGACGACCAGGCCAACGCAGATCACCATGGCGAATCGCGCCGCCCAGCCTTTGAACAGCCGTCCCGCGACCGCCGCCAGCAACCCGCCCACAAACATCGTCATGGCCATTGCCCCCCCCAGCAGGAAACCCAGGCCCAGAGCCGCAGGGCTCGGCACGAGCGCCCGCAACCGATTCGGCAACAACTGCTGAACCACGGGCAGCAGGACTCCCGCCACCGCCGCCAGCACCATCGCGCCCCCCGCCCCTCTCGGCAATGCGTCGAAGCCATTGAGAAACAACTCGGCAACGGCCTTCCAGGATTTCACGGCGGGCGCCCCCCACCCGCCTTCCGGCCGGAATATCACTTTCGGGTCGGGAAGCAGCACGAGGTACGCCGCCGATCCGACCATCGCCCCCACGACCGCACCACAGATCTGAGCTAACGTCTGCCGGCGCGGACTCGCCCCGAGCAGGTATCCACATTTCAGGTCATCCATCAGGTCGGCACACTGGCTCGCCGCTCCGCCGGTGACGTTTGCCGCCATCAAGTTGGGCACTGCGCTCTGCGGTGCGATAGCCCCAAACATGAGTTGCGTGATCTTGCCCATCGCCCCCACCATCGCCAGGCCGACCTCGCCGTTCACGCGAGCGGCCACCGCCGCCAGGGCGAACGTCAACAGCACAGCCAGCACCGCCAGCCACCAGACGATCCCGAACAGTGATATCTGCAGACTCACCGCCAGCCCGCCAACGACCAGCAGGGCCAGCACGTACCACGATCGCCGAACGCCTTCCGCCCTAACCGACGCTTCCACCTCCTCCGGCCGTCGACGCCGCCACATCCCCGCGACAACACGCCAGGACAGGCACAACGAAGCCAACGAGCCGACGACCATCAGCGTCACACCGGGCCAGATGAGCCAGCTCTGCATCCCGGCGAAACTCAGTTGCCCGTTCTGTTGAAAGTGCCCGTACTCGGGAAACGAGGGCCCCAACAGGCCATACGCGACGACCGCGCCGAGAAGCAGCGCCGCGCAGACACGCAAGCCGATCAGGCCACCGATCCCAACAAGCATCAGCGATGGACTCAGCCCAAACGACAACGTGCCGATCGAGATGCCGCGAATCTTCAGCGAAGGCATCCACGGCAACAGCACCTTCGCCTCCGCGAGCAGAAGCGTCACTACCGCCGCCACGCCGGAGCCGACAAGCACGATCCCGCGGGCGAGCATGCCACGGCCGCGCGTGTGCAGATCGCGGAGCATTTCGGCGCAGGCCACGCCAGCCGGGAACCGCAGGCGATCCTTGACGATCATCCGCCGCCGCAGCGGCACGGCCACGACGATGCCCACCAGCATGACCGACAGCACCCACGCCGACAGCCAGCCCCACGAGAGTGTTTGTCCCGTCAGCAGCGTCAGCGCCGGTATCGCCGCGACCAGGCCCGCCGACGCTGCGCTCGCCCCGGCTGATGACGCCGTCTGGCAGATGTTGTTTTCCAACATCCCCAACGAGCGGATTCGCCGCCCGCTCGCCGTGCGCAACCCAGCCCACGCGCCGTATCCCAGCAGTGCCGCCGCGAGGGACATGCTGGACACCGTCCCGGTCTTCAACCCCACGTAGACGTTGCAGACGGCGAACAGCCCCCCCAGGACCATCCCGGTCAGCACGGCCCGCCACGTGAGCTGCGGCGACGTCGTGTCGAGCGGGAGCGGAGCGAGTCCCCCGGAATCCGCCGGCGTGGCGTCGGCCGGCGTCGGCTGCGGCTCGACCGCACCCGGTTCGCCCGGCGATTGTCCTGCTGGTGATAGCGACACTAGGGGCGCTTCCGTGCGTTGCGAGGCGGCGTACTCCAACCCCGTACGTTCAAGCGGATCGTACGCCCCCCGCGCAAGTCGCGTCAACCGAAATGGGGGCACGTGCGCAGAACGTGCGGCCCACACCATGCGCAACAACGCGACGGGTTTCCGTCAGCGCAGGAAGAACATGGCACTGTCGGCATACCGTCACCGCCGCAGTGCGCACACAATTTCAGCGCATGCACTCGATTGATCGATGGGGATAGAAGGCCGCGGTGTGCGCCGATAGCGCCCCCGCTCCCTCTCTTCGGATCGTCGCCGCTGACGCCCGAACCGCGCACGGCACGGTCCGGCCTCAGATCGGTCAGGTGGTGACGATATGGTCGACTTCGGTGATGACGACGATCATTTAGCCACCTGCCAGCATACGCGTGATGATGTCAATGAATGACTGCAAGGCGTCGAGGCCACCGGCGGTGAGTTGCAGAAACATCTCTGGTACTCCGGAAGGGAACCGCAGGGCAGAACCACTTGCACGAGGTGCGCGCAACGGGCTATAATTGCCCCATGGGAGCGCAGACCTTCCACGGGTCCCTGTGATGCGCGCTTTGAGACGCGCTCCCTGGGTGTCTATGAACGTTCAACAACCTCGCTCAGTTTCTAAAGTACCGATAATGCCTCTTTTGTCAAGCTGATTGCGTGAATTCCAATGACCGGCGCTTCCACTCATCGCTTCCCCACGTCGACCCCGGGCTCACGCCCGGCGGCGCAGAACGGCCGCTGCACGAACTGCGGCGAGGCGGGAACGTTGCAGGCGGTGGCACCGTCTCTCGGCCGCTGCGAGGTGTGCGGCTTCCTGGTCGCCCTCCCGCGCATCGCCGGCCCGGCCCCCACCACGCAGGTGCTGACGGCGGCGTTGCCTCTCTCGCCAGGAACGGTGCTTCGCGAGCGATACCGGCTGGTCGACCTTATCGGCCGTGGCGCGCACGGCCTCACGTTCCTTGCCCATCACGAGTTCCTGAACCACCCCTGCGTGGTGAAGGTGCTCCCCTATCGCGTACAGCACGCCAGTGACGCCGCCGCCCGCCGGCTGCGCAACGAGGCTTCCGCCGGCTTCCGCGTGAACCACCCGAACGTCGTCCGCGTGCTCGATGGCGACGAGCTCGACGGCATGTGGTACTTCGTCATGGAGTACGTCGAGGGGACGGATCTCTCGCCCGCGGTCGGCGGCACAACCCGCACCGACTGGCGACAGGTCATCCGCTTCCTCCTCGACGCCGCCGGCGGACTCGAAGCCATCCATGCGGCGGGTTTGGTCCACCGCGACGTGAAGCCGGGCAATTTGTTGCTGGGTGTCGACGGCCGGCTCCGCGTGGCGGATCTTGGCGTGGTTTGTCTGGCGCATGCCCAGCCGCGTCTGACCCTGGTCCCCGGCGAGGGCCGCGACGGCACACTCGCCTACGCCGCCCCGGAGGTGCTGGCCGACGCGCAGAACATCGGGCCGGCGGCCGACCTGTACTCCCTCGGCGCCACCGCGTTCGAGCTGCTGACCGGCCGACCGCCCCGCGGCAACAGCGTCTATCGCACGCTCCTGGCGGGTGGACCACACGCCGTCTCCTGGCCGGAGGACGCGCCGACGGACATCCCCGACTGGTTGATCGAGACGATTCTGCGGCTGCTGGCGCCCAAGCCATCGGTCCGCTTCGAGTCGGCCGCGACGCTGGCCGCCCACCTGGAACAACCCGCGGAGCGACCCACCGCCACGACGAGCATGGGCGGCACGGCGCCGGCGGCACACGGCTTGGCGGTGCTCCCGTTCGAGAGCGAGTCGGGAACGTCCGACGACGACTGGCTGGGCCACGCCGTCGCGGACCACCTGGCTCGGACCCTGGCCCGTTCGCCGGAAGCTTACGTGGTGGCCGCGGACCAGTTCCTGGAGACGTTCGAACACATCCGCGCCCGGGCGGACCGACCGCGCGGCGGGCAGCTTCTGGAGGCGGGGCGGCTGTGCGGTGCGGCTCGCGTGGTGGAGGGCACGTTCCGCCGACAGGGCGACGCGATCCGGCTGGCAGTCCGCATCCATCAGGTCGGTCAGGACAACGCCGCCGGCGTGCCCGCGGTCGAAGGGCCGCTGTCCACGCTGGCCGACCTGGAGACAGAGTTGGGCACGCGGCTGGCGGCGGCGCTCGGACTGAGCGACGGCATCGAACCGCCGGCGAAGAGGGCTGTGGGCGTCGGCGGGCTGGCCGCGGAGGAACGCTTCTTCTCAGCGAAGCGGGCGTTTCTGCGTGGCGACTACGCGACGGCGATGCAGTTGGCGGAGGAAGCACTCGCCCTCGAGCCCGAGCTGGGCGAGGCGATCGGTTTCGTCGGCGTGTGCTGCGGCCGGATGGGACGATACGACGAGGCCATCGCCTACAACCAGCGCCAGCAAGCACTGGCCCAGACGAGGAAGGACAAACGGCTGAAGGTCGAGGCCCTGGCCAACCTGGGCTCGATGCACTACTTCCGCGGGCAATACGACGCCGCGAACGATTGCCTGCGGCGGGCCGTGCAGGCGGCTGAGCGGCTGGGGATGACGGCGGAGCTGGCCTCGATCCGGAACAACCTGGGCTTCGTGCTGCTGCAACTGGGGCGGCAGGCGGAGGCGGAAGAGACGTACCTGCGAGCGGTGGAGACGCACAAGCGCTACGGCGCGATCGTGGCGCTGATCGGGCCTTACAACGGTATGGGCCACGTGCTCCGCGAGCAGAAGCGCTACGAAGAGGCTCGCGGCTACTTCCGCCGGGCGCTGGGCCTGGCCCAGGAGAGCGACGACTACGTGAACATGGGCATCGCCCATATGAACGTGGGGCATTGTGCGTTGTTGCAGGGGCGGCTGGGTGAAGCCAAGGCCGAGCTGGCCACGGCGCTGAACATCCTCGAGCAGACGAGCTTCTGGAACGGTCTGGCACGCGTGTACGAGTACATGGCCGACCTGAACCTGCGGCTGTCGAACTGCACAGCGGCGGTGACCTGTGCGGAACGCCGCATCGAGCTGGCCCGGCGGCACGCGAATCGGAGTATGGAGATCGCCGCGTGGCGGCAGAAGGCGGAAGCGCTCCGCCTGGCCGGCCGCGTCGATGAAGCCGCGGCGTGCCTCGCGCACACGCGGGTCACGGAGGAGGATTGAGGAATGAAGCCGGTACATGAGGGACGCCCGATCGACGTGGTCGCCCCGGGGAGGACCGCCTGATGAACTGGGCCCTGGTGGATCGCAGCGGCAAGTGCCTGGGTTCGCCGATGGATGGCTACCCCGCCGCCATGCGTAGCGTAATGGCACATCTGCCCGCCGAATCGCAGGAGGAGTTGCTGCGGCTGTTGGACGAGGCATGTCGCGAGCGGTCACGGCGGCGGCTGAGCATCGTTCAGCCGGAGCGGCCGCTGGTCGTCGTGGACATTCTGCCGCTGGCCGTCACCGAGAGTGGCGATCCGCCGGCGCTGGTTGTGCTGCACGACGCCGCCGAGTTCGACACGTCGCTCGACCGGTTCCGCAACCTGGCCCGGCGAAACGAAGCCATTCTGCGCAGCACGATCGACGGCTTCTTCGTCGTGGACGCCGACTGCCGCTTCCTCGAGGCAAACGAGGCGTTCTGCGCTATGACCGGCTACAGCGCCGGCGAATTGCTGCGCATGCGCATCAGCGACCTCGAAGTGGACGAGCACCCCAGCGGCGGCGTGCCCTCGCACACCCGCACCGGCCTGCACCACTTCCCGACGGCGCACCGGCACAAGGACGGCCACATCGTCCACCTGGACATCAGTATCAACGTGCTGCACGACGACGGCGTGAAGATCCTCGTCGGGCTGGCCCGCGACGTAACCGAGCGCGTGCGCGCCAAGGAAGAGCTGGTCCGCCTGACGCGGCAACAGCAGCTCATCCTCGACGCCGCCGCTGAGGGTATCGTCGGCGTGGACACCGCTGGATGGATCACGCTGGTCAATCCGGCGGGGGCCCGCCTGCTGGGCACGACGACCGGACAACTGATCGGCCGCTCGGCGCACGACGTGTTCTTCCCCACGATGGTGCACGAGGCTGACGCAGGCCGTGACGGCTGCCCCATCTGCGCCGTGCTGAGTGGCGGCGGCCGCGCCCTGCGCAGCGAGGCCAGCTTCCTGCGCGAAGACGGCTCGCAGTTCCCCGTCGATTATTCGCTGAGCTCGCTGACGGAAAGCCCGGACCACCTCGCGGCTGTGCTGGTGTTTCGCGACATGTCGGAGCGCCGCCGGGCGGAACAGGAACGGCGAGCACTGGAGTCTCAAATTCAACAGGCCCAGAAGCTCGAAAGCCTGGGGCTGCTCGCCGGCGGCATTGCTCACGACCTGAACAATATCCTCGCCGGCGTGCAGGGCCACGCCTGCCTGGCCCTCACCGAGGTCCCTTCGGAGAGCGGGGTCGGCGACCGATTGCGGCGGATTGTGCGGGCCTGCGAGCGGGCCTCCCGCGTGATTCGGCAGATCCTAACCTATTCTGGACACGTCACCTGCGAACCCAACGCGCTCGATCTGAATCGGCTGATTCGCGACACGGCCGAGTTCATGCGAGCGGCGATTCCCGACCGCATCACGCTGGATACACAGCTCGAAGCCAATCTGCCATTGGTGGCCGTCGATGCCGGACAATTCCAGCAGACAATGACGAGTCTGCTGGTCAACGCCGCCGACGCCATCGGCGAAAATTCCGGGCGTATCACCCTATGTACTTCGCTAATTGAGTTGACGGATGGGGACATCCTGCGCAAATATTCTGGACAGGGCCTGACAGCCGGCAAGTACGTCACCATCCACGTGGACGACACCGGCTGCGGAATGACACCAGAAACGGTCAAGCGCATCTTCGAGCCGTTCTACTCGGCGAAGGGTACCGGGCGCGGCCTCGGACTCTCGGCGATGCATGGAGTGGTGCGAGCCCACCACGGAGGTGTACGCGTGGAGAGCGAGCCGGGAAAAGGCACGCGGTTCACCATTGCCCTGCCGATCCAGCAGGCGCCTTCCGGGGTGGCCGGTGCAGCCGGCGAGCGCCCGGGCCAACAGGGTCAGCCGCTCGTGCTGGTCATCGACGACGAGGAAGAGGTCCGTGAGGTGATCCGGGACATGCTGAGCACGCGCGATCTCGCCGTGCTAACCGCTCCGGACGGCCAGGCCGGCATCGACTGCTTCCGAGACCACGCCGCCGATATCGACCTGGTCATTCTGGATATGACCATGCCGGGGCTCGGCGGTGCGGATGTGTTCCGCGAGATGGTCAACATCCGGCCGGGTATCCCCGTCATCGTCGCCAGCGGCTACAGCCACGAGCAGACGCCCATCCGTTGCGGTGAGGCCGAACCCGTCGCCTTCCTCGGCAAGCCGTTCGCCATGCAGGCCCTGCTCAGCGCGATCGACGCGGCGTTGCACCGCGACGCAGCCTGCGCTCGACGTGGCGCCGCGCGGCCGGTGGCCGCGCATTGATGGCGACGGCCGGTCGGCGTTACGGTTACCGGACCTTAACAGGGGGCCCCACCGCCGGTCTCAACGTACCCGGCCCGCGCACTTTGCTGTTGCTTTGGGCCGGTCGACCGGCGATTATGCGGAAAGACGCCAATGACGGGAGGGCAGGCGTATGTCGTCCCGTCGCGTAATGCGCTGAGGTGCCAATTCAACCACCGCCAATCGAGGCCCACACCGCCTCTCCCGCAAGGAGGAACACAGGATGACCGCGCGTACACTCCGGCTCGGCAGACTCGCCGGGACGATCGTGCTCCTGGCTCTGATCGCCGTTCCCCTGGCCGCCCAGGATCTCCAGCCGGCGCTCGTCGTGCGGCCGGGTCTGGCGCAGACGACGCTGGCCCTGGACGGGGCACTGCCCTTCCACGCCACGACCAATGAAGTCGCTCACGCACAACTGGTGGCCATCCCCGATTCGCCGGGCGTTGCTGCCGTCTGGGACGAGCTCGGAACCAACGGCGAGAGCACACACTTCTGCGCCATCAGCCTCGACGGCCAAACGTTCTCCCGCGTGCGGGAAGCGACGTACGACCTGAAGCTGCACTGCGCCCGGTTCGATCCGGCGGTCGGCGCGGCGGTGGTCCCGCCGTACCTGCAAGCCCGGCCCGAGTCAGAGCTGTACTACGTGCAGTTCGTCACGCAGCCGCTCGACGGCTATCGCCAGGCCCTGCGCGACCTGGGCGTCGACATTCTGATCTTCCAGCCCGACCACGCCTACGTGGTGCGCATGGCCGCGGGCGTCCGCGACGCCGTCGCCGGATTGCCGTTCGTGCGCTGGGTCGGGCCCGTGCAGCCGGCGTACAAGCTGGAAGGGGTGATCCTGGATCAGTTGGCCACCGGTGAGCAGGTCGAGCCGCGGCGCTATTCCATCATGCTCTACGAGCGCGGCACGGCGGCGCAGGATCGCGTCTGCAGCGTGATCGACGGCCTGGGCGGGACGGTGCACGGCACGACGCCGGCGGGCTTCCGCATCGAAGCCACGCTGTCGCTCGAGCAGGTGCTGGCGCTGGCCGGCCTCGACGACGTCATGTTCATCGACCGCAAGGGCCAGCTCGAGGTGGACATGGATATCGTCCGCCAGACGGGCGGGGCGAACTACATCGAGAACACGCTCGGCTTCACCGGTCAGGGCGTGCGCGGCGAGGTCGCCGACACCGAGCTCGACCTGGACCACCAGGAGTGGTCGCAGCCGCCGCTCATCCACATCGCCGGCGACGTCTACCCGCCCCACGGCTCCAGTTGCTACGGCGTCCTTTTCGCCCAGGGCGTGGTCCCGCAGGCCCGCGGCCTGCTCCCCGACGGCACCGGCATCTACTCCCAGAGCAGCAGCCTGCTCGGCGGCGGAACGACGCGCTACACACGCACGGCAGAGCTGGTTGATCCGGCCGGCCCTTACCGCGCCGTCTTCCAGACGAACAGCACCGGCGATTCGCGCACGTACTATTACACGACGATCTCGGCCGAGATGGACGACATCCTGTTCCTCTACGACATCCTGATCTGCCAGTCGCAGTCCAACGCCGGCAACCAGGACTCCCGCCCGCAGGCCTGGGCGAAGAACATCGTCTCCGGCGGCGCGTTCAAGCACTACAATACGCTCGACCGGTCCGACGACCACTGGGACTACAGCGGCAGCATCGGCCCGGCCGACGACGGCCGCATCAAGCCCGATCTCTCGTTCTTCTACGACGACACCTACACCACCGCGACGGGCAATGATTACACCGAGTTCGGCGGGACGAGCGGGGCCACCCCCAGCATCGCCGGCCACTTCGGCCTGTTCTTCCAGATGTGGCACGAAGGCGTGTTCCCCGGCTTCGGCGGTGGCCTGTCGGTCTTCGACGACCGGCCGCACATGACCACGGCCAAGGCCGTCATGATCAACACCGCCTACCGCTACAACTGGCTGGCGGGCGGCCCGAACGGCGACATCGACCGCTACAAGCAGGGCTGGGGCGTACCCAACCTGGAGGAGCTCTACGACATCCGCGACCTCATGCTGATCGTGGACGAGACGGACGTGCTAACCGAGCTGGGCTCGACGCAATACAGCATCAACGTCGCCCCCGACGAGCCGAACTTCCGGGCGACCCTCGTCTACGCCGACCCGCGCGGCAACCCCAGCGCGGGCGAGCACCGCATCAATGACCTTTCGCTGCGGGTCTACAGTCCCAGCGGCACAATCTACTGGGGCAACAACGGGCTGACCAGCGGCAACGTCTCGACGGCCGACGGCGTCTCCAACACGCTCGACACGGTTGAGAACGTCTTCATCCCCAACCCCGAAAACGGCGAGTGGATCGTCGAGGTCATCGCCGACGAGATCAACGAAGACAGCCACGTCGAGACCGGCCAGGTGGACGCCGATTATGCCCTGGTGGTCACCGGCGGAACGGCCGAGCCGCCGCCGTTCACGCTCCGCCTTATCAGCGGGCCGAGCGGCCTGGTGTCGCCCGGAACACTGCCGACGGTCACGGCCGACATCATCCCCGGCACCGAGACGATCGTGCCCGGCAGCGAGACGTTATACTACCGCTACGGGCCCGGCGAGTTCCACGCCATCCCGCTCACGTACGTCGAGGGCGATCGCTACACGGCCGACCTGCCGCGTGTGAACTGCCTGCACAACCCCGAGTATTACGTCCAGGCCGAAGGTAGTCTGGGCACGGTGCGCACGCTGCCGCCCGGCGCCCCGGACAGCACGTTCTCCTTCGACATCGGCGTGATCGGCGCCTTCTACTCGGAGATGCTCGACAGCAACCCGGGCTGGACCACGCAGGGCCTGTGGGCCTTCGGCACACCGACCGGCGGCGGCGGACAGTACGGCGGGCCGGACCCGACCAGCGGTTACACGGGGTCCTACGTCTACGGCTACAACCTCAGCGGCGACTACGAGAACAACCTGTCCGAGCGGCACCTGACCAGCACGGCCATCGACTGCGCCGGCCGTGAATCCACGACGCTGAGCTTCTGGCGCTGGCTGGGCGTCGAGACGCCCACCTGGGATCACGCCTACTTCCGCGTGAGCACCAACGGCAGCTCGTGGACCACGCTGTGGGAGAACGGCGGGCAGGTTGCCGACACGGCCTGGACGCAGATGACCTTCGACATCGCCGACATCGCCGACGATGAGCCGACGCTCTACCTCCGCTGGACGATGGGCACCACGGACACCTCGTGGCAGTTCTGCGGCTGGAACGTCGATGACATCGAGCTGACCGCGTTCCAATGCAACTCGGTGTTCGTGCCCGGCGACCTCAACTGCGACGGGACCGTCGACAACTTCGACATCCGGGCGTTCGTGGTGGCTCTGACGGCCACGCCGCCGGACTACCCCGAGTATTACGCCCTGTACCCCGACTGCGACCACATGCTGGGTGACGTGAACAACGACGGCGCCGTCGACAACTTCGACATCAGCCCGTTCGTGGACCTGCTGTCAAATCCGTAGCGGGCGGACCCCGCCGCTAATGAAGCTGCTGCGCCCCCGCCGGCGCGAGTGAGGTTATGCGCGCACGCCACGCGACTTGGCCCGGTCCAGCACTTCGCGGACGCGTTGCAGGAGCAGCCGGCGGCTGAAGGGCTTCTCCAGGAACTCGACGTCATCCTCCAGCACGCCGTGGTGAGCGATGACGTTCGACGGGTAGCCGGACATGAAGAGCGTGCGCAACCCGGGGCGAACCTGTCGCAGGGCGTCGGAGAGCCGGCGGCCGTTCATATCCGGCATAATGACGTCGGTGACCAGCAGGTCGATCTCCGCCGGATGATCCGCCGCGAGTTTCAGGGCCTTGCCGGCGTCGGGCGCAGCCAGCACGCTGTAGCCGGCTTCGCGCAGCATGCACGCTGCCAGTTCCCGCACCGCCAGGTCGTCCTCGCAGATGAGGATGGTCTCCGTACCCGACGGCGGAGGCGTGTCTGCCTTCTGGTGCGTGCGGAGGGCGGCCACCTGATCCAGTAGAGGGAGGTAGATGCGGAAGGTCGTGCCCTGCCCGAGTTCGCTGTACAGGGCCACGTGGCCGCCGGCCTGCTTCACGATGCCGTAGACGGTGGGCAGGCCGAGTCCGGTGCCCTGGCCGACGGGCTTGGTGGTGAAGAACGGCTCGAAAACCTTCTCCTGCGTCGCCCGCTCCATGCCGCAGCCCGTGTCGCTCACGGCCAGCAGGACGTGGGCCCCGGGGCGGGCCTCCGGATGGGTGGCGGCGTAGGACGCGTCCAGGACGACGTTCTGCGTCTCGATGGCGAGCTTGCCGCCCTCGGGCATCGCGTCGCGGGCGTTGACCACCAGGTTCACGATGACCTGCTCCAACTGCCCCGGGTCGGCCCGGACCGTCGCGCGGTCCGTCGTGAGATGGAGCGTCAGCGTGATGTTCTCCGTGATCAGCCGCCGGAGCATCTTCTCCAGGTCGCGCAGCGTGCGGTTCAGGTCGAGCAACTCTGGGCGCGTGACCTGCCGGCGGCTGAAGGCCAGCAGTTGCCGCGTCAGGGCCGAAGCTCGCTCGGCGCTGCGCTCGATCTGCTGCAAACCGTCGAGCACACCATCGGCGCCGGGGTGGTTGGTCCGCAGCTCGGAGATGGCCAGCTCCACGTTGCCGAAGACCGCCGTCAGGATGTTGTTGAAGTCGTGGGCCACACCACCGGCTAACTGGCCGACGGCCTCCAGCTTCTGTGACTGGCGCAGTTGCGCTTCCAGCTTGGCCCGCTCCTGTTCAGCCACCTTGCGGGCGGTGATGTCGGTGCAGATACCGGTCATGCGCACCGGCTTCTGCTGGCTGTCCACAAACATCGTGCCCCGCACTTCAATCCAGCCGGATCGCCCGTCACCGCGGACGATCTCGTGCTCGTACTGGATCACCGCGCCTTCGCGGGCGGTGCTGAGAAACCGCCGGACCATCTCGTCCACTTCCGCGCGGGCCTCGGGAACGGCGAACGCCCGGTAAGCCTCGTAGGTCCCGCCGAATGCCTCGGCACTGACGCCGAAGATGTCCAGCGTCTCCGGCGACCAGGTGACCCGCTCTGCGACCAGGTCCCATTCCCATGTGCCCATGGACGCGGCCTGCATGGCCAGCCGCAGGCGCTCCGCGTTTTCGCGCAGCGTCTGTTCGGCCTGCTTGCGCTCCGCGATGAAACGCGCCTGCTGCACGTTCTGATAGGCCTTGGCCGAAAGCTCGTTCGCCAGAATGAACAACGTCCGGGCGACCTTGCGGAACTGCTCCTCCGACATGACCGGCACTTCCAGCAGGGCTTTCCGGAACTCCTCCGGATCGGCGTCAATCTCCGCCGCATACTGGTTGATCTGGTTCAAGTCGAGGGACTCGTTGCGCACCTGCCCGATCAGCCAGTTGGCGATGTGCTTTCCCCCGACCATGATGCTGGCCCCGGCCCCCCACAAGCCGGCACTCAGACACGGTCGCACGGTGGGGCCTTCGATGCAGAGGTGCCCCAGCGACGCATCGGAGATCGCGCACCGCTGACGCCCCTTCTCGCTCTGCCGCACGAACTCGGCGCACAGACGGCAGAACCCGCTCGGACGCGTGATCGGGTTGCCCTCAGGGTCGGTGATCAACTGCGCCACGCCGCTGGATTCTGTGAACGCGTCCTGGAGCTTCTGGATCTCCTCCAGATCGAACAGGTCGGAGAAGGCGATCGACGACGCATCGTCCAGCGGCCGCGTCATGGCAACGATGCGGCTCTGCAGCGCTTGTTCGGTCTGCTTGCGGTCCGTCATATCGCTAACGATGTGGACGGCCCCAATCAGGTTGCCGGCCTCATCCAGGATCGGATCCACGTTGACACTGTACCAGCGCTCGCCGATCTTCAGCTCCGTGGACTCGCGGCGTTTGCTCTGCTTCATGCGCAGCACCGGACACTCCGGAATTGGCCTGCGCGTGCCGTGCACGATCTCCCAGCAGTGTCTGCCCACAACCTCGTCGACCGGGCGGTTGAACTGCCGCAGCGTCGCCGCATTGCATCGCACCACACGGAATTGCGGGTCCAGCAGCCACACCACGTCGCTGACCGCATCGAACGTCGTTTGCCACTCCCGAGCGGCGGCCTTGATCTCATCCTCCGCCTGCTTGCGCTCCGCCATGTCGCGCATGATCGTCGACAGGTACTGTACCTCGCCGCCCGCGTCGCGGTGCGACAGGATAACCTGCGAGACGGGGACCTCGCGGCCCGCCCGCGTGCGGACGACCGTCTCGCCCTGCCACACGCCCTGCGCGATCGCCGTCGGAATCGCCACGTTGCGGATTTGCTCGGCCGCCCAGGCCGGATGGTTGTCGTCGATCGTACAGCTCTCGTCGTCTGCCTCAGACCAGCCCAGCAATCGCCGCCCCGCCGCGTTCATGTACGTGATGCGACCGGCCGGCGTCGCCGTCGCGACCAGGTCGCTCGTGCCTTCCGCGATGGCGGTCAGCCGCGCCCGGTCGTCCTCCGCCAGCTTCCGGTCGGTGATATCCGGGAAAACGACCAAGCCGGCGATCAGGACACCATCGTGATCGTGGATGGGCGTACCGCTCACCAGTTGCCAGCGTCGCGTGCCATCCTTGCGGACGATGATGTACTCCTCATTGCGCGTGAGCTCACCACGGGCGGCGCGGGCCAGGGGCAAGTCAGTCAGAGGAATGGGTGTCCCATCCGGCCGGAGATCCCGCCACGTCTGCCGGGCCATGGCTTCACTCAGCGTGATCCCGATGTAGCTGGGTTCGTCCGCCACGCACAGGGCCTCGACCGCGGCCCGGTTCGCGTAGAGGATCATCTGGTCGGGAACGCTGGCCACTACGGTCGGAACGGGCCATTGCTCCAGGATCGCTTCGAGCAGCAACCGTGTATGCTCCAGTTTGGGATCGACGCCTACCCTCCCCCCCGCACTGCCAGCGCAAGAACTATCCCCTCCCCGCTCCGCTTCTGCAGGTCTCCGGGCCGGCAACGGCTCTGACATGTGGGTGCCTCGGGGATGTGCTGCTCCGGGCTTACCTCATTCTAGCCCGTCGCGGCCTTCGGTCAAACAGGTCACACCACCGCCCCGGGCAAACCAGCCACCGACGGCAATTGAGACACGCAAGTCGTCTAGACAGGGCGCGTTACCGCGGGCGTCCCAGCCCCCCCCGCTCTCGATACGGCCGCTACGCGTTCATGTCGTTCCAACGCCGGGCCATCTGCCCGAACACGCCTAGCGCAATTGTTGCCACAACTCCGATCCCCACAATCGGCAACCATACGTACCGGTTCGGCTGGTACTTCTCCCACAGCATCCCCGTCGCCGTCTGCGCCGCGTGATTCACCTCGGCGGCCGCCAGCGCCCGCGCCTCGAACGGATTGAGCTGCAACAGGCCGGCGGCCTGCGCCGACGCCTTCGACCAGTCCTTCCGCTCCAGCGCCCGCTGAATCAGATCCTGCTTCCCCGCCAGCCGCGCGTATACGTCCTGCTGCTCTTGCTCGCCAAACAACGACCCGAGACGCTCCCAAACGCTCTTCTCCCACACGTGCTGCTCGACATACGCCTTCGCCTCGGCGTCGGTCTCGATCATCTCCCGCAACAGCCCCACATCATTCGTCCAGTCCCGCCGGGCGACGGCCAGGAATCGGCGATGATCCAGACCCGCCAGGTAGCAATAGACATCCGCCGCCCCGCTCTCGGCGACCGCCTTGTCCAGTGCGGCGTCATCCACGCCCAGCGCCGCCGTCAATGCGGCGAACGACTTCGTCCTGCCAATGCCGATAGTGTCCTCGATCTCCCGCACGCGCTGCTTGATCTGCTCGGGCGGGCTCTTCAGCTCGAACTCGGCGACGGCATCGCGCAGGCGGTTGGTCCCTTGCGCCAGATACTCGAGGGCGAGGTTGTTGAGCACTTCGGGATCGCCGCCGAAGCGTTCCCAGAGCTGCGCTTCGATCTCCGCGTCGCCCGCCTGAGCGTCCTGCTCGTGGATCGCTTCGCGTACGAGATCGAGGACCTCGATGCGCTTCTTTCCGATCCAGCCCGGGATCAGCTCGATGCACCGCCCCACGCCGACGCCGTCCGGCAGCTTGCCGGACTTCACCGCCTGCGCCCGGCCCTGCTCCACCGCCGGGCGATAGGCCTCCTGCTCGGCCAGATACAACAGGCACAGGTTGATCGCCTGACCGCGGTCGTACCGGAAGAACCCACGTATCCGCTCCCCGGCGGCGGCGTCATCGAGCCCCATCTCGTCACGGGCATTGGCGAACGCCTGCCCGCGCTCGATGTGCAGCAGCCCCGGCAGCTTGTCCAGCGCGTCGCTCCAGTCCGCCGATTGCGCCGCCCGCGCCACCAGCGCCGGCTGCGTCGCCAGCTCCTTCAGCGCCAGCGTGGCCTTCTCGCCGTAGTTGTCGTACAGCCAGCCGCCGAAGTAGGAGCCAATGCCGACGCCGATACCGACCGGTATGTTCACGTATCCGAGATAGAGCCCCTTCTTCCCGGGCGGGGCGATCAGGCCGAGATACTCGTTCTTCTTGGGCCCGGTCCACATCTCGCCGAGCGAGAAGAACACGACGCCGGCCAGGAACATCCAACCGCTCATCGTCCAGCCGGCAACGAGCACGCCGAGCGTGGCCACCGACATGCCGACCATCATGGCGCTGAGCGTGCGCATCTTTCCCGAGATCCACGACATCGGCACCATCAGCACGATGATCAGGGCGGCGTTGAGGTTCAGCAGAATCTGCTGCGGCACCTGGATGAGGCCGCGGTCGCCCCACTCCCACCACGCGTCGAAGGGCATGTGGGCTGCCACCGCCGAGCTGTCCACCCAATCCGTGATGAAGTTCGGATGCAGGTCCCAGAGCTGGTACATCATCAGCCAGAAGCACGACATGATCAGCAGCCAGATGACCAGCCGCACCTCGAAGATGTTGGCGATCGTGTTGTAGAGCACCTTGAAGGGCGACTCGCTCTTGTCCGCGCCCGAGGGCACGTCGCGGAACGTGAGCAGCAGCAGCAGGTTGAACGCCGTGAAGATCGCACAGGCGTAGAACAGCGTCTGCCAGCCCTCGAGGCTGTGCGGCTTGCCGAGAATGGCCGTCGACACAAATGGCGCCGACACCGCCCCCACGTTCACCACCCAATAGAAGATGCCCCAGCCGAGCGACGAGTTCTCCTTCGTCAGATTCTGCGCCAGGGAACCCTGTAATGCCGGCTTGAAGAACGCCGTCCCCGTCGCCAGCACCAGGATCCCGGCGAAGAAGCCGTAGTAGTTGTGCAGGTTCGCCATCATCAGGTAGCCGACGATGTTGGCCGAGATGGAGAAGAACAGAACCCGCTTGTACCCGTACCGGTCGGCGATGCCGCCGGTGACGATCGGCAGGAACGACTGGAACAGTGCCCACCACATGTAGATCCAGCCTTTGTGGAGGGCGCTGAGATGCAGGCCGCCCGGCTCGGTGGCCTGCATGATGTAGAGGGGCACCACGGCCCGGATGCCGAAATAGGCCAGCCGCTCGAACATCTCGATGCTGTTGAGCATCCAGTACGAGCGGCCGAAGGCTCTGTGCTCGTGGGCGGCCGCAGTCGCGCCGGCGCCCGTCTCGGGACTGTCGGTGTTGGGCTGGGTCGTCATGACGGCTCCTGAACGTTGCTGATCGCTCGCCGCCCCCGCCCCAGGGCCTTATCACCGGGCCCGTGAGGGCGCACGCCGAGCTGATTACGCGGACCCTACCCGCTCGTCGGCGGAACCGAAAGGCCCCGCGGCGCGGATCATCCGCACATCATGCTCGTCAGGATCAGGAAGGATTCACCCCGCCAGCCAGTGCATCAGCACGAAGAACATCATCATGGCCAGCACACCGACGGCTGTCGCCCCGGCCCAGGCCCGCGCCGCCGCACTCGCCGGCTGACGCCGGGCCGCCCCGGTGCCAAACGGAATCTGATCATCGCCGAACTGCACCTGGGCAATGAGCAGTTGTGTCTGAAAGTCGGAGAAACCCAACTCCTGAGCGGCGGCGAGAATGTCGCGCCGCCGGGAGTAACGCAGCAGCCCGTCTTCGAGCGAAGCCGCGATCATCCGCCGCAGGCGGGCGACGTCGCCGCTTTCCTCTGCTGCCGGCGGCGGCGCCAGCACGGCCGCCTGTGCCTGCGGCCGACGCAGCGCCGCGTAGGCCAGGTGCAGGTCGTCGAGTTGCCGCCGGGCTCGCGCGTAGCTGCGCGGATCACTGAGCGCTTGCAGCAGGCGTTCCCGCTCGCGCTGAAAGCGCTTGGTGATCTCGGCGGGGTCGTACTGACCGGGCGCGAGTCCCAGAATGGCAAAGTAGTTTCGAGGCATGCTGACTACACTCTCTCACCAAACGATAGCACTGCTCGCCGGCAAAAGGAAAGGCCATTTCGGCGCAGCGGCGACAACGTCGCGACCGCGCCGCTTGCAGGCTCCAGCATGCACCAATTATGGGGCCACCCCGATACAACTTTCCCGGCCGCGCAATCGCTGCGCCCCACGACCCATAGAAACTGCTACGGCTGCGGCGCCGGCGGCTTGTCGAACGGCCCTGCCGGCCGCGGCTCCGTCGCCGGCGCGGGCGCTTCCTCCTCGCCCTCGTGCAGCGTCAGCCCCGGCAGGTCCGCCGGGAATTCGTACTCGAGCTCGTACTTCGGGTGCGGCGTACGCAACAGGTTGATCCAGTCGCGGATCCGCTCGTACAGCACGTTATCGCGCCCGCGCAGCCCCGGCTTGAACTGCCGCGTGCCCGGCACCGGCGGATGGGCCTGCGGGTTGTCCCGCTGTGGCAGCAGGTAGCTGAGTAGCACGCTGCCATCCAGCACGCCACCCTCCGGATTGTCGCGGTTGATCATCACCCCCTGCTTCGTCTCCATCCGTTCCAGCAGGGCGAACGTCGTGTACGCGTACGCCTCGCTCGTCGTCGGCCCCTTCGGAAACCGGAAGTCCACCGCATCGTCGCCCGAGTGGCAACCCCGCCGGGCACACGACTTCACGACCGTCGGCAACACGCCGCTGCGAAATGCCGCGAACACCTCCGGGTCGTTGTTGATCGTGATGCGGTCCACGTACTTCAGGCCGGTCGTGGCGGCGATGAGCTGGAGCTTCTCCTGCGGCGTGCCTCTCAACAGGGTCTCCTCCCACACATCCCGGTAGTTCGGCCGCGTCGTCAGCTCGGTCAGCACTTCGGCTGGCAACTCGCGCTGGTTCCGGCCGGCGAAGCGCACGCGCACCTTCTCCGGGTCGCCGTCGACGCGCAGCTCAGACAGCTTCAGCCGCTGGATGTCCAGGGCCGAGAGCATCGGCGGCGCGGCTCGCCCGGTCTCTTCCGTGGGCTCGGCCGGCTCGGCTAGCTCGGTGGGCTGCGTCGTCGCCGGCTGCGTCTCCGGGGCCGGCTGGCTGGACGTCGCCGGCACAACCCGTTCGACCATGTCCCGCGGATAGCGCAACTCGCCCAACTCTGTGCGGATGATGACCTCTTCCTCGGTCATCTCCACATCCCCGCGCAGGCGCAGGCCATTGCGCAGGTACACGTCGGCCAGCTCGGCCAGCGCCAGCGCCGCCCCGCCGACCACGACCAGCAGCGCCAGCCACCGGCCCGGGAACCTCCGCATCGTCCTCACAAGCTGCTCCTTCAGCCGGCCGGCTCAAACCTTCCGATGCCCGGTGCGGGCCACCTCCACCCCGCTGTCCAGTCTGATAACCTCGTAATCGCCGAACACGTGCGGCGCCTCCACCTGGAGTAGCCGCAGGATCTTCAGGGCCACCTTGCGGATCTCCACCTCGGCGTGCTCGCTGGCCCGCATCTCGATGAAATGGCGCCAAGCCCGCCCGTTCCCCGTCACGAAGATCTTCGTCTCCGTGGCGTTAGGCAGCACGCTCCGCGCCGCCTGCCGGGCCATCTTCCGCCGCATCGTCCCCGACGGCTCATCCGCGAACCGCCGCTGCAAGCCGGCGACCAGCCGCACGTACGCCGCATGGGCCTGCTCGATCGCCTCCTGCCAAACGGTGTGCAGTTCCGGGTCCTCGGCGATGCAGTCCGGCTCGATGAAATCGGCCGTGCTCTCGTCCACGTACCGCTGCGAGAGCTGTGAATAGCCGAACCCGGCCCGGTGCCGCACCAGTTCGTGCGTGAACGATCGCGACACGCCGGTGATCA
Source organism: Phycisphaerae bacterium (assembly GCA_050115495.1). Lineage (GTDB taxonomy): Bacteria > Planctomycetota > Phycisphaerae > UBA1845 > Fen-1342 > JAAYXS01. Next base: position 32,402 of record JASFQK010000010.1, on the reverse strand, counting down.
GCACGTTCCAGGCGGCATGCTCCAGGACCGAGCCGTGCTCCGAATCGATGATATTGCCCAGGTACTCGGCGTTGGTCTTGCGGCCCTGGCCGAAGGACATGTAGCAGACCCGGCCGGCCATCTCGCAGAGCGTCTCGGCCCCGACCTCGGTATCCGTCGACCAGGACAGGCCGTGTTCGTCCAGGAAACGGGCCACGGCCGCGGCGTCCACCGTCTGCCGGCCCACCAGGTACACGCTGGGTTCACACACAATCCGCACCCGGCACCTCCTTTTGCACCGGGCCGCATTGTAACCGCCCGGCCGGCCGCTGGGGATTCGCCGACCGCCGGCGGGCCGTTTGGGTGTTTGGCCGCGCCGCGTTAAGATACCGGGCTCGAAGTCCGCGGAAGCAGGAGAGTGCCGCTTATGACGTCGTTCAAGCCGTTCGAGGAGATGACCGCCGAGGACTATGCCAATATCGGCCTGATGTCCGGCCTGGAGGTTCATCAACAGCTTCTCACGCGCACCAAGCTCTTCTGCCGCTGCCCCGCCGGGCGCTACAGCGGCGAGTACGACGCCGAGATTCTCCGTCACATGCGGCCCACGCTCTCCGAGCTCGGCGAGTACGACGGCACCGCCTTGATGGAGAAAAAGACCCGGAAGAACATCTATTACCGCATCCATCACAGCACGGTCTGCACCTACGAGTTTGACGACACCCCGCCGTTCTTCATCGACGACGAGGCCCTCGACATCACGCTCGAAGTCTGCCTGCTCCTGCATATGAATATCGTCAGTGAGCTGCACATCGCCCGCAAACAATATCTCGACGGCTCGATCCCCACCGGTTTTCAGCGCACCGGGATCGTCGGCGTCGGCGGCTGGTTGCCCTACGCCGGCCGGCGGATCCGCATGCGGCAGCTCTCCATCGAGGAGGATTCCTGCCGTGAGGTCTCCGACAGCGGCCACGACCGCGTCCTGCTCACCGACCGGCTGGGCATGCCGCTGATCGAGGCCGTCACCGAGCCCGACATGCACACGCCGCAGGAGACCGCCGACGTCTGCCAGATCATCCGCAAGATCTGCCGCAGCACGCACAAGGTCCGCACCGGCTACGGCGCCGCCCGCGAGGACGTCAACGTCAGCATCCGTGGCGGCACGCGCGTCGAGATCAAGGGCGTGCCCCAGATCTGGCGCATCCCGCGCCTGGTCTACAACGAGGCCCGCCGGCAGTGGTCGCTCCTCCAGATTCGCGAAACGCTGAAGGACCGCGGCGTCACGCCGGAGAGCTTCGCCCACAGCACGCACGACGTCACCGGCATGCTGACCAAGGTCCATTACGAGCCGATCCGCAACGCCCTGGCCGACGGCCTGAGGGTCAAGTGCGTCGTGCTCAAGGGCTTCGCCGGCATCCTCAACACCGACACGCAGGAGCACACCACCTTCGCGAAGGAGTTCTCCGACCGCGTGCGGGTCATCGCCTGCCTGACGCGACTGCCCAACCTCGTGCACTCCGACACAGCCACCGAGGCCCTCGCCGCCCGCGACTGGAAGGCTCTCCGCCGCCGCACCCGGGCCGACGAGCACGATGCCCTGCTCCTCGTCTGGGGCGACGAGCGCGACACGACGACCGCCTGCGACGAGATCATCATCCGCGCCCGCGAGGCCACGCAGGGCGTGCCCAACGATACCCGCCAGGTCCTCCAGGACGGTACCACCGGCTTCGAGCGCGTCCTGCCCGGTGCCGAGCGCATGTACCCCGACACCGACCTGCCCCCGCTGGCCATCGAGCCCGCCCGCGTCGAGCGCACCCGGACCGACCTGCCCGTGTACATCTGGGAGCGCGAGGCGCAGTACCGCGACTTGGGCATCCCCGAGGACACCATCGTCCCGCTGGCCCTCTCCGACCGCACGACGCTCTTCGGCCGCCTGGTCGACGAGTTGAAGATCGCCCCGACGCTGGCGGCGGTCACGCTCTGCCGCCAGTTGAAGGCCTACCGCCGCCAGGGGCTCAACCCCGACCGCCTGACGGATGACGAGATCTTCGCCGTCTTCCGGGCCCACGCCGGCGGCAAGCTGGCCCGCGAGGGCATCGCCGAGCTTCTGCTCTACCTCCTTCAGCACGAGCCGCCCAACGGCAACGGCGACGAGCGCGTCACGACCGCCCTGGCCGCCCTGAACATACAACCCGCCGCCGAGCAGGAAGTGCGCGACAGCATGAGCGCCCTGATCGCCAAGCGCGGCGACGAGCGCTTCGCCAACCGCGGCAAGAAGTACCGCTATCTCATGGGTGAGCTTATGACCGCCTACGTCGGCCGCTTCGCCGGCACGCGCCTGGCCAGCCTGCTCCGGGCCGAGCTCGACGTCCCCTCCGACCAGATTCGCAAGGAAACCGCGAAACGATGAGTAACAACGACCTGAAAGGCTACCGCGGCCCCGGCGCCGCCACGCTGAAGAAGTTCAACGTCGGCGTGTGGAGCGACGTCGAGATCGAATCCACCGGCGGTCAGTTCGCCGGCATCATCCTCCCCCGCTCCGAAACGGCCGATGACAAGCACATCGTCATCAAGCTGATCAGCGGCTACAACATCGGCATCGCCGCGGACACCATCACCAAGATCCACGAGCGCGGCCGCCGCGAGGCCCACTACAAGATCCCCGAGAAGGAATTCCCCTTCGACGAGCGCAAGCCGAACATCGTCCTCTTCGGTACCGGCGGCACCATCGCCAGCCGCCTCGACTACCGCACCGGCGCCGTCATTCCCGCCTTCTCCCCCGGCGAGCTCTACGGCTCCGTGCCCGAGCTGGCCGACATCTGCAACCTGCGCACCGAGAAGCTCTACGGCGTCTTCAGCGAGAACATGGGCCCCGAGCAGTACATCAAGCTGGCCCAGCGCATCGGTGAGGAGATCGCCAACGGCGTCGACGGTGTCGTGGTCGGCCACGGCACCGACACGATGCACCACACCGCGGCCATCCTCACCTTCATGGTGCAGAACCCGCCGGTGCCCATCGTCATGGTCGGCTCGCAGCGTTCGAGCGACCGCCCCTCATCCGACGCTGCCCTCAATCTCATCAACGCCGTGAAGGCCGCCGCCGAGAGCGACCTCGCCGAGGTGATGGTCTGCATGTTCGGCCCGACGTCGGACGAGTACGGCCTGCTGCACCGCGGCACGCGCGTCCGCAAGATGCACTCCAGCTATCGCTCGACCTTCCGCACGATCGGCGACGTGCCGCTGGCCACGGTCGACCCGCGCAAGATCACGCCGCTACGGCCCGACTACCGTCATCGACGAACGGACCGCGAGGTCACCATCAACACGGCGTTCGAAGAGAAGGTGACCATCCTCTACTACTACCCGAACATGAACCCCGACATCGTCGACGCGATCGTCGAGAAGGGCTATCGCGGCATCATCATCGCCGGCACGGGTCTCGGCCACGTGAACAAGCCGCTGTACGACGCCCTGGCCCGAGCGACCGCCGCCGGCGTGCACATGTACATGACGGTGCAGACGCTCTGGGGCTACGTGCAGATGTACGTGTACGAGACGGGCCGCGAGATCATGGAACTCGGCGTCGTCCCGGCGGCGAACATGCTGCCCGAGGTCGCCTACATGAAGCTCTGCTGGGCGCTCGGCCAGTCCGACGACCGCGACGAGGTCCGCCGCATCATGCTCACCCCCGTCAGCGACGAGATCACGCTGCGTGAGCCCTACAACGGCTACCTCATCTACCAGGGCCAGATCCCCGAGGTGCAGGAGTTCATCCGCTCAATCAAGCGCTAGTCGCAGCGTCGGTCCCCGCACCGAACGTCTTCTCTGTAGCACCGGTTTGTAACCGGTGTGTTGACGGCCGCACGTTGCGTCGGTCATCTGGTAGCGTCGGCCCCCCGTGGCCGACGTCGAATACCAACAAACGCCCCGCACGCCAACGTGGCGTCCGACCTCTACGTCGGCCCTCAATCCCGCGTGATCTCACCCGTCGCCAGATCGACCAGCACGCGCTCGCCCCAGCTCAACGTGATCACCAACCGCGTCTTCTCGAAGTCGTACTTCGCGCCGCTCGCCCAGACGCGATTCGACACCGTGTGAAACACGCGGTCGCGAATCTCCCCCGGCGTGAGGATCGCCTCCAGCGCATGATCGGCCACGACGCCCCCCGCCGCATCGATCACCACGAGCGAGTGCGCATAACCAGACCGGTACCACTCATCGATTGACACGACGACGCCATCATTGCTGACCAGTACGTTCTTTGGAAGGAAGGGTAGCGCGTGTTCCCACAGCGTCCGCTCGTTCCCTTTGTCGTCGTACGTGAAAAGCCGTCCTTTGATTTCCTTGATCACACCCCGTTGCACCGTCGCCGCCACATTGAAGCCGTACTTCCCAGAGGCACACGCGAAGATCCGGCGAGCAGGATATTCCAGGGCACTGTCGCCGCGGGCACCCGCCAGAATCACCACCACACCCACCAGACAAACCAACAGACGTCGTGCCCTGGTCATCCCACACCTCCCGAATCGCACACTGGAGTCAACGTCGAGCCCCGCACGCCGGCAAGCTCATTCCAAACGCCGCCCACTCCCTTGTACACGTCCGAGTCGCCGAGGTTGCCGCGTCCGCCCCCGCCGCCGGAACCGTTCCCGACGTCCCCCACATCACCTACCGCCGCGGACCGCAGGCCACCGGCTTCGTCGACACAGACAAGCAACCTTCAACAACCGTGCGCCTGTCCGCTGCATTGCCCCGCCCACGCCGCACCGTATACTCAAGACCATGCACGGGGACAAACACAAACATGAGCAGCGAGTCGGTGCGTGGATCACGGCGCGATGCCGCAAACGGGCCGAAGTGCACCACCGGCCAATGCCCAAGGCAGTCAGGGCCTGGCTGGACAGCCACGGCGATACGCCGATCGACCAAGATACCCGGGCGCCCGCGGAGGTACTGGGCTGGCTCGTCAAGTCCATCGTGAACCCGGACTGGAGAAAGATGAACGAGTACGACTACAGCTACGAGACACGCATGGGTGAATGGGTTGCGGCACGATGCCGCAAGCGGGCCGAAGAGCACGGCAAGGCGATGCCCGACAGGGTCAAGGAATGGCTGGACACGGGCGGCAACTCCCCGGTGAACCAGGATACGCCACCTCCACCGGACATCCTGGGCTGGGTCATCAAGTCGATCGAAGACCCGGACTGGCTGGAGAGGCCCGTCTAGACCGGCGGCAGCACGGCCGCACTCACCCTCCGCCGCAGATTACATCGGCGTGGCGGTCCGCGCACGCCAGTGACCTGCTCCGCTGATTCCGCGCTGCCGACCGATTCCCCCGCGAGCGCCAGACAACACTCGTGTGTCGCCGGAACGCGTCTTCTGGCGGATTCTGGCACTATTCGTCGTCGCTCGGCCGCGTCGCCGGCACTTCCGCCGCCGGAAGCCGCGGGCGCCACTCCGCCGCCTGGTCCGCCCTGCCCCACGCGTCATACAGCTCGACGAGCGCCCGCACCACGTCCGCCCGGGTCTGCGGGCCGCTCTGCACCTCGGGCCGCTCCAGACGCTCCCACGCCTCCAGCAGAATCCGCTCGGCCGTCTCGTACTGCTTGAGCCGCGTCCAACACGCGCCGAGATCGGCCATGATGTCGACCACGGTCTCGTCGTCGGGCGGCCGGGCGTCCTGCCTGAGCCGGCGGGCTTCCTCGAAGTACGGGATCGCCGCCGCATCGTTCCCCTGGCGAGCAAGGACCTCCGCGAGATTGCGCTGCAACGTCGCCACGCGCGGATGCCGATCCCCGAACGTCCGGCGGGCCAGCGGCAGCGCTTCACGATACAGCCGCTCGGCCTCGTCCCACTCGCCACGCTCGACCAGCAGCTTGGCCAGGTTGTTCATCGACTGGAGCGTATCCGGATGCCCCGCATCCAACGCTCGCCGGCGGATGTCCAGCGCCTCTCGCGTGAGCGCCACCGCCTCGTTCAGTTCGCCCTTGTCCGACAGCAGCGCCGCCAGGTTCGTCATCGAGCTGAGCGTATCCACGTGCTCGGGCCCCAATACGCGTCGCCGAGTCTCCAGCGCCTTCCGATGCAACCACTCCCCTTCATCAAGCCGCCCCAGGCTCCGCAGTACCACGGCGAGGTTGTTCATCGACCCTAACGTGTCCGGATCCTCCGGTCCCAGGTGCTTCTCGCGCAGATCGAGCGTCTCGGCCTGCAACTCCCTGGCCTCGTCGTAGCGCTTGACGTAGCGATACAGCACCGCCAGCGTGTTCATCGCGGTCAGCGTGTCGCGATGACCCTCGCCGAGCTCCGCCCGACGCAGACGCACCGCCTGGTCGGCGTGGTGGAGCGCCACCTCGTACACCCCGAGTTCCCAATACGTGTTCGCCAGCGTCAGGTGAATCAGCGCTTTGGCCAGCGGCTCCTGCGCGAACTCGCGGTCGACGCGTTTCGCCGCATCGTCCAGGACGTCGCGGGCCGTGCGCAACCCCGCCTGCGTCGGCGCCACCGATGCCAGAATCTCGGAGACGAAGTCGTTCGCTCTCTGCGCCACGGCTGCCTTGTGCACCGCCTGCTGGCGAGCCTTTTCCGTCTGATCGAGCAGCGCACTCACCTGCCGCTCCGCCCGCATGGCCCACACCGCCAGCCACGTACTCACGCCCGCCCCGACCACCAGCACGCCGGCCACCACCGCCGCCCCCGTCAGCAACGCCCGATGTCGCCGGGCGAAGAGGCGAAGCTGGTACGCCATGCTCGGCGTCCGCGCCACGATTGCCTGGCCGGCCAGGTACCGGCGGATGTCCTGCGCCAACTCGACCGCACACTGGTACCGCCGGTCGCGGTCCTTCTCGAGCGCCTTGGCGACGATCGTCTCCACGTCGCCGCGCAGCGTCCGGTCCACCGTGCTCAGCCGGTCCGGCGTCTCCTCCCGAATCACCCGCGTGCACTCGTACGCCGGCTTGTTGCGCACGTCGTACGGCAGCTTGCCCGACAGCAGCTCGTACAGCACCACGCCCAGGGCGTACACGTCGCTGCGTACGTCGATGTCGTGCGGGTCGGCGGCACACTGCTCCGGGCTCATGTATTGCAGCGTCCCGACGAGTTGGCCAACGTCCGTCTGCAGCGTGGTCACCGCCAGATCCGAGTCGGTTCCGCGGGCGACGCCGAAATCGATGATCTTCGGCTCGCCTTGCGCGTCGACCAGGATGTTCCCCGGCTTCAGGTCGCGGTGGATGATGCCCTTCTGGTGGCCGTGCTGCACGGCGTCGCAGACGCGGACGAACAGCTCGAGCCGCTGCCGCGTGCCGAGCTTCTTCTCGTCGGCGTACTTCGTGATCGGCCGGGCCCCCAGGATGTACTCCATCGCGAAGTACGGGACGCAGCCGCTCCCGTCGTCGAACGTGTCGGCTTCGTAGATCTGGGCGATGCCCGGGTGGTGCAGCCGGGCCAGCAGTTGCGCCTCGTACTCAAACCGCCGCATCGCCGAGGGCGAGGCGATACCGTGCTTCATGACCTTGACGGCGACGGCCCGCCGCGGCTTCTCCTGCGTCGCCTCGTACACCGTCCCCATCCCGCCGGAGGCGATGATTCGGCGGACTTTGTATCGCCCGATCTGCGCCGGCAGCGGCCCGACCGACTGCCCCGTCGCGCCGCCTTCCGTCTCGCTCCGCGCCGCCGGCGATTCCTGTGGCCCTCGCCGAATCGTCGACGCGTCGCCGGCGGCCGAGCTGGTCGGGTCGGCGGAACCGACCGCCGGATGCGGCCCGTGTGGCTTGGCGCTACCCGCGTTCATGGCTTGTCCTCGGCCAGTGTCGTCGTGCGCCGGCGGAGTGCCGGCAGAAATGAGACCCTCGTCGCTCCGCTCTCGGCCCGCCGTCGGCGGCGCGCCGGCTGCAACCACCGCCGCACCCCAAACTGGCGTACCAACGAGGTCGCTCGTCACCCCCGGGCGTCCCTGCCAACCCCGTCAGGCAACCATCCCGAACGGGGCCTGAAATGTCCTCATGAGATTATCGTGTCCCCCACGCCCATCGTCAAACCGCCCTGGCGCCACCCGTACAGCCCGACCGCCCCCGCGCCGGCCAGTGTCCCCAACGCCCTGTCGTCCGCCCACTGACGCAGCCGCGCCTTGCGACCGGCGCGGGCAGATCCCTACCCCTTCCGGCGCCGATCAACCGCCGTTCTCCCCTCAGCGCGCGCCTGCGCCCGAGCGCTCCGAGGATTAACAGGGATCACCACACCCGGCGGGTCCGGGGGCTGCTCAATCTTGGCATACGCGTCCCACGTGGCTACCTCGCAGGGCGTGAAGTACGTGTTGCTGATCTGATGGCGGACACACATGTCGACGAACTTCTCCGACACGATGAAATCGCCTGGCAGGCCAAGCACGCAGAAGATGTCCAGACCGCGGTCGCTTTCCGGCTTCAGCACGATGCGCTGATATGCGTCAACTCCGCCGAAGCGACATCGCGGGCACAGGATCTTCGTCCGCACAACACCCGAGGCTTCATCGTCCAGGTCGGCCCCCTCGCGGGCGATCTCGACCATGTGATAGACGGGCGGGACCCGGCCCTCGCGGTGTCGCCGACCCACGCGCGTAACCACGATTGGTGGATAGACCACTTCGATACCACGCACCGCCTCCTTCTCGCAAATACCCAAGAATCGTTCAGAGATACCGAAGTCAGTTTGTCCGTAGACGTAGAGGTAATCCCCGAAGCGCTTGACGTCCACGAGTTCGACGTAGTGCGGCGGCCCAAACCTCAATGCGCTCGCAGCCCGTCCGCACACCACGCAGGGATGGGGCCCCGGCCTCTCGGGGACGACACGTTTGTTGTCGAGCAGCCCTTCCGCGAAGTACAGACCCCAAGGCGGGAACTGCGCCAATGTGTAGTGCTTCTCTGCCATTCTTCTTCGCCTGACACGCCAATCACTACCACACGCACTTCAACCTACCCACCGCGTCCCGCAATCTCCAGAGAATGTCGGCAATTGCTCTGCGAGCTCCTCAATGAGCTCCTCTGCACTCGCGCCTGCCGTCCGACCTCGCCCTGCAGCTACGCCGCCGTTCTCACCGAGCGGACTATCCCGTCTGCTCCCGGGCCGCAGGGTGCCCGGCCGTCACGCTTCGCCCCTGGCGCGCTTGCGCACGCGCGCGCTTCGCGGATCGACCGGTATGACTACGCCGAGAGGATCTTTGAATATGTCCTTCCCGGTAGACCACCAGTACCTGGCCACCTCGCACGGCGTGAAGTAGGTATTGCTGATTCGATGGCGGAGGCAGACGTCGACGAACTTCTCCGACACGAGAATATCGCCCGGCAGGCCGAGAGCGTAGAAAATGTCCAAGCCACACTCGCTCCCCGGCTTCAGCACGATACGCTGGTACCCGTCGATTGGGCCTGCCCGGCAGCGGGAGCACACGACCTCGCTACGAGTAATCTCCGAGCCCTCATCATCGAGGTCGGCCCCTTCGCGCGCGATCTCGACCAAGTGGTAAACCGGATGACCTCCCTCTCGCCGCCCCCGCGTGCCAACGCGGGTTACGACCACGGGCGGATGGACGATCTCCAGCCCGCGGATGCCCTCCTCGTTGCAGACGTCTAGAAAACGTTCCGATGCACCAAAATCGGCGTTCCCGTAGACCGCCAGGTAGTCCCCGAAGCGCTTGACCTCCAGAAGCTCCATGTAGTGCGGCGGCCCAAACCTCACGCCAGCCGGAGACCTCCCGCAGGCCACGCAAGGAGAACCCCCTGGCCTTTCCATGACCGATCGTTTCCTATCACGCAGCGCATCGGCGTAGTACCGGCCTGGTAACGGCCCCAGTGTGAAGTACTTCATCCTTGGCACATTCCAGCCCCCACCTTAGGTCCTCCTTGATCTCAGGAAACGGGGTCAAGACGGGGAACATCCTGCTTCTGTTGTCCGCTCCCCGACCAACCGCGCTCCCCATCGCCCCGCCGATTGTCGGGCGCGCATTCGTACGCGGTCATCGCCGCTTCACTTCGAATCGCTCTTCGCCACCTCGAAACTCAGGTGCGGGATCGGGAGGAACACTCTGATCGACTGCGTCTCCCCGGCGAAGCGCACCTCACAGGGCACCAGTCCGACCAGTTCGTACCGGCCGGCCGGGAGATGCGACAGCCCCGTCATGCCGCTTCTCTCCTCTCCTGGCCCCAGCACGTCCAGCGGGCTGAGCGGCTCCCCGTACGGCCGCCCCACCTGGAGTCCCTCCGGCGACACGCGCTCGCCATCCCTGAAGACAAGCAGGTTCTCGCCGGACATCTTGACCCACGGCAGGTTCCCGTAGTGGATGGACAGCGCCCGGCTGCCGTCGTTATGCAGGGCGAGCGATATGGCGACGTTCCCGTCCGCGCCGGCAAAGGGCGCGTGTGGTGCCGACACGCGCAGCTTCGGGACGCACTCCCGCGTCACCGGCGAGCCCTGCTCCAGACCGAGAAGCCGCGACGCCGGCAAGGCCAGCACAACCAGACACAGAGCAATCTGTCCTATTCGCATGATTCGTCTCCCCTAAACGTGCCCCGTCCAACCGGCGGCCCGGCAACTCAGGCCAGACGGCAAACCGCCGTGTGAACACAGTGTACGCCCGCCGCCTCCGCCTAGCCACAGGCGAAGCAGCCTCGCACGATGAGGAGACGCTACCCCCCTCTTGGTCCTTCGGCCACCCCCGCAATGAATCCTACTCCGCCGTACACGAAATCCCCGGCGGGAACGGGTGGATGCCGGCGTCCTGCCGGATCTTCCACTGCCCGTCCGCCGCGGTCGTGTCGTCGTGATAGTCCTTGAAATCGAACGTGCCCGCGATGTCAAACGAGATCGTCAGCACGCCGCCGGCGCCACGCTGAAGATGCCCAACGCGGATCGCGAACGTCGCGGTCACCGCCGACCGGCTGCTGTCGGCAGCGCCGTCACCACTCCCGCCAGTCGGGTACGTAGTGCGGATCGTTGTACTTGCCGACCGAGCCGATGCCGTGCTCGTCCCATAATGCCTGCAATGCCGGGTTACCACCCGGTGGCGGAAGGTTGTCCTCGGGCCCGTACAGGTCGACATGGCCGTCCGCATGTGCCGTCTGCGTTCGCCGGCGATGGCGAAAGCTTGTCGTCGGGCTGGCGTTCAACCGCCAGAGCGGCCGCTGATACAGGCGCGGCGGATCGAGCAGTGCGTTGTTCTGCATACCTCCGGCCCACGCCAGCATCGTGTCGCCGAAGACGAACAGCCGCGCGGGATCAGACAACGTGTCGAGGTTCTGCCACGGCCGGTGGCCGATCTGGTAGCTCCACCCGGGCGTGTGCGGCGGGCACAGGAAGTAGCCGTTGTAGCCGTACGTGCTCGTGACATCCGTCTGCGCAGCGCCCTGCGGCGTGTACGAGCCCCAAGGTTGGTCGGGGCATTCATAGACGCCGCAGGCGCGAAGGTCGCTGCGCAGATACGGCCAGAGGAAGCCACGGGCGTGATCGATGCCACTCATATCACACGTGCCCCACCAGTAGATGGGCGGCCCCGTGCCGACGATCTCCGGATCGGTGTAGGCCAGCGGCATGGCCCGACCGTCGTAATCGCCGGCATACATGCAGAAACCGAAACCGAGTTGACGCAGGTTACTGCCGCAGACCACCTGTCGCGCCTGGGCCCGCGCAGCCGAAAGCGATGGGAGCAGAATGGCCAGCAGCACCGCGATCACCGCGATGACTACGAGAAGCTCGACGAGCGTGAAGCCCCATGGACTCTGCCGCTTCGCGAGTACCATCGGTCACAGGCTCTGACCGGCAACACGCTGGAGTTCGGCGAAGTCGCGCAGATCAACATCGCCGTCGCTATCGAGATCCGCGCGCTGGAACGCCGCCGGTTCGCAGCCGGGAGGCGGCGTCGTCACCTCCGGCCCGGCCATACAAGGAGCCCAAAGGACGAAATCATCTGCGTCAACGTCGCCGTCTCCGTCCATATCACCCGCGTTACCGCCGCGGTACGCGACGAGACCGCTGGTACCCACTGAGTAGAGGTACTGCCCGGTCGAAGCCGGGCTGCCACCGCTACCCGAGACGTGGCCGGCGATGAAACCGGCATCGGTCGGCGTCAGAGACACGTCCAGGATGTACAGATCCGTGTACGGCGCGAAGAACTCCGTCTCGTCCGGCGTGCCGCAATACAACCGACCCCCGGCCAGAAGCGGCTGATGCGTCCAACCGCCGACAGTCAGGCTTCCGCCGGTGTCGTCATACGTGTCCCAGAGCTGCGTGGCATAGGTGCCGTGGTCCTGGAACGCCTGGACCTTCACTGCAGAACCGAAGCCCTCGATCCCGCCGGCAAGGTAGATGCGGCCGTCATCCGTGACGACAGGGATGCAGTCGGTCCGCTCGCACGGTTGCTCCCAGATCAGCTCGCCACCGTCCGCAGCCAGCTTGTACATGCGGCTGCTGTTACCGGTGCCGTAGAACTGGTAGGCCGCGGCATAGACATACCCGCCGTGCACCGTCACGCCACCGTAGAACCCGGCGTACTGGGCAATCTGCGATATACCCGTATCCGTCTCCCAGTCCGGCACAGCGTCGAGGCCCGGGGCGCCGCCGTCGAGCGCGACGTACCGGCGGATCACGCCGCCGTGAGTGGTGCCGACATAGACGTAGCCATCGGCATACGCCACCGTGTTGCCGCACGTGCCCGGCAGCGCGCGGTCCTGCCAGACGATGTCGCCCGGCTCGTACGGATTACCGACCGCGTCGAAAGGCGACACGTTGATGGCGTAGATCCCGCCACCGGACGGCGTGAAACCGGTGTAATCAGTGATGAACACGCGGTTGGCGGGCACGCCGACGTTCACAAGGTCCTCGCTCACCGTCGGCGAGGCGTTGACGAGCACTTGCGGCAACTCGCGCCGCCACTGGATCTCGCCGTCAGCCAGGCCCAGCGCGTGGACGCTGAAGTGCGACGCCACGATGACGACGCCGTCGTTGCGGTCGATCACCGGCGTCGCCCAACTGTCGTACTCGTAGATGTCCGCGTCCACGAACTCGTCCCACAGCCGCGTGCCATTCGTAGCGTCGTAGCAGATAACGACGTTGTTGGTGTGCTCCCACAAACCGGTGCCATCATCGACGTAACGGCGGGCGGTGATGAACGCACGATTGTCCGCCGTAACGACACCGCCGCGCCACACGAATTCCTCAAGCTCGCCCGGTGGGGCCTCCGGTGTGGCAACCCAGGCGATGTTGTCCAGGCTCGCGGGAGCCTCAGTTGCCGAACTCGAGTGCGCCGCATCCCCCGCCCAATGCGTCCATGGTGTGCCCTGACCGGTCACGATTCCCACGCCAAACACTGCTAGAACCAGCGAGGTCACAACCAGGGCAATCGCAGGTCGTTTCGTCATGGGCATACTCCTCGCGAAAAAGGGCGAGGCCAGGCCGGCGCACAAGCCGGCCCGGCCCCGATTCCGCTCGCTGGCTAGCGGCGCCGCGCGGCTACCGCGGATCCAACAACCAAGAGCGCCAACGTGGCCGGCTCAGGCACGGCCACGTCCGCGAAGCCGGTGATCTCACCTTGCCGCCCCAGAGGGTCTGAGACCATGACGTACTGAATCCAGTCCAGTCCGAATTCGTCGAGGTCGAAACCCGTACCACCGGCAGAGCCGTCGTAGAGTTCGATGGCATCGGCGACGCACAAGCCACCGAAATCGTCGCCGGTGAGGCTCGGATTAACCGGCTTGGCCCAATCCAGCTCCTGCGTCGACCAGTCGTGCGCGTCCCGGTCCCACGCCCACGGCTGTGTGGGGAAGTAGTTGTCCGCCGTCGGCGTCTCGAACGTGTACCACGGACCGTCCAGCGTCTGGGCCACACTGACCGTGACCGGCTCGGCGAACACGCCGCCACCGGCCGCGATGTGGTAATCCTCCATGTTCGTGTCGGGTTCGTTTATCCCTTCACGCCCGGTGAAGAACGAGTTGCCGTGGACGATGAAGTCGATGCCCCAGTTGTACGCCCCACCGTCGTCAGGGTTGTTCACGACCGGCTCGTCGAACGCCACGACGATCTGGCCGTTCTGCCGAAGCCCGGTACCATTGTTCGTTCCGAGCGACTGATCGTACGGCTGGCCGGTCAGGTTCAGGTCGTTCGAACCCTTGTACCAGGCTGGCCAACACATGTGAATCTCACGGAACGTCCCCGAGCCCGTGTCGTCGCGGTCGATGGTGTTGACTTTGCCGATCACGGCCTCCGGATCACTCCACAGCGGGCTGGCGTGAAACGGTCCGAACGTCAACGGCGTCCCGTTGTGCTCGTAGACGACGCTCGACGCCCACGGACCCGACGCCCCCGCCGCCGTGCCCGCGATTCCGACCAGCACACCGATCCCAGCAACCGTCCACATTCCTCTCAAATACCAAGACACAGCCGTTCTCCTCCATTGGACCAACTGCCAGCCAGCGGTCCACAAACAACGCCTGACCGAGGAAGCTGTATCAGCAGGTGGGCGGCATCATCTCCGGAGACACATGCCACGCATGCCAACCGTACGGGCACATTGCGTAGCCATGTCGCCTGGAAATACGCGGACTTCAATCAGAATCAGGAAAAACGCGTGTTGCCGTCACGCCGGTTGACCTTCCCACGAGCCAAGCCGACTTACGGTCACACTGGCAGGTCTTCTGACTCCCGGGCAGGCTCGAACCAGCGTCACGCTGATCCTCGCAGCTACTCACCGCACCTTCTCGGCCGGTCAGGGCGACCAGCCAATGGTATGTGGCGGCTTTCGTTCCCGGTCACAGCGGCGGGGCCGTTCCGGATTCACACCGGATTCCCTATTCTCCCGGCGGCAACAAGCGACCGGGCACCAGCGACCATTCACCAGTGTACGCACTTGGCGGTGCCTGTCAACATTCCGCATCGCGTCTACGCCGGCACGATGACCTGCACGTCCAGATCCGCCGTCGGCAACGGCACACGAGCGCCCGCCGGCGTGTACGGTTGCGGTTTGCCGCCGATGATCATCTCGGCCTTTTCGCCCGCCCGCGCTCGCCGAACGTCGATGCGCAGCGCGTGCCCGCGTAGGCGCAGCCGGGCCTCAACGTGCTCCAGCCCCGCCAGCAGCCGCGGTCGCAGCAGCAGTTCCGCATAACCCGGCCGCACGCCCAGCAGATGATGAATGAAGAAGCGCAACACCTCCGCCCACGTCCACGGAATCACGCCGATCTGCGGACACGGCGGAACCGGCCGCGGACCGTAGAACTCAAACCACGACCCGGCCCGGCCGCCCGGCACGCTCCCCAGCCAGTTCAGGATCCGCCAGACCTTCTCATCGTCCCCCGCCTCGAAATACGCCTGGGCCACGAACAGCGACGCAAACGGCCACGGTCCCGGCGAATCCGGCTCGGAGCTGACGTGGTACCGCCCGTAGCCGCCGCAATCCCACCGTTGATTCCAGAGTCGCTCGATGTCCGCCAGCGTGTTCCGCGCCAGCTCGCCGCGCGGGTCGATGAACTCCAGCGCGATCGGCAGCGAGGCCTCCGTGTCCGGGTTGAGGTAGTGGGGCTCGTCGCCGGCCAGCGGCACGCCTGTCGGAACGCCGGCAGCCCCCGTCGGCGTGATCGTCTCCTGCACGGCGCCGCTCACGTCGCGCCGCTTGATGAAGCACTCCCGCTCCACCAAGCTGTAGCGCGGGTCGTTGAGCATGGCCTCGCGAATGCGCTGCGACTCGCGCGTCCAGCGCTCGGCCTGCTCCGACTGCCCCACCAGCCGGGCCAGCCGCGCTGCACTCTCCAAGCCGACCGCGACGTAAAGCTGCTGCGTCAGCTCCATTCCGCTCTGAATCCCGTGTACGTCGTGGCGTTCCCAGTAATCCCGCCGGTTGCATAGCAGACCCGACGGCTCGTGGCGGAACGTACCGCGCAGCGGAAACTCCGCGCAGGCGGCGATGCGCGGCCAGAGCCGCCGCACCATATCCACATCGCCGGTCCAGTTGACATACGTCTCCAGCGCCGTCAGGAGATACCCGTTCTGATCGAGCTCGACCTCTTCCGGCCCACGCCGCTTGCCGGAGTCGATGCAATCGCCCTCGCTGCTGACGAACTGCGTCAGCATGCGCTCGACCATGGTCCGCGCCAGCTCGACTGCGCCGACCGATACCAGCGCTGCGACCGTGGCGGACTGATCGCGCACCCACTCCAGGTTGTACTGCCAGATGCTGCCGTCCATCATGCCGGTCGACGTGATCGTCGCCGACAGTTGGTTCCAGGCGGCGCGGAAGAGGTGGTCCAGCGCCGGCGATGACGATGACAGCGTGCCGCACTGCTCCCAATAGCCGGTGGCGTCCGCACGCACCGGCGCCGCATCCGCCCAGCGCACGTCCACCCGCCACTCGTCCCCGCTCTGGCGAAGCTCGTACACGAGCGCCGCTTCAACCGGCGTCCCCTCTGCCAGCTCGATCGCCCGCTCCAGCGGCTCACGCTCCGGACCGGTGCGCAGCGTCGCCCGCACGCTCCCCAACGACGTCTTCCGCACCTCGATGACGCGTGTCAGACACGCCGTCCGCCGATCGTGGCAGTAGAACGTCTCCGCGACCTGCACGTCCCCGTCCCGCCACGTGACCCGCGCCGCCGGCACGCCGCCGACCTCGGTCCACTGCGCGTCGAGCGACGTCGCCTGCGGCGCCAGCACGCCCGAGCCGGCGTGAATCGTCACCGCCGTTGGCGTGAGGCCGCATTCCGCGTCAAACGTCAGCGCCTGCCGCTTCGGCCCCAGCCGTTGCGGGTGCAGAACGAGCAGCCCCACCGGCGTCCCCTCGCCGGATGTGCACACCTGCACCGCCGCCTGGATCAGCCCGTTCCCGACGAAGAAATACTCCACGCCGGCCAGCGTCGTCTTCACATCCGCCGGCCCCACCGCCGGATCGTCCCGGTACACATGCTCAGCAACGTCCATAGACCCACCTCGCAAGTACACACTCGCCCCGGCCCGCGGCCGACGGCGTCAGCAGGAGCGTCGAAACGAAGCACGCATTCTACTTGGAACCTGGGGACGTGCTACGCCCCGGTTTCCGGTCGGCCTCGGCCACGGCGGGGGCATGCGATCGTTAAGGCGTTCATGGTCATGAAGAAACACCGGCACGCAGTCTACGCACGAAAACCGGATCGGCCTAAAGTTATACAGCGTCACACACGATCGCGCTCGCGGAGCCCGCAACCGTCACAACCATCGCATCTGCAAAGACCTGCACACGCGCGTCACTCCTGCACAACTCTCGCCACCGCAGCACGGTGGTTGGAGATTGACCGACGTGCTCGAACCATCGCACATACTCCGACCGCCGGTTCCGCGGGCTTCACACAACTTTCCGTTGATTGCGCCCGGCGCGATCGATAGACTGAAACCGCCGGGAGATTTGTGCTCGCTGCGTCAGCGGTACCCGGAACGTCCGGACTGGCTTCCGGCGATTCAGTATCGGGGGGGGAGTAGGAGGAGTCCCCATGCAATCACGTTCTCGTCTCGGGAGTGCTGCGCTCGTGCGGAGCGCAGCGGCGCTGCTCGTCGCAGCCATCGCTTTGCCGCTGCTGTCCCCCGCCGTCGCGGCGGAATGGTCGGTCATCAATCTGCTGCCGGCCGGGGTCACGTCGTCCCACGTGTACAGCGTACAAGGAGGCTATCAGGCCGGTATGACCTCCTTTAGCGGCCGCCCCCACGCGTGCTACTGGAATGGAACCGCCGAATCGTGGGTCGACCTGGACAGCCCGGAGTTCACCTGCGGCTCTTTGGCCGCTGGCAACTGGGGCTCGAACATCGTGGGTTCGACCGGCGAACTTGATGAAGAGGAGAACGACTACAGCCGCGCCGCACTCTGGCTCGGCTCGGCGGCGAACTACGTCGACCTGCACCCCGCCTGGGCCGGGGCTTGCCAGTCGATCGGCAAGGCGATCAGCGGCAACTACCAGGGCGGCGTCGCCCGCTTCAATGAGTCCAATCACGCCGCGCTGTGGTCCGGCACTGCCGAGAGCTTCAAGGACCTCCACCCCGACGTTGCCGGCGATTCGTACATCGAAGGCATGAGCGGCGGCTTCCAGGTCGGCTACGCCACCGTGCCGCTGTCGCACGCCTGCATGTGGGAGGGGACGGCGGACTCGTGGGTTGATCTCCATCCGGACTTCGCGTTCGCCTCGCAGGGCCGCGGGACCGACGGCGTGCAGCAGGTCGGCTGGTCGATCTTCAACCAAGGCGGGATCATCGATCATCCGGCTCTGTGGTCCGGCTCCGCGGAGAGCTACGTCGATCTGCTCCCTTCCGGCTGGCGCGATGGCAAGGCCATTGCCGTCTTTGAGGGCCGGCAGGTCGGCTACGCCCGCCCGTCGTTGGACATCGAATACCACGCGCTCGTGTGGGACGGAGCAGCGGACGACTACATCGACCTCCACGATTTCCTGCCGGAGGGTGTGTACTTCCGCTCGACGGCTTACGGCATCTGGAATGACGGCGTGAACTGGTACATCGCCGGCATGGGCGTTCGCCCCGGCTATACCTCCGACCCGCTCCTCTGGGTCACGCCCGTCCCGGAGCCGACCACGTTGACCGCACTGCTCATCGCCGCGGCCGCCGTCCTGCGCCGACGCTAGGACCCACCGCCGCCCGTGAGCATCACAACCACGCCCTCCCCCCTCCCGCGCACGGAGGGGGGAGGCCCCCCTTTGATCCTCCGACCCTCTGCTCATTTGCTCCTTTGATCCTCTGATCCTCTGCCCCTTTGATCCTTTGATCCTTTGCCCCTCTGCCCCCCTCGCCCGACGGGAAAACGATGGCCCGCCCGGCGCGCTACGTTTCTTCCGCCGATCGGACATCCCTTCCGCACTCGGGGCACACCCCCGTTTCGTTCCCCGTCAGGTCATAGCCGCAGCCGCAGCAGTGACCGGGCCGATAGCGTGGGTCCCGGCGATGTGCCCAGGCTTCCACCGTCCGCCGCAACAGCACGCCCGCCGCCATCATCAGCAGCACGTTGCCCGCGATCGCCTCGACGCGAAAAGCGATGACCCGCCCATTCCACAACCGCGCCCACCGCCACCCCCAGCCGTCAAGCGTGCGGGCCCCAGTGGGACCGATCTTCTCAGCCTTCCACAACTGGTCGACCGTCGCCTGATACTGCTGCGGCGTAAGGCGCCCGTTGAAAAGCAGTGGACGCAGATCCAGCCACGACAGGGGCACGCCGATCTCGTGCCGTTGCGTGAACCACAATGGACTCGGCACGCAGCTCAACATGAGACCGATGATGGTCGCGATATAGAACGTGCGCTTCAGGCTTCGCAGCACTACTCCCGCTCCGCCCGTTGTACGGCCGTGCCGCATTCCGGGCAAACGCCGCTTGTATTCCCAGTCAGGTTGTAACCGCAATTCACGCAGTGCCCCTGCCACGCTCGCTCGCGGCGGAGGCGCGCCTTTCGAAACACCCGAGAACACATCCAGATCCACACCAAGCCGCCGGCCATATGGACCCATCCCACGCCCGCCATCAGCCCCGTGTAGATCGCAGCCATCACCGCACCGCCCGCCAGCAGAAGCAGTCCGAGCAGGAGCATGGCCAGCCAATCGTACCGGTGCCGTACTTCAGATGCGCGTTCCCGGTCCAGTTTGTCGTCGGCATCGCTCGCAGACATGCCCCCGTTCTACAAGACCAGTCGCCGCGTGGGAAGGCAGACCGCGCGGATTACGCCCCTGCGCACAGACAAGAAGACGCTGCCCCCGTGCTCGCGGCGTAAACCCAGGTGTGAAGACGAATCGTCAACGACTGGCTAACGCAGCGTCTCGCCCGCCGGAGGTCGACGGGCGAGACGCGCGGTCCCCCGAAATGCGTTGTCTGGACGCGACTTGCCGAACTACCGGTGACGCGCCGTGGCCAGCACGCCGAAGACCAGCAGGACGAGCGACGTCGGCTCGGGAATCCAGGCCAAACCGTCGATCCACGGGTAGTTGTTCGCCCCGACCAGTTCGGCGCGGCCGGTGGTGACGTCGACCGTGTAGAGCCCCTGGGCCACATCCGCCTCGTTCAGATACAGCGTCTGCGTCCACTCGTCATAGGCGAGCCCGACGATATCGCAGCGCACGCCGGTGTCGCCGATGTACGTCGCCACGCCGGTGTTGATGTCGACCGTGTACAGACCGGAATCATCGTAGTTGGTCGCGTAGAGGATGCCGTGCGTGTCGTCGTAGGCCATGCCGCGGCCGTCGATCCCGGTCGGACCGATGACCGTCATGTTGCCGGCGAGGTCCGTCTGAATGAGCGAGCGGTTGGTGTCCTGCCCGATGGCCCAGGTGACGCCGAGCGTGTCACACGACGCCAGACCGTGCCAGTTGAAATCCCAGTCCTGATCGTGGACGCCGGTGAAGACGCCCGTGTCCATGTTCAGCTTGTCATAGAGGAGGTAGCCGCCACCGGTCCAGTTGAGGACGTCCGTCACGTAGAGCTCGCCGTTGAGGAACGACGCACCGGTGCAGCTCGGGTCCTTGTCGAGGGCCGTGAGCTTGGTGGCCGCACCCGTCTGCGCGTCGATTCGGAACAGACCGTTGTTACCGTCGTTGCCGGACTGAATGCCGTACAGGCCTGGCTCGATGGCCCAGGCCGTCGAGGCGACGGCGAGCGCCGCCACGGCAACCAACAAGACTCTTCGCATGATCCTTCCTCCTCTGGGGTGAGCCCTCGGACGTACCGAGGGCGATCTTCTGCCCCGGCGGCGGGACACACGCCCACTCGCCGGCGGCATGTCGTTGCGGTCCTTGAGACGCACGGGCGGCTCGACCGACGGGGCCGCACTGCCCACGCTCTTGAGACCATGTTAATGAACGTACAAAGTTGTGTCAACGATTACGACTGTAATTACGTACGTAATTTCAGACGTGATTATGAGCGGAATTCTGTCTCGAAGGTTATCCGGGCTTGCACCACCGTTCACAAACGATAGGATGGATACTGGCCAGCACGCCGGGGCCTGCCGCCCGGCGCCGGGGCGCCGACGTCCGACGCGATCCTCCGACGGGGGGATTCGTCGCAACCCGCTGTTGGTGGAGCACTTACGCGAACGTGACTGCAGACCAAACAGACCGAGCCCCACTGACGCCGACGGCGCCCTCGCCCGAAGAGCAGACCTTCGAGGCCGAGACCGCCGCCGCGGTGCAACGGCTGCGCACCACCCTCGCGGAGCTGATCGCCGGCGTGCGGGGTCGTGTTTCCAAGGCCACCGACCTCCAGCGAGCCCTCGGCGTCGACATGAACGTCTGCTGCAAGATGCTCCGCGTCATCTCGGCTTCCGGGCCGCTGTCGGCCAGCCTGCACCTGCCCGGCATCATGGCCCTCCGCATGTTCCTCAAGGCCGCCCGCAAGGCCGGCGTGCGCGAGCCGGCGGTCGAGGCCGCGGCCCAGGCCACCGACGAGTTCGAAGAGCTCGTCAACAAGCACGCCGACGACCGAACCACTTTCGACTCCATGGTCAGCGCCCTCGTCGACGATGAGGAAGCTGCCCAGATCACGTTCCAGCATCGGCGGGCCACCTTCCGCGGCCAGCGCCACCTGTTCGGCCTCGACGTGCAGGTGCACATGAAATGCCTGATCGTGCAGCCGTCGGAGCAAGATCCGCGTCTGCTCGACCTGGCGAACGTGACCGGTTTCGTCTCGCTCCGCCGGCTGCGACCGACGCGAGCGCCGATCGTGCTGACGCCGGCGTACACGATGAACGACGACGGCACGCTGCGCAACGTGCAGCGCGAGCCGCTCATCCCCACGCCAGACCAAACGGCCGGCGTCGCCCTACTGCGCGATTTCTGCAGCGAACCGACCCTGCGGCTGCAAACGGTCCCCGGTGCGCCCGGACGCGTGTACGGCGAACTCGCCGGCGTCGGCGTGGGCAAGACGGCGGCCGTAACGTGCGTCGAAGGCCATCTGAACCGGGCCGCCGTGCCACGCTTTCGCGAGCCGGGCAACGAGGTTGGCGCTCACTTGGCCGAAATGCGTATTCCGTGCGAAACGCTGCTGCTCGACCTGGTCATTCGCGAGGATACGTGCGGGCCCATCAACCCGACCGCCCGCGTGTCCGCCGACCACCTGGCCGAGGTGCAGCCACCCGGGACGTTCGCCCCGTGGCAGCGTATCGAGCCATTCGCGCCGGTTGCGTGCCTCGGCCGCGGGCCCTCGGTCCTGTATACGCCGGACTACCCGCGGTATCCGGAGCTCGGCCGCTACGCGTTCGAGCAGCTCGGCTGGGACGGCGATCGCTTCGACGTCTACCGCTGCCGCATCGAATACCCCATCTTGCCTTCGACCGTCGCGCTCTTCTTCGACCTGCCCGCAGCCCCGACCGAGTCGGCGGACTGAGCCACCGCTGTCACCAGACAGCTTCCGACCTTCCTCCGTTAATCACCGCGACCGCATGCGATATGATGAACGCTCGTGAGCCAATGGGCTCCAGCGACGAACCGGCGACTGTCCCCCGACTGCCACATGATGTCGAACCCAAAACGTGCCGCGTCCCGCCCGACCAACCGCACGTTCTGGCTGTGCCTCGCCGGCCTGGTCCTGCTGGCCTTCGTGCTGCGGCTGCTGGCCCTCGTCGAGTTCCTCCACAAGAGCCCGTTCGCTCTCGTCCCGCCGAGTGATGCATGGACCTACTGGCAGTGGGCCGGGCACATCGCCGCGGGCCACATCATCGGCGACACACCCTTCCTGTCCGCGCCGCTGTACCCCTACTTCGTCGGCCTGCTGCGCTTCCTTGGCGCGGGCCTCACCGTCGTACGCGCTCTCCAGATCCTCCTGTACCTGGCCACGACGGTGCTGATCGCGGTGGCCACCCGCCGGCGGTACGGAGCGCTGGCCGGCATCCTGGCGGCGGCGGCGTTCCTCCTGCTCGAAGAACCGGCGGCCTCAACGTTGCGGCTTCTCGCCAACACGCTCCAATTGCTGCTCGTAGCGCTCGTGTGGTGGCGCTGGGTCGTTCTGGCCGAGAGCGAGCGCCCGGGCTGGCGTGATACAGCGGTGCTCGGCGCTTTGCTCGGCGCGGCGACATTGAGCTACCCGGCCATGCTGTTGGCCCTGCCCCTGTACGCCGGCTGGCTGTGGTGGGCCGGCGGACGCGGACGACGAGCGCTGGGACAGGCCGCACTCGGCCTGCTGACGGCGGTTCTGCCGATCTCGCTGGCCGCGCTGCACAACGGTCTGGCTTGCGGCGAGTTCATCCCCATCTCGGCCCACTCGGGCATCACGATGCTCCAGGGCAACGCGCCCGACTCCCGTGGCGTCTACACCGAGGTCGAGGGCATCAGCACGGCCCGCATGCGAATGCATGAGACGGTGGCCAAGGTCTTCCACGACGCTACCGGGCGACAGGGCACGTGGCAAGAGGTCGATGCGTATATGCGCGGCCGAGCTACATCCTTCTGGCGTGAACAACCGGCGCGAGCGCTGCGGCTCTTCGCCCTCAAGGCTTACTGGTTCCTGACCGGCCGCTACTACCACGAGATCATGCCCTACTTCGTCGAGCGCGAAGCCGGCGTAGCCGATCGCGCCCTGCTCGCCCCGCTGCCCACAGCGTGGCTGATGGGCCTGGCGCTGGCCGGCTTCGTGCTTGCTCTGCGCCGGCCGGTGCGCTTCACACCGGAGATTGTGCTCTTCTTCATCCCGCTGATCGCCGTCATCCTGTTCTTCTACAGCCCACGCTACCGGCTGCCGGCGGTGCCGGTGATGTGCGGCCTGGCGGCGGGAGCGCTCGTGCAGTGGCGCGCGTCGCGCTGGCGGCCGGCACTGGTGATTGGCCTGGGCCTGCTGCCGTTACCGCTGGCGATTCTGAATCACCAAATCAGCTTCGACACGCGGGCGGAGATTCGGCAGCCGTACATGCGGACGCTGTCCGTGGCCTTCGTGAAGACGGGCGATCACGAATTCGCCGAAGACCGGCTGGATGCCGCCGCCCGTTGGTACAGCGGCGCCCTGCACATCGTGCCGAACAACGCCATGGCCCACCGCCAACTCGGCGCCGTGTACGCCGAACGCCACGAGTATCAGCAGGCGCTCGAAATGCTGGTGATCGCGGTGCGGGACTACCGCGAGTTCCGCTACCCCGGTTGGGAATACGGGCTAGATCTGTGCTTCCGCCACCTGTACGAGGTGCTGCTGGGTCAACACCGGCCGGCGGACGCCGCCGAAGCGCTCCGCCGGGCGATCAGAACCGATGACAAGGTCCCCGGAACGCACCTGACGCTCGCCTGGATCCTCGCGACCCATCCCGACGCGAGTGTGCGCAACGGCGCCGAGGCCGTCACGCACGCCGAAGCCGCCCAGCGCCTCGTCTCCGCCGACGACATCGATGTGCTGGACACCCTCGGCGCCGCGTACGCCGAAGCCGGCCGCTTCCCCGACGCCGTGAGCGCCGCCCACGCCGCCGCCCGCCTGGCCGACCAAGCTGGCGACACGGCCAAAGCAACCGCGATCCGCGATCACATCGCCGCCTACGAGCGCGGCGAGGCCTGGCGCGCCCCCCCGCGCCCTGTGCCGATCCCGTAGCAGGCCGGCGTTACAGCAAGCCCACGGCAGCAAGCCGGAGTCCGCTTGCCCCGCGGCACCGAGTCACTATGCTGGCGCCCATGCAGCCGCAGCCCTGCACCGCCACCGACTTCGCCGAGATCCTGCGAGACCTGACCGATTTCTGGGGCAGTGACCGCGCCCGTGCGGTACACCACCCGATGTTCCTGCACGAGTTCGGCGACACGGCCTGGGTAATCCGCGACGCGGGACGTGTCGTCGCCTACCTGTTCGGCTTCATCGCTCAGACCACGCCGACCGGCTACGTCCATCTGCTCGCCGTACGACCGGAGTATCGCGGACGCGGCCTGGCGCGGCGGCTCTACGCACACTTCACCGAGTTCGCCATCGCTCGCGGCTGCCGCGCCCTGAAGGCAATCACCTCTCCCCACAACCACGCGTCCATCGCGTTCCATCGCAGCATCGGCATGCAGCTCGACGACGAAGCCAACGAACACGGCGTACCCGTCGTTCGCGACTACGCCGGCCCCGGCCAGGACCGCGTGGTATTTCGCAAAGCCATCGGTCCCCAATCAGAGCCACTCGCTTGAGGGACATGGCGGCGAGGGGGCACAGTCTTCGCCAGTTCCTCCCGCAATCGCATCGCCGTCCGCTTGTATCGCCATTCACCTCCATCACGTTCCTCGCACAATCTCCAACACATCCGCGATCACGGCCTCGGCTAGCGGCCGGCGCCCTTGCCGCGAACCACCTCGCAGCGTCCGTCCGCCTGTGTTGCCTCACTCACACCGTCTCCGCCTCCCAGACCCATATGTTCCTGAGCGACAGCGCTTCGGCCGGCCCGGGCTGCCCTCCGACTCTGCCGTTCGTCAGCTCAAAGGACACGAAGAGGGGCTTGTCGGAGGCGACAGGTAACAACCTGACGTCGTCAACATGTGTCCACTCAGCGCTGGAGAGCTTCAACAGCCGCTCACACCACTTGCCGTCTTCTTTCTTGACCCACCCCCCGCCTGGATAACGCAGACGGACGAGCATCGAGAAGGCGGCCCCAGTCGTCGCGTAGTCGAACGCAATCCGGATGCAGCGCCCCGGCACGTGGGACGCAGGAATACTCTCTCCGCCGGCGTAATGGTGCACTATGGCGATATATCGTCCTCTGGAGGCAGGCCGCACGATGCGCAGGACGCCGTCGATGAACTCGGTCGAACAAGATTCAGTGCCAACCTTGGACTTCGTATCGTCATCCGGCCGAAACTCGTAATCGTCCGCCCGTGCGTGCGTGCCGCTTGAGTGGTGCACTGTCATCGAGTGACCCGCGAGAAGCTGCTCCCCAACATCCCTTGGAGGATTGCGATCGTGACGTTCCGCCTGCTTCGTCGTCTTCTCGGCGTTCAGTGTGGGCAGCCCGATGGCCATCCCCGCCTGCGCCATGTCCGCCGCGAGGGATTCCGTGTGCTCGGCCAAGGAGCTGATCAGCCCATTCGCGTTCGCATACCGGAAGTCCGGGTTCTCATTCCTAACGACCGCAAGCCAGTGTCTCTCTATTGATACATGCATGGCTCCTAATTCGTGCCACCATGCCGATAGTCGGCCGCGAAGGCTGGCCTTCTCCTTCTGGTGACTGTGAAATTGGATGGCGTTGATGGCAACTGACAGTAGAGCCAAGCCTGTGCTGATGGCGAAGCAGATCCAGGCCGCCTGAGGACTCATCTTCCACCTCCGAATCCAGCAGATATGAACGAGCATCTGTCTTCGTCCGGCACGAACGTCCGGACACATTGCACCCATGGTAGTCTAGCATTGGCGGGCTGTCGAAGTGGTTTCCTGGCCCACGAAGGGAAGGGGACACCCTCGCTCTGCAGGGAACCCGAACAAGCGTCAGGGTTTCCTGCACAGCAGGAACATCCCCCGCCTTCCTGTCTTCTCTTGCCTCTCTCTCTTGTCCTGCTCCTCCTCTTCCCTGTCATGCCCCTCGCACAATCTCCAACACATCCGCGATCACGACTTCGGCCGTCGGCCAGCGGCCGGCGCCCTTGCCGCGAACCACGTCGCAGCGCCCGTCCGCTCGCTCGATCACAGCCGCGTTGTGCTCGCCATGGACACTGGCAAGGTCGTCCGTCGATTCGAGCGAGGTCAGACGCACATCTGCCTCAACCTCGTCGCCCGCGCCACGCAACGTCGCCACGTGACGCAACACGTGGCCGTTCTGGACTTTCTTCCGCCGGGCAGCGATCAGCTCCGGCGTGAGCGGCTCACGGTGCACGCGCTCCGGCCCGACACCCTTCAGCCCCAACTCGCCCGCCAGCACGCACAGCTTGTCGCCGGCGTCACGGCCGTCGAGGTCGCGCGAAGGATCGGCCTCGGCCAGACCGAGCCGCTGCGCC
This sequence comes from Phycisphaerae bacterium, assembly GCA_050115495.1. Classification (GTDB taxonomy): domain Bacteria; phylum Planctomycetota; class Phycisphaerae; order UBA1845; family Fen-1342; genus JAAYXS01. The sequence goes on along the minus strand of JASFQK010000010.1, from coordinate 5,534 downwards.
TCGCTCACCGCCTCCGCAAACGTGTCACCCTCGGCGATCCGATCCAGCACGAAGTTCGTCGTACCGTTCAGCACCGCGCGGATAGAGCGAACGGCCGCTGCGCCGTTCTCGCGTACGCGTTCGAGCAAGGGCACGCTGCCGCCCACCGCCGCCGAATAGAGCAACCGGCAATCGTGCGACGCGGCGAGACTGCGCAAACGCTCCCCGCGTTCGGCGATCAACCGCTTGTTCGCGGTAACGACGTGCACGCCCCTGGCGAGCGCCGCCTCCACGACCGCCCCCGCCGGCTCGACACCGCCCATGACCTCGATCACCAAGTCGACGTCCCGCCCGACGACGGACTCAGCCCGGTTTGACAGCAGCGTCTCCGGCACGTCGATCCCGCGCAGCTTGGCGACGTCACGCACCGCGACCGACACCACTTCGAACAGTGGCTCCAGTCGGCGGAGCGCCTCGTACACACCGACGCCGACGACGCCCAGCCCCAGCAGCGCCACGCGCCACCGCCGTCGCGGCCGGTCCGGCTCGGCGAAAGCCGTCGAACCGTCGCCGATCAGCGTCGGTGCGCAGCCGTTCAGCCCGCCGAGTTCGAACCGAATGCCGTACGACGCCGCGAACCGCACCGCCTTGTGCTGGATGATCGATCCATCCGTCGCCAGCGCATCCGCCCAGGATGCCCGGGCGTATCGCCGCGGTGGCGGTCCTGCCTGTGCCGGATCGCGCTCGTACAGCCCTTCCACATCCTTGATGAGGCGGCAACGCTGCGCGCTGAGCCGATGCGCGACGAACAACGCCGTCAGATCCGAACCGCCTCGACCGAGCACGACCGCCCGCCCGTCGGCGTCCTCGGCCACATACCCGGCGATGACGACCACACCGTCCCGATGCAGCCCCCGCTGCACCGAGCACACGCACGCATCCAGCGGTGCCGCGTCGAGCGACGGACCACGCGCCACAAGTCGCAGCGCGTCCGGCGTCAGCACCGACGCCGGAATGCCGGCACGGTCCAGGTGCAGCCCCAGCAGCGCCGCGCTCTGCAACTCGCCGATCGACGCCAGCGCCGCGATCGACGCCGGCGCTGCGCGTTCACACAGCCGCTGCGATCGGCCCAGCAGCACATCGGTCACGCCGTTCAACGCCGACACGACGGGCACGACGCCGTATCCGTCGCGACGCCAACGGTAGATCTCGTGCACGGCCAGGCGGAGCGAATCCTCATCCCTGAGCACCGAGCCGCCGAACTTCAAGACGATTACAGGACGTCCGGACACAGCGGTCCCCCCTTTCGAATGCGTGCCGCACCGCCGGCCGAGAGCTCGGCGAGCGCCCGGCGGAGGTCGTCGATGATGGCCTCGGATTCCTCCAGTCCAACCGACAGCCGCAACAGCCCATCGCCGATGCCAACCCGCCGGCGTTGCTCCAGCGGAACATCCGCGTGCGTCATGCTCGCCGGGTGCGTGATGAGCGTCTCCACCGAGCCCACGTGCTCGACCAACCGGCACAGCCGCAAACGCTGCACGAACCGACGTGCCGTCTGAAACCCGCCGCGTAGCTCGAACGAAACCACCGCTCCATGGCCGCCGCGGTGTTGCCGCTCGGCCAGCGACGCATCCGCCCCACACACCGGCGACGGGTAATACACGCGCGATACGTCTTCACGCCCCCCAAGCCACGCCGCCACCTGCGCCGCCGTGTCGGACTGCCGGCGAATGCGCAACGGCAGCGTCTTCAGCCCCTGTAACGTCAGCCACGCATTCATCGGCGTCTGGATACCGCCCGTGGACTTGCGCACGAAGCGTAGCCGTTCGAGCAGCTCGTCATCGCGGCTCACCAGGGCCCCACCCACGGCGACGGAGTGCCCTTCCACGAACTTCGTCGTCGAGTACACGGACACGCCCGCCCCGCACGCGAGCGGCTGCTGCAACACCGGCGTCATGAACGTGTTGTCGGCGGCCAGCAGTGCCCCCGCCTCGTGCGCGATCGCCGCCACCGCTGCGAGATCGGTCAACTCCAGCGTCGGATTGGCCGGCGTTTCGGCGAATACCAGGCGTGTATTGTCGCGCATGGCCGCGCGTACGGCTGTGGCCTGCGTCGCGTCGACGAACGTCGTCTCGACACCCAGCCGCGACAGCACATCCAGCAGCAGGCGCGTCGTGCCGCCGTAGACGGCCTGCCCGCAGACGACGTGCGTCCCCGCGCTGAGCACCGCCGTAAACAGTGCGGTTTCCGCCGCCAGTCCGGACGAAAAGCACACCGCCGGCGGTGCATCTTCCAGCTTGCCGAGCGTCAGTTCGAGCGCCGCCACGGTCGGGTTCGAAACGCGCGAATAGGCGTGCGTTACGTCGCTTTCGACACTGCTGCGGCAGAACGTGGTGGATTGAATCAGCGGGGCGACGAGCGGTTCGCCGTCGCCGTTCCTGCTGCCGGCGCGGACACACAGCGTGTCCACGTTTGGAGCGTAGGTAGACTGCCCCATGCCGTGATCTCCTTCACGGCACCAAGAGCTTCCAGATGGAACGCGGGACCCAGCGAACGTCGCTGTGTTTTTGCCGGCCACCGATCACTCGGCTCCGACCGCATCATTCCCTACGTCAGGGCTGGCCTCGGCACCGCGGCAGTCGGAGGATCGGCTGCTCGGTTGCCGCCCGGGAGAAGAAGCCCTCCCGGGTCTCTTGATGCTTGCGATGTGAATGTAGCGAAGGGAGACCTGCGTGTCAAGCGGGCGCTACCCCCGTCCGGTCCATACCACTGCCGCCCATGGACACGACACAGCACCTTCGTCGTTCGTGTATAATGGCGGCATGCTGGGGAATCTCAGGAACATCGTCATCTGGCAATACGACCCGGCCACACCCGAGTCGAAGCTGCGCCGCCATTATCGGATCACCCGGGCGGTGACGTACGCCTCGATGGCAAGTGCTGTGACTGCTGTCTCGGCCTGTGCCAAGTTCGTCCTTTTGCCCAGTTCCGGGACTGTCTCTCTGATCGTGCTCGTCGTCGCCAGTCTCGCCAGCATCGTCCTGGCACTCCCCGGCGTCGTCGCGAGCTTCTGGGCGTTGGAGATCGAGAAGGTCCTGGCGAAGAGAGGCTCGCCGATCCGCCGCACGCAGTCGGTAGAGAAACGCGTGGCCAACGCAGCACTGAAGGTGATGTTCTGGGCGGTCGTGCTCGTGCTGGTGCTCCACTTCATCGGAGCGCCCAGGTCGGCGTGACGCGGGAAGGCAGGGGGGAACTCCGCTTCTCTTCACTTAATCGCCGGCACTCTTCTCATGCGAAGAGAACAACGCAGGGACGTGTCACGCCGGGCTGAAGAGCAGGCGCCAGCCGAGCGCTAAGATGGCGGCGTCGACGATGGCGTGACTGACGTAGCCGGGCCAAATCGAGCGATACCGGCGATACGACCAGCTCCACACCACACCACCCACGAACACGCCGGACGCACCCAGTATCGTGAGACTCCACGGCACGAACGAGGCGAGCACCAGGATGTGGTGCAACGTGAAACAGACCGCAGCCAGGGCCACCGCCACGGGCCCGGCCACGATCGTTTCCCAGCGCGTATACACGAACCAGCGCCAGACGTATTCCTCAAGCAGCGCGTTGACGAGGATCAGGTAGGCCGCGAACGCCAGGAAGACCGGGCGACGATCAAAGCCGTTGGCGGCGGCCAGTTCGCGCAACGTCGCCGGATCGATCTGCGCTGCAGCGAAGAGGTAATACGCACCCACGATCAGGGCGCCGATCAGCACGCCGGACAGCACGCCGAAACCGAACCCACCACGCCGCGCCGGCGACAGCGAGAGCTTCCCCCTCTCAACCGCGAGCAGCCAGACCAGCGGCAGGACCAGGATCCAGATCTTGCAGACAGCGTAGACGGTCTTGCCGACCGGCCCCGGCGCCACCCACAGCCCCATGGCGGATCCCAGTGACGGAGCAGGGACCAGCAGCAACAAGGCAATCAAGGCGCGAGTTCGCGTGACGTTGCGGGACATCATGGACTCAACATAGCCCGTGCGTACGGCGTGGAAAAGGGGCGTGGGAGAACGGACAAATGGAAAGGGCTGCGTTCTTCTTCGCAAGAGAAACGGGGATGCCCCACCTCCTTAGACCTCTTCTTCGGCCGACTGCGATCCACAGCGACGTGGGATGCCCCAACTCCGCATCCAGCCCCGCTCCATTCAGCCGCTCCGCCACGTTCGTTAGCCGAGCCACTAGCACCAATAGGCAGAGAGTCCTCCCCCTCCATGGCCCCTTTTCTTCCGACTATCGATCACCCGTCCCTCACGCCCCGAACGGCCACGATCGCCGACCCGCCTTTGCCGTCGCGGAAGACGACCCAGCGGGGGGTGTCGCACTTCGATGCCCGCACAGCGACTCGCCGCCAACCGCGCGAACGGCTCGGGGCACGGGAGCACACCCGCCGCATCGGGCCGCTCCCGCCATCGAGCGCCATGCCCCCTCTGCTCCGTATCTGTTCTCCGATGCGGAGTCCTGTTGCTGGCCCGCGAATGTCACAACTCACGCCCGGTAGCGCGCCATAAACCGCTGCTTCAGGTCTTCCTCGGCCTCAGTGAACCTATCATATTCAAGGGACATGTCCCAGAGCCGTTCGAACCAGTTCGAGGCCGTTCTGTACAACGAGCACTCCTCCGTGAAATGAAGCTCGAACGTGTTCATAGACCACCGATAACGCCCCGGTATATCGACGGTTAGGTAGGGCTCCAGAAATCCATCGCTGCTAGTGAGCATGCATGTTACAGGAATATCCACGTTGGACAGCCTGCAGTCAATGAGCCCTGGATACTGCGATCGCAGTTCTCGATACTGCTTCATTACCGGGCAGAAACTCGTGCTGTAGTACTTGCTCTTCGCGATGGCTGTGACCATGGCCGCGGGAGAACCTCGACTTGCATCGACGATGCGGCTACCCCACCCTTCCCGCACATCGGCCTCTCCCACGGCGATCATGAAACCGATCTCAGACCAGGGATTCTGAGCCAGAAGCCTGAAGGTCCCTCCCCTCCCAAGGAGGCCGATGACTTCATCCCTGAAACGATGCCCCTCTTCCTGCAAATAGGAACGCCCGACGTGGGCCACGAGTCTTACAGCTCTCTTCTCCACCGTGAGGCAAGCGGCTTTCTTGACGGCCCGCTGCTGAACATCTGCGGCATCTGGACAGAAGAAGTCGACATACCCCAGATCCATGGGCAAAGCAGGATGGACAGACGGCTGCCTATCCACGTAGTCGACAACATGGGCCCGCAGTCTGCAGTCGAGCGCATCCACCGACCCCTTCGCCGAGGCAAACCCACAGTCCAGGCACTTGCCTTCCGCTCTAAGCCACTTGCGGAAGTCCCGTAACTCCTTGATCTGCTGAAGCGTGTCGTTGTCCAGCTCTGCGAGCGAGGTGGAGCTATAACCGAATTTCGTTGATGGCGGGATGAAAAAAGGCGGCGTACTCTCGGGATCAAGATTGGTTCCGAGCCGCCCACGCTGGGCAGAGGAGTACGCCGATGCACGAGAGTAACGACGCG